>LQBH01000020.1 GCA_002030015.1 delta proteobacterium MLS_D
CCGTATCAAGCTTGTGGTCAGGGAGGCGCGGGTAGAGCCGCCAGCTCATCTGGAGCGTGCAGAGGAATCTGTTTCTTAAGGGGAGCGAAAGGCGCGCGAATTCGTGGCGGAGGAATCCGAGATCGAAGCGGGCGTTGTGGGCGACGATAACACCGTCTCCAAGGAAATCGTACAGGCGCGGCAGGACCTCTTCGGCCCCCGGCTCGCCTGCAAGCATCTCATCGGTGATTCCATGTATCTGCTGAACCTCAAGGGGTATCGTTCTGTCGACCTTGATGAGGCTGCAGAATTCTTCCGCGGGGTGGCCATTCTCAAGGGCAATCGCCCCGATCTCTATGATCCGGTGGCCCCGGCACGGGGACAGACCGGTCGTTTCGATATCGAGGATGACATGGCGGTGAACATGAAACATTTTTGTTTTCTCACAATAATGTTTTGAAACGCCTGGCCGTCGAGTTGTTTTGGTAACTGCTTATAGTGCCGTAAGTCAGAGATTATAATTTTCGGGTGCATATAACGCTTAGGGCAACGAATCCGATGGGGAATTGAACGACAGTGGAGATGGGGGATGCGGTGTATGAGGGGTTCTGATTTGATTGTACCTGCGATTCATGAGTAGCCCTGCATCTCGAACAAATTACTGCCTTCTCATCGCCGGGAAATCTCGTATTCCCTAACACAGCCACTTGTAAAAGACAATTATTTGTTTTTTATTTTAATTGAGTGGGGGTCTGCCTGGATTTCTTCGCAAGTGTACTTTGCCGTAACCTTACAGGCATTCCGGCTGTTTGACAAACCGAAAGAGCAGTTCGGGTTATGAGAGAAAACAGTCAACCTCCGGATTGGCCGATATTCCGAAAGAATCGGTTCAAACTATATCGGCCCGGCGGCCGCTCGGCTCTTTCCGGGAGGTTCTTACTTGATAGTGACTTTTTGAAACCTGGGCGCCCGTTTTTCCAGGTATGAGGTTATACCTTCCTTGAAATCGTCACGTTTCATGCTTTCATCCACCAGCCGATTGGTTTCTTCCATCGCTTCTCCCAGAGTCATGTTGAGATGCCGGTAAACCTGCTGTTTCATTATCTTGAGCGATACAGGCGCCGCGGTTTCGGCCAGCTTTTCAATATATGCCAGTGATTCAGATAGCAACGTGTCGTGGGGCAGTACCCTGTCAACCATTCCCATGGCTTTTGCCTCGGTTGCATCTACCTTTCGTGAACTCCACAGGAGATCAAGCGCCTTTGACGGGTTCAGGATTCTGGGAAGAATCCAGCTTTGGCCGTGTTCAGCCACCAAACCTCTTGTTGAGAAAGATGTCATGAATTTTGCCTTCTCGGAGGCAAAACGCAGGTCACACAAAAGGGCTACCGACATGCCGAAACCGACGCAGGCGCCGTTGACCGCCGCGATAACCGGCTTCCTGATCGACATAAGGTAGGTAAACCCTGAACCGAAATTATCACCCATTTCGTCGTTTCCCGGGCCGGTAAGAAGTTCTTCGGCTCCGACACCTCGCCCTTCCTTGTATAATGAGTCAAGTGTGCTGATATCGACGCCGGCACAAAACCCCCTGCCTTCTCCCGTAATGATTATGCCGGTAACGTTTTCATCCCTTTCTGCTTCCGTGATTGCCTGCCCGAATTCGTCGATCATCGGATAGGTGAAGGCGTTCATTGCGTCGGGCCGGTTCAGCGTAATGACAGCCGCGTGTCCAATAATATCCATTTTAATCGATTCGTACATGGTGCTCATCCCTTCCTTGTATCGGGTGGTTATATTCCATAGACGACCGGACTGTGGGTAATCTATATCTTTGCGCCGGACGCTCCTGTTTCACTTCAGCCTGTTCAGGCACTGAAATATTTTTATAAACTTCGCTATTACTTTTCCAGACCGTATTGTGCATAGATTTCTTCGTCATCCTCACCGATTGTCCCCTTTATCCACTTTATTCTCATCGGTGATTCGGACATTTGGGGAGGAGAAGCCGGTATTGTAATTTTTCCGAAGCCGGGCACATCGACCTCTTGAAACGATTTTCGTATCTGCCAGTGTTTTTCTTCCACAACCTGGTGCGGCAGCTTCGTTTCGACGACTATGGGAAACCCTTTTGAACGCAACTTGTCGCGAGTCGCCTTGATGCCGTATTCAAACGTCTTTCTGAAAAGTTCATCGCACGTGTATTTCGCGATTTCTTTTTCTATTTCGGTTTCAAGTTCCTGCAGTTTTTCAGGATCATCGGTCAGCCGGTCAAAAAGAAACTTCCAGTCGTCTTCCAGATCCCATCTCCCGAGAATCTTCAGAAGTCCCCTGAAATCGTGATCCAGCGCCGCGCAGACCGTCACGTATCCGTCCTTCGCCTTGTAATAGCCGTAAGGATACAACCCCCAGTCGAAATTTCCGATTCTCACTCTCGGCTGCTCCATTGTAAAACCCCACACTGCCGAAAAACCCTGCCAGGCTGAAATCGCGTCGTTGGTGGCTATGTCCACCATCTGCCCTTCGCCGGTTTTGTTCCTGTGCAGAAGTGCCGTCAATGTGCCCGCTGTCGCCAGGGCGCCGCTCATATACGAGGCCGCCCATATGCCGGCTCTCAATGGATAATTATACGGTTCAGGTTCTCTTGGGTCACCGATAAGCATGGAAAATCCCGATTCGGCCTGTGCCGTCAGGTCAGAATCGGGTATATCGCGGCATCGCTCAGCCTTTGAGGTAAAATGCCCGAACGGCGAAACGGCGACATATATCAGTGACGGATTCACGTCGCTCAAATGCCGGTAACCTGCCTCTATTGCGTCGAGTTCGCCGGGCTTCATGGCATCGATCAGGACATCGGCCCCGCCCGCCAGTTTTTTTAAATTGGCCCGGCCCGTCTCTGTTGACAGGTCCATTGTTATGTTGCGCTTGTTTCTGTTTTCCATGAGAAACGGAAGCCCGACACCCTTTATGTTCACCCCGTAAGGCGTAACTTCCCTGGCCGGGTCTCCTTCCGGCGGCTCTATCTTCAAAACTTCCGCTCCCAGCTCACCGAGCATGCTCGCGCATATCGTCGCCGGATAATTGGCCGAACTCACCTCCAGGACACGGATATTTTCCAGGGATCCTGTTTTGTCCGGCCTGGGGTCTATCATTTCGCTCAAGAGACGTTCGAAATTGGCCAGATGCTCCTGGGTCTTCTTTCCCGTCATGTGCTTGGAAAAAACCTGAGGGCTCTTTTCGGAAGACTTCATTTTCACTTGCCCTTTCCGTAATTGAAGATTTCATCTTTCTCAATATTCCAATACTCAGGCGGCCTTTTCCCGACTCTGTTGTCCCAGTATCCAATAACGCCGTCTTTCTCGAGCTCTTTTATTTTGTCATCCGAAAAACCGAGCAGTGTTTTGAAAATATACCGGTTATGATACCCGATAGGCCGTGAAAGCCACTTCAGCCTTCCCGGGGTTTTGCTGAGCGATACCGCGGGACCTGCCCATTTCCCCTTGCCGTACATCTCGTCATCGAAGTCCACGATGCTCCCCCGTTCCCGTCGCCAGTCGTCGTTCACTATCTTCTCGTCATCCATTACCTGCCCCACGGGGAATTCCCACTTTAGCGCCAGTTCAATAACCTCGTTTTCGTTTTTCGAAGCGACCCACTCCTCCAGCAACATGTTCAAGACCCGTGCGTTTTCAGGTTTCAATCGTGCCAGCGTTTCAACATATTCTTTCTTTTCTGCAAGCTCCGCCTTTTCCATGGCCTTCAAAAGAGAAACGCACTGTTTGCCCGTTGCGACAGCGATTGCCAGGAACTTGCCGTCCCTGGTTCTGAAGATGCCTGAAGGCGCCATGGTCGGATCGTTATTACCCGTGCATCCGAGATCGTCACCCGTTTGAGCCATGTACGTCCAGTTATGCATGACACGCATAAGCCCCTCGGATTGGGCCATGTCTATGTATTGTCCCTTGCCGGTTCGTTCCCGCGCGTTCAGCGCGGCCAGGACACCTATGGCGCCGAACAGTGCCGGCAGAAAATCTCCGTAATAATCTGGAAGCTTGTATGTTTTTCTGTCGGGGAAACCCGTCCCTCTTGCCACACCCGACATGGATTGCGCGACAATATCGTAACTCGGATAAAACTTAAGAGGTCCGTACTGACCGTATCCACTGCAACTGATATATATAACCTTCGGATTGATTTTACTGACGGTGGTGTATCCTATACCCCACGCTTCGGTCAGTCCGGCCCGGTAATTTTCTATCACCACGTCGACGTTCTTCGCGATTTCAAGAAGTAATTCCTTACCTTTCTGCTCTTTAAGATTAATGGTGACAAAATACTTGTTGGGATTAAGTGACTGAAAATAGGGACAGGAATCTTTCCAGAATTTTCCCCAGTATGTACCTGTTCTCCAATCGTCGCCTTCTTCCGGTTCTTCCACTTTTATTACTTCCGCGCCGAACATTCCGAGCCATTTCGCGACCATGGGCCCGTATATAATGCGCGACAGGTCGAGCACCCTGATCTGTTTCAGGGCTTCCGGTTTTTCCGCCGCCGCCGATGGATTAAACAGTTGTTCCGTGAATGAAAAATAGTCACCCTTCAATTCAAAATCCTCCCCTTAGAGTCCCAGATATGCCGTCTTGATATAATCGTTACTCAGAAGAGACTCGCTGGAATCTTCCATGACAACACGCCCGGTTTCCAGAACATATCCCCGGCTGCACAAATTAAGAGCTTGTGAGACATTCTGTTCCGCGAGCAGAATTGTAACCATCTCGTCTTTCAGCAATTTCATCGTACTGTATATTTCCAGCAAAATCTTGGGAGCAAGGCCCAGAGAAGGTTCATCGATCATCAATAGTCTCGGGCAGGCCATGAGCCCCCTTCCTATCACCATAATCTGCCGTTCTCCCCCGCTCAAAAGTTTTGCTTCCTGGTTGAACCGCTCTTTCAGCTTCGGAAATATCGAGTACACCCGTTCAAGTGTTTCTTTGCGCGAATCCCATGCTTTCTGCCTGCACGACGCACCCATCATAAGGTTTTCCTTCACTGTCATGTGCGGGAATATCTTGCCGCCCTCGGGCACTTGTATTATGCCCATCTCATATCGCTCGCTCGCGGAAAGATTTTCGATTCGTTCGCCGCAAAAGGTAATTGTCCCACTCATAATCTTGCTTTCCCCGGACAGTGCATTCAAGATGGTCGTTTTCCCGGTGCCGTTGGAACCGAGAAGCGCCACGCATTCTCCTTCATCCAGGTGAAGTGTGACATCGTAAATTACCTGTATAATTCCGTACGAAATGTTCACTTTATCGAGGTTAAGCAATTTTCTCTCCCAGGTATGCTTCTATAATTTTTGGATCGGATACAACGTCTTTCGGCAATCCCGAACCGATGACTTCACCGTAATGCACCACCACCACACGATCCGTTGCTTCCATAATGATTTTCATAATATGTTCGATCCAGAGGATCGTCACATGATATTCGTCGATTATTTTTCGTATCAATCTTATCGCCTTCAGAACTTCCACCTGGTTGAGACCCGCCATCACCTCATCGACAAGCAACAGGCTGGGCGTTGTCGCCAGTGCACGGGCAAGTTCCAGGGAGCGAAGTTCAAACAAAGACATGTCCTGAGCCAGAGTATTTCTCTTGCCGAAAAGACCGACCATCTCCAGGTAATGCGATGCGTCGAGCATTGCATCACTCAGGCTCATTTTGGGCCGCTTTTTGCCGCAGAGCACTCCGACTGCCACGTTGAGCAGTGCCGTCATTCCGGGGAAGGGCCGTGGAATCTGATACGTCCTGCTGATGCCGTATCGACATACTTCGTAGGGTTCCTTACCAGTGATATCCACCCCGTTAAAAAGGATGTTTCCCGAATCCGGGGTGAACGTTCCTGATATAAGATTCATGAGGGTCGTTTTTCCGGCACCGTTCGGCCCTATCAATCCGACTATCTCGCCGGATTCGATCGAAAGATCCACACCATTAACGGCTTTCAGTCCCCCGAATCTTTTACTGACATTCTGCAATTGAAGAATCATTTATCCGCTTGCCTTTGATTAAGAGTACATTAGTTAGTATTGTTAATATCAATAGTCCGGATTATCTTTTTCGAACCCGGATTGTCGGATAATATTCACGATACCTGTGTTTCCGGTATATTCCGTACAGTCCTTCCGGAAGGGTGAACAACAGAATCAAGAGGATGAACGGGAAAACAATATAATGCACTGTGCCCAGCACTGTTAACGCTTCCTCCAGCAGCACCACGAAGTAAGCGCCGTAGATCGGCCCGTACACGGATCCCCTTCCGCCGATCATGACGACGAGAAGTATTTTGAGCATGAATGACAGCGGTAGAAAAGTAACCCCGGCGAACGTGCCGTAAAAATGTGCCGCCAGCCATCCGACGACTGTAATCATCACTGATGTAATGACAAAACACGCGACTTTCCAGGCCTTTATGTTCAAACCGAGATTGTTCGCAACTTCCTCATCATCATTGATGGCCGCCGTGTATACCCCGACCCGCGACGTCATGACTTTATGAATTATGTAGAGGAACAGAACCATCAAGATGAGAGAAAAATACGTCGCAATAACAAGTTCCAGCGTCATGCTCTGAACACTGACCAGGGGTGATATTCCGTATATGCCCGTTTCACCTTGAAAAATGCTGAAGTAGTACGTCACTTCCAGAAAAATAAGAGGCAAAATTAATGTAATCAGTGAAAAATACAGACCTTTCGCGAGAGAGGTCAACGGGCTCAACATAAACCCGAAGCCGAGTCCCATTAATATGACCACCGGCAATGTCGCCCACGGCCCCCACAGATAGATCGAACTCAACAGGCCCGCCGTGTATCCTCCCAGTCCCACGAAGAATTGCGGCCCAAAATTTAATCTTCCTATTCCCGTGATCTGCCAGCTCAACGGTATGGCAATGGCCGCGTAAATATTCGCCGTTGTTATGAGCGCCAGGATGTTGGGTTTGCTCACGAACAACAATGGAAGCAACGCCAGCCCGGCAATTCCGAGAAGGGGATTCCTCCAGTAACGCGTTTCGATCGGCCACTCGAATTTTTTGTCTCCGATTCTGATTACGAGAAGGGCTCTTTTATGTTCAATTTTTACCATAACTTTTCACTCTTCGTTATTCCTTCAGGCTTAAATAATAGTACGAAAAAGACGCCGATCAGTATCGCCGCGTTAACCAGGCGAGGATCAAATACAAACGCAATCGACGCGGAAATAAACCCCACTATCAGACTCGCTATTATCGTGCCCCGGAGGTTTCCCAATCCGCCCAGAATGGTGACGAGTATCGCGGATTGCAACAGATTCTCGCCCATTTTCGGTTCAATGGACCAGATCGGAGCTATGATGATCATACAGACTGTCGGCGGGATCACGGCGAGCAGCATGGCGATCATATATATTCTGTTGACTCTGACACCCATCAGCCTTGCCGCGGAATAATTCTGGCTCACCGCCTGAATTTTCAGGCCCAGTCTTGTTTTCAAAAGAAATATTATGAAGAAAAGAGTGATTACTACCGCGCATACGACAACAAAAAGCATCTGGGTCGGCACGGTGGATCCCAGTATTGAAGTAGTCCCTTTTACAATCGTTGTTGGAATGTCGACACCGGCCGTAATGGGATATACGTGGTTCACAAGTTCTTCTACGATAAACGATACGAGCAACAGAGACGTGAGGAGAAATTCCTCCTGCTCCATGTATCGCTTCACGATAGGAAAATAAATGGCCCCCAGGGTAAAGATAAACTGAAGTATGAAGACGCCGATGATAGCCGGAACAACACCGAATCCAAAGGCGTCCGTCAACATCCACATACCGTAAACAGCGATAACGAACGTAATCCCGTATCCCAGGTTAAAAATGCCCAGCACGCCGCATATCAGGGAAAAACCGAGAGATATGAGGAGGTACAATGAACCGAGCATTACGGTGTACATTAAAACGCTTTGAATGACTTCCATATCCACGTTATTCCTTTTTTAGAAGGGGGCGTACGGAGATACGCCCCCTTCGTTCCTGCGTGTTTACTCCCCGGCGGCCTGTTTCCTCAGCTCCTTAACGCGAACATACTCGCGTCCCGGATTGGTTATTTCAACCAGCTCTTCCGGGAAAACGAGAACATATTCGCCTTCCTGCTGAAACTGTCCGATGGGAACCGGCTGGTAAGGGAAGCCCTTCACCTGTTCGTGCCGTTTGTCGAATTTCAGTTTGTAGAATCCTCTCTGGTTCTCAACCGTCTCCAGCGTTTGTATGATTTCGTCCACATTTTTCGTGTTTCCCACTTTTTCTACCGCGACCTTCAGCAGCCACGGTGAATCATAACAACCGTACACCGACGCCATCATACCCGCCTTTCGTTCTTTCATCTTTTTCAGGAAAGGCATGGAATGCTCTGTAAACGGAATGGCTATCTCCGGCCAGCACGAAGCGACTCCCAGGCTGAGACCGCCGGTCATCTGCCAGAATGCCGCGTAGCTGCACGCCCCGGCTTGGAAAACGAGGTCGATGTCTTTGGCCGGCGACTGGGCCCATTGCTTCGTCAAAGTGATCGTGTCCGTGTAAGCGGTTATCCAGTAAATAGTATCCGCACCGGATTTGGAAATTTCTTCCAGGATGGGAAGAAACATTTTCTCCTTGATGTCTGTTACCTTGTGATAAACAACGTCGACGCCTTTTTGCTCAAAGTTTTCTTTTTCGGTGGGGAATTTACCCGGGACACCTTTTCTCCACACTTCCGACCACCCCGCGTCTTCTATCAGCAGAGCAAGCTTCTTCGTTCCTATGACGTCCTTGAAGAAATCGACGAAGTGCAGGTCGGGGTGATACGAATCGGATGAATTTGAAAACGCCCTGAACATGAATTTATATTTGTCATATTGTTTTTCAACTACGTCAAACAGCGGATAATGAGCCACCCAGATGGCGAACTGCAGATGCGGATATTGCGGATAGAGACGCGCGCCCAGTTGTGAACACGCCGAAGTACCCTCAGTACCCTCCGTAAAAACGACAAGACACTTGTCCTGCATCACGAGTTTTTTATATGCGGCCAGTGCAAGGGGAACTTCCCGCTTCGAATCCTCGATTATCAACTCGACCGGTCGGCCCAGGATTCCCCCTTCCTCATTGATCTCTTCGACCGCGATTTTAAGCGCCGTTGAATTACTTAACCCGAAAGGAGTCGACAGGGCGCCGATAAACCCGAATTTTACGGGGTCATTCGAGGCTGCGTAGGCATCTGACAAACTGCTCGTCGACACCAGCGGTAAAACCACTGCAATTACCAACATCCATTTTAATAAACATTTCTTCATCTTCCCTCTCCTTTACAAGTATCGGTTTTGTCTGTCGATTAATCTCCACAACACCGCTGCCACCCTTAAAAACTCACTGCAGCCTTAAATACTCACTACCCCCCTTCTTCTTTTATTGTTCCGCTCATTCTTCTCTACAGCCCGTGTTGTCCTTTTTCTCTCCACGTGGCTGCTTTTCCTTTACTGTTTCTTCGCGATAGAAAGATCTCCGGCGATTCCCCACGATTGCACAGTCATCCTCTTTTCCGGTTCCAGGAGTTCCTCGTAAATAGGCAGCACGGGATCCCCCGATGCGTCGGCTTCGCAGATCGCCGAAGCCGCGAGATGTCCCGTCGCCAGGGCGGATGAAATCCCCTCACCGAACACGTTCATAAAGCCGGCGGCTTCCCCCGCCAGCAACACTCTGCCTCCGCCCGGCATAAAGTTTCCGCTGACCGCCATGTCCGAAACGATACATCCCGTTTTTCGATTAACGCTGTCGACTTTCAGGTCAAAGTATTTTTCCAGGTATTTCGTCGATTCATCGACGCACGATGAAAGTGATTCGCCAATTCGAGTTCCCACACCGTACACCAGGTAGTCGTCCTTGTAATGGAGCCAGGTGTAAAAGGCCTGTAACGAGGGATCGAAGAACATGTAATAAAACTCCGGATCAAGTTCGATGTCACCCGTACAATAGAGCTGAACGAATGTATTCCAATGCACCTGTTTATTGAACGTGGAATCGAGACGATTCCGCGCGAGCGAGCTGCCGCCGTCGGCACCTATGAGGTACGACGCTTTAATATGCAGAAGTTCTTTATCGGGATCTTCGATGTCGGCGTAGACTGCGCTTTCCGCCTGTCTGAATCCGATCAGCTTGTGCTCTTCCAGAACATCCGCGCCCGATTGCTGAACAAGCCACCGGTCGAATGATGAGCGCCAGACGTTATAGATGTAAGGTTTGCCAAGGGGAAAGTCGGAAATAATGTCCCCCTTCGGGCAGATACGAACTCCTTTGAGTAAGGCCGGCGCGCAAAACACCTCTTCCGGCGGATCACCGAAATATTCGTTGAGCAGGTCTTGGGCCCTGTCAATAACAAGGCCGGAACAAATCTTGTATCGAGGCAACTGTCTCTTTTCAGCGATTGCAACACGATACCCGATATCAACCAGTTTTTTCGCTGCGGCCGCTCCCGCAGGGCCCGCCCCGGCTATCAACACATCGTAGGTAGTCCTGTTGTTTGCCGCCATAAATATTGTTCCTGCGTTCCGACGTCTTTGGTCCGGGACCCGGAGCACGTTACCCGACCGCCCGAACCATGATACCGGACGTTATATTGCCGCATCCGTCATACTACGCAATGCCGGCATTTATCGTGAGTTTCATTCCTGTTTAGAAACCTTTGCGTAACCCCGCAAACCCGGCGATATCGTCATGCCGGCGCAAGCCGGTATCCAGTGTTATCAAGTCCATTTCTGGATTCCGGGCCTGGCCCGGAATGACATGACGGGCATTATTCAAATCTCCCGTTTACTCTTTTTCGCAAAGCCCCTTTTTATGAAATACCAGGGCAAAACAAAAAGCATGTACGACACTACCTGCCATGAAAGAGCCATCTTTACCGCTCTCACGGCATCGTCCGCGGAAAGAATCATTTCCATGCGCATGGTACCCAGGGCCTTGCCATCCATAACAAGCTTGTCTCCCACGCGCTTTATAGAATAGACCGACGCGGCTTCATCTCCGGTTTCGTTTCGTATCGTTACGACATTTTTCATGCGTTACACTAAAAGCCTCCTTTCTCACCTGTGCTCCCTGACCGGATCAACGAAATATCGGCGGCAACAGCTTCAGGTAATCATTGCCTGTTATCGCCTCGGCGCAAATAAAACCTGAGTGGGCTGCGCCTTCGACGCCTCCCTCGTTCAACCGCTTTCCATAGGTATCACCGGCGAAATAGAGGCCCTCGACCGTCGGGCATTTTACGTCGACCCATTCATCTTCAGGATGCCGCCACAGGATGCAGGTATCGCCCACAGTGAAGAGCATCCATTCAAGTTCATTCCGCCACCCGGGGAAGGCGTGATCTGAAAATTTCAGGATCCTGTCGATTACGACGTCGACCTTTTTCTTGTCGTGCGCCTCTTCACCCAGAATGCTGCTCGACATAAGCGCCATATGTTTGCCTTCAGGAACCGACGTCGGCGCGATCATGGACATTGTTCCGATATCAAGAGGCACGTTGCCCCTGAACAAGCCCTCGCTCTCGGGAATCAGCATGGAAGTATGAAAAAAAGACCGTGGATCAACTCCTTCGAGCCCGCACAGTTCATGCAGTGGTCGCTTCATCCCGAATTGGCCCGCCACCATTGCCGTGTGAATTATATTTTTGGTCAATCTGACAAATTCTTCCGGCAGCTGGTTTTCCGGCACGAGTTTCAGCAATTCTTTAGGAGGAAGCGTGCATACGACCACCGGAGCATGAATTTCCTGCTGTTTTCCATTTATATCGGCCATTACGCCTGACGCCGCGCCGTCTTGAATGATGATCTCTTTGACTTTCGCCCCGGTGACGATATCTCCTCCCGCGTCTTTTACGGCCGTCGCGAAGCCTTCCGTTATAAAACGATGTCCCGGTGCCCCGGCGAACGCCCACGATCCATTTAAAATATGAACTCCCGTCTCCTGTACTTGTAAAAACACCTTTATGTTTTCCCCGGCGGAGTTCAGCGCTGGATCATTTACAATCGTCTGGAATGTTCCCATGGCATAGTGAAATTCCTGGGCAAGCTCGCTTTGCGTAATGCCCTCCACCCAGTCCTTCAAGGTGACATGATCGAGCTTTTCCGCCCCTTCGATCGTCCCCACCTTGACTTTACTCATGTGGACTTTCACCATTTCCGCGTAATCTTCATCGCTCATCCAGGGATACTTGGACTTTCTTCCCTCGGCGGGACGTCTTCCCAGAACGTGTGGATTCCAGTCATGGTCGTACCAGACGAAACCGACATTCGGATAAAAAATCGAGGCTTTGTTGAACAGTGCCAGTGTGTGGCTGACCCTTCCGCGGTTCGTATACCAGGACCCCCTGCCCCCGGCTTCAAGCGTATACCCATGAAGCAATTTCTTCTCGATCATCGTGGAGAGGTCGGGTTCGGATCTGTCGCTTATCCAGGAATGGGCTGCCACGGCCAAGTCCTTTCGAAATCTCTTCTCATCGACGATCCCTTCTCCCCTGAATGAAGTGGCCCTTCCTCCGATCTGCTCGGCAGCTTCAAGAATAAGGACCTTCTTTTGCGCCATGTTGGAAAGAATGGCCCCGACAAGTGACCCGGATATGCCGCACCCCACAATAATGACGTCGTAATCATTCGATATTGTTTCAGACATGGTACTTCCTCCGATATGTAAATTTTATATAACTAATTATTTTCCAATGGTTTTTTTGAAATCGATCCCCAACTCTTCCATGATCGATTGCGCCGCGGCCCTGCCGCCTCCCGTTATACCTACGCCCGGGTGGGTACTGGCACCACACATGTAAAGTCCGTCAATGGGTGTTTTATACTGGCCGAAGCCGGGAACGGGCCGGTTTCCAAACGACTGGTTCAGGAATGAACCGATATGTCCGATATCACCCTCAATCAGCGACGGGTTCATTCGCTCGTAGTCCAGGGGACTGGCGATCCACCTGCCGAGAATATTGTCCGAACCCAGGTTCGTACAGTGCCTCCGGGCTGTCTCCAGTACATCGTCGGCAACTTTTTCTTTCACGTCGTCCCAGGCGGCGGCGCCCCCGTCCCTCAGGTTATACGGTTCAAAATGATAGAGATACAACGTGTGCTTGCCGGCTGGAGCCCGTGTTGGATCTACAACCGTAGCAATGCCCATGATCGGCATGCCGGCATTCGGCACGCCGTAGGAATAATCATCGTAGAGCCTGAGCAGTTCTTCGGGGAACGGGCTTATCTCAACGAAAGGAGTACCGTTGACATCTCCGCCCGCTTTAAAACGAGGAGCTTCGTTCAGAGCGATGGCCTGCACCAGCGGCGCGAAAGAACTTGCCTTTAATTTCTTTACATTGTCCTGGAAACTCAACGGCGTTTCTTCTTCGCCGAGCATCTGAAGGAATAATTGTTTGACATTCACGTTTGAAACAACGGCTTTTTTCGCGGCGATTTCATCGCCGTTTTTCAGTATTACGCCTTTGGCGGCTCCTTTTTCGACAACCACTTTCTCTACGGCCGCGTTGAGCTTTATGGTGCCACCGTTGTCTCGTATGCAGGCAGCCAGGGCCTCACTCAGCGCACCGGAACCGCCTTCGGGCATCGTCAATCCCCAGGTGTGGAAGAGAGGCCAGCTGGCCGCGTACAGGCCCGTGCCTTTCTCACGCGGTCCGATCATCTCCTCGGAGGCCCACCTGCCGAAAGCTGCTCTCATATACTTGCTTTCAAACCATTCGTCCGCCACGTCCTGAACGCTCGACAGGAGAAGACGGATGTATTCACGTCCCTCCGGACTGGAATCAAGGAACGACATCATGGCGCCGAAACGGGGCGGGGCGGAAAACATGCCCATTCCTATCGGCGCCGTTATTTTTTTCAGATATTTACAAAACTCAATATAGGAGTCCGCGTCCTTCGCGGAAAACTGCCTGATTGATTCGTACATTTTTTGAATATCTTTGTATATTACGAGAGCCCTGTCATCGCTGAACACAATGGCTCCCGGAATATCAGGCGAAATGTATTTCAGGCCGTATTTTGATTTAAGCCCCAGTTCATCCTGGTGCAGCATCGGGTTCGCCTGGATCATCATGTGTATCGCACCGGCCACGTCATGCTTGAACCCTGGAAGCGTTACTTCGCGGGTAACAACGCAACCGCCGATTACGTCCTGCAACTCCACTACACAGACGTCGACTTTTGCCTTGGCAAGATATGCCGCGACGATGAGTCCGTTATGACCGCCACCGATGATTACTACGTCGTGTTTTTCCATGAAATTCCTTTTAACCCCCTTCAAATATCCTGGTTTTTCAAAAGTCGAATCGACGGTTATGAAACGGTATAACCGCCATCGAGATAGAGCGTCTGTCCCGTCATATAGTTGGATGCATCTGAAGCCAGGTACAGGGCGAGGAGTCCTACTTCCCTGGGTTCTCCAAACCGTCCCAGCGGCACCGACCGAAGATAGGTTTTGCTTATTTCCTCGTTGGTATAGACCTTGTCCAGCATGGCCGTTATGACGCCGCCCGGTCCGATACAGTTCACGGTGATATTGAAGCGGGCCAGCTCGTTTGCAAGCCCCCTGCTGAGAGCTACAATCGCCGCCTTGGTTGCGGGATAGATACCCTGCATGGCTGTGTATTTCGTGGCAGCCGTGGAAACCATGTTGATAATTTTTCCCCTGTTTCTTTCAATCATGTGGGGAACAACCAGCCTTGTTAAATCGTATCCGCCCTTCACGTTCGTATTCCATACGACGTTCCATTCTTCATCGGAAAGCGGTTCATTCAGGTCGGGAATCAGTTTCGCGATTCGCATCTTCTCGGCACCCGGTATCGGGATGGTCATTTTCATGGTTCCCATACCCGCGTTGTTGACGAGAATATCTATCGCGTTGAATTCGGAAAGTGTCGTGTCAACGAGCCTCTTCAAGTGATCGAGATTCGAAATATCGGTCGGCAGGTAAATGCACTTCCGCCCCAGTTTTTCGACTTCCGCCGCTGTCTCTTTCAATTCGACATCTGTTCTGCTGGCCGCCACGATATCTGCTCCCGCTTCAGCAAACACGGAAGCAATGGCCCTGCCGATTCCGCGACCCGCGCCTGTTATCAATGCCACCTTACCTTCGAGACTGAATTCCCGTACCATGTCCACCTCGCTTTATCGCACGTAGTTCCGGTGTTTGTTTCGATCTCCTTTTGCAACGTCCGATTTTAAAAACCTGTTATGCTTTGACCGCGTTAATCATCTGTTCGGCGATCTTTTCGATGGTATGTTCGTCAAAATTTTCACCAAGTTTCAAAAGATGCGCCATATTCGTAACCAGCCCGATACCGTTGAATATCCACGCTATCGTCGCGACATCGATATCCTTTCTGATTGTCCCCTCTTTGATCCCTTCACTTAAAATCTTTTTGAAATAGCCCAGGTAATATTCATGATCTCGGCGAAGACGATCGGCAACCATGGGGTTGTCCACTTCGGAAATAGCCTGAAATTGCAGTTTCAATTCATCGTGATGCTTTATCATCCTGGAATAATACGCCTGGTCCATGCTGCGAATCAGATCCAGGACGTTGTCGCTTTTTCTGTATTCTTCTTCCCACAATCTGATTACGCGCGCTGAAATGTTCTCCAGGATTTCAAGGAATATCTGCTCTTTCGTGCCGAAATATTTATAAACCGTTGCTTCCGCAATCCCGGCCTCGGCAGCGATATCCGCCACGAGCGTTGACTTGTAATTCGACCTGGCAAAGACCTTGACCGCGCATTTTAAAATCTGCCTTCGCCTCTCCTCCCTTTTCATTCGAACTCTTTTCACGATGTACCGCCCCTTATTAAGTAAGTGAGATGTTACTTACTAATACAAGCGCTTCTTTACTGTCAAGTCAAAAAACTCTGCGTTGGATATTTTGTTTTCTATTGTTTTTTCAGTTGTTTATGGTGACCATAAAACATGTTTGGGAATGTGCAGATGATATATATTAAGAAAAATATTTTTACGGCCAGTCAGGCTCTTTCACTCGCGTCCATCATTATAAAATGTGCCGTTTCATTTTCGTGATTCAACCTTTACAGACGTTTATTTCACGTCTCCATGGGTTTTTTTCACTGCCTCCCGGTCGATTCCGCCCTCGGGATTCTTCGGCAGGCTGTCCACGAATACCACGTACTTCGGTTTTTTATACCGCGCTATTTTTGATGCGACGAACGAGGTTATTTCATCCTCCGTTATCATGCGCCCTTCCCCGCGTACGCACACGGCCTTGACCGCTTCCCCCCACTCTGAATCCGGAACGCCGATGACGCAGACTTCATCAATTGACCCCTGAGAGAGAATCACCTGTTCTACTTCGGCCGGGTAAACGTTTTCGCCTCCCGGTTTGATTAGTTCTTTCTCGGGCTTCCGTCCCTCGTACCAGAGAACACCCTCGTCATCCAGTCGCCCCAGGTCACCCGTGTGGTGCCACCCGTTACGGAAGGTACGTAGTGTTTCCGATTTCAGGTTCCAGTATTCCATGAACACTGATGGCGACCGGACACATATTTCCCCGCTCACACCCGCCGGAACCTGTCGGTCCGAATCGTCCATAATCTCCACTCTCGTCATGATGCCCGGCAAGCCCACACTTCCGGGCTTTTCACGGGAATCGCCTCCCGAAACCGGCATTGCCTCTGTCTGACCGTAGAGACTGTAGAAAACGGCATGGGGGTTATTTTTCAGAAAACGCTGAACCGTATCGGGAGCGTCCACGCCGCCAACGCCGCGCAGGCTTGGCGCTTTTATGGAATGTTTGTCCTGGACGTCCAGTATTGCCGCGAGCATGGGAGGAAATGTCCCGAAAAACGTGCCTTCTTCTTTTTCGACCTCTTCAAGGACGCGCAGAGGATCAAAACGATCGAGCAGCACATTTTTTCCGCCTTGCTGCATGACGGCCAGCGTCATCGAAAAACCGCCGATATGAAAAAGCGGCAGCGTTACAACGTGACAATCGTCGCCGGAAAGCTTCAACAGGTGGTTCAACTGAAAAGCCACCGCCAGCAGGTTCGAGTGGCTGAGAACGCACCCTCGCGGATGACCTCCCACCGCCGCGGTGTACATGATCATGAATGCGTCATCCGCCCCGGGTCCGTTGTCGCAAGATCCTTCGCCCCTTTTCTCCGGGGCATCGCTCACGCCCGTTGCTTCCTCCCGCGCTGCTGCTGTCAAATTGAGGCTTTTCAATTCAATGCCGGGTAACGCCGCCAGTCGTTTCGATGTTTCACCGTAATTGTCTCCAGTGAAAATACGTTTCGCCCCGGAGTCCCTGATGATATATTCGAGTTCTTCTTCCCCGAGCCTGTAATTCAGGGGAACGACAACCGAGCCCGTCCTGGCGGCGCCGCCGCAGATAATCAGGTAATCGTCGCTATTCTCCGACAGAAGCGCTATCCGCTCACCCTTTTCAACGCCTTCTTTCAAAAGCATTTCCGCCGCCCGGTCGCATAGCCTTCTGTAGCCGTCGAAAGATAAGCGCCTACCGCCGTGCACAAGAGCGCATTTCTCAGCGAACAGCCCCGCGTTTCGGGCTATCATGTCATAAATTGTAAAACCGCAATGTCCCATAACCACCTCTGTGTAATTACATGCGTTGTCAAAAAACCGTGTAGTTATTTTTAATCGTTAACGCCTCGCACGCCGCGTATAAAATTCCTGATATCATCCCGCGTCCTCGGGAGAATCAGCGTCAGTATCCAGTTTGTTTTCAGCACATCGTTTTCATTGTAAAAATTCAAGGAATACTTTAAATAATACTTGCCCCGTTTCTCGTACCTGTCATATGGTTTTATTTTGGCGTGAATTGTCTCACCCGCTCTGAAATTTTCGTAAACAGTTATTTCCTGGCCGGGGTTGCGGGCCCCGGGCGTGCGTATCCAGTTTCCCCTTCCCTTTTTTCCGATACACCAGAAAGCAAGCGCTGTCACGAATATGGGATGAGGGACAAGTTCCCCGTAAGATGATCTTTCTGCAAATTCTTCGTCCACCATGAAGGGGTTATTGTCGAGACAGCCCTCGGCGTAATACTTCATGTCCTCCGGTTTGATGGTGAATGTATTTTCACAGGCCACTTCGTCCTGTTCAGCAAAATCAATTTCGTCCCATACTTCATAAATTTCAGCATCGGCAAAAAAATCCGTACTGAATTCGTGTTGTTTTTCAGTTTTGAAATACTTGGCCAGTTCGCTGTGATATGCAGGAAGATCACCATGAAACATGAGCCGTGCTCCCTCCTTTATTTCTGCAGCTATTTCAATTGATTAACCGTCATAACCATCGTTTTCTTCTCTTGTAATGTTTTATGTCGCGATAACTTTTCTTCTTACCTATCGTCGACATTCCCAGATAAAATTCTTTAATGTCTTCGTTTTCCCTCAGTTGATCCGCCGTTCCGTCAAGAACCACGCGACCGTTTTCTATGACGTATCCATAGCTGGCTATTGACAAAGCGATCCTCGCGTTCTGCTCGACAAGCAGCACGGAGGTTTTTTCATCCCTGTTAATTCTTTCGATGATCTCGAATATTTTATTAACCAAGAGCGGCGCCAATCCCAGGGACGGCTCGTCCAGCAGGATCAGTTTCGGATGCGCCATAATGGCACGGCCGATCCCGAGCATCTGTCGTTCACCCCCGGAAATATAGCCGCTCGTCGCCTTACGCAGCATTTTAAGTTTGGGAAAATATTCGTACACCTTCTCCAGATCATTTTTTATCACGGCCCGCGACTTGATAACGGCTGCACCGGCCAGCAGGTTCTCTTCAACCGTTAGATGCTCGAGGGTACTACCCCCCTCCATAACCTGTATAATTCCCTTGCGGGCAATTGTTTCAGGATTCATTCGGTTAATCTGTTCTCCATCAAATTCAATGGTTCCGTCTGTTACCTCTCCTTCCTCGGTTTTAAGCAATCCCGATATTGCCTTCAACGTGGTCGTTTTCCCCGCGCCGTTGCCGCCCAGCATCGTTACTATCGCCCCTTCCGGGACTTCAAGGCTGATACCCTTGAGTACGAGAATGACCTTCTGGTATCTGACTTCAATATTGTTCAGCTTTAACATGGTTTTTCTCTTTTCGCGTAACGGTCTTTCTCAACTCGTAACGGTGAAGGGTCAGAGAAAGCAACCCTCACGAACCCTTCAAACAGCATCTGATCAATCTTCCAGGCCTCTTACCCCTTGCAGGAATTTTCTGATATCTTCCCTCGTTCGGGGAAGTATCAATGTTGATATGGAAGACGCCTTCAAAACATTATCCTGGTTGTACATATCAATCTTGTACTGCAGGTAATATTTCCCTCGCTTTTCATAACGATCGTATGGTCTTAACTTGATGTGGATTGTTTCACCAACTTTAAAATTTTCATAATATTCTATGTACTGGCCAGGATTTCGGGCACCGGGAGTACGTATCCAGTTACCCCTGCCCTTTGTTCCGACGCACCAGAAGCATATCGTTGTGGTGAACAGTGGATGGGGAACAAGCTCACCGTAAGGAGAGTTTTTTGCTAATTCTTCATCTCTCATGTAAGGGTTGTCGTCAAGGCTCCCTTCCGCATAAAACATCAAGTCCTCGGCTTTGATAGTAAAAGTATTTTCACCATCGACTTCTTTCAGATCGGAAAAGTCTATCTCGTCCCACACTTCGTAATTTTCTGCATCCGTGAAAAAATTCGTGCTGAACTGGTGGTGTTTTTCAGTTATAAAATATTTTTCCAACTCTCTTTGATAGGCTGGCACGTTATCTTTTGTCATTTCTTATCTCCTTTTGAATACTCAGGCATTTTAATGAAGCTGGCGTCCGTTCGTTACAAATCGGTCACCACTCATTCAGGAAACAGCACTTCCACTTCACTGAGGCCTACCAGTTCCTTGTTCTGGTTTTCCGCTTTCACTTCCACCACCACGAAATTTTTCCCCTTCATGATGTAATGCTTTTCGGTTATCACGCCCGTACATGTTATCGTCCACTGCTGTTCCACCGGTTTCGTGAACTTTGACGTAATTTTTCGGACGTGCAACATTCCCGGAACGGCCCAGTTGGTTACCACGGAAGCCATGAACGACATCGTCATCATGCCGTGTCCGACGGTCTCAGGAATCTTGAATGGCATCGCCGTTTTCACCCACTCCGGATCGTTGTGCACCGGGTTATAATCAAACGAAGCAACGGCGTATTTCCAGAAGGTTTCCTGGTCCACTTTACGGACCACCGGCTCCAGCTGAGTACCTGTTTTGACTGATTCGAAGCTGATCTTTTCCATGAAATGTCTCCTTACTTTATCTTTTAATTCAAATTATTACAGGTAACGGCAAATCGCCGTACCTTCCCGTTCAAGCTTTGCATAGACCTTCCGCTTGTTCCTGTCTTCCCGCGGCAATTCGACAGATCTGACTACAACTATTATTTACCCGCCTCTGCTTTCAGCTTTAAATTCTGCGGCGCCTCAAACCAGTCAGTCAGGTTCGATATACTCCCGTCATCGTTGAACACACATATTTTCAACCACTTTGTCCCCCGCAGGTCATCCGGGTAATAGGATATTTCTTTAAATATCCCCATTGCCTTAAAATCCTTGATTTCCAGATATCCGTCGTATATCGCCTGACCGTCAAGATTGTCGTACCCCACTTTCTCAAGCGCGTTTTTAACGGCTTCGGCCCACGCCATGTGCCCTCCAACGGCGGCTATGTACGTCGCGTTGGGAGTAGGCCCCCTGTGCTGGTGCAACTCGTAGGCAAGTTTCACCCCGGGCACATCTTTTTCCCACCAGGAAGACACATGCTGGAACCCCATATAGCCCGCGTACGCTTCAAGTGGGACAGTCGACTTGATTAAATAAGAATTGAACACGAAATTGACCTGAGGAATTTTTATGCCCAGTTTCAGGCGGTCTTTCAAAACGACTTTACACTGATCTGGCATCAGTGTGTCGAACACGAAGTCGGGTTCCTTGTCTCTCATACGGACGAGGAGGTCACTCGTATCCGTCGGCATTAACGGCACATACTCTACCGAGACTATTTCTATGCCCTTCTTTTCACAATACCACTTGGCTGTCTCCGGGCTTCTTCCGGACGCGTAGTCGCCCAGCAGCAACGCCAAACGAGGTTTTCGGTCCTTGTTCCAGTTCTCCGCAATCCAGTCCGCAAAAGCGCACAACGTGTCGTCATACGGCGGTATCGACGCGAACACCCAGGATGGCGGATAGAGGGCCGGCCCGTGCCCCGTGAGCATCTGTACGGGAATTTTGTCAGCGGCAAACTGGGTTTTCAGCGCTTCAATCCCGCCTGAAATGGCGTCGAATGACAATGTCGTGTGTTTCCTGGTTTTGTACCTCGTGTACGCGGTTCTAATCTGGGGAAGCTGATATCTCGTGTCGATTACCTCTATGGTCACGGGATGCCCGTTTATTCCCCCCTGATCGTTAAGCCATCTGAAATAGTCCTCTCCTGCCCATCCCTGAGGCGACACCTGGGCATGGGCCGGTCCCGTGAGATCGGTTAAAATAACGAAGTGTATCGGTCCTTTTTCTTCCGCCCGAACTTCGCCGAAGCAGAACATCGCCGCGGCAATGAACACCGCCAGACAAAATACGACTTTATTCATTTTCATAACGCACCCCCCTAATTTTATCCTGTTCTCTACCTAATATGAAAAGGGCCACAGTCGGTAGGATTCTTTCAATATCTCCCATCTGTGGCCGATCCCCCGCGGCTCATATACAAGAAAAAGCACAATTGCTACACCAAACGTCATTTCAACCAGAGAAGCCGATACCTGGGCTCCTATTTGAGGAAAGGTCGACGTGACCCAGGGTCCTATTATCACGCATATTTCTCGAAGCGCGCTTATGAACACCGCTCCGAAAAACGGGCCCAGCGTGCTTCCCAGCCCCCCTATAATCAACATGCCCATCTGCCATATCGAATTAACAAGCGTGAAATCGTCGGGCGATATCACGCGAACGTAAACCGCCCATACCGAACCGGCGATTCCCGCAAAAAAGCAACCTATAAAAAATGCCATTAATTTATATTTAAAGATATTGATCCCCATGGCTTCGGCGGCTATATCGTTATCCCGCACGGCTACCAGGGCACGCCCGAAGTAGCTTCTCGTCAGACTTTTCGATAAAAACGTCATAAGCGCCATAATCGCCACGATTAAATAATAAAAATGGATCTCGCTGTTGAATACAAAGCTTCCCACTCTCAATTCCGGCACGGACAGTGCGATTGCTCCCCCCGTTACCTCCGGGAACGGTGTCTTGATCATGTAAATAATCAGGAATTGGGCGGCTATGGTCGTTATGGCCAGATAATATCCCTTCACCCGCAAAGACGGGAGGCCGAACAACAAACCTACTAACGCCGCACCCAGGCCGCCGACGGGCATGCATATCCACAGAGAAAGACCAAGTTCACGTGCGAGGATTGTCGAAGTATAGGCACCCACGGCCATGAACGCCGTGTGCCCTATGGAAATCTGGCCGCAATAGCCTGCCAGTATGTTCAAGCCCTGCAAAGCGATGATTGTTACGGCCGTGGAACTGATGAAGGCCAACCAGAAGTCGCTGACAAACGCGGGTAAGGCGAGGAACAAGAGAATCAGAATTACCATACCCGCAATGTAGTGTTTCGTGCGGAAGATGGTCATATCCTGGAGGTAGGACGTGTCGAACACACCTGATACTCTTCTCATCGGCTATACCCTCTCTATCTTGACCAATCCGAAAAGACCGTAAGGTTTGAATATCAAGACCAGAACCATGATCAAAAAAGGAACAACTTCTTTCAACCCGTATCCCACGTATCCGCCGGTAAACGTTTGCGCTACTCCGATTATCAGGCCGCCGACGACAGCGCCCTTGAAAGATTCCAATCCTCCGACAAGAGCGGCCGCGATGGCTATAAGGCCTATTTCAATCAATCCAAAATCGATTCCCCTCATATATCCCAGGAGGAATCCTCCAATCGTCGCGACTATGGCGGCTATGGCCCATGATTGCGCGATCGCCCGCGTTACCTTGATACCCATACTTTGCGCGAGCTGATGATTCTCTGCGGCGGCCCTCATATGAAGACCGGTTCTAGAGTAGTTGAAAAACAAGCCCAGAATTATCACCATGACTAACCCGAAAACAAAAACTCCTATAGTAACGTTTGACAGGGGAACACCGAGTATATTAATTGTTTTTTCAGTAATGACGGACGGATACTGTATACCTATGTGACGAGACCAGAGAAGAAGCGCCAACCCTTTCAAAAAGACGCCGATCCCCATCGTTATCATGATAGTCGCGAAAATAGGCTGCCCAATCATGGGGCGAAGCGGAAAACGTTCAAGTAGATAGCCTGCCGCTCCAACAATCATCAAAACCAGTATGATTGCTACAACGGGTGGAATGTCGTAGTTCAGGAAGACCCATACCAGGAAAGCGCCGAACATCACCATTTCACCCTGGGCAAAATTAAATATCTGGGATGACTTGAATATGAGAACAAACCCGACGGCAATGAGCCCGTAGATAAAACCCACGGACAAACCGCTGATAAGAAGCTGGAAAAAGGTTATCATCCTGTTCCCTCCTCAGGCGTCCATATATTGATATGGGTCTTCATGGTAGCCTTGCGTCCATCCCTGTATTTTACCTGTGTTTCGATATCGACCCCCGGATCACCCCTGTATATTGCCTCAACGAGATTGCTGTAACGTTCCTCCATGAATCCCCTTCTGATTTTTCGAGTACGGGTTAATTCCTCTTCATCGGGATCAAATTCCTTGTGCAGCAGGACAAATTTTTTGACCTTGGTTTCAGAAGGAAATCCCTCGTTCACCCTCCTGATATCCTGAGCGATCAGTCCAGCCACTTCCTGCTTCTGTGAGAGGTCGGTAAATGTCGTATAATTTATGTGATGATCTTCCGCCCATTTTCCGACATTCGCGTAATCGATAATAATTATAACAGCGATATAGTCTCGCTTTTCGCCCAGAGACATCGCGTCCTTGATAAAAGGACTGAACCGCAGGCGGCCTTCGATATATTGCGGGGCATACTTGGTGCCATTCGCCAGAGTGCTCAAATCACTCAAACGATCCAGGAACACCAGGTGTCCTCTTTTATCAACGAATCCCGCATCCCCCGTATGTACCCACCCGTTTTCGATCGTCTCTCTCGTTTTTGCCTCGTTCTTGAAATATCCACAGAATATCTGGGGGCCGCTTACCATGATTTCCTGTTCATCGGATATTTTCACCTCGGCGCCCGATACAATGTTTCCAAGTGTCTCGAAATAAATTTCACCTGAGCGGTGACCCGCAACAAGCCCCGCTTCCGTGCTCCCGTATATTTGTTTCAGACGTAATCCGAGAGCGCTCCAGAAACGGAATGTGTCGACGCTCATCGCCGCGCTTCCGGTGGTCGCGACGCGGCACCTTCGAAGGCCGAAGTTCTCCCGCAACGGGTACAAAACCAGCGTATCGGCCAATTTTATGAGAATATCCCACAACGGGTTCCCCCTGGCCTTCTTTTCAATTATGTCAACCCGTTTGTAGCCGATCTTGAGGGCGATTCTGTACAACATTTTATTGATGGCGGAAGCTTCACTTATTCTTACCTGTATCGTTCGCGCCATATCCTCCCACTGCCTCGGCCCATAGCTCGCGACTGTGGGACCTATCTCCCTCATGTCTTCCTGCACTGTTTCAGGTTCTTCGGCAAAATTCAGAATCACTGCGCCCGTTACATGCGCACCCGTTGCCCACGCTTCGCCTATCCAGGCCGCCGGTAAATATGAAAAAAGATTGTCCCTGTTTGTCAGTTCGTTTAATTCAAGGAGTGATTCCCCCGAGCTTATCAGGGTACGGTGGGACACCATGCCTGCTTTCGGTTCTCCCGATGTGCCCGAGGTATAGAACAATGCCGCTATGTCCTCGGCATTCCCCCTGGCGACGATTTCTTCAAAAACATGCGGATGGCTTTTTTCATAGGACCTGCCCAGGTCAAGAGCCGCTTCATACGACAACAAAATAGGATCATCATAATTTCGCAGACCTTTCGGGTCCCAGTATATGATTCTTTTCAACTGGGGAATCCTGTCCCTGATCTCAAGAAACTTGTCCACCTGCTCCTGGTCATGTGCCACCGCAAGGACCGACTCAGAATGATTGAACAAATATTCGACCTGCTCGGGAACCATGTCAGTGTAAATTCCGACCGAAACAGCCCCCACAACCATCGCGGCAAATTCCGCCCAGAACCACTGCGGCTCGTTTTCACCGATAATGGCTACCTTGTCGCCACGCTGTAATCCAAGTTCCAGAAAGCACTGGGAAAGATAACGAACATTTTCATACGAGTCTTTCCATGTATATTCTTTCCATATCCCGAAGTCCTTTTTACGCATAGCTACATTGTCAGGCCATTTGCCGTACTGGTGGACCAGAAGCTTCGGAAAGGTATCGTGCTCCGTCATGCTTCTTTAATCCCCTTTCGTGAATTAGTTCCCCAAGTAAGCATTAATGACTTTTTCGCTGTGCATCATTTCTTCAGGCATACCTTCATCTATCTTTTTACCGAAATCGAGCACGATCACCCTGTCCGATATATCCATGACGACTCCCATGTCGTGCTCGATCAAAATTATCGGAATTTTTTTCTCTTCATAAATATCAATAATGAAACGGGCCATATCCTCTTTTTCTTCTATATTCATACCCGACATGGGTTCATCGAGAAGTAGAATTTTAGGCTCTATCGCCAACGCCCTGCCCAATTCGACCCGTTTCCTTATTCCATATGGAAGCGAACCGACTATTTTATTTCTCGCCGGTTTAATCTCTAAGAAATCGATGATTTCTTCCACGATTTCCCTGTTTCGAATTTCTTCTTTTCGTGATTTCCCGTAATACAGAAAAGCCCTCAAAACTCCCGTATTAAAATGGAGGTGTCGTGCCGCCATTATGTTATCCAGCACCGACATGCCGTTAAACAGTTCAACATTTTGAAATGTTCTGCCTATGCCCAGTTTGGTCCTTTCAAAAATAGCTACGTTATTAAGTTTTTCCCCATTAAAAGAAATAGTTCCTCTCTGGGGTTTATAATAACCACTGATACAATTCAGCAGACATGTCTTGCCAGCTCCGTTCGGTCCTATAATTGACAGAATTTCGTCCTTTTTTAATTCCACGGTGACATCGTCTATCGCTTTTAATTCTCCAAAGCTTAACGAAATACTGTCGAGAACAAGCTCCGGCATGTCAGGTCCCTTCATTCAGTTTTTTCGTTTTGCAGTATTCCCGTGAGAATTGTCTCGATCATCTGGTCGAGTACATCATTCACTGAAAGGAGCCCTTCGGGATCGTACCAGTATCCCATCCAGTGAATGGTTGATATAACCTGGAACGTAATGACGTTGATGTTAAAGTGCGTTTTAAGTTCTGGAAGTGCCGCCAGCTCGTTTCGAACCATTTCAAAAACGGTCCTCTCTTTTTTGAGCAGCTCTTTTCTGTGGTGCGGGGTAAGCTGGTCCCGTTCCCGGAGAATAAGAAGGCTTATTCTTTGATTTTTCAGTATATTGAATGCATACGCCTTGATGAGCGCGGCAACGACGTCTTGCTGGTCCTGTTTCTCGCTCTTGGCTTTGGTAACTGTTTCAGCAACAAGGCCGAAACCTTCCTCGGTCAGCCCGAGAAGTATACAGGACAAAATTTCCGACTTGGTTTTGAAGTAGTGGTAGATACCGGCTTTGCTTATGTTTGCGCGGGCCGCGATATCATGAAGGGAAGCCTCCGTGTAGCCTTTTTCGAAAAAGACGTCCACGGCGACCTGGCATACCTGTTTTTTTCTTCCTGTGCGGTCGTTCCGAAACATGATTCTCAACCTCCCGGACGAGAATGCTGTTGTTCGGTACGTTTCTGCGAGAAGAACTTTCAATGACCGACCGGCTGGCCGGTTGGTATATTTTTTATCTTCTTTGAAATTTCCTGTCAAGATTTTTTTTCGAGGATTGTGCTTTGAAGCGCTACTCTGAATAATTATTTATAATTATTATTCATATGGCACCATGCATGATACTCAGCACTCAAATAATTCAGGCCGGTCGCAGTATTGTATAAATTTCAATAAACAGCTACTATTAAACGTCACCGCAATCACGCAACGTGGATGTATTATCTGATATCAATAATCATTTTATTTTGACTGACATTGATGAATGCTATAAATTCTGCCGTTTCGACTAACGGGCAGGGACCACCCGGAACAGGAGCCCGCGATGAAAAAAATACCCCGTGTCATGTCCACCCAGCATCCCGATAACGTCCAGCTTCCCTTTTTCGCGGAAAACCAGGACATGTCTGGAAATGACGAAGTCCAGGAGGCCTACTACGCCTTCTCCCATCTCGGTTGCGACGAACAGATGTGGGATTGCGAAGGCAAGGAAGTTGACGACTTCGTTGTGAGGAAGCTCCTGACCCGGTACGAAGACTTTTTCAGAAAGAACGTCCTGGGCGAGGACGTCCGCCTGACGCTGCGTCTCCCCAACCCGGACGTGGAAACGAGCGAAGCAAAGGTTATGGTGGAGGCCCTTGAAAGCATCCCCCGTTCCAGCGATGCCTCGAATCTCTTTTATGGACGCGAGGCTCCGCCCATTTACGAGGTTATTCTTCCCATGACAATGTCTTCGGTGAGCCTGAACCGAGTTTATTATTATTACCGGGACTTTGTGGTGGGCAAACAGAAATACCCGTTC
>LQBH01000021.1 GCA_002030015.1 delta proteobacterium MLS_D
ACTACCTGCTCATGCACGCCATGGGACCGAACGTCGCGGGCGCCATCGGCGCCGCCATCGCCGGAGGGGTCTTTATCGGTATACTGGGATAGAAAACCCGCAGGATCCGCGGGGGCAACGCGTTTCGTCCGACATTCTGAAGAATACCGGATATAGCCGCCCCTGCGCGCCATGCATGTAGGTACAGAACAGAGATTGCCGCGTGCGGAAATATGCTCCCGGCAACCGGCAAGGAGGATAATTTTATGAAACCATACTTCGAAAAAATGGACGACCTGGGCAAGCCCCTGAGGCCCGCGCAGCTCGAACGGATGAAAGAAAACCGGACCCGCATCGAAGAAATGATGGCCCTCATCGACGCCGAGACCGATCGTATCAGAAACGTCGGAGTGCCGGACGAAAAGCTGCACAAGCGGGGACAACTGACCGTCTGGGAACGTATCGAATACCTGGTCGATCCCGGAACGTTCTGCCCGCTTCACACTATCTTCGACCCCGACCGTGAAGAATCGGGGAGCACCGGGGTTGTTGACGGCCTTGCCAGGATCGCCGGCAAGTGGTGTGTTCTCATCGGCTTCAACAACAAATGGATCGCCGGGGCATGGATCGCCGGGCAGGCGGAGAACAACCTCCGGGTGACGGATATCGCCAAAATCATGAATCTTCCTCTGGTATGGCTTGTCAACTGTTCCGGCGTCAAGCTGCCGGAGCAGGAAAAGGTATACGCCAACCGCCGGGGACAGGGAACATGCTTCTTCCGCCATGCCGAGCTTGAGCAGATGGGAATTCCCGTCATCGCCGGCATTTACGGAACGAATCCCGCCGGGGGCGGCTACCAGGGCATCAGTCCCACTATTCTCTTCGCTCACAAGGACGCCAATATCGCCGTGGGGGGAGGTGGAATCGTCAGCGGCATGAGTCCCAAGGGCTACTTCGACGAAGAAGGCGCCGAGGCCCTGATTGAAGCAACGCGCCATTTCAAGGCGGAACCGCCGGGAAGCGTTAAAGTCCACTACGACCACACGGGCTTCTTCACCGCCGTATTCGAAGAAGAACAACAGGTACTTGACGCCATCAAGGAATACATGGCAGATATGCCCGCCTACAATCCCCGCTTCTTCAGGGTGGCCGAACCGGCGCAGCCGAAATTCGACCCCGGCGAGATCGCCTCGATCGTACCGATGAACCAGAAGGCGGCGTATGATTTCGACAACATGCTGGCCCGTCTGATCGACAACTCGGAACACCTGGAATTCAGGCCGGGATACGGTCCCGAGGTCTACACGGGTTTAGTCAAGCTCGACGGGTACCTTCTGGGTGTCATTGGAAACAGGCAGGGACTGCTCCCCGATTACCCGGAATACACCAATGAATACATCGGCGTGGGCGGCAAGCTCTATCGGCAGGGCCTTATCAAGATGAACGAGTTTGTCACCCTTTGCGGCCGCGACCGTGTTCCTCTCATCTGGTTCCAGGACACGTCGGGCATTGATGTGGGCGACACGGCTGAAAAGGCCGAGCTGCTGGGACTCGGCCAGTCTCTTATCTATTCCATCGAACAGACCGATATTCCCATGATGCTGGTGGTGCTCCGCAAGGGAACCGCCGCAGCGCACTACGTAATGGGCGGTCCGACGGCCAACAACAACAACGCTTTCACGCTGGGAACAGCGGCGACCGAAATCGCCGTCATGCACGGCGAAACAGCGGCCGCGGCGAGCTACTCGCGGCGCCTGGTGAAAGAGAAAGACGCCGGGCGCCCCCTGGGGCCGGTCATTGACAAAATGAATGAAATGGTCCGACACTACCAGGAAACATCGCAACCGATCTTCTGCGCCAAGGAAGGATTCGTCGACGAAGTGGTGCGGTTCGAAGCGATGCGAACCTACCTGGTGGCCTTCGCCAACGGCGTGTACCAGAACCCTCGTTCCATCTGCCCCAAGCACCACATGCTCCTTCCCCGGATCATCCGGTCCCAGAGAGTGAAGGGTCTTGACAGACCGGGGAAGGACGAGTAACCGGAAAACGGTCCTCTTCAGCAAAGTGAATCTTCTTGAACGGGGTGTGCCGGTCTTGGTACACCCCGTTTATCTTCCTGATAATTCTATTAAAAGTTCGTCCTTCGATTGTCCGGAACCGCGGAAGACTTCGCCCGTCACACCGTCGTTACAGATCTCCACCTGTACTCGTTTACCCGGACCTGCGACGGAATTCCCGCAACACGCGACATGGGGAATCACTATGATCGACAAACAGGCAGGCCCCGGTCTATACGAACAAAAAGACGATGAGATTATACATGATAACGACGAGACCTCGCCAGTGCCGATGACATTGAATGCTTAACCTCTTCCCCGTGCCGGCGCGCAAAAATAACCGCCGTCCCTGACGGAACGGCGGCCATACAGCAACGGTATTGAAATGCCCGGTTATTCCAATATCATGAGTACCTGGTCGGACTCGACCGCGTCCTTCACTTTCACCTTGATTTCACCGACCGTACCATCCTCGGGCGCATAGATGGGATTTTCCATCTTCATCGCTTCCAGAATCAGCAATTCGTCATCAGCCTTTACCTGATCACCTGTTTTTACGAGAATTTCCAATATGTTTCCCGGCATGGGGGCTTTAACTTCACTACTCATTTCACATCCTCCTCACAATAATTCTTCTTTTTTTGCGTCAAAAACCCCTGAAACAGCCGGGGCCCGACCTGCGTGCTCTCGGCGGGAAGCGTTGATTCACTGACCGATACCGAAAAACACCGATCGCATACTAGCTTCAGTTTTTCAGTCCGTCAAGAAAATATTATCACCGGAAGTATGGGATTATCCCCGCCATTTTCCTGGCATCAAACAACTGTTTTCGAGCAATCTGAATACTTTTATAATATCATCATATATTTTCCTGCATTTATGCTATACATTCCGCGATATTGTTGATAAATGATCCGGGAAAACTCAAGTTTCTGTTATAAACAGTATTTCATGCATACTAAGAGAGATTTGAAAAAATCCCTTTGGTTTTATTTACGTCATGCTGGACCACGTATCAGGTTCGGGGCAAGCCCGATCCGGGTTTGATCCTCCTGACCGGGACTTTAGTCCCAACTATGCGGGGCATCCGGTGTTTTTAGATATTTTCCGAATCCCTTTTGTCGAGTTTCAATCCCATCCAGCGGGAGCTATAAACCGAATCACTCTGTGTTTGCCCGGAATGACGATATAATGGGAGTTTTTAATAAACATCTCTCTAATTTTATTACGTCTCTATCTGCACAACAGAAACTCCCTGCTTTGTCAAAATTGGTATTCAGATAGGTCGATAACCCTGAATAACGGTTGCTGGCTAACTTGATTTTTATTGAAACGACACAGCGGATTTCATAAAGGGAGGACGTATGGCGAATAACAATGAAAACAAGATGATGTCCGCCGAAGAGGCGATACGCAGATTTGTCAATGACGGCGATGAGCTCATTATCGGCAACTACACCGTGGGAACCTGCATCGAACTGGTCTACGAGATATGCCGCCAGGAAAAGAAGGGGTTTACGCTCTACTCGCAATCGGGCATTCTCGATGTGGACATACTGATCAATGCCGGATGCGTGGACCGCCTGGTTACCACGTACGCGCTTCGCTCCGGCGGAAAGAATGGCGGCGGGGCGCTCGAACGCGCGCTTCAGGCGGGAACCGTCGAAATCGAAGACTATACCAACTACAATTACAATGCCCGGCTTGTTGCGGGAATGCACGGATTCTCCTTCATGCAGGTCTTCGAAGGAATTATGGCCACGGATCTCTTTAAGAAAAGAAGTTTCATGGGCGACGACAAGTACCGTGTCATCACCTGTCCCTACACGGGTAAGAAGGTCGTCACCGTTCCGGCCGCCAACCCCGACGTCTGCATCGTCCACGTTCCCCGGGCGGACAAGTACGGCAACGCCCAGTACTGGGGATCGATGGGAAGCGTCGCCGCCGCCTCCCTGTGCAGCAAAAAAATCATCCTTTCCTGCGAAGAAATCGTTGAACACGATGTGATACAGTCAAGTCCCCATTTTACGATCATTCCCGCCTACCGCGTCAACGCCGTCGTCGAGGTTCCCTGGGGCGCTCACCCGACGGAAGTTCTCGGATACTACAACCGCGACCGTTCTTTTTACGGAATGTTCATGGCGGCAAACGCCTCCGCGGAAGGCGCGAAGAAGTGGATGGATGAATGGGTATTCGGCTGTGAAGACAGGAAAGCTTACCTTGAACACTACGTGGAACGATTTGGCATGGCGCCGCTCAACAAAATCCGGGCCAGAGCATTTTATTCAGCCCCGGCGAATTACGGTTCAGCATTCACATCGGTATGGGACGAAACCGGCCGGGAACAGACCATGGGTATAACGCTGGACGAAATGGAAACAATACTGAAAGAGAGGGGACTGCTCTATGAGTAAGGGATATACACTGAATGAGCTGCTTATAATAACCTGCGCCAAAGAAATAAAGGATTATGAAAACGTGATCCTCGGCGTCGGGTTGCCCACCACGGCGGGCGCTCTGGCCAAGGCCCTGTACGCCCCTCACGCGACACTGATGATGGAATCGGGCATTATCGATTTTGAACCTCTGATTCCACTGAACCACATCGCCGACGCGCATTCCTGCCGGGGGTTTTCCTGTGCCACCGATCTCTTTTCGGCTTTTACCATGACATACCGGGGATTCGTCGACGTGTGCTTCCTGGGCGTCGGCCAGATCGACAAGTACGGAAACCTGAACACGACCTGTATCGGCGACTATTACAAGCCGACGCTCAGGTTGCCCGGATCGGGAGGCGCCGCCGACTTTATCTCGTACGCGAAGCGCACGGTTCTGACGCTCAGGGGAGGAGAATTTGTCGAAAAACTCGATTATTTCACTTCACCGGGATATCTGGACGGCGGCGATAGCAGAGACCGATCGGGTCTTTTCCCGAAGGGCTCGGGACCGGCCATGCTTCTGACGACGAAAGGTGTTTTCAGGTTCGACGACGAAACAAAAGAACTGTATCTCGCGCAGATACACCCGGGCGTGACAGTGGAAGACATAACAAAAGAGATCCCCTGGGATTTGAAGGTGTCGCCCGATCTTGAAGAAACGCTCCCGCCGTCGGACAGGGAAATTGATTTCGTCCGGCGCTTCGCCCCGACCGAATCCGTGGGCAGGGCTCTGACAATGGAGCTGAGCATCAAGGCAACGTTGAACCGTTCCGCCAGCAATGACACGCGGTGATCATCGTCGTGGTTCCGGCTTTTGTCCGCACGAATAAACGCCTGACGAACCAAACCATGGTCCTCTGTTGAATCATGGCGGCGTAACCGAAAGTCGCGAACCTCTCTGGTGCCTAGGTCGGACGGTATGCCGACGCCTCGTGAAGGGCAACCGGCGCGACGGCTGTTTCCTCCGCGTGCGCTCGTTCCACCCTGGCGCGGCCACGGGGCATCCAGCACCAGGTCGTTCGTTAGCCGTCATTTCGAAATGTTATGAGCCCCCGATCAACGAGGTCCCGGACTGTCCGCGCCGCGAGATCCCTGTCGCCGCCGACTTCGGCGGCGACGTTCTCACAGAACATGCCAACCGCGTCATCACCGTCGTCCGCCCTTCGAATCGGATCGATCGTACCGAAACGTTCAACCAGGTCTTCCGAAAGAATTTTAAAAATTATTTTCGTCCGCAGCTGCCCTTCAACACTGATGTATTCTTTTCCTGACGCCGTTCCCTCGTAATACCGTTGAAGCGAGGCGTCCCAGTTCGCCCGGTGCTGTGCCTCGATATCGGCCACGAAACGATTCATGTCCTCGGCGCTGAGCGCGGATGTGCGAACAATAGCGCTGTTCGCGTCATAGCGGTCCCAGTCATTAGTCAGAATCTCGAGATCGTAACGATCAATGTCTTCACGTACCGTCGTCCCGGGAAAAGGCGCCAGGAAATGAAACCCGTAAAGAATGTCCAGGCTTTCAGCAAACGCCCTCGTATCTTCCAGAGTTTCGGCCGTTTCACCGGGCAAACCGACTATGAACGACGCGTGTGCAAGCACCCCCTCATCCTTGCACATCCGAACGGCTTTCCTGGCCTGCTCCAGCGTGATGCCCTTCCTGACCCGTTTCAGCATTTCGGGGTTTCCCGATTCGATACCGAAACTCACGGCGTCGCATCCCGCGTCGCGCATTTCGGCCAGCATTTCCCGGGTAACCGTATTGACCCGGGAAAAGGCGCTCCAGGTAAAGCGTATATCACGGCGGCGGATTTCCCGGCAGACCGCGCTCACTTTCCGCGGGTTCGCCGTGAAAATATCGTCCGCCACGTTTATTCGTGGAAATCCGTAAGAAAGAATGTGTTCTATCTCGTCGACAACGGCGACGGCGCTCCGGTGTCGCACCTTCTTTCCCACCATTCGGCGTCCCAGGCAGAATATGCAGGAATTGGGACATCCCCGGCTCGTTATGATGCTCACAGGGAAACCAAGAGCGCGATACCGGGATATCGGCAACAGGTGGCGCGCCGGGAGGGGCAGCGAATCCAGGTCGCGGATCAGTTCCCTCGCTTCCGTTACTATAATTTCTTCACCCGATCGAAAGGCGATTCCGCGAACCGTCGCAAGATCGCCTGCGCCGTCAAGCACCGGGACCAGTTCACGAACCGTTTCTTCCCCCTCACCCATAACGATGATGTCTACCTCCGGGTATCGTCGCAGGGTTTCTACCGCGTCGAAAGTCACATGGGGACCCCCCATCACCGTTACGACGCCCGGATCGATGCTCTTCGCGTCTTGAATAATGCGAAGGGCGCCGAAAAAATTCATAGTCACCGACGTGACGCCCACTACGTCGGCGGAAAACCGCCCCAGTTCTTCCTCGAGTTTTTCTTTCGTGTACCGGGACACGATGTAATCAAAAATTCTGACCTCCGCGCCGGCGTTTTCAAAGGCCGCCGCTACGTAGGTCACCCCCAGCGGTGGCGCCGGCGCCTCTTCGAGCGGGTAAGGAGGAGCGATTATGGCGACCTTCATATTTTCACCTGCCGGCGCCGCGACGGCAAGGCCCTGCAGCGTGTGCCGGTTTCCCGGACTGCGCGGTCGGATCGTGCGTTTCCCATTCGGTTTCTCATGACAATTCTTCCCCTGCCCGTCAGTCACCCCTGCGGGGAAACAGGAGCGACCTTGCCCAACGGATCATGGTGTTGCCTTTCAGCTTCCGGCGGTCGATGGCGTCAAATTCCTGCTTGAGAGCAAGGGGATCAGCGAACCACTGGGCCCTGGTGATCATCGCTTTACCGGGATCAAGGTTTCTCACAACCACGGCGGGATTCCCGGCGCAGACGACATTTGCCGGAACATTCTTCACCACCACCGATCCGGCGCCGATGACGCTGTTATCGCCGATGGTAACACCTTTACATATAATGGCGCTGTCGCCGATCCACACATTGTCGCCGATTTCTACCGGTTCCGTATGCCCCAGCGGGGAGTTACGGTCATAAATGCCGTGCCAGTCTGAGTCGGTGATATAGCAATCCGACGCCATCATGCAATTATCGCCGATGGTGATCTTCCTGGCGGAACTGATCCGCGTACCGGGACAGATGAGCGCGTGTTTGCCGATGTAGATACCGCCTCCCCGTCCTTCTTCCTCAGGCCAGACGGTCAGGCGGACCCGCCTGTCGGGCGTCGCGATGACATTGGCGAAATCACCCAGGCAGACAGGCCCCTGGAAAACTTCCACGTACCATGGTTTCATGAACATGAATCCTCCGCCGAGGTATTCGAACTGGGGACGGAGGAAGTGCCGGACATACCAGCGCTGAAAGGCCAGGTCGCAATATTTTATGTAATAAGGGCGATGATCCCGTTTCACGGGGTTCAGCTCCGGGCATCTTCGACGGCCCATTCACACGAACGGCGACCGGCAGCAACTTCACCCGGTTCGTCGGGGACAACCACTTCATCACTGTCGGCGGTCTCGGAGATATCCGTCGTCCAGAAGGCATGGCTGAAAAGCCGGGACGCCGGCGAAATATCAGACAGGACGTCCCAGGCGAGAATAATAGCGGCGCTGGTCCAGGACGTGCGCTCTTCCGGCCAGATTACCGAATCGGGAAAGGTTACTCCCATCCAGTAGGACCCGTCGTCATATTTTTTGTTTTCTATCCAGCGCAGAACAGCCCTGGCCTGTTCGAAATCATCGATGGCGGCCAGCGTTATGATAAGCTCCGCCGATTCGGCCATGGTAACCCACGGACGGTCAGACACACACCGGACACCCCAGTTTGGAACGACGAACCGGTGCCAGTGCCTGTCGATTCTCGCGCGACCTTCCCTCCCGGTAACCGCCCCGCAGAGAACGGGATAATACCAGTCCATGGAATAGCGCGATTTTATCATGTTAAAAAGGCTGGGTTTGTTTCTCAGGGCGTCGCCGAGTTTCTGCAACGCTTTTTCCCATCGTGGGTGAGATTCGCCGAGCACCTTCGCCGCGGCGAGGGCGCATTTGAGACTCATGAAGATGGAGCTGCAGCCGGTGAGAAGTGACATGTGGTCCACTTCCCCCTCCTTGTTTTTTGCCCAGTAGATCTGTCCGGAGGGCGCCTGCAGACTGAGGGCGAACTCAATTCCCTTTTTCACCGAAGGCCAGATGCGGCGGAGAAAAGCAGCGTCACCCGTTACCAGGTAATAGTGATAGGCGCCGACGGCCATGTAGGACGACATGTTCGCATCTTTCGTCATGTCTTCCGGGGCCCCGTCCCGATAGGACGCCCACCAGCTTCCGTCGTCGAGCTGTGTCGCCGCCATCCATTCATAGGCCCGCCTCGCCTCGTCCAGACAGCCTGCGACTGCGAGGCCCATCGCGCTTTCCACGTGATCCCAGGGATCTGTTTTTCCTCCCCTGGACCAGGGGATCTCGCCGCTTTTTTTCTGAAGACCGGTGATGAACGATGCCATAAGGTCGATGTCGATGGCGGGCCTGCTCGTTTTTCTGGGAAGAATCAGTTCCATGTCTCAGCAATCCTTCATGGTCTCTTGTGATTTTAAAATCGTCGCCGAAGCACCGCGATTGCATTCATGACGACATCGCCGGCGCAGTGAAGGAGCATAGGGCCTTTTTTCACAACCGTCAATTCTTTTTCAAATAAAAAACAACGCTTTTCGCGATGATCGGATTCAAAAGCCGGTCGAGCATCCTCGTGAGCCGCGGCTGCTTCATGATATCCCATTCAAGAAACCGGCGATAAGAGTTCACCAGCCGTGAATCATCACGCCTGTGCCCGACAAGACACTTCAACCACCAGTAGGGTGCATGGAGGGCGTGGCGATATTCCATTCGCAGATACCGGAGACCGGCATTCTCGAGAAGCGACAGTAACTGCCTGGTGCGATAAATGCGGATATGCCCCCCCGGTTCGTTGTGATACTCCCGCGACAACGCCCAGCAGACACGTTCAGGGAAATAACGGGGCACCGTAACCACGCAATCCCCGCCCGGCTTCAGCACGCGTACGAGCTCGCTCACGGCCTTCCGATTATCGGGAATATGTTCGAGCACTTCCGAGCAGAGAACAACGTCAAACGTACCGTCTTCGAATGGCAGGCGGGTTACGTCCGCTTTGGAAACGGCCCAGAACCCCGCAGCCTCATTTTCCATCGTGAACAGCGTATAGGCCGCCTTACGCAGATCCTCCATGTTCATGTCCACGCCGACTACCCCGACGCCCGGCCGGCGATAGGCTTCACAGGCGTGGCGGCCCGTTCCACATCCCGCGTCGAGAAACAGGGCTCCCGGTTTCAGGGCCAGCCTTGAAAAATCAGCCGTGAGCATGAATCGCCTCCCGGTATACGTCGACCGTTTTCAAGGCGGCATGGCGCCACGTAAAGGATTCCTGTACACGCCGAAGTCCCGCCTTGCCGAGCCTTTCACGTTTTTCCGGGTTGTCGAGCAGGTCGATGATCGCCCGCTCGAGAGCCGCCGCGTCACCCGGTGGAACCAGCACGCCCGCGTCACCAACCACTTCCGGCAAGGCGCCCCCTGTCGTGCTGATCACGGGAACGCCGCAGGCCATGGCCTCGCCGGCGGGCATGCCAAACCCCTCGTAAATCGAGGGAATGACCGCAATGGTGGCTTCCGCGTAGTACCGGGCGAATTCCTCGTACTCGATCCGTCCCGTGAACGTAACGTTATCGCCGATTTTTAATTCCTTAACCAGGCGCTCGATGACCCCGTATTTCTTCGGTGTACCCACGACAGTCAGATGAATGTCCCGCTGTTTTCTGATCGAATGTACCGCCAGCAGAAGATACCTGAGACCTTTCAGAGGCGTGTCGGCGCTGTTGGTGACAAACAGCCTGTTTTCGGCTCGAGACACATTAGAAAGGGGATAAAAATAATCCGTGTTGATGCCGTTGGGAACCACGCGGAACCGGCTTCGCGCCGCCCTGAAATCACGGCTGATGTCACGCTTTGAGCATTCAGAGACAGTCAGGATCGGCTCCATTTTCCGGGCCACCCGTTTCTGCATGCCCAGAAATGAGTACCATCGGAATATTTTAAATTTTTTGAACAGCGAGCCCGTCGACCTGATTTCCACGTCACGGTCAACTGTTATCGGGTGGTGAATCGTTGCCACCGTGGGATAGCCGAGACGGGGCAGGCCGAGCAGGCCGTAAGCGAGACATTGATTGTCGTGAACAATATCGTAGCGGGGACGTTTCACCCGGAAATAGTGAAAAACACGCCACCCGAAGGTAAGGGGCTCGGGAAACCCGCCGGTGGACATACCGAGAAATTCGAGCTGATTCAGGGGAGAAATGAGATTAGTTATTCGCGCGGGGCGGAAGAGGTGTTCCGGATTGTAAAGATCCAGTCCCGGCAACCTGATAAGGCCGATCCCGTCATCGAGCTCCGGGTAGGGCGGTCCCGATATGACATCCACCCGGTGCCCGAGATCCTTCAGGGCGCGACTGAGATAATTGATATAGACACCCTGGCCGCCGCAGGTGGGATTCCCCCGGTAGGAAAGGAGACAGATTGAGAGAGGTTCATCGGTACCGCAGCCGCGTTCCTCCCCCACAGTCGTATGCCCCATGACCAACCACCCTTCCTCCGCGAGCCCCGGAGGCCTCGCTCTATGATGCGGCGGAAATACCGCCTCCGGTCATACTGTGAAAAGGCCCTTTGTCGGTAACGTACTGAAAAAGACGCCGGTCGGCCCCGGCACCGTTTACTTTCCCGGGAAGGATTCTGTTGTGTGCCGACGATCCTCCCTCCCGTGATTAAAAGGACGCCCTCTTTAACAAATTTCATCCTGAAGGTCAAGCATTGGATGACCGGCGTCCACTCACGGATAGTCTAAATTTCCGCCCACTTCAACAAAGGAACTCCGCCGGCGCACCGGTGTCACCTTTCTTCGATCAGGCTCGCCGCATTCAAGGTGTTTACCATGAGCATGGCGATGGTCATGGGACCGACGCCGCCCGGGACAGGTGTGATGTAAGAGGCCCTGGGCTCTACCTCCGCGAAGGCCACGTCTCCCAGAAGTTTGCCGCTTTCCGACCGGTTAATACCCACGTCCACGACCACGGCCCCCTCTTTCACCATGTCGCCCCGTATCATTTCCGCGCGGCCCGCCGCCGCCACCAGGATATCGGCCCGTCTCGTCACCTCGGGCAGATCCCGGGTCCGCGTGTGACAGACCGTAATGGTGGCATGCCTCGCGAGCAGCATAAGCGCGAGCGGTTTTCCCACTATGGCGCTTCTCCCGACGATGACGGCTTCTTTCCCTTCGATGGAAACCTGATAACGGTCAAGGAGCTCGATAATACCTCGCGGGGTGCATGACATGTGATAGGACGTACCGGAAAAGAGTTTTCCCACGTTGTAAGGATGAAAACCATCCACGTCCTTCCGCGGATCGATCGATTCAACGATCCGGTCAGAGTTAATATGCCCCGGCAGGGGGAGCTGCACGAGTATCCCGTGAATATCCCCGTCTCTGTTCAATGATCCGACGACGTCGAGCAACTCCCGCTCACTTACGTCGGCGGGCAAGATAAGTTCTCTCGACAGGAAACCCACCTGTTCGCAGGCCGTCTTTTTCCCTCTCACGTAAATCCGTGATGCCGGATCGTCGCCGACCAGCACGACGGCCAGGCCCGGCCGAATGCCCCGTTCCCTGTTCAGCAGAACGGTCTTGTCGCGGACCTCGTTTCTCACTGTTTCCGCGATTGCTTTTCCATCGATACGTACTGCCATGATTTTCAACCTTTCCTTTCCGGCTGCATGTCGCCATCTCAGAATCTCGGAGTAAAAAAACGGCCTCAATCTAACCAAAGCGTTTGGGAAAGTCAACGTTGCCGCCTTACCAGTGCCGCCGAACCGGGCTGGAATGAGAGGACGAACCGGCGACCGACTAACGACCCAAAATCCGCGATTGATTGTCCGCAGAGCAAGATATCGAGTCATCAATAGGCAACGTCGCAGCATAAAACGTTGAAGCATATAAAAGAGAGGCTATGGGCGATAGACCATTTTCTTCATCCCCTCCCCGGGAGGGAGAGTCTTTCCAAACCATTGTCCCCCCCCCCCCTGGAGGGAGGGGAGCAAGGGGAGGGGGCGCTTCCTCTTTCGCGGTGGAACGGTTCATGGGTGATTCAGCCTGGTCTGTCATTACAGCAACCCTGGTGGTTCGGTCTGAATGTGCGTCGGGCAACACATATCTCGCCAAACAAACGGGGTGTTGAACTGTCTGTACCATGAACAGGCTGAACCAATCGCGGATTTCGGAAACGACTAATAGGTTGATGCGCTACCATCGAATATGGTATGTGAAGTCATTTTCAAACAGGGGATCGCAATGAAAGAACACACGTTATGCTCGATGATCGATCATTCAATCGACACGTGGAGTGAAAACCGGGCGGTCGTTCACGGAAATGCCGTGCTGACCTATCGCGAACTCGGACGAAACATCAACTCGCTGGCACGAACACTGCGAAACCACGGCATTAAAAAAGGCGATTCCGTGGCCTTGATTCTCCCTAACATTCCCGAATTTGTCATATCCTACTTCGCCGTCCTCAAGCTCGGCGGCGTAGCCGTCACTCTTAACACCGCGTCGACACAGTATGAACTGAAGTATCTCCTTGAAAACAGTGACTCTCGCGTCGTCATAACGGCGCCAGCCACCGCGGTGAAAATTCGTGAAATCAGGCAGGAACTTCCGCTCTGCCGCTTTATCGTCGTAACGGAAGGTGCGGACGGAGATATTTCCTGGAGCGAAGCAACCGCGGGGGATTCATCAGCCGTGGAAACGCCTCCCCTGGCGGGAGACGACCCGGCGGTGATCGTATACACGGCGGGGCTCACGGGGAAGCCGCTGGGCGCCGTCCTGACCCATAGAAATCTTTACACTCAGTCCTGTCTTCTGCGGGATCTCTGCGACGGAACGGAACGGGACCGCGGTCTCGCCCTGATTCCTCTTTTTCATACCTTCGGCGCAACCGCGAACATGCTCTGCACCCTCAACATGGGAGGCTGCCTGGTCATGATGGACCGCTTTAACCTGGAGGCCGTCTTCAGGACCATTGAAGCGGAGGGAGTAACCTATATTTCGGCCGTCCCCCGGGTTTATCTTGGCATGATGCTTTACGAAGAAGCCGATCGATTCAACGTTGATTCTCTGCGATTGTGTATCACGGGCGGTTCGGCCATGCCGGTGGATTATATTCCCCTTTTTGAGGAAAAATTCAAAGTCAAGCTCATGGAGGGATACGGCCTCACGGAAGCTTCACCCGTGTGCTCCTTCAACCTGCCCCGGATACAACAGAAAATCGGATCGATCGGCGTTCCCGTGGGAGACGTGGAAACGAAAATATTCGACAACGAAGACCACGAGCTTCCTTCGGGGGAAAAAGGCGAACTGGTTATTCGGGGATCGAACGTCATGAAGGGCTATTACAAGGAACCGCAGCAAACGGCGGAAGTCCTGCGGAACGGGTGGCTCCATACGGGGGACCTTGCATGGATCGACGAGGAGGGATACATATTTCTGACGGGGCGTAAGAAAAGAATGATCATAACCAGCGGATTCAACGTGTACCCGAAAGAGGTGGAAACGGTGCTCAGGATGCACGAGGCCGTGCGTGATGTCCTGGTCGTCGGCAAAGAAGACCTGATGCGGGGTGAAATCATCAAGGCGATGGTGATTCTTCAAAACGCTCACATTCCCGACGATAAAGAACTTATGAAACATTGCCGGCAGTACCTGTCGCCATACAAGGTTCCCCGGGAAATCGAATTCGTCAAGACCCTTCAGCAAACATCGAACTGACCGGTCATCACTTCACGACACCTGTTGACTGAAAACAAACATCCGGAAGGAGAAGAGTTATTATGAAAGAAGTTGTTATCGTAAACGGCGCCAGGACCGCCGTGGGAAGTTTCGGCGGATCGCTGAAAGACGTGGAATGCGTCGATATGGGCGCCCTGGTGATAAAGGAAGCGCTCAAGCGTGCGGGCCTGCGGCCGACCATCAACGAATTCCTGAAATCAAGTCGACCTGACGCTTTCGGTGATTTCGACAAAACCGAGCTGAACAGGAAGCACTATGACTACGATGATTCCCTCACCCCTGTCGTCATCGACGAGTGCATTATGGGCAACACGCTGACCGCCGGGCTGGGTCAAAACCCGGGGCGCCAGGCCGCCATATACGCGGGTCTGCCGGAAGAAACCAATGTCATCACCGTGAACAAGGTTTGCGCGTCGGGCATGAAGGCCATCGCGCTTGCCGCCCAGGCCATTAAGGCGGGCGACGCCGACATCATCGTGGCCGGCGGCATGGAAAACATGAGCAGGGCGCCCTATGCGCTTCCCGGTGCCCGGTGGGGATACCGCATGAACATGCCCTATGGTGAAATAGCCGATCTCATGGTCCACGACGGTCTGTACGAGATATTCTACAAGTACCACATGGGGTTCACCGCGGAAAACATCGCCGAGAAATACGGCATCACGCGGGAAGAACAGGATGAGCTGGGACTCCTCAGCCACCAGCGCGCACGCGCGGCTATCGCAGACGGTTCACTGGCGCCCGAGATCGTCCCCGTGATCATTCCCCAGCGCAAGGGTGATCCCAAGGTGTTCGACGTTGACGAGCGGCCCATGGATACAACCCTCGAAAAAATGGCCCGGCTCTCGCCGGCTTTCAAGAAGGACGGCACGGTAACCGCGGGAAACGCATCGGGCGTCAACGACGCCGCCTGCGCCGTGGTCGTCATGAGCGCCGAACGGGCGAAGGAACTGGGCCTGGAACCCCTGGCGAAAATAAAGGGCTACGCTTCGGGCGGCGTCGATCCGGCTTACATGGGTCTCGGCCCCATACCGGCCACGAGGAAACTTTTCAAGAAACTCAATCTTACCATGAACGACATGAACCTGATTGAATTGAATGAAGCATTTGCCTGCCAGGCAATTGCCTGCATGCGTGAGCTGGATGTCAGCCTTGACAACTGTAATCTCAAGGGAAGCGGGATCTCCATCGGCCACCCCATCGGTTGCACCGGCGCCCGTATCACTTACAGCCTGGCCATGCAGATGAAGGAACGGGGCGACTCGCTCGGCCTTGCAACGCTGTGTATTGGCGGCGGCCAGGGCATGGCACTCGTTCTGGAAAGAAGCTGATTAACGACATATGAAGAAACGACGGCCGTTGCAGTAAGACGGCGGGTGGCGGTCGTCGGAATGTAAACCGCCGCGAATTTTTTGTTTCATTATGGTGAAACACACAACCATGTCTTACTGACACCGAGAGGAAAGCGTTATGAATTTTGCACCCACCGAAGAACAGGCAATGGTTAAGGAAATGATTAAACGGTTTGCGGATGAAGAAATCAAACCGAAGGCCGAGGAGCTTGACCGGACACACCGTCACCCGCAGGAAATCTGCCGGAAGCTGGGAGAAATGGGACTTATGGGCGTGGCCGTTCCCACCGAATACGGCGGCGCAGGGATGGATAATGTAACCTACGTCATGGCCCTTATCGAAATTGCCCGCGGATGCGCCAGTTGCGGCGTCATCACGTCGGTCAACAATTCTCTCTACGGCCACCCAGTAAGAACTTTCGGAACAGATGAACAGAAGAAGGAATTTCTGGAGCCGGTAGCGAGCGGCCAGGTGGAAGGCTGCTACGCCCTGACCGAATCCGGCGCGGGTTCCGACGCGGCTGCCCTTCGCTGCCGGGCCGTCCTCAAGGGTGACACCTACATCGTCAACGGCGTCAAAAAGTTCATCACCAGCGGCAATGTAGCAAAATACTGCGTTCTGGCAGCGACGGAAGATCCCTCCAGGGGATACAAGGGCATTTTGAACCTCGTCGTCGATCTCGAAAACACGCCCGGTTTTTCTCTTGGAACTATTGAAGAAAAAATGGGCATTCTTGCCTCGGGAACGGCGGAACTGGTCTTCGAGGACGCGGAAGTCCCGGCGAAAAATCTTCTGGGGAAGCCCGGCGAGGGGTTCAAGCAGATGATGATGGGTCTCGACGCGGGACGCATCGGCATCGGCGCCCAGGCCTGCGGCATCGGTCGCGCCGTCCTGGAAGACTCGCTTGCCTATGCAAAAGAACGTGTCCAGTTCGGCAAACCTATTACCTCTTTTCAGGCGATCCAGTGGAAACTCGCCGACATGGCCACGGAACTGGACGCGGCGGAAATGCTGCTCCTCAAGGCGGCCTGGCTCGAGGATAACGGTTACGATTTCGAAAAGGAAGCGGCCATGGCCAAGATGTACGCTTCCGACGTAGCCATGCGCGCCGCCGTTGAAGGCGTGCAGATTTTCGGCGGCTACGGGTACTGCAAGGATTATCCGGCGGAACGGCACATGCGGGACGCCAAGATTTGCCAGATATACGAAGGTACCAACGAAATTCAGCGGGTGGTTATCGCCCGAAAACTGTTAAGCCTGCGGTAGGATGAACGGGCGTACCGCCCGGGAGGAAAAACCGTGATGAATCCAGAATTAATCGATACGCTGGTTTCAAAGAAAACAACAAAAATTGTTTTTCTCATCATGGACGGCCTGGGCGGACTTCCCCGGGAGCCGGGTGGTCTCACGGAACTTGAGACCGCCCTCACTCCGAATCTGGACGCCCTGGCGGCGCGTTCGACCTGCGGTCTTCTCGATCCCGTGGGCTACGGCATTACACCCGGCAGCGGTCCGGCCCATTTCGCCCTTTTCGGCTACGATCCTGTTGAAACAAACGTCGGCCGGGGACTGCTTTCCGCGGCCGGCGTCGATTTTCCCATGTCGCCGAAAGACCTCTATGCCCGGGTGAACGTCGCCACCATTGACAAAGAAGGAATCGTGACGGATCGGCGGGCCGGGCGCATCAACACCGAGACAAACCGGCGAATCTGCGAAAAACTCAAGCGGGAAATAGACCTCGGCGACGGTGTGGAGTTCTTCATTGAACCCGAGAAGGAACACCGGGCGCTTATGGTCCTTCGCGGCGACGGTCTCTCGGACGCCCTGACCGACAGCGATCCCGAAATGACAGGCCGAAAACCGCTCGTACCTCGCGCTCTCGACGCGCGGTCGAAACACTCGGCGGATCTCGTGGCGAGCCTGCTTGAACAGGCACGGCACATCCTCGCCGACGAAGACCGCGGCAACATGATCCTGCTCCGGGGATTCGCCTGCTTCCGGAATCTGCCCTCGCTGCACGAACGATTCGGGCTGAAATCGCTCGCGATCGCCGAGTATCCCATGTACCGCGGCATCTCGCGGCTGTTGGGCATGGACGTACATCCCCTCACCGGCTCCCTGAATGGACAGGTTGCCGCCCTGGCCGAACAATATGAAACATATGATTTCTTTTTTCTTCACGTGAAGCATACCGATTCCCGGGGAGAAGACGGCGACTATGACGCCAAAGTCGCCGTCATTGAGGAAGTGGACCGGCTGGTTCCTTCTATCCTCGACGTTCGCCCCGACGTGCTGGTGGTGACGGGCGACCACTCGACGCCGGCCGTCATGTCGGGCCACAGCTGGCATCCCGTGCCGGTACTTCTGGCGTCGCCCCTGGCGAGGCCGGACCGGGTGGAACGCTTCGGCGAACGGGACTGCATCGGCGGCGGGTTCGGCCGCATGCCGATGATGCATTTAATGGGAATCGCTCTGGCTCACGCGGGCAGGCTGTCAAAATACGGAGCGTGAGGAAAGGAGGCCCTGATGACGGAAAAATCCCGTGATGATAAAATAGGGCGCATCGCCGACCTTGTCGTGGAATCCGAAAACATCGTGGCATTCACCGGCGCTGGTGTCAGCACCGAGTCGGGCGTTCCCGATTTTCGATCGCCCGGCGGCGTGTGGACGAAATTCGACCCCCGGGAGTTCACCTACCAGCGCTTCGTAAACGAAATCGAGGTGCGGCGCAGGGCCTGGCAGTTTTTCCGTGAGATCCCCTGGACTAAGGTGCAGCCGAACCGCGCGCACTACGCCCTGGCTGACTTGGAAAACATGGGCAAGCTCGACTGCGTCATCACCCAGAATATCGACGGTCTGCACCAGCTCGCGGGCAACAGTCCCGATCGGGTCATCGAACTGCACGGCACGACCCGGTTCGTTACCTGCCTGAGCTGCGGCAAGCGATGGCCCCGCGAAGAAATCGAGCGCTGGCTTGACGAAGGTGTCGAGATTCCAATGTGCGACGCCTGCGGCGGGATAATGAAATCGGCCACCATATCTTTCGGCCAGGCGATGCCGATGGAAGAAATGATGGAAGCGGAACGACGGTCCCGGCAAAGCGACCTGTGCATCGTTATCGGATCGTCGCTCGTGGTTTACCCGGCGGCTTCCATGCCCATCTACGCCGTCCAGAGCGGCGCGAAACTGGTGATCATCAACCGCGATCCCACGCCGTTCGACGAGATGGCCGCCGTCGTCGTCAACGAAAGCGCCGGGGACGTCATGACGGCGCTGCTGGAAGAGATCAGAGACCGCATGAAGAAATCTTGATAAGCTGATCCGCTCACAGCCCGGGCCTTTGTTTCGATTTTTCCTTTTGTGAAACTGTACTACAATTTAATAAAAATTATATTACGACGCTTCGTTCACCATCTCCACTCCCAGATCGAAGGCCCTGATATTGTCGTCCAGTTTCTCTTCGGGAAGGGTCCGCCCGAGAACGGCGGCGAAAACGTCACGGTCGAGCGGCAGTTCGTCCAGCGCCGACAGGGCGCCGATCATCATGATGTTCCCGAGAATAGGGTTCCCCATGGCCATGGCCCGGTCCGTGGCGTCGATAAACCAGGTCCGCGCCGCCAGCTTGTCCAGCGTTTCCTTGATCGTCGGCAGGTCGGGATAATCGGCCTCGCCGGCGATGACGCCCGCCGGATAAATGGGACGGGTGTTCGTCAAGACGCGCACCGATGGATTGCCGTAACGCGCGAGCACCCGGACCGCCTCGATAGGTTCCAGGGTCACCACCACGTCGACCTGGCCTCTGGGAATCTGCGGGCTCCAGGTCCCTCGCTCCGACACCCGTATATGACTCATGACGGAGCCGCCCCGTTGTGACGCCCCGAAGGTCTCTCCGATGGTTACGGTGAGCCCCTTCTCGACGAGCATATTTGAAAGTACCCGCGAGGCCATAACGTTTCCCTGTCCACCCACGCCGGTAATAATAATATTGTAGGGATCTTTCAACGGTTGCTGTCGTGTCGTCATATTCAGGCCACCTCCTCCCGTTTGATCGCCTTCTGGGGACAGATATCGGCGCACACGCCGCACCCCACGCAGATCGCGTCGTCTATGCAGGCCTTCCCCTTTTCCTTGTTCCAGATAAGGCCGGGGCATCGGAATATGCGGGTGCAGAAACGGCCGCAACCACACTCCTCACCAAGACAGAGTTCTTCATCGACGGACATGGTGAACTTTCTTTCATGCTTCCGCTGGGGACTGAGCGCGCAGGCCTGCCGCAGAATCAGCACCTTGACGCCCCGCGGGTCGTCCATGAGTTCGTTTATCGTCCGTCTTGTTTCTTCCAGGTTGAAAGGGTCCCTGATTTCAACCCTGGCGCCGACGGCCTCGCATATCTTCGCGATGTCAACGGCGGGGACTTCCTCGTTGAGCACGTTATGATCCAGTCCCGGGTGAGGCTGAAACCCCGTCATTGCCGTTCCGCTGTTGTCAAGCACCACCAGCGTTATGTTCGATCGATTGTGCACGGCGTTCACCAGGGCGGGAATGACGGCATGGTAAAAGGTTGAATCACCGCAAACAGCAAGTACAGGCTGATCCATGCCGAACTGGCCCAGCTTCCCGAAACCGCTCGCCACGCCCGCTCCCGAACCCATGGCATGAAGTGTCTTGAGCGATTCAAATCCCGTGGGGCGAATCGCCATGGAATAACAGCCGATGTCGCCGCAGACGAATCCCTTGCGGCCGTCGAGCTCGATGGCGTTGTGTATGCTGAAGAAAGACGCCCGGTGAGGACAGCCGGGACAGAAAATCTGGTCCCGGAACGGAGCGCCCACGAAGGCCGACAGCTGGGCCGATTGTTCGTACTCGCCGGATACGGCCGAGTAATTCAGCCCCAGAACCGAATTCAGCGCCTCGATCACCAGGTCGGGGTTCAACTCGCCCGCCATGGGAATGAGGCCGTCGTTCTTCCCATAGAATGTTTTAATACCAATTTCGGCGGCCCGCTCGGCGGCCAGAATCTTGACATTTTCCTCCAGGAAAGGAAGCACCTCTTCGACAATCATGACCTTGTCCGTTGACGCCAGGTGTTTCGACAGGAGTTTCGGCGGCAGGGGCCACGTTGTTCCCAGCTTCAGGAGCCCGACCCGGTCTTCAACGCCGAGTACCTTCAACGCCTCCCGGCTGTATAGCGTGCAGGCGCTGCTGGTGATGAGCAGCAACTCGGGTCGTTCCGGGCCCTCGTACGTGTTAAAGCGAGAGGTTTCGAAGATTTCCCGCGCTTTTTTGACTTTTTCCTGCTGCTGCTGGTGCTTCCAGTCCACGGGTGCGCTGATGATCATACCCTCGTCGGGATCGAGAATGAACCCGTCGAACTTGAACCGGGCCGTGCCGCCCGGTTTGGGCAGACTTCCGAACGTCACCGTTCCACTGGCGTGGGACATGCGGGTCACGCTGCGAAGCATCACGATCTGTTTGAGTTCCTCCGACAGATCGAAGGCCCACCTGGTCATATCCTTGGCTTCCTGGAAATCGCCGGGTTCCAGCAGGGGCATTTCCATGATCCGCGCGAAATAGCGGGACTCACCCTCGTTGACGCTCGACAGGGCGCCGGGGTCGTCACAGGAAACCAGGACCAGGCCGCCGCGGGTTCCCGAACCGACCAGGTGCAGCAGAAAATCGGATGCCACGTTCACGCCGTTCTGCTTCATGGCGCAGAGCGCGCGAAGTTCTGCGAACGACGCGGCCGCCGCGACCTCGAGAGCGACCTTCTCGTTAACGGACCACTCCACGTAGAGGTTCCGCTCGGAGGCGACGTTCGAAAAACTCTCGACAATCTCGGACGAAGGCGTTCCGGGATACCCGCTTGCGACGTTGACGCCCGCCTCCAGGGCGCCCCGCACAATCGCCTCGTTTCCCATGACCAGGCGGGACGTTCCTTCGCTCGAATCGGTCAGATAGGACATGTGATCTCCCCCTCTCTACGTCGTTGTCAACCGCGCGAGAACATCCGCTCCCATGCGCAGGTAAAACAACGGTTCAGCGCCTTCGCAATCAATCATTCCTTCTTCCTTCGCGCGTGACAGCGCGCGCTTCTTTTTATTCCCCGCGGCCCAGGCAAGATGTTCGAGGTTTTCCGCCGGCATGGGCGATACTTCGAGGTATCCTTCACTCACCGCTTCGTCGACAAGCTGCTTTCCCCGGTCCGTTCGCACGATGAGGGTATTCATGTCGGGCCTGCCTTCCAATACACCCACGGAAATATCGGAGAACTCCGAAGTCATGTCGATGCAATATGAACAACCCTCGGGAACGAGTTCCCTGATTTCTTCAAGCGGGAATTCCTGAACGTCGCCGTTTGCGCCGAACACCTGAAGAACCTCGGACGGCGGCGGCGGAATGTCTATTTTCCGTATGTTCGCGGTGTCGACACGTTCCGCCAGAAACGACTCAAAAAGGCGATAATCCACGGCCCATGTACAGAAAAGGCCTATTATCAAACCGAAGGGATCAACAAAATCCTCTCTTTGCAAGGCATTGAAACGCATCTGCGAAGCGGCCAGAACCTGGCAGGGGGTTCCCACCAGCCCGATAGTGCCGTGTCCTTCGGCCACGGCCCGATTGACCGCGGACAGCGTCGGCGCCGCCGAATACTTGGATGACGCGCAGGCGAGAATGTCATCGGGATTCGTGACAAAACGCGGCACCGGCAACAGGCCCTCGCGGTCCGTCACCACGGCCCCGTCGATGAATCCCTTTGTGAGCGCGAAATACGTGAGCGCCGACACGACGCCGCCGGCCTGAAATGCCGCCTTTTTCACCGCGGGCCCGGCCTTGGCGGTGGCGATGGACTGGTACGTCCCGAGAGGCGCGCCGTCATAAACGGTACCGAAAAACCGGCGTGACAGGTCATCCAGGTCAACGTTGATCTTGGGACACCAGGCGAAACAGCGTCCCTCTTCAACGGTGCAGGGAAAAAGCACCGCCGTTCTTCCGCGGTATGACCTGAAATAGGGGCACACGTCGATGCACGCCCCGCATCCCGTGCAGAGACCCGCGTCGAGAACCCGTTCGCGGACCTGCTGCTGTCCCCTGCTGAGAACATTTTCCTCCATGTCGACAGGACCTCCCTCCGTTCCGTTGCTTCAAACCAACGCCGCACATTGTATGAAAAAACACGATCCGACGGGCTGCGTTTTGCCGGGGGTGTACAAGGATTGTAAGGCACTGATGGTCAAGCCCGCTCTACCCCTACGGCACCGTAACCAGTACCTATTTCTTCCCGGACTGTCAATTGATTATTACGCTTTACAGAAGAAGCGTGACGAGAAAAAACCCGCTTTCCGGAGTGAACCAAAAAGCGGGTTTTAAATGTATCTGGTGGAGCTGGACGGGATCGAACCGACGACCTCTTGAATGCCATTCAAGCGCTCTCCCAACTGAGCTACAGCCCCGGAATTGATATGCGAACAGGGCGCTTAGCTAACACAGGTTCGAGCCGGCTGTCAATACAAAATTCCCGCCGTAAAATTCTTGACAA
>LQBH01000022.1 GCA_002030015.1 delta proteobacterium MLS_D
GGCGTGGATTGAAACCGATATCTTTGCCCGCAAGTACCGTGCGACGCTCGTCGCCCCCCGTGCGGGGGCGGGGATTGAAACATTAAGTGGCAACGGGCAGTTATTACCTATCCTGAGTCGCCCCCCGTGCGGGGGCGTGGATTGAAACTTGATGGCAGCATCCCTCATCCGGGCTTCCCTCGGTCGCCCCCCGTGCGGGGGCGTGGATTGAAACAATGTGATGTACGACAATGACGACGCTGGTTTGTGTCGCCCCCCGTGCGGGGGCGTGGATTGAAACCCGGTCAGGAATGCTTCGTTTTCAGCAGCGCCAAAGTCGCCCCCCGTGCGGGGGCGTGGATTGAAACCGGCACAGTCGATACTACTGACGTGGATGAAGGAGTCGCCCCCCGTGCGGGGGCGTGGATTGAAACTTTGGATTCGGCAGGTCGGTATCGTGGAATACGGTCGCCCCCCGTGCGGGGGCGTGGATTGAAACGACATACCGGGGAGCGATGTTGTTCTCTGACGACGTCGCCCCCCGTGCGGGGGCGTGGATTGAAACTGCAAACAGACAACGGCAATGCCGCCGGCCAGGGGTCGCCCCCCGTGCGGGGGCGTGGATTGAAACACGCTTCCCACAGTATCGTTACCTCCGTGCGTGGGGTCGCCCCCCGTGCGGGGGCGTGGATTGAAACCTGTCTCACTTCTGGGTAGTTACTCGTATGCTGGGTCGCCCCCCGTGCGGGGGCGTGGATTGAAACCTTGAACGCCTCCGCCTTGACAAAACCGCCTCCCGTCGCCCCCCGTGCGGGGGCGTGGATTGAAACTCAACGGTGTGCAGGCGCCGCTGCTGGAAGTCAATGTCGCCCCCCGTGCGGGGGCGTGGATTGAAACCACCCTCATGCGTCCCAGTGATCCCGAATATTACGTCGCCCCCCGTGCGGGGGCGTGGATTGAAACAGGTCCCCCTTGCCGGCCACGGCCAGCTTCTCAGTCGCCCCCCGTGCGGGGGCGTGGATTGAAACCCTCGCCTGCTGCCGCCGTTTAGCCTGACCCTCAGTCGCCCCCCGTGCGGGGGCGTGGATTGAAACAATTATTAGTGGTTGTGGATTAAAGATCATTATCGTCGCCCCCCGTGCGGGGGCGTGGATTGAAACTATCAATTAACAACGAAGATTCTGGAGTTGACCGTCGCCCCCCGTGCGGGGGCGTGGATTGAAACGGTTAATTATATTTACGATGACGAAGAGCCGGGTCGCCCCCCGTGCGGGGGCGTGGATTGAAACTGATCGTAAAATCCTATCCAAAGAACCGCAACCGGTCGCCCCCCGTGCGGGGGCGTGGATTGAAACAATTTCCCGCTCGTCGGCTTCGGCGGTGACAGTGTCGCCCCCCGTGCGGGGGCGTGGATTGAAACCGGATCCCGCCCCGTGAGATTGCCCGGGTTTTGAGTCGCCCCCCGTGCGGGGGCGTGGATTGAGGTCGCCCCCCGTGCGGGGGCGTGGATTGAAACCCGCGAGCTCGGGCCACTTCCTGGGGCGACTGCGGTCGCCCCCCGTGCGGGGGCGTGGATTGAAACTCCGTAGGGTATCGCATTTATGAAGCGATATGGGGTCGCCCCCCGTGCGGGGGCGTGGATTGAAACCGTCGTACCCAATCCACACCCTGTACCACATCCAGCGTCGCCCCCCGTGCGGGGGCGTGGATTGAAACAGAAGCTGGATGAATATAATAACAAGATGGACCGTCGCCCCCCGTGCGGGGGCGTGGATTGAAACATCAGCCTATCGTCCGTTGCCGCCGCTTATATGGGTCGCCCCCCGTGCGGGGGCGTGGATTGAAACTCTTCATCCTGCATCGCAGCCGCCGGCAGGTGAAATGTCGCCCCCCGTGCGGGGGCGTGGATTGAAACCGGATCCCGCCCCGTGAGATTGCCCGGGTTTTGAGTCGCCCCCCGTGCGGGGGCGTGGATTGAAGACCGCGATCATGGAACGCATAAGGTCGCCCCCCGTGCGGGGGCGTGGATTGAAACCCGCCCGCGCGGGACCGGCGGGCCCAGATCGCGTCGCCCCCCGTGCGGGGGCGTGGATTGAAACGCGTCAACACGCGCGAATCCCTACGCCGGCGACGTCGCCCCCCGTGCGGGGGCGTGGATTGAAACTGCATCCCCCGTGAAGCCTACGCCCTACTTGCTGTCGCCCCCCGTGCGGGGGCGTGGATTGAAACAGTATTGGCATTACAGATATAAGCCGACATTCCGGTCGCCCCCCGTGCGGGGGCGTGGATTGAAACTGGTGTGCAATATCCACATGATTCCCGGCGTCGTGTCGCCCCCCGTGCGGGGGCGTGGATTGAAACCCGAACATCCTGGCAAATCTGGCCACCAAGTCGCGTCGCCCCCCGTGCGGGGGCGTGGATTGAAACCCTTGTGGTCGACGGGACTGTTTTCAAACTTGTGTCGCCCCCCGTGCGGGGGCGTGGATTGAAACTGGTTCGTCGTGCGTGCCTGGGCGGAAGAACTGAGTCGCCCCCCGTGCGGGGGCGTGGATTGAAACATGCTCAATATATTTTTTCTGCCGGTCGCCGCCTGTCGCCCCCCGTGCGGGGGCGTGGATTGAAACCGGATAAATGGAAAGGGAACCGCCGCGTGGTTAGTCGCCCCCCGTGCGGGGGCGTGGATTGAAACTCGAGGATCGCCCGGACGGTGTATGTCTCATCGATGTCGCCCCCCGTGCGGGGGCGTGGATTGAAACCTCTTTTGTCTTAGCTTTTTGAGGTGTCGTCATTGTCGCCCCCCGTGCGGGGGCGTGGATTGAAACTGATACCTCGAGATGTATCTGGTGATGCGCCAGGTCGCCCCCCGTGCGGGGGCGTGGATTGAAACCAGATTACGCGAACTTGTAGCGTTCAACTCCCCACGTCGCCCCCCGTGCGGGGGCGTGGATTGAAACGATGTCCGAGATGAAGCGAAAACGAATCATAATGGTCGCCCCCCGTGCGGGGGCGTGGATTGAAACTGCCCGTTGTGGGTCGTTTTTGCGAAGGGATCACCGTCGCCCCCCGTGCGGGGGCGTGGATTGAAACACATTAAAGCTGTTGATGTGCCGGACGCGACTATGTCGCCCCCCGTGCGGGGGCGTGGATTGAAACCGGCCGGCGGCGCCGCCATGCCTGTCAGATTTGGTCGCCCCCCGTGCGGGGGCGTGGATTGAAACGCGTCAACACGCGCGAATCCCTACGCCGGCGACGGTCGCCCCCCGTGCGGGGGCGTGGATTGAAACAGCGATGTCAAGCTGCGCTTTCCATTCGATCGCCGTCGCCCCCCGTGCGGGGGCGTGGATTGAAACATCCAATTGAGTAATCCCGTTTTATCCGCTTCCGATGTCGCCCCCCGTGCGGGGGCGTGGATTGAAACCATCCAACTCTGGTTGCGTGTCACCAGGTGGGTGGTCGCCCCCCGTGCGGGGGCGTGGATTGAAACAACCAATCTTCCTGGAAGAATTGTAATCTTATCGTCGCCCCCCGTGCGGGGGCGTGGATTGAAACCATTTATCCGGAACCGCCGCCCCGAATAACACAGGTCGCCCCCCGTGCGGGGGCGTGGATTGAAACAGAAGCTGGATGAATATAATAACAAGATGGACCAGGTCGCCCCCCGTGCGGGGGCGTGGATTGAAACAGTGCTATTATGACAGCAGGAGAAGCAATAACCTTGTCGCCCCCCGTGCGGGGGCGTGGATTGAAACTTATTGGAGGTATGAATCAATACGTCCGTATTGAGTCGCCCCCCGTGCGGGGGCGTGGATTGAAACCTTGTGAGTGATGTCTATGTGGAGAGTGATTTTGTCGCCCCCCGTGCGGGGGCGTGGATTGAAACGTGGCCGGGTAGTCCTGGGCAGCTTTTGTTCGGCGTCGCCCCCCGTGCGGGGGCGTGGATTGAAACACATGGCAGAACGTTAATCTTAACCAGACGGACGAGTCGCCCCCCGTGCGGGGGCGTGGATTGAAACGATTGATATTAAGGGTACCAAGACGTATGCCGATGGTCGCCCCCCGTGCGGGGGCGTGGATTGAAACTTGACGATAATTAGCAGAAAGTAACATATAGAAAGTCGCCCCCCGTGCGGGGGCGTGGATTGAAACACACCTGCACTATCGCGCCCTGCGCCTACCCTGCGTCGCCCCCCGTGCGGGGGCGTGGATTGAAACGTTATTATCGGGGTCATTCCCGTTTTGTTGATCTGTCGCCCCCCGTGCGGGGGCGTGGATTGAAACTTTTACTTTTTGTGCCCAGTCCTTATCTTTTTTGTCGCCCCCCGTGCGGGGGCGTGGATTGAAACAAAACGGGTCGGAATGTGATTGCAAGCATACAGCGTCGCCCCCCGTGCGGGGGCGTGGATTGAAACTGTAGTAAGTGTGTTTTGGAACATCCAATCTCTTAGTCGCCCCCCGTGCGGGGGCGTGGATTGAAACATAAATACAGTACGACAGAGATTTCATTGTTTTGGTCGCCCCCCGTGCGGGGGCGTGGATTGAAACAGGTATTGATGCAGCGAGATGGATTATCAGAGGAAGAGGTCGCCCCCCGTGCGGGGGCGTGGATTGAAACCTGTCCGTCGGGCAATCCGACAATTTTGACGAAGTCGCCCCCCGTGCGGGGGCGTGGATTGAAACACTGGCCGCATGTAAATTTCTTCAATCTCCAACTGTCGCCCCCCGTGCGGGGGCGTGGATTGAAACATGTTGGCCTTTGTGGTGTGGATCAAAGAATGTAGTCGCCCCCCGTGCGGGGGCGTGGATTGAAACCATGCGTCTGCCCAATCGTTAATTGCCTCTCTCGTCGCCCCCCGTGCGGGGGCGTGGATTGAAACTGGAGAAGGTCGCGGAAGGGAAAATTACGTTGGGTCGCCCCCCGTGCGGGGGCGTGGATTGAAACACGAACACAAAGGCATCTGGATTGAAACACGAACACAAAGGCATCTTCCGCGGTTGTCCCCGTCGCCCCCCGTGCGGGGGCGTGGATTGAAACCTGAATGCATTTATAGGCCGATCCGTCGTATCGCGTCGCCCCCCGTGCGGGGGCGTGGATTGAAACATTCCTTTAAAATGCCGCTATGATGTTTCGGGGATGTCGCCCCCCGTGCGGGGGCGTGGATTGAAACGGATGTCAGCCAGTCCGAGGCGACATACATGGTGTCGCCCCCCGTGCGGGGGCGTGGATTGAAACAAAAAAGACTGCGCGGCCATTTTCGAGCGGCGCGGGTCGCCCCCCGTGCGGGGGCGTGGATTGAAACACGAACACAAAGGCATCTTCCGCGATTGTCCCCGGTCGCCCCCCGTGCGGGGGCGTGGATTGAAACTCATAGTCGAGGCGAAACCCGATGTTCGTGTTCGGTCGCCCCCCGTGCGGGGGCGTGGATTGAAACGATGTCCGCCGCGAGCTTGATTATCTCCAGAACCGTCGCCCCCCGTGCGGGGGCGTGGATTGAAACCCGCCAACGGTGAGTAGGGCTTCAATCTTTTCCGGTCGCCCCCCGTGCGGGGGCGTGGATTGAAACGGGCGCGTGGAAAGCCGGGTGGAAAAGATGAAGGGTCGCCCCCCGTGCGGGGGCGTGGATTGAAACCGTTGAATCGGCCTTTAATGCTATGGTGTCCGCGGTCGCCCCCCGTGCGGGGGCGTGGATTGAAACCAGTGACAGGACGGAACAAGCCTGCGTTGTGGATGTCGCCCCCCGTGCGGGGGCGTGGATTGAAACTTTGCGAATGACAATTCGTCGGGATCATGCCAGCCGTCGCCCCCCGTGCGGGGGCGTGGATTGAAACTTCCAACATGCCCGGCGCCACTATTGAGCAAGTCGTCGCCCCCCGTGCGGGGGCGTGGATTGAAACCGATATCTTTGCCCGCAAGTACCGTGCGACGCTCGTCGCCCCCCGTGCGGGGGCGTGGATTGAAACTGAATTTGTTCCGGCGTGGTTACAGATGCCAGGGTGTCGCCCCCCGTGCGGGGGCGTGGATTGAAACGATGACCTCTCGGTACGTGTCGTTGTAATGATAGGTCGCCCCCCGTGCGGGGGCGTGGATTGAAACGGGTCATAGACGTGCTTGTTGCGCTGGATCTGGGTCGCCCCCCGTGCGGGGGCGTGGATTGAAACAAGGTCGGCGTGATCACGCGCCAGGGCGGCAAGTGTCGCCCCCCGTGCGGGGGCGTGGATTGAAACCTTGCCGAAATCTCCCTTGGCAACACCGAGGCGGTCGCCCCCCGTGCGGGGGCGTGGATTGAAACTTTTTCAGCGACGAAGCCCAGGCGATAGTTCTGGTCGCCCCCCATGCGGGGGCGTGGATTGAAACCGCGGATTAAGAACGACCGGGAAAGACGACGAAAGTCGCCCCCCATGCGGGGGCGTGGATTGAAACCATAAAGACGGTTTCCCTCATTATCACGTTTTAGTCGCCCCCCGCGTGGGGGCGTGGATTGAAACTGCCATCCCGGCGTTTCGCGTAACGGGTACCTGGATTGATCAAGTAAACCTGTCCGGAGGATCGTTGACAGATAATACAGTATAAATCTATGTATCGAGGAAGAATCGACAGTTTGCAGGTGGCTTGCAATTGTCTTTGTACTGATGTGCCCGCCTGGTGCCTGGGAATAGGCGCTGTGGTATGCTGTGTTTTTCTGTGCCCGGTAATGTTCAACCGGGATTTCGATTATCCCGTGATCACAAAATATGGAGGGAAAATAATGACGATTCTTTCTGAATACCGAACTGAGGGCCGCCGTTTGACCGAGGCGCTCCGTCTCTACACCGATCCGGTGGCCGTCAAGTACATTACCGATCATGATGAAATCCCTTCTCAGGCGGTTCGTCCTTCAGCGCGGGGACAGAAATGGTCTCTGTGCCAGGCCTTTACATACAGTCGAAGGTGGAAAATGCATGTGGCCATGACCGCGGAGGATAATTTCTGCGTTCCCGCGACCGTCGCCCATCGGTGGGAATATGTCCCCGAGGAAGAGCTGATCGAAAGTCAGGTGCGCCAGGGATGGCATAGCGACAGAGAGGCGGAAGAAAAACGATTCCGGTTCTTCCGCGACCTCGTGGGAGAAGAACAGTATGAGAGAATGGCTGAATTCAAGGGGTTTATATGTTCGCCTCTGCCGGAGACAATCGTTATTCCTGATTCGATCTTGCTGTACGGTGACGGTGCCCAGATCACCCATATTATTCAGGCCCTGAGTTACGAGTTTAAACACCCGGTCATTTCTTCATTCGAGGGGTTTGGAGAATCGTGCCAGAAGGGCGCCCTGGTCCCGTTTCTGACGGGGAAGCCCCAGGTCGTCATTCCGGGGATGGGTGATCGGGCCTTTACTGGTACCACCGAGAGCGAGATCGCCATCGGCATTCCCGGTACGCTTCTTTCATACGTGGTCGAAAACCTCTTCAAATCAGGCGGAAAGCTCAATATGGGCCAGCCGGTCCGGACGGTGCTTCCCAACAACATCACGGAACGGATCACACCGGGTTTTGCCTTCATGCATGGCAGGATTCAGGAATATAAGAATAAAAAAGAATAGAGAAACAGAAAGGAGGGGGTGCTTTCCAAAATCCGTGACGGTTTAGCCCGTTTACGGCACAGGCAGTTTGACGCCCTGTTAATTCGACAAGATATGTGCTGCCCTGTGCACATTCAGACCGAACTATCAGGGTTGCTGCAATGACAGAACAAGCTGAAAATCACCCTCTCCCTTGAAGGGAGAGGGTCGGGGTGAGGGTGAAAGAATAATGTTGTTACGAGTCGTTAAAAATCCCCCTCCCCTTAATCCCCTCCCTCCAGGGGAGGGGAAACTGATTTGAAATATCTTCCCTCCAGGGGAGGGGAGGCTGATTTGAAATATCTTCCCGTAAGGGGCGGGGAAAATGATTTGGAATGACCCTACCTCCAGGGGAGTGATAATGATTTTGAAAGATCCTCCCGACAAGGCGAGGAAATGTGGTCCCATTGCATTTTTCGACTGTACATACTGATGACTCGATAACGTGTCCTGCGAAAATCAATCGCGGGTTATGGATGCTTTTTCTTGAGGGAGGATCGCATATGTAGTAGAGCAATCAAACAGTGAAGTCACCGACAGGGGGGGGCAAGCCATGAACATGGACAATACGAAAGGAAAGGAACGTGGCATGAACTTTTTGATTCAACCGAAGAAGTACAAGAGCCTCATGGCGGACGAGGGTTCCCGGGCCATCATGGATAAGACTATTGCCTTTTTCGAGGCGATGGGAAAGGAACGGCTCCTTGAGGATTTCCACAAGAAAACCTGGTACAGGGAGTTTGTTGAGTTTATCGGCAGGGAGCAGATTTTCGCCAAGCTGCTTACTCCCAAAGAGTACGCCGGTGATGATCCGGACGCCCGCTGGGACACGGCCCGCAATAACGAATACTCGGAACTGCTGGCGTTTTACGGGCTGGGCTACTGGTACTGCTTCCAGGTATCGATTCTCGGCCTGGGGCCCATCTGGATGAGCCCCAATGAAAAGGAGAAACAGAGGGCCGCACGCCTTCTGAAAGAGGGGGCGATATTCGCCTTCGGCCTCTCGGAGAGGGACCACGGCGCTGATATCTATTCTACCGAAACGACACTGACCCCCCAGGGAGATGGAACGTATCTGGCAAACGGCGAGAAGTACTATATCGGTAACGGGAACGAGGCGGAAATGGTTTCCACCCTCGGAAAGGTTGATGACGGCACCGGGGATTACACCTTTTTCGTCACCAACTTTCGCCACAAGGCTTACGAATTGAAGAAAAATGTGGTCAGCCACCAGCAGTACGTCTCCAACTTCGCGCTGCACGACTACCCCATTACGGAAGACGATATCCTGTCCCGCGGGCAGCACGCCTGGGATTCGGCCCTGAATACCGTCAATATCGGGAAATTCAACATCGGCCCGGCCTCAATAGGCATCACCGAGCACTGCTTCTATGAAGCAATTACTCACGCTTCGAACCGCGTTCTCTACGGTGCGTCCGTAACCGACATGCCGCATGTGCGCAAGAACTTCATGGACGCGTGGCTCCGCCTCGTGGCAATGAAAATGTACCAGCGCCGCGCCACCGACTATTTCAGGGGCGCCAACGAAAACGACCGTCGATATCTCCTCTATAATCCCACGAGCAAGATGAAGGTCACCCTTCAGTCCGAGGATATCATCAACCTGCTCTGGGATGTCATCGCCGCCAAGGGCTTTGAAAAGGACACCTACTTTTTCACGGGGACGAGTGAAGTACGCGGGCCGTCAAAACTTGAGGGAACGGTGCACGTGAATGTACAGCTTATCCGCAAGTTCATGCGGAATTACTTTTTCAACCCGGCCGAGTATGCCCCCGTGGCGCCCGATTTTTCCCTGAATGACGATTTATTCGTGTTTAACCAGGGACCGGCACGAGGCCTGGGAAAGGTTCGGTTTCACGATTATCGGCCCGTCTTCGATGCTTTCAGGGATCGTCCGAATGTGGCGACATTCATCGAACAGATCAATATCTTCAAGGAACTTCTGGAAAAAGCGGGACCGGACGAGGTACAGGACAGGGATCCCTCGTGGTCGCTGCCCCTGGGGGAAATGTTCTCCATCGTGGTTTACGGCCAGTTGATTCTCGAACAGGCACAGCTGGACGGCACGGACCCGGCTATCATTAATCAGATTTTCGACTTCATGGTCCGGGACTTCGCGCACTTCGCCCTCCAGATATACGGCAACCACAGCTCACGGGATGAACAACGCGACTACTGCAGCAGGATCATGTTGATCAAGGCGATTCCCGATGCCGAGCAATATAATGCGGTGTGGAGTAAGTACGTTTCCGTCCTCGACGGCGAATACGAGATGAACGAATAGACTTGATCGCCCCGCCCGCGGTGCGGGCGGGGCATTTTAATTGTCCTGTGAAAATCCGAATTCAAACCTGGACTGGAAGAATCCCCGGAAAGTGAAATAAATTCCTGTTTTCGTCATATATCCTTACGGTCTAGGCCTTCGATTTCAGATTGTCCCGGAGATATTCCCGGAAAACGGTGTAATCCGCGGGTAGTTGTATCGCCTCGCCCTTCCTGTCATCGATTCCCCGCAGGCTGTCGGGAACCTCCGGCACGATACCGAGGAGTTGTATGATCTCGTCCGGAAATTTGGCCGGGTGCGCCGTTTCCAGCGACACGCAGAGAGGATCGTCGTCGCGGTGCTCGAGGTAGATCTCGAGACCCCGCCATCCGACCGCTCCGTGCGGCTCCAGAATAACGCCGTATTGTTCATAGGCATCCTTGATGCATTGCTTTGTCTCTTCATCGGATATGCTTACCGAGAAGATGTTTTTTCGTATCGCTTCTATGTCGGGGTATCGGTGGACCAGTCCCGTCCTGTCCACGGTACCGCCGTACAGGTCAAAAAAACGGGCCAAATTGCTGGGATGACCGACGTTCATGGCATTCGAAAGGCAGGCCAGCGACGGTGAGCACTTCTCGTAGGTTCCCCTTTCGAGGAACCGGGGGAACTCGTCGTTTTCATTGGTGGGCATGACCAGTCTTTCCACCGGGAGCCCCATGCGCCGAGCGTATTCGCATCCCAGGGCGTTTCCGAAATTCCCCGAGGGGACCGAGACGATGATGCCCTCCCGGTCCCGGCAGAGTTGGGCGTAGGCGTAAAAGTAATAAACCATCTGCGGAAGAATCCTGCCGAAGTTTATCGAGTTTGCCGAGGTGAAGGACAGATGGGCGAGTGAGGGGTCGGCGAAGGCCTGCTTTACCAGATTCTGGCAGTCGTCGAACTTGCCTTCGATGGAAATCGCCTGCACGTTGCCGCCGATGGTGTCGAGCTGTTTCTTCTGCCGGCCGCTTACCTCTTCCCGCGGGTAAAGGATATAGACGTCGATTCCCTCGACTCCCTTGAACGCCTCTCCAACCGCGCTCCCCGTGTCGCCGGAGGTTGCGACCAGGACATTCAGTCGCTTATCCCCGGGACGGAAATATCCCATCAGGCGCGCCATCAATCGTGCGGCAAAGTCCTTGAAGGACGCCGTCGGTCCCTGGTCGAGGCGCATGATGTGGGTGCTGTCGGTCACCTGTTCCAGGGGAACGGGAAAGGGATAGGCGTCCTCGATGATCGTTCGAAGGATGCCGGCGTCTATCTCGTCGTTCAGGAAAGTCCACGTGACCAGCATGGCCGCCTCGGTATAAGATCGACCTTTCAGGGCGATGATATCATCATAAGGAATTCGCGGTATTCGATCGGGCATGTACAAGCCCTCATCCGGGGCCTGGCCCTGCAGAAGGGCGTCCCTGAAGGAGACCCGCCCCTTGAAGGGTGTAATCCCCGCCACGCCGTCCAGGTTTCTGTTTGTGCTGTAATATCGTATCATTTCAATCGCCTGTAATTATAATAATGTTCAGTCGCTGTCATGCCGGGAAGCGCTGCTGCCCGACTCCCGTACTGAATCCAGAAATAATATGTGGTGACGCATCAACCCCAGTTGCTTTCTATAGATGAGATAGAAGTTTCTTTCAATAGCGCACTGTTCGATCGGTCGTTCGTTGAGCAGACCGCTTGCCGATTCCCTCTCAACGGCACGCGCCGAAAGGACGGAAACCCCGAGTCCGGCCATAACGGCCTCCTTGACTGCCTCGGAGCTTCCCAGCTCGCAGACGATATTGAAGTCTGACAGGTCACTTTCACAATGCTTTTTCAGGTATTCTTCAAAGACCGATCGGGTAGCGGAGCCACGTTCCCTCACGATAAAAGGCTCGCGTGAGAGATCATCTATCGTTACGGATTTTTTTTTGATCCACCTGTGGCCTTTCGGGACTGCCAGAACCAGCCGGTCTTTCCAGACCGTCTCGACACAAAGTTTCCTGTCGGATACAGGCCTGCCGATAAAGCCGATTTCCGCCCGGTTGTCAAGGATCATGTCCACGGTTGCGTCACTGTCGTTTGTCCGAACATGACAACTGATGCGCGGATAGGTTTTATTGAAAATGCTCAGAACACGCGGAAGAATATAGGTCGCGGGAATTGTGCTGGCACTGATGTAGATACTGCCGGAGTCGTCGTCATGCACCCGCGCGATCTTTTCGCCTGCCTCATCCATCATTCTGAATATGCGGCGGGCGTATTCATAGAGAATCTTTCCCTCCGGCGTCAGGGATATTCCCGTGTTCTTACGGTCGACCACCTTCGCGTTGACCAGCGCTTCCAGGTTCTTTATATGTTTTGTCAGCGACGGTTGCGTCAGGAACATCTTCTTGGCCGCCCGGCTGAAACTGCGCTCCTCAACCAGCCTCACCAGCGCTTCCATCTGCTGCAGGGTAATGTTTTTGAACATCTCGTCAATCATGGGAGTGGAATATCACAGGGGGTGGCTATAATCAATGCCGATTTATAACTATAATGAATTTGACACATTCAGTGAATTCAGATAGGAAACCTGAAATTCATTCCGTGTATGGTGGATGAAAAACTGTCCCTGCGGGTTTTGCGCGGGGACGAAAGGTGAGGGTGACAGGCGACATGGCGGACGACAGGAAGATTCGTTTGACAGAAACAACTCATGGTGCCGGGTGAGCCTGCAAAATAGGTCCGGGTGACCTGAACCAGGCGTTGTGCGGGCTTCCGCTTCTATCCGATCCGAACCTGATCGTGGGAATCGAACACGCGGATGACGCGGGGGTGTATCGTTTGAGGGATGATCTTGCGATTATTCAGACCCTTGATTTCTTTACACCGATCGTCGACGATCCATATACCTTCGGCCAGGTGTCCGTGGCGAATTCCCTTTCAGATGTCTACGCCATGGGAGGAGTCCCGGTCACCGCTATGAACATCATCTGTTTTCCGGTCAATACCATGGAAATTGCCATTCTCCATGAGGTCCTCCTCGGCGGGCTGGACAAGATGCGCGAAGCGGAGGTTCTCCTCGTAGGGGGACACAGCGTGGAGGACGATGAACTGAAGTACGGGATTTCCGTCACCGGAACGGTCCATCCCCAAAAGGTCCTTCTCAACAGGGGCGCCCGGGCGGGGGACGTCCTGGTCCTTACAAAACCGCTCGGAACGGGAATCATTAATACTGCCCTCAAGGGAAATATGGTGAGTGACGAACTCGCCGAAAAATCAGTTCGCTGTATGGCTCGATTAAATAAGAAGGCGGCCGAAGTGATGACACAGTGCGCCACGGTGCACGCCTGCACGGATGTCACCGGTTTCGGTCTTCTTGGTCACGCCGCGGAAATGATCGAGGGAAGCGATGTCGGCATGGTGATACACTCCGCTTCGGTCCCGGTTTTCCATGAAATCCGGGAATTCGTCGAGATGGGGATTATTCCCGGGGGGCTGAACCGGAACAGGAAATACCGGATGCCCATGGTGGACGTCGGGTCGGCATGCGCGGCCTGGCTGGTGGATGTATTCTTCGATCCCCAGACATCGGGGGGTCTGCTTATCTCCCTCTCGGCCGACGAGGCGGATTCGCTGGTAGAGGGAATGCATGACGCGGGGATCGACGAGGCCGCCATTATCGGGGAAGTCGTGAAAGAGCCGGCGGGAAAGATCATCCTCTCCTAGGTAGACTGCCGTTATCACAGTGAGACCTTTACGTACTTACACTTTCTGTCATTCCGGACTTGACCCGGCACGATCCCCTGCGGGGCATTCAGAAAATAACTGATAATACTGGATACCGGCCTGTGCCGGTATGACAATCCGCGCGCAACAACAGGATAGTCGACAAATAATGCGAGAGGGCTGAAAAATCATGTCTGGTGATGGACCAACGCTTAGCCCGGGAATAACCGTTCTGGATGTTATATCGCAATACCGCCAGACGGAGCGTGTCTTTAAAGAGTACGACAAAATTGCGGGCGAGTGCATCTGTTGCCAATCTCTCTTTGAAACCCTTGGAGATGTCGCGAAAAAATATGGTTTCAATCCTGAAAGGTTTCTCTCTGATCTTGAATCAGTCATCAAGGTTACCTGATTGCCTGTCATTGATAAAGGGTATTCACCCGCTTTACTCTATTCCCATTATGAATTTGCTTTATAGAAAAAATTGATTTAGATATCCCGCGATTAATAATCAGGAAAGGGATTTCTAATCTATGAGATTGAAAAATGTTTTTGCCACCCGCTGGGGGATTGTCGGTGTCGGGATCGTGATCGGCATACTTGCCGCCCTCCTGCAGAAGTGGGGAAACCCGGGGAATATGGGGATCTGTGTCGCCTGTTTCGAGCGGGACATCGCGGGTGCCCTGGGGCTGCACCGTGCCGCGGTTGTACAGTACATCCGTCCCGAGATTATCGGTTTCGTCCTGGGATCGCTCGGCGCGGCCTATCTCTTCAGGGAGTTTCGCCCCCGCGTCGGTTCCGCCCCCATCGTCCGGTTTGTGCTGGGCGTTTTCGCGATGATCGGTGCGCTCGTTTTTCTTGGGTGCCCCTGGCGTGCCGTGTTGCGACTTGCCGGAGGCGACGGGAATGCTATCCTTGGTCTCCTGGGGCTGATATTAGGGATCTGGATCGCGACACTCTTTCTGAAAAAGGGATACAATCTGGGACGGACCCAGCCGACCCACACGGCGGCGGGGTGGATGATGCCGCTGATCATGCTCGGCCTCTTGGCGCTACTTCTTGTCTTTCCCCCGGTCGAGGGAGAGGCGAAGAACGGCGTCCTCTTTTACAGCCTGAAAGGACCGGGCGCCATGCATGCGCCTCTCCTGATTTCACTGGGAATCGGCCTCGCCGTCGGCTTTATCGCCCAGCGGAGCCGTTTCTGCACCATGGGGGCGATCCGTGACTTCGTCCTCTTTCGCCAGGCCCATCTCCTCTCCGGTTTTATCGCCCTCGTCGCCGCGGCCTTTGTCACCAACCTGGTCGTCGGGCAGTTTCATCCAGGATTTTCGGGACAACCGGTCGCCCACACCATGCATGTCTGGAACTTCGCGGGAATGATGCTGGCCGGTCTGGCCTTCGCCCTAGCCGGCGGGTGCCCCGGGCGTCAACTCTTCCTCTCGGGAGAGGGTGACGGGGACGCCGCCGTCTTCGTGCTGGGGATGATCGCTGGAGCGGGGATCTCCCATAATTTCGGTCTGGCCAGCTCCCCGGCGGGAGTCGGTCCTTACGGCATCGCGGCCGTGATTATCGGCATGATTGTATGTCTGTTTATCGGGTTTACGATGAGTAAACGAATTGCATGAGGAGCGAGATATGAGCACACAGGTTGATGCACGAGGTTTGTCCTGTCCCCAGCCGGTCCTGATGACGATCGACGCGATCAAGGCTGAAAAGAAGGGCGAAATCGAGGTGGTGGTTGATACGGAGACATCGAAGGAAAATGTCTCCCGGGCCGCCGAAAATAAGGGTTGGGACGTGACGGATGTCGCCGAAGAGGACGGCGTCTTTCGGATCACGATCAGGAAGTGATAAACGTGTCTATTCTGGGATTTTTCAAAGAAAAGCAGAAACGGAGTTCGCCGGAAGGCGACGAAAACGCCGATCGCGGGATCATGGTCTTCGAACATACCGGAGAGGTGATTCAGGCTGAGGATATCCTGAAAAGGCAAGGCTGGGAGGCCCGCGTCATGGGCCCTCCTCCCGAGGTCAGGAGCGGCTGCGACCTGGTCATCGAGTTTCCTCTTATCGAAGAGCTGAATATCCTCAGGGTGTTGGAGAAGAGGGGGGTCGTACCCCTCCAGGTGGTCCCCGTCACGGGTCCCCTCCTGAAGCCGGTCGATCTCTTCCATGTCAAGGATTTTGGAGCCTATACCATGGTCCGTGCGGCCAATATGAAGCTGACCATTGAAAAAGAGACGGGGATGATCGTGAATGTCTCCGGCGGAGGGTGCCCCGATGTTCCCTACCTGGCCTGTGAGATGGTGGGTCGGTATCTTGACGACGCGCTTTCTCCGAGAGAGATCGGTCACACCCTGTGCGGATACGCGCTCCAGCTGGCCTACGAGGAGGCACGGCGCCGATGCTCGGAATAGCGGGAACGATACCGATTGAAGACCTTCCCCTGCTTACGGGCGGGGTGACTATGGAAAACGGCAACATCCGCATCGACGGGAGAAGCATCCCGGTTGACCGGGGAACGGCGGCCCTGATCGGCGCGGCCGTAAAGACCGCGGAGGTGCTCGGCACGGCGCTTCCACGCGGTATTATCGTTGGTGATATCGGACGGGGCGCGGGGAGCAGAACCCTCTATAAATATCTTGTTGATACCTTCGCTGAATCGGGATTTCACACCTGCACCTTTCACTATCTGCAGCCGATCGTCCATTGGCACAACCGCCTGCAGAAGGTCATCCACGACATGGAACAGAGACCCGTCCTGATAGCCGATGCCGGATTTATGTACGTGGCGAAGATGGGCGGACACGCCGCGATGTATGATCTCTTCACCCCGGATATCGGAGAGCTGTCGTTTCTGGCTGACGAGACGGCGCCTCACCCCTTTTACACGCGGGGGTTCATACTTCACGACGAGAATCGGGTACCGGACCTGATCGCCCGCGCCTACGAACACAACAATGCGGCGCGCTATCTCCTGGTGAAGGGAAAGAGAGACTGCATTGCCGGCAGGGAGGGAATACTCGGTGAAGTAGACAGCCCCGTGGAAGAGGCCATGGAGGCGATCGGGGGAACAGGCGATATCCTTACCGGTATTCTTTCCGCACTTATCTATTCAGGGATGGATATTGAAGAAGCGGCGATCGTTGCGATGAGGACCAACCGCATTGCAGGGTCCTGTGCGAGACCGACACCTGCTACACAAATTATCGATATTATACGCCATATACCGAAAGCCCTGGAGAATACCTTGTCGCTGCAATGACAGAGCAGGCTGAATCACCGATAAACCATTTCAGGTCTAAAGGTGAACTTTTATTATATGGTTCCTTATTGCCCGGTCCATCCTTCGACCAGGCTCTACCCCTGCGGGGCACACGAGGATGACCGGGGTTAAATCAGGGCCTCAGGATGACAGGTTATTGGCCAGACCGTTCGGCCTGAGCTTTGTCGAAGGCCGGGTGTCGGCACTATCTCTTGTGTATCCTTCGACTTTTCATATTGATGACTCGGTATTTCGTTCTACCGGAAGATATTTTTGAATACTACCCCAAGTATGTAAAAATACTGGATACCGGCTCGTGTGCCCGTAATGGTATTGACCACTTACGGAAAAAATAAATCACGGTTTTTGGGAAAAAAGCATTGACAGCGATTCGGTTATGGCATAGAAAAACCCCATTATGAGTGAACGTTCATTCATAATGGGGGCGAGGGTGATGGGTGAAAAAGATAAAAGGGCCGTTATCATGCAGGCGGCCCTGGAGCTCATTGTTGAACGGGGGTTTCACGGAGCGCCTGTCTCGGATATAGCCGGCAGGGCCGGTGTGGCGGCCGGAACCATTTACCAGTATTTCGAAAACAAGGACGTACTGATCCGGGCGCTGCACGATGAACTGGCTGAAAATATCCGTCAGGCGATTCTCGAAGGGTATCCCGCCGAACAACCAATCCGTACGCGGTTTCTTTTCTTTGTGGAGAACCTGTTTGCCTACTTTGCGAAAAACCCACTCCATTTTCGTTACATGGAGCAATATTTCAACTCGCCCTACGGCGTTTCCCTTCGTCGGGACAAGGCGATGGAAAAGCGGGATTCCGGAGACATCGTGCACGAATTGATATCAGAAGGCACGAGGACTGGGTTTATGAAAAATCTTCCGGAAGTAGTCCTGTTTTCCCTGGCACTGGGACCCATGCTCGTCATTATTCGTGATCACGTTCTCGGGTTTATCACCCTCGACGATATGTTGATTCGCCGCATAACGGCGGCATGCTGGGACGCGGTAAAAGAAACACAACCAGCAGCGGAAGCGCCGTGAATAAGGTAGGGAGTTATATGCTGACATGAGAAATAGTATTATTATTTTCCAGGTGTTGTTGCTGCTATGCGTGCCGGCGGGATGTTCACTCGCTCCTGAATATACGCGGCCTGAAACGACTGTGCCGGACACATGGCCGGAAGGAGACGCGTACGACGGAGAGACTGCGGCCGAGCACTCGAACGCGCTTCCGGTTTTGAAGTGGAAAGATCACTTTCCTGACGAGCGACTCCAGCGCATTGTCGAAACGGCGCTTGAGAGCAACCGGGATTTTCGTATCGCCGCTCTGAAAGTTGAACGGGCGCGGGCCATGTACGGCATACAGAGGGCTGAGCTGTTCCCGGCGGTCAATGCGGCGGGAAGCTACGCGAGAGAACGCGTTCCGAAAGATTTCTCGCCGACGGGAGAGTCCATGACCACGGAACAGTACAGCGTCAGTCTCGGCGCCACGGCGTGGGAACTCGATTTCTTCGGCCGTGTTCGAAACCTGGAAGACAAGGCCCTTGAGGAATACGGAGCCATGGAACAGGCGCATCGGGCCGCGGCTGTGATCCTGGCGTCGGAAGTCGCGAGCGTCTGGTTCGCTCTGGCAGCGGATAGGGAGAACCTCGATCTCGCGAAGCGGGTTCTCGAGACCAGGGAAAATTCTCTCGGGCTAATCAGGTCCAGGTACGAGAACGGAGTCGCGTCTGAACTCGATCTTCAAAGGGCGAGGACACAGGTGGAAACGGCACGCGGGGACGTGGCACTGTTTACGCGGCGGTTGGCGCAGGATGAAAACGCGATTTCACTGCTTGCGGGTACACGGGTTTTACCTGATTTATTACCTTCCGGACTGAATTCAGTCGATCCTCCCGTTGAGGTATCCCCCGGCCTGTCGTCTGAAGTGCTTCTGTCACGGCCGGATGTACTCGCCGCGGAGCACCGTCTCAAGGCCGCCCACGCGAATATCGGGGCCGCCCGCGCGTCTTTTTTCCCCCGCATTACCCTGACGTCGTCCATCGGTACTGCGAGCGGTGATCTTTCGGGACTGTTTGGTTCCGGATCGGAAACATGGAATTTTGTTCCGCGCATTACGATTCCGATTTTCGACCGTCGTATCAGGCCGGCTTACGAGGTGACGAAGGTGGAACGTGAAATGGCGGTGGCCGAGTATGAAAAAGCGATCCAGTCGGCTTTTCGCGAGGTAGCCGACGCCCTCGCTGATTGGAGTACACTGGAAAGGAGGGTCGCAGCGCAGGAAGCCCTCGTTGAAGCGGCAGCGGAAACATTTCGAATATCGGAAGCGCGTTACAACGACGGAATCGACAGCTATCTGAGCGTTCTCGACGCCCAGCGGTCGCTGTACGTGGCTCAACAGGGACTGATTTCACTTCGACTCGAACAGTTGGTCAACCAGGTGAATCTTTACAAGGCGCTCGGTGGATGGACAGAGTGAAACAAAGCATCCGGCATGAAAGACGAACCGGGATGACGATATCTGTCTTCGAGGTCCGAAATCCTCGAAGAATACCGACAATTATTTTATTTTATCTGATTTTCTTCTACTTTATTTGTGGAGGGGCGATTCCGGTCCATGCCGAGTTGAGCCGTGACAACCGCGCACGAACATCGGACACGGTCACCGTCTACCTGGAAAATGACCTTTTTGGTTTCGAAAACAGGGACCGTTACTACACCCACGGAACGAAGCTGTCCTGGATATCCAGGGATCTCGCCGAGTACCGGGATATCCTGACCCTGCCGCCCTGGATGCTCAGACGGATTGAACGACTTCCCTACGTCAATGATCCCGGTGACATCCGAACAGTTTCCCTGTCGCTCGGGCAGAATATATATACGCCTGAAGACAAGGGACGGCGGGACCTGATTTCCGGGGACCGGCCCTACGCGGGCGTTACTTACCTGGGGCTGGGCCTCCAGAGTAAGAGCACCCGCAGGATGGACACCCTTGAACTGGTGTTGGGCATCGTGGGGCGGCATTCCTACGCTGAAGACTGTCAGATTGTGATTCACCGCGAGATTGGTTCAATCAAGCCCCAAGGATGGGAACACCAGCTTCACGATGAGCCGCTTCTGAACCTGTACTTCGAGCGGAAACGGCGGTTCCTGGAAAAAAAGTTTTCTTCAGGATGGGGATTCGATTTTATTCCGCATTTTGGTGTTGCCGCGGGGAATATGTTGACCGGACTTAACATGGGTGGGCAGGCCCGTTTCGGATGGAACCTGCCCGGGGATTTCGGAACATACCTGATTCGCCCGGGATCGGACAGCAGTGCTCCCGTCGATGACGAAGACCCCCGTTTTCATAAGCCGAGGCAACGGGTCGGAGTGCACTTTTTTATCGCCGTTGACGGAAAGGCCGTTGCCCGGAATATTTTTCTCGACGGCAACACGTTCCGCGACAGCCATAGCGTCGACACAGAACCGCTGGTAGCCGATTTTATAGGCGGGATTGGTCTTATTGCGCACCGGTTTAAATTTACCTATTCTTACGTGTATCGTACGAAAGAGTTCCGGGAACAGCGCGGTGATCAGCAGTTCGGCGCCGTTTCGTTGTCATACACGTTTTGATCACCTGGAGAGCGGCTGTTCAGGGTTATGCCGAAGAGTACGGGGAAATAGTTAAAACCGGGGTTGTGAATATACCGGGGAAAGATGATCGAAGGATTAGTTGTTCATTTCAACGGGCGGGATGCGATGAAAAACAGGAATAAACGGGACGACATCATGCAGGCGGCACTGGAGCTTATCGCGATGCAGGGGTTCCACAATGCCCCCATATCTGAGATCGCCACGAAGGCGGGCGTGGCGGCCGGAACAATTTACCGCTATTTTGAAAATAAAGATCTTCTCATACTGGAACTGTACAACGACCTGGGGGACACGATAGGAGAGGCCGTACGAAAAGGATACCCGGTGGAAAAGTCGATCAGGGAACGTTTTATCTTTCTGCTGGACCGTTTGTTCGAATATTTCTTGCAACATCCCCTTCATTTCCGCTACATGGAGCAGTACTTCAATTCACCCTACGGCATTTCCCTGCGCCGTGAAAAAGCGCTCGGAAAATTCGACAGGGAAGACATCATACAGGAAATACTCGAAGAAGGTGTATCACGGAAGATCATGAAAGACCTCCCCGTGGAGGTCCTGTTTGCCTTGATCTGCGGTCCCATGGTGGTTCTGCTGCGGGACCACATCCTCGGGTTTGTTGTTCTCGACAGGGAAACCGTCGGAAAAGTGACGGAAGCCTGCTGGGACGCCGTGTGGCGAAGTAGCGGTGAATCCGCAAGGGGAGAAAGTTGAAACCCGGTGTTTTTTTGCCGGACACGAAACAGCGGGCTTAAAAACCGGGTGCCCGCCGGGAGGAAGTTAGGAGACAAGACACAATGAAAGACAGAGGATTGGTGCGACGAGTTGTTACGGCGGTTCTTGTTACGGGCTTGGCTATGACTACTGGCTGTGGGGGGTCGGAAAACGACAAAACCGCCGTCCAGGTGAGACGTCCCGAGGTGGCGGTGATAACGGTGGCGCCGGAACGGCTTGAGCTCACAACTGAATTGCCGGGACGGACATCCGCATACCGCGTGGCGGAGATACGACCGCAGGTGAACGGCCTCATTCAGAAGCGATTGTTTAAGGAAGGTTCCGATGTTGCGGCCGGGGATGTTCTTTACCGGATTGACTCGGCTACTTTTCGTGCCGCCTGTGATACGGCGCGGGCTTCGCTTGCGCGTGCCAGGGCCAAGCTGCCGCCGCTTCAGTCACGAGCGGAGCGGTACAGGAAGCTTCTCAAGGCGAACGCCATAAGCAGCCAGGAGTATGACGACGCCGAGTCGGCCTTTCGCCAGGCAGAGGCCGATATAGTCTATTGGGAAGCAGCCCTGAAGGCGGCATTGATTGATCTTGAGCATACATCCGTCACGGCGCCGATTTCAGGACGCATCGGCAAGTCGAACATAACTGAGGGCGGCCTGGTAACGGCCCATCAACCGACGCCTATGGCGACGATACAACAGCTCGACCCGATGTATGTCGATGTTCCGCAGTCAACAACCGAACTGTTGCGACTGGAAAAGCGTTTCGTGAAGGGTGGACTGAATAATAATGACGGGAAACAGGGGGAAATAAAGCTGATTCTCGAAGACGGCAGCAGCTACCCGCTGGAAGGAGTGCTGGAGTTCCGCGGTGTAACAGTTCATCCGTCGACGGGTACCGTGACGTTGCGGGCAGTTTTTCCCAATCCTGAAGGCATCCTGTTGCCGGGAATGTTCGTCAGGGCCGTGGTTCGGGAAGGTGTAGACGAGGCGGCCATTCTTGTTCCACAGGAAGCCGTGTCGCGCGATCCCAAGGGAGATCCTTTTGTTTTGATCGTGAATTCAGAAGGTACAGTCGAGCAGCGGAATCTCGATCTCGACCGTGCCATCGGCAACAGATGGCTCGTGCGTTCGGGGGTTGTCCCGGGCGACCGGATTATTGTTTCGGGAATACAGAAGGTACGGCCGGGAGCTCCCGTTACCGTAATCGATACTGATGACAAGCATGCCGTATCCGACGGCGAAGCTGCCGCAGAAACGGCTGAATCACACTAACGGGGGTCGCGATGCTGTCTAAATTTTTTCTTGAACGGCCGGTGTTTGCCTGGGTACTCGCAATCATAACGATGGCAGCGGGAGCACTGGCGATCTATAACTTGCCGATTTCCCAGTATCCGCCCATCGCGCCGCCGACCATCGCGCTCTCGGCAACCTACCCGGGAGCTTCGGCGGAGACCGTTGAAAACAGCGTAACCCAGATCATCGAGCAGAAGATGACCGGTTTTGAGAACCTTCTCTACATGTCGGCCACCAGTGATTCCGCAGGTTCCTGCCGAATCGAGCTCACTTTCGAAGCAGGGACAGACCCTGACATTGCCTGGACCCAGGTTCAAAACAAGCTTCAGCTTGCCATGTCAAGCCTGCCCGATGTGGTTCAGAAGCAGGGGGTCAATGTACGGAAGTCAACAAGAAACTACCTTATGTTTATCGGATTGATCTCTGAAGACGGCAGCATGGACGGCACGGATTTAAGAGATTACGGGAAATCCAACCTGGAGAGCGTCATCGCCCGGGTGCCCGGGGTCGGCGAGGTGGAGGTTTTCGGCGCCGGCTTCGCCATGCGTGTCTGGCTCGATCCCGACAAGCTCACGGCATACGGCCTTACGGCGGAAGATGTCATTACGGCGCTCAGGGCCTACAACGTGGAGGTTTCGGCGGGGCAATTCGGCGGGGGACCCGCAGTGGAAGGGCAGCGCCTGAACGCCTCGATTGTCGTCCAGAATATGCTTACCACTCCGGACGAGTTTGCCGCGATCCCGGTTCGCATAGATTCCGACGGTTCCACTGTTCGAATACGAGATGTGGGCTGGACGGAACTGGGGACCGAGTATTACGACGTGGAGACTTCATATAACGGAAAGCCCAACGCGGGCATCGCCATACGCCAGGCCGCAGGCGCCAACGCCCTGGACGTTGCCGACGCCGTCAAGGCGAAGATGAAGGAGATGGGGCCGTTTTTGCCCGAGGGCATGAAGGTTGTGTATCCCATGGACAGCACTCCCTTTATTCGCGTGGCGATTAATGAAGTCGTGAAAACCCTTTTTGAGGCCATTCTCCTGGTGTTCCTGGTCATGTGGCTTTTTCTCGGCAACATGAGGGCGACCCTGATTCCGTCCATCGCCGTTCCGGTTGTTATTCTGGGGACCTTCGCGATTCTTGGAATATTCGGCTTTTCCGTAAACATGCTCACCATGTTTGCGATGGTTCTTGCGATCGGGCTTTTAGTCGACGACGCCATCGTCGTGGTGGAAAACGTGGAACGGATTATGGCCGAAGAAGGACTCTCCCCACGTGAGGCGACGGCAAAATCGATGGAACAGATCACGAGCGCCCTGATCGGCATCGGACTGGTGCTGTCGGCGGTTTTCGGTCCCATGGCCTTTTTCCCGGGTTCCACCGGTATCATATATCGCCAGTTTTCCGTGACCATTATTTCCGCCATGCTACTGTCGGTGGCTGTGGCATTGATCCTGACTCCCGTGCTGTGCGCGTCGCTTCTCAAGCCGGTCAAAGCGGGGCATGAACCGTCCGACAGCGCGATCTTTTTCCTGCGCCCCTTTTTCAGACTGTTCGACCGGGCTTTCTTCGGCACGCGGAAAATGTACGTGAGACTGGTCGGTCATTCGCTGTCGAGAGGATTTCGTTACGTGGTTGTTTTTCTTGTAATCGTTGCTACCATGGGATTTCTGTTCATGCGTATGCCCACGTCCTATCTGCCCGATGAAGATCAGGGGACGCTTCTTGTCCAGCTTATTCTTCCGAGCGGGTCCACGCTGCAACAGACCAAGGCGGTTTCGAAACAAATCGAGGAGTACTTCCGGGAAAACGAACAGGAAGCGGTTGAATCGGTCATGATGTTGACGGGGTTCGGCTTTTCCGGAAGGGCCCAGAATAACGGCATGGTGTTCGCCAAGCTCAAGGACTGGGAGCTTCGCGACCGGGACGACCTGAGAGTCGAGGCCGTAGCCGAGCGTGCGACAAAAAACCTTTCGAGCATTCGTGAAGCAATGATATTCGCCTTTCCCCCGCCGGCGGTCGTGGAACTGGGGCACGCCCAGGGATTTGATTTTCAGTTGCTCGACCGGGGCGGTCTCGGGCATAAAAAATTAATGGAAGCGCAATACATGCTCCTGGACCTTGCCGCCCGTGATCCCCGTTTGACGGCGGTTCGTCCCAACAGCATGGAAGACGTCTCAGAATATCGTATTGACGTGGACTGGGAAAAGGCCGGCGCCCTGGGTGTTCCGATTACTTCCATACACAGGACGATTTCCTCGATTCTGGGAGGCGCCTACGTAAACGATTTTATTCAGGGAGGCCGGGTAAAAAAGGTATATGTCCAGGCAGACGCACCGCATCGCATGCTTCCCGATGATCTTGAGAAAATTTATGTCCGAAACACCGAGGGAATGATGGTTCCATTCTCCTCTATCGCTTCGGGCAGGTGGACGTCCGGGTCACCCAGGCTGGCCCGGTTCAACGGGTTCCCGTCGATCAATATCTGGGGCGAGCCGGCGCCGGGGCAGAGCTCCGGAGAGGCCATGGAGGCAATGGAAGAAATAGTGACCAAGCTGCCCAGCGGAATCGGTTTTGACTGGGCCGGCCTTTCCTACCAGGAGCGCATATCAAGCTCCCAGGCGCCCCTTTTATACGCCTTTTCCATTTTTGTCATTTTCCTCAGCCTGGCGGCGCTCTATGAGAGCTGGACCGTTCCCATCGCCGTGCTGCTGGTAGTGCCCCTGGGAGTAATCGGCGGCGTCATTGCTTCGAGTATGCGGGGACTGGCGAACGATGTCTATTTCCAGATAGGTCTTCTTACCATTCTCGGTTTGGGCACGAAGAACGCCATTCTGATCGTTCAGTTCGCCAAGGACGGAGTCAGACGGGGAATGAGCCTGGTAGAGGCCACCATCGAAGGAGCACGGCTGAGATTTCGACCGATTCTCATGACGTCGCTCGCATTCGGCTTCGGTGTTATGCCCCTCGCTCTGACCACCGGCGCCGGAGCAGGCGCCCAGAATGCCATAGGAACCAGTGTGGCAGGCGGGGTTGTGACGGGGACCGTGCTGGTGCTGATTTTCGCGCCGCTTTTCTACGTGCTGGTGGAACGATTTTTCGGCAGATCAAAGCGGCCTGAATACCGGGAAGGAGACGACGAAATTCAGCGCGACACGGAATAATCAAGGGGATTATTTTCATCCGCCTTTTAATTGATTATGCTTCGCGGAAGGCAGAAGGCAGGGAAATGATGAAAAAAAGAGAAGGCGCCCGACTGAGTATGCTCTGTGATATGAGCGAAATTGCCTCGCTTCTGGTTGGAAGCGAAAACCTGGAAAATTTTCTTCAGCGCACTGTCGTAATGGTGGCCGAACACCTCGATGTGCCGGTGTGCTCCATTTACATGTACGATGAAAAAAACCGTGAACTGGTGCTCAAAGCGACAACCGGTCTGAACCCCCAGGCGGTCAACCGGGTACGAATGAACTTGGGCGAGGGCCTGGTGGGCACCGTCATGAAAACTTATGAACCTATACTTGAAGCATCGTGTAGAAAGAATCCTCATTTCAAGTACATAGCCGAGATATTCGAAGAGGGATTTGAGTCTTTTCTCGCGGTTCCGATAGGGCGTGGAAGGGAACGAATAGGGGTTCTCACGGTCCAGCATACCATTCCGGACTACTTTACTGAACTGGATGTCACGGCGCTTCGTGGAATTGCGGCCCAGCTTGCCGGGGTGACGGCAAACGCGCGGTTGTTGATGAGCCTCGATATACAGCCGGTGCCGCAGGTTACGGAAGATTTATATGAACGGTTGAGTTTCGTGGCCGGAAAAAGCGCTTCGGGAGGATATGCGTTTGGTTTATCCACTATCCTTGATCCGGCGCAGATTGAGGTTACCGAAGAATCAGTCGGAATACATAACGATGTCTCCGTGAGTGATTTTCGGCGGGCTCTTGCCCGTACGGCAGAACAGCTGGAGGATCTGCAGAATCGCCTTTCAAAAAAGCTTCCAGAGGCGGCATCGCTCATTTTCGCCGCCCACCACATGATTCTCAAGGACGAGGGATTTTCACAACGTGTTGCCGGCCAGATGGAGGAAGGTGTGGCAGCCGGCGAAGCCGTACGAAACGCTTCAAATTACTATATCAGGATGTTCGCGTCGAGTTCTCGGGACGCCCTGCGGGAAAAGGCCCTGGACGTAGAGGACCTGGCCCTTCGAATCATCGCCAACCTTCGGCCGTCTTCGAACCATCATGACGGGCCGGTGGCGGGTCGCGTCGTGATAACGGACAGGCTCTATCCCTCGGATATCCTTCGCCTGGCGGCGGAAGAGGTTCGGGGCGCCGTTCTTGTTGGAGGAGGTATCACGTCCCATGTTGCCATCCTGTCAAGGTCGCTTCAGTTTCCCCTGGTAATCTGCGACGAAATGGAATTGCTGAATCTGCCACGGGGAACACCGTTGCTTCTCGACGCCGACATGGGCAACATTTACGTGAATCCCTCAAGAGAAACGGTTGCCCGGTTTGAGCAAAGAAATAAAACGAAGCGTTCTCTTAAATCCCTGGCGAAAAGCGTTACCGATACAACTGCTACCAGGGACGGAACGAGGATTCGGCTCATGGCGAACATCAACATTCTCGGTGAGCTTGAAATAGCCCGAAGCCTGAAGGCCGAGGGGGTCGGTCTTTACCGGACTGAGTTTCCTTTTTTGATACGGTCGAGTTATCCCTCGGAGGAAGAGCAATATCGCATTTACCGCCGCATGTTCGAGGAGATGAAGGGAAAGCCGGTGGTCGTCAGGACACTCGACCTGGCCGGAGACAAAGTTCTGCCCTATGCCGAGTCTATTAAGGAAGATAACCCGCAACTCGGTCTTCGGTCGCTGCGCTTCCTCTTTGAATATCGTGATGTTTTTGAACAGCAGATCAGGGCCATACTTCGCGCGGCGGACGGCGCCGAAAACGCGGCGATTCTTTTCCCTCTCGTTTCGTCGCTCGATGAATTCCGCGAGGCACGCCAGTGCGTTTTCGAATGCCGGGACCGGCTGAAGGAACTGGGGATACCCCACAATGATTCACCACGCCTGGGCGCCATGATCGAAATTCCAGCCATAGTTGAAATCGTTGACGATATCGCAGAGGAGGTCGATTTCGCGTCTATCGGTACCAATGATTTTGTTCAGTACATGCTTGCGGCTGACCGGGGGAACGATCGTGTATTGCGATATTATCAACCCTATCATCCGGCTGTGCTGCGGGCGTTGAAAAAAATCGTGCAGAGCTTTGAACGACACGGCAAGGAAATATCTCTCTGCGGGGAGCAGGCACACGACATGGACTATCTGTCTTTTCTGGTAGGGATCGGCATCCGTACGTTGAGCGTCGATCCTCGCTGTATTCCCGACGTGCAGCGAACTCTCGCCGAGGATACTCTCGAGGAATCGGTGCTTCATGCCGATTCACTGCTTGCCGAAAAGACAG
>LQBH01000023.1 GCA_002030015.1 delta proteobacterium MLS_D
TCTCCCACCCCTTCGGAATCTCCCCCAGCCCCGAGTCCTCGAAACTGTCGGGAAAGAGCGCGGCAATATCATCCGGCAGGCCGGAATCTGGGCGAACACAAGGTTCGCCCCTACGGGCGCGCACCGGGTCGCCTGTCTGCGTGCGGGCACGTTGTTTCGCCCGTACAGGCAGGAAATCAATGAACCAGGACTTGAAGATTGCCCGGGCCATGGCTTCCAGCGTCCGGTTCATCCGACGGTTCAATCCAATCTTGTCGTCTAGCGATCCGAGGATATGGGCTATGGCGCGTTGTTCGTCATACTCGGGCACAAGTACTTGGCGGGCATGTGCTGCATCGCGATTAAGACCAGGCACAGCGCTATCAGCATTCATATGCTCCAGTCCGATGGATTTGAGCAAATAATACGTGTATTTAAGGTCACGCCCAGCTTCGCTCACTACAAAAAATGTTGTATCAATTGGCCAAAACGGTTCAGATGAAAAATGAACAGCCCCTACAGTTCCCTTACGGCCAATAACAATACCAGGCTCATTAACCAAAGGCTGGTCGTGCGAACCCACAGGACCGTTTGATCCGTAAACCTTGATATTACCATTTGCATTCCGGTGTGTTTCTCGAAGTCCTTTCCCATATGCAAATGGACAAAATGCACCAATAGTTGTTGGTGTCCAATCACTCGCCATAGCCCAAGACCTCCAAGTTCCTTTTAATGCTGGCTTCGAGCCGGTTGGCTTGGGCGAACTGCTCGTAGAGCGTGGCTGAAAGTTCGGCCATCTTTTCCTCGAATGGAACCTCGTCATCCTCAATCTCGGCCGCGCCAACGTAGCGGCCCGGGACCAACACATAGCCGTGTTCTCTGATCTCTTCGGTTGTGGCGGTCTTGCAAAAGCCCGGCACATCCCTATACTCACCGGCATCTTTCTCGCCCCGCCAGGCATGGTAGGTGGCGGCGACCTTGTCGATCTCTTCCTCGGAAAAATCTTTGTGGATTCTGTCAATAAGAGTACCCAGCTTCCGCGCATCAATAAAAAGCGTCTGGCCGCTCCGATCACGGAATTTTCCATTTTTTTTGTTCCGGGCGACAAACCAGAGGCACACGGGAATCTGCGTCGTATAAAAGAGCTGACCTGGCAGGGCGATCATGCAGTCCACGAGGTCCGCCTCAATGAGGTTCTTGCGGATTTCTCCTTCGCTAGTGGTATTGGTGGACATGGACCCATTGGCCATGACGAAACCGGTGACCCCCGTGGGCGAGAGGTGATGGATGAAGTGCTGAATCCAGGCGTAGTTGGCATTGTTCACCGGCGGAATGCCGTATTTCCAGCGGGCGTCTTCACGCAGGCGTTCACCGCCCCAGTCGCTCATGTTAAAGGGAGGATTCGCCAGGATGAAATCGGCACGCAGGTCTTTGTGCAGGTCGTTGTGGAAGCTGTCCGCATGTTGACCGCCAAGGTTGGCGTCCAATCCTCTGATGGCCAAGTTCATCATAGCCAACCGCCAGGTGGTGGAGTTGGACTCCTGGCCATAGATAGCGATGTCGCCCAGGCGGCCGCCGCGCTCCTCAACAAAACGCTCACTCTGAACAAACATGCCGCCAGAACCGCAGCACGGGTCATACACGCGGCCCTTGTAAGGCTCGATCATCCTGACGAGCAGATTGACCACGCACCGGGGTGTGTAGAACTCACCGCCACCTTTGCCCTCTGCCGCGGCGAAACGACCGAGGAAATACTCGTACACCCGGCCGAGAATATCTTTTGAACGGGATTCATCGTCTCCAAGTCCAATCTTGCTGATAATATCGATGAGTTCACCCAAGCGGTATTTGTCCAGAGACGGGCGCGAATAGTCTTTGGGCAGAACACCCTTGAGGGTCGGGTTCTCTTTCTCAATGGCCACCATCGCGTCATCAACGATTTTGCCGATGGTCGGCTGCTTGGCGCTGGATTGGAGTGTGGCCCAGCGAGCCTCCTTCGGCACCCAGAAGATGTTGGTAGCCGAGTATTCGTCACGGTCTTCCGGATCTGTATATTCAGTATCCTTCGTGGCCTCCAGCTGCTTGTACTTGGCCTGGAAGGCATCCGAGATGTATTTGAGAAAAATCAGGCCGAGAACCACATGCTTGTACTCGGAGGCGTCCATGTGCCCCCGCAGCTTGTCTGCAGCCGCCCACATTTGGTTCTCAAAACCGAGATTGGCACCGTTCCCATTTTTTTCAGTCATGTATTTCCTCTCGTGTGTTTATGCGACCAACTAGAAGCTCAGCCTGAGCGGCCCAGTAGGCCGCGATCAGGTGTGGCGATGGATTAGAGCCTCTTTTTAATTATTTGCCATTTATCTTCATATTCCTGCAAATCCGACTGAACGATAGATCAACGAAGCGAGTCATGTTTTTTGGGTCTTACTCCACTATGTAAGTCCAACCAACGCTTGTAGTTATTGATTATGATATCTTGTAGTCTACCCCACTCAAGAACAAAGAATTGATCCATGCCATACTTCTCTCCTGCAAGAACAAAAACATATACCAACTGAGGAATAGGAAGCGTCTTCTTATTGCCAATGATCTGTTTTTCTCCTTCAAAAGTAATATATGCAAATTTATCGATTGAGAATTGCCATGCGCCACCCTTTATCGTTTTTTCTTGGATTGGACAGGAAGACCCTTTGGCGTCTGTGGCGATCAGCTCAAAGTCCGACGCATTACCAAAAAATGTAGCAATGAGAAGACCCTGCCGTGCAAGCTCGCACGCCACCAAATATTCTCCGATCTGTTTAATTAGCTGATTACTTCGTCCGGTAGCCATAGGCTTATATTCATTATCCATTCCCTAAAGTCGCCCATAAGCCGCGCGAGCGAAGCACAGCGAAGAGCACATCTGCTTGCTGAGCCTGTTATGTTTCATTCTTTTCCGTTTCGTTTAGTTTGTCGATCGATGCCTGAATTTCACGCTCGTCCAAACAACCAAATACTTCCTTTAGATCCCTCAGCACTTTTATTAGAAAATAGCAAAAATCGTAAGCACGTTTAGGAATATCAAGTTCAAGCGGGTAATCTTTTATCAAAAATCACATTACCTTCGCCATCTTCCTCCACGTATTTTTCAAGAGCGCGAGGGGTCGTATGGACGCTTCCACTTGCGAGCCGATACATGCTGTCATAGATTTCAGAGCATCCGACGTTACCTGCATAGGCATAACTGCTGAATGCCTGTATTTTTTCTTCGGCAATATCCTTCTGCAGTGCATCATGAAGCGCCCTAGTGGCGTATTCATTTATAGCTTTAAACAACTTTGATTTATGTTCCCTGGCAGCATTAATCAGCTTAAGTCGTGCCGCTTCGTCGGATTTGAAATAGCGGGAAACAAATGCTGTGTCACTACAAACGTTTGCGTTTACAAAGTATGTATCTAAAAATACACGGAATAAGTTGTTCGCTTCGTTACTCATACCATTTTTCATGACAAGTAGAGCGGCTTCAGCAATCTCGAGAATCCGGGCCGCCAACACGAGGGCTATTATCTTCTGTCTGTCCTCGTCAGTGTCTTGGGTGCAAACTGTTTGTGCCGATGCGAATGAACGAACTGCAGAAATACTGCGTCGAAGCGCTTGAAACCTTCGGTTGTTTTGCGCACTGATCTGACGAGCTTTCCCTTGCCCTGCTTTGGACAAAAAACCAATTCCGTCGAACTTCACAGCGCTCTCCTTGAAACTTAACGCCTGCGTCATGGGCGGCATGGTCCTCGCCGTCCCATGCACGCGGTGGTTCTGCCAAAAACTTAGTGGCCATAGTCCAGAATTACGTAAACACTTTGAGCGGTATCATATAAAATTTGAATAGAATAAATGAAGATGCCGATTAAAATTGCCTCGAATATAAACTCGGCAGGCTTAAAAGAGGCACAAACAATTGGACTGCCCTTTACAATTTGGACAGCCGCAGCGATGCCGATTAAGCATAAATGTTCAATCGTTGATTGACGCATGGATTTACGAGTATTTTTGAAATCAATCTTCGGATTTTTATCCGCAATTTCGCGCATTTTAGTGAGAATTACGCTAATTGTCGTTGTGTTTACAGCCAAGATGGCAACTAAAATAAGGATAAGATTTTGTTCTAGAAACTTACAGATAAATGGACTTTTCAGCAAAACTGACACCCCATTTACCAGTGCTCCTGCTACGAGAAAGGTGCATGCCATCATTATTACTTTTTTCATCTCATCAAATCCTTAAATATTCCGACCAAATTTTCTTTGGTTGCACCTTCAATAACTATTTCGTCCACACTAATTTCATTAATACCTTTCGAGGTATGGATCAGCTTTTTAACACCTTTTGCTCTCATTGAAATATCACCACCACCTTGCGAAGAATATTCAACCAAACTATGAACAAGATCATCCTCTTTACTAGGTGTTAAGGAGGAACTTTTATCGCTATTTAGCTGTAAATGCGTTGTTTTAGTGTTTGTGCTTCTATTCAATGCTCCCAAATCAAGCTTAAGGCTGTCTGATATATTAGACATGTTCGGTGAAATTAACTCAAAATCAATCTGCGTTATTTTGCCCTCATACTTTTCGACAAGGGACCAGAAATAATTTTCTTCGTAAATCGGCTGAAAAGAAATGGACAACTGATATTCTTTCAAAAGCTTGTTGAAATTATCTTCAAGTATTTTTGCCAAAGTCTTGGTATTCTGAAAACCACCATATTGCTGAATGAGGCATTTTTGAACATCCGGTCGGTTGTTAATTGCCACTAAAGATGGTTCCCAATTTTCAACATCTTCAATCTCAAACTCTTTAGTTTTCCTTTTTAGATCTCGCTCAACCCCTATCTTTAAAATTAAAATGTCGTCCATCTCCGACATCTTCTTGTGGATAATAGAACCTCGTGAATAGGAAAAAGTATTTATTTCCCTGAATATCTTTGCAAGAATGGAATTCTTATTCTCTTTAAGCTCTTCAATACTTTTGAACCCACCGAACATGTCAATTTGGAAATGCTGAGAAACAGGTAAGATTTGATATCGATATAAATTGAATGCTATCTGCTTTGCTTTGACCATAATGACTCAACTCCGATTCTTAAAATGCAGAACGGGTGGCGGACGAGCCGTAAGCCCCACAAGTCTGAGGGAGTGCGAAAGCGTTCACTCAGACTGAGGAGCGGTCGGCTCTATTTCCTTAATAGGCGGAGCGTGAGCGTAGCCGATCAGCAGCTTTATTTTTCGTGAAGTCCACGAAAGTATGCTTCGCCTTGAATAAAATTTCTCCGTGCTCTACAAGTCGGTCTCGTATTTGGTCTTCGCTCATCATCCTTCCGGGCAAAGGGCTCTTCAGCCGCGCGGCTTTTTGCGTCGGCTGAATTAGTTTTGTGTTCGGTGGTACCATTATTGCTCATTGAGTAATAGGGATAAAACTTCCTTTTCGAAGTTTCCATTTGCTTGACAAAATGTGCCGGGCTGCGAGCCGCCTCCTGGGAACCGGTCACCTTGGTTTGTATTAAAAGAGATTGTATCAGAAAATGAACTCATGGCATTTTGTACGTTTCTCACCGTACCAGATTTTGTAAGGACATACTTCGTATTGGCAGTTATAAGAGTTCTATTTGGAGCGATTTCCTCCACGATTAAATTCATTCTTCCTTCTAAGTGCATTTTTCGATCAACAAAAAAAAGACCACCGCCTTGATTCATGTCCATAACTTCATATGTTTGGTGAGCGGAAGATGCTGGGAAACGATAAGTTCTTTCTCCCCGCGCATTCTTTACGTATGATTCTATATGTCCACAATCCACATATTTCTCCGGATCTCCACTGTAGCTTATATTTATGATTCCTGATTCTTTATCCAAATTGTTTATTACAAAAAAGTTTTTCCCAAGGGCCGGGACAATTATTTTCCAAACCTCATCCTTACTTTTGTTGATTTCAACAGAGTTTTTTTGTGGAACGATGCTGCTTGGTGGTCGATAATCATAGCGACCAGCACAACCAACGGTAAGAATAGATAAAATAAGAGATGCGAGTATCAATTTTTTCATTGTAATCCTCCATTATTTTCAGTATGGCGAACGAAAATTTCAGCCGGAGCGTAGGGATCGGCTGTATTGATTTTGTTAGAGATTTCGATCCACCAAATCCTCAGGTAGATACTTCCCAGCTTCTATTCGTTTTCGTCTTTCAACGTCTACCTTTATTCCATCATCAAGGACATACAAAAGTTCTTCAGCCCCACCTGATCCAATTATTGAATCGAATGCTATTGTTGATTTCATGTAGTATTCGGAAATCGTATTTAATATCTTTGTAAAACTATCTAATGCGTCTTTTACTTTTGCACGGCTTGCCGGTTTAAGAGGTTCTGCATGTTTATCTATTACTAATTTTAGATCACGGTGTGCGATATGTCTGTTGCGCCAGTCGCGGCAAAAATTAGTTTTTTCTTCTGCATCAGTTATCTGGTTAGTGATAGTTCCCCTTATTTTTACATCAACAAGATTCGGTAAAAATCTTAGTGTGAGATTGTCTTTGCCAGCGGACTTAGGTGAATCTGTGAGGCGTGCAAGATGCAGAAGTATATCCTCCCACAAAGAGTCTTGGACGATTTTGAAAAACACTGGTGCTGACTGATTCAGTAAGCCGATACGTGAGGGAGTTTTTCCAAATAATTCGACATACTCCTCCCATTTCATGCATAGAGATGCCACCTCATTCTCAAGTTCATTAAAAAGAGAGCCTAAATTATCCCCAAGTTTTTCTATATGCGCCTGTTTCACGTTATCTGCTGTTAAATAACGGCCCATTGTTTTCTCTCAGTCCCTATCGGGTTGCGGATGAGCCACAAGCCCCGCAAGTCTGAGGGTGCGCGAAAGTGTTTACTCAGACTGAGGAGCGGTCGGCTTTATTGCCTTGATAGGCGGAGCATGAGCGGAGCCGATAAAGGCAATAGTGAAGCAGCCGCCACCCGATAGGACGGATGGCCGAAGGCCAAGCGAGTATCAGCGAGCGGTCCGTCCTGTCGCTGCTTTTCAGCGGGCGCAGCTTTATGCACTCCGCTGCAAAAGCCTTGTTATGTGGGCTTATGCTATAGATTTTAACCCCTTCTTAATGAAAGGCGATATGATTTTTTTGAAATTGATAAGATTTTCAATGTGCCATGCTTTGATCTGTATTAGTTCCTGTTCATTTGATTCAATTGTCCCATCTCTATATACCGAAATTCGTGAGGCCCTTTTATCATCAAGCCGCTCCCACTCGAGCTCTTTACCAAATTTCGAATGTATCTCTCCCTTTTGATCGCATAGTAAATCAAATAATGCCTTATTCTTTTCACCATCGCCAACATCAATATAAAGCTCCGTGCGCGCCTTCCCTCCTTGTACGAAAACTGCGCCAAAAGCAATGCCTGAGACGCCAGAAGAAAAGGAGTACCAATTTTGCGGCTGGCCAATCCTTGCATTTGTAAATTTGTGCTTTTCTCTAAGCTCATCAATTAATGCCTGGAAATAATTTCGGTACATTTCTCCTTTCGCAGAAACAGCGCCCCCGGCATGCCGTTTTTTCGATTTCTGCCATTCGCTTGGAGAAACAACTGGCTTGAAACTGTAGGCAGGCTTTGAATCATCAATTTTAAAGACTTCGATAACAACTCCAAAAAATTGCGTTTCTTCGTCAGTTCTTTGATTTAGCCATTCAAGAGTTTGCCTGTGTTCATCTCGTACTACCTCAGCAATCCATACCACTGTAGATGCGCTGTACCCAGCGGCATATGTCAGCAATTTGCCAAGATGATCGTGATCCGTTTGTGTCAATTGATTTTCAATTATGACTGTGTGCCCGGAACCCAAATCTTTTGCGAGCAAATCCAAGGAGAAATCACCAACGGCTGCTTCCATATCCGTAAGTTCTAATTCCATACCAAGGGCTTCACCTAATGCGCCAATGTTATCCGCAAGCCATGGTGTAAAATCCCTTGCTTCCTTAGGCCAAATGTCCCTTGGGTTCAGCTTTATTATTTTCCCAAATTGCATATTTCCCTCCTGATTAACGGACTTATATCAGAGTAATAAACGGAAAATATCCCGTCATATTCCGCTATATAGGCGGATTACAATTTCATTTATTGCGATAACAAAGCTTCAAATATGGAAAAGGCGGATGTTTTGTTTTCACTTATTGAATGTTGCTTGCTACGTTCCGCCTGGTGCGATAGTAAGGATGCGGATAGGGAAATAATCAGAGTCGGACCCGCCCGGCGGGGGGGGAGTATTTATTCAATGCCTGCGGTATGGTACTCGAAATTGAGCCTGCAGGCAAACCCAAATTTCATCCCCGTTAGTTACAAGAACGATCATATAATCTTTATCATACCCCGGCGCTCTATCAATTTTCCGCTTCATCACCGGTTGAGATTGTGACATACTTATTAATAAATTTTACGCAGTATAGAAGGGATTACCGCCATGGACACAGGAACCGTACCGCTATCCCGCACTATCGTGGGCATCATGGGAAGTCACCGGGATGATGCCCCGTGCCTTGACGAGGCCGCTTTGCTTGGAGAAGCGGTGGCCCGGCGGGGGCATGTGCTGCTTACGGGGGGAGGAACGGGGGTCATGCGGGCCGCCTCGGAGGGCGCGGCCCGGGCCGGCGGGCTTGTCATCGGCATTCTTCCCGACAGCCGGGGAAACTCCCGTCCAGGGTACCCGAACGAGTTCGTCCACATACCTGTTTACACGGGTATGGGCTACGCGCGGAACGCGATCAACGCGAAAACCCCTCACGTGATCATCGCCCTTTCCGGCAGTTGGGGGACGCTCTCGGAAATCGCCCTGGCGCTGAATGAGGGAATGCCCGTTATCAGTCTCGATGCGCCTTTTGTCGAACCGTCCCCCGGAGCGCCCCTCTACAACGCCTCGTCCGTGGAAGAGGTCCTGGAACTGCTCGACAGGTTTCTGCCTCCGGCAAACAGCGAGTCCGCGTGACGAGTAATCCCGTTTTTCATCCTGAACAGGTCTCTCGAAACAGCGGCGTTCCCCGTTGAGAACCACGACGAATGAAAGCTGTAATTGACGGCGCCGGGGGCACCTGCTATAAAGCGGATTCATTCTCAATTCACGTCGCGAAGGGCAGTCTCAGTGGACGTCATACTGGCGGGATTCAACATCGACCGGGAAGCGCTGCGGGAGCTGGAGGACGGCTCGGCCCCGGCGGGATCACGACCGACGCCGGAAACCGTTTCGGCGGCTTACGCGCGCATCAGCAGGAATCCGCGGCCCGTAAACGAGCTTCGACGGATAGCCAGCGGGGACGTTGAAAAGGCGCGTCGCTCGAACCGGAATATCGTTTTCGACATGGGGCACAGCTCCATCGCCGAGCACGCCGTCTTCAACATCGATATTCTCGGCGTCTCGCGGCTCGCCGTTGAATTCATCGAAGGCTTCCGCCTTGCCTCGTACACGGAAAAATCTCAGCGTTACATACGCCTGGACGGTGATTTTGTCGTTTCCGCCGAAATCAGGGACGCCGGACTCGCCGACCTGTTTATTGAAACGGTAAACGCGCAGAACGCTCTGTACCGCAAGCTCCTCGAGGCCGTCCTGGACCTGCCGGCGAGCGACGGCACCGGGGAGCCGCCGTCTTTTATCGAGAGCGCGGCAAAGGAAGACGCCCGCTACATCCTGTCGCTCGCCACGGAAAGCCAGCTCGGCATGACCGCAAACGCCCGGACCCTTGAACTGATGATCCGGCGGGCCGCCGCCCACCCGCTGGCCGAAGTGCGGGAATTCGGGCAACGGCTCTACGACGCCGTTCGGGAAACGGCGCCGTCGCTCATACGATATACCGACGCCACAAATTTTGACCGCGACACGCCGGACGCACTGAAGGAAACGTTGACCACACCGCCGGGCACGGAGCGATCGACGGACTCTGACTCCGTTGTTCTCGTGCACGCCACGCCGGACGGCGATAATATGATTCTCGCGTCGCTCATGCAGCGCGTGTCGGGACGACCACTCGTCAACTGCCTGGACGAGGTCCGGCGCCTCTCGCCGGCCGAGAGAGAATCCCTCATGAAAACCGCCTGCTCCCGCATGGAGTCCTACGACGCGCCGCTCCGGGAATTTGAAACGGCGGATCTGGTCTTCGAGGTTGTCATCAGCGCCTCCTGTTTCGCCCAGATGAAACGGCACCGCATGGCAACCATCATCAGCCGTGATTACGATCCCGCCCTCGGCGCGACCGTTCCCGAAACCATTATAAACGTCGGCATGGAGAAACCGTTCCGGGCCATGATCGAGCGAACGAACGGCGTCTATGAGCGCCTGCGGGACGACGCCCCGGGAGCGGCGGCGTATATCCTGACTAACGCGCACCGCAGACGGGTTATCGTGAAGATGAACGTGCGGGAACTGTACCATGTCTCGCGGCTCCGGGAAGACCGTCACGCCCAGTGGGACATTCGTCATACGGCGCGGCGCATGGTCGAACTGGGTAGAAACGTCATGCCCCTGTCGCTTATGTTCGCCGGCGGCAAGGACACCTTTCAGGAAATGAAGCGGGACCGCCTGGAGGAAAAATAACAGAAGAAGCGCCGGCGGCGGCCTTTGCCCCGGCGGAACGAAGTTATCGAGGTTGTATCATGCCCATTTACGAGTTTTACTGTGACCGGTGTAATACCATTTATAATTTTTTTTCGAAGCGGATCAACACGGAGACGATCCCCCGGTGCCCCTCCTGTAAAACAGTGAAGCTGCAACGGCGGATGTCCGTTTTTGCCACCATTTCGGCCGACCGACGAGGCGACGACGATGAGGGCATGGACGAGGGTCTTTCCGCCGTGGACGAACAACGCATGGAGCGGGCCATGGCGATGCTCGCCCGCGAATCGGAGGGGCTCGACGAGGAAGATCCCCGGCAGGCGGCGCAATTGATGAGAAAACTGGCCGATTCGACGGGTCTTGAACTGAACCCGGAGATGCAGGAGGCTCTGAGCCGTATCGAGCGGGGCGAGGACCCGGACAAGATCGAGGAAGACCTGGGCGACCTCCTGACCGATGAGAATCCCTTCGTCGTCAGGCAGGAAAGCCGGGGCAAGGGAACGAAAAAACCGCCCCCGGCGGTGGATGAGACGCTCTACGACCTCGAGTAGGGGCGGTTTGTGTGAACCGCCTGCGAACCCGGGGGATCGGCATGTGGCTCTCGTGCTTAGCACCACCCCTACCCCAACCCTCCCCCGTCGAGGGGGAGGGGGTTTTCCTCGTATTACACGGTCTGCACCACTGAAAGCCCCGCGCAAGAACTACCGTAAGCACGACACGTCAAGACCATTGCACACATGGTCGCGGACAAGGCACTGAAATCACGAGGAATGTGGCGAGCGCCTTGCACAACCCCTGTAATCGTCATGCCGGCGCAGGCCGGTATCCAGAAAGCCATTGATAATACTGGATTCCGGTTTTCACCGGAATGACACAAACCGGTGTTTGGTATAGTTGTGTGAGGATGTCGAGGAATGAGGCGCAGTATAACCTGCCCCGCAGTGACGAGAAACTGGCATTCAGCTCTTGTGCCTGTAGTATACCCCCACCCCGGCCCTCTCCCGTCGAGGGGGAGGGGGTTATCCGCGTATTACACGGCCTGCATCATTGATAAAAACGCACCCGGCAGTTCAACCCCGCCGGCAGGCGGTGGCCTGGATTGGGAAGCCGCACGCGGACGCCGAAGGTGCCGCTTGCCGCGTCGATGACTTCGTCGACGATCACAACCGTGCCGTTGCACGATCCGCCCACCGGTTCCTGGGGCCGCACTTCGGCCTTCATTCCCTTTTCAATGGTCCCGTAATATTCGACCGGCACCACGACTTCCACATTCAACGGATCGATGCGCGCGATTTTCATGATCGACCCCTCGCCGATGTATTCCCCGGGACCGAGGTGTCGCTCCACTACAATGCCGTTCACGGGACTCGTGATCGTTCGAAGTTTAAGCCGCTCTTTCGCCTCCCGCAACTGGAGCTCCATGACGAGAACTTCCGTCTCCATTTCGTCTTTTTCATGGCTCGAAATCAGCTGCTTCTCGTGGAGTTCTTCATTCCGGAGAACGCGGCGTTTGCCGAATTCGAGACGGGCCTCGGCGAGCGCCACCTGGGCCTTTTCAACACCCGATTGCAGGAGGGCAAGCACCTGATCCTTTTTTATGCGGTCGCCGCGCTCGACGACGACCCGTTCGATTATGCCAGGCGCCTGGCTGCTCACCTCGATGAGTGCGCTCGGCTCTATGAGGCCCCGGTGAAACAGTTCTTCGGCGGCGCCGTCCGCCGGCCAGAAACAACAAACAGCCAGGCATGTCCAAAGGAAAAATTTTTTCATAATTTTCTCACTCGCTCCTTCCGGAAAAGGACAATGTGTCGCTCCGTTCTTCGTCGTACCGCAGCAGCCGGTTGCGAACCCCCGCGTGAACCCGCTCCACCCGCTGCTGGGCATTTTTCATGACCCGCCGGCCTATCGGTCTCCACAGGTCCGAACCGCTCCGGTTCAACAACAGGACCGCCCTGCCGGACACGCCTCGATACCCCTCCCGCAGCAGGGGGTCTTCAAGGGAAATAAACACCTCGCACCTGCCCGGTTCACCCTGGCGCCCGCATCGCCCAGCGAGCTGGCGGTCGATGCGACCGGCCTCGTGCCGTTCCGTCATGAGAACGTGCAATCCGCCCAGATCGACCATGCCCCGAACAAGTTTTATATCGGTTCCCCGCCCCGCCATGTTCGTGGCGATGGTGACACGTCCCGGTTCACCGGCCCCGGCCACGATAAGTGCTTCTTCCTTGTCCTGCTTCGCGTTCAATACCTGATGCGGAATGCCCCGGCCGTCCAGGAGCCGGCTCAGGTGTTCCGAAGCCGCCACGGTCCTGGTTCCGATGAGCACCGGCACACCGCGGTTGTGGAGTTCCTCCACGCGATGCGCCACTCGATTATATTTCTCGTCCAGCGTTCGAAAAACCTCGTCGCGGAGGATTTTTCTCCTGAGAGGACGGTTGGTGGGAACGCGGACCACGGGCAGTCCATAGATGGACCAGAGTTCCCGGCGGACTTCCCTGGCCGTCCCCGTCATGCCGGACAATTTCAGGTAGCGGCGGAAAAAGCGCTGATAGCTGATGCGTGCGACCGTTTCCCGCTGTCCCGTTATATCGCATCCCTCCTTGGCCTCGATAAGCTGGTGCAGTCCGCCTTCCCAGGACCGGTCGGGCATCACCCGCCCGGTGAATTCGTCGATGATCTGGACCTTCCCGTCGCTCACCAGGTACTGTTCATCACGACGGTAGAGGTAGAGTGCCGTGAGAGCTTTCCGGGCCAGCTCCTCACGCCTGATGGGACTTTGCCAGACCGCCCCCATGTGCTCCGTAGCCCGCCGGATGTCTTCGCGACCCAGGTCCGTCATGACGATTGCCCGCACACCCTGGTCGGCCTCGTACTCGATGCGGTAGTGAGCCTTCTCCCTGAGGGTCTCGGCCACTGCCAGGGCCTGTTTTATCGCCCGCTCTTCATCCCCCGACGTATCGCTCCGTGATATGATAAGCGGCGTCCGGGCCTCATCAACCAGGACGCTGTCCGCCTCGTCAACGATGGCGTAGTGCAGCCCGCGCAGAAGCAGCCGGTCGCTTCTTCCTTCTCCCCGGGACAGGTGCTCGGCGTGCAGCTGGAGCTCATCGACGGTGTCTCCCAGGGTGATGCGGTCTCTCAGATAGTCGAACACCACCTCCTTGTTCGTGCAGTACGTGATGTCGCATCCGTAGGCGGCGCGGCGCTGGACGGGTGTCTTCTCGTGTACGACGCACCCGACCGAGAGGCCGAAAAAACGGTACAGGTCGCCCATGAGCCCCGCGTCGCGGTCCGTCAGGTAGTCGTTGACGGTTATCACGTGGACGGGAATACCGACCAGGGCCACCGTAGCCGCGGGCAGTGTCGCCACCAGCGTTTTACCCTCGCCTGTTTCCATTTCCGCCAGCAATCCTTTCAGCAGGGCGTATCCTCCCATGAGCTGGCAGTCGAAATGCCGCATCCCCAGGATTCGGGAGGAGGCTTCCCTGATGAGGGCGAAGGATTCACCGACCAGCGGCAGGGAAAATCCTTCCACCCGCATACGCCGCCGCAGGGGTTCGCTCCGTTCCTTCAGTTCCTCGTCCGAAAGCCGCTCCAGCCCCTCGGCGGCCTTCTCCACGTGGCCGATGATCCGCTTCAGAAATACCGTGCGGCCGCTCCATGGACGAACAAAGCATCCCGCCGCCTCCCACGCCAGGCGGTCAAGGAACGTCCTGCGTCCTTCTTTCTTCTCCGGTCGGGCGAAGTGATCGGCCCTGGGCCAGTTTGAGACGGATCCGAACATAGCGGCGGCGTACCAGTCGTTCCTACAGGTTGAAGGTTCTCATGAAAACCCGGCGAAGAGTTCGATACCACTGCGAGGCGGGCGTTTCGGAATCGTGCTCGAACCTCAAGTACACCCGGGCCCCGAGCCGGTTCTCGATCCGTTCGTCCAGCGCGACTTCGAAATAGAACAAAGGCTCGAAGGAACGCTGAGCTTCACTTTCGCGTGGGTCGAGGGCGAAAGATCCGCCCCCTTCCAGGGCGAAGGCAAGCGTCGGCAGATCCGTCGAGGCCGCCGGCACTTCCCTTACCAGATGAGCCGAAATGCTGTGAAATACGCGGTCCGCCGGGCGGGCTGTCACGGAACGAACGTCACGCCGGATCTTGCCTACCTGCGCCTGGGAAACCGGCACGAGCACGGAGAGTTTTCCGTAATCCACCACGTATCCCAGTTCTTCACCCCGGCGGATGAAACGCCCGGGCATATCCTCGGCATCGGGAAGAACAAACAGGCCATCGGCCGGACTGCTGACTGTCAAAGCGTCGCGGCGCTCCCGCGCAACCTCCAGCTCTCGTTCGATGAGGGCGATCTCCTCTCGAATAATTCGTTCTTCCGTGCGATCGGTGGCGAGCGCTTTCATGTGAAGGGCCTGGTATTCCCGAAGTCGAGCCTCGAGTACTCGCACCTCTCCCTCGATATCGGGATTTTCGAATATTACGAGGGGATCGCCGCGTCTTACCGGTGAACCGGGCAATGCCATGATTTTCTGAACCGTTCCCGAAACATCCGCCCGTATCTGCGCCTGTTCGCCCGGCCAGAGAACACCCTGAGCCATGGTGGTCGAGGGAACCTGAATAAAAAAGACCACGGCGACCAGGAGGGCGACGCACACGGCCACATAGGCGGCGATACGTGCTCGGCGCTTGTACAACTCCGGGTCGTATACCACGGTTTTGATCACCCGGATAAAGGGAACCACCACGAGACCCACCAGGGCCCACAGGGCGATGAGAACACCTATGAAAAAGAATTTCCCCGCAACGAACAGGGCAATCCGTATGCTGATAAAAATCCGGTAGATAAAGGACGCGACGCTGTACGCAACCAGCCACGCCGCTTCGCGGCCGTCGGAAAGTGTGAAACGTGCCTCGTCGTTTCTGATGAGATACCGCTGCGCCAGGTACCCGATGTACCGATTCGACCGGTTTCCCAGGTTGGGTATCTCCAGCAGGTCCGCCAGCACGTAATAGGCGTCGAAGCGAAGCAGCGGGTTCCCGTTGAAAAATATGGTGGAGACGCCGGCGATGAGCATAATGTTGAAGGCAACCGCCCGTACGGCGCCTGGTTCCAGGTTCACCCAGGCTATCATCGCCAGCGAGGCGATGAGCATCTCCGCGGCGATACCGATGAAGCCCACAATCATTCTTCGCTTTTTGTCCCTGAACGCGGAAGCCGTCGATGCATCGAGGTAAGGAACGGGGACAAACACGAGAAGCATTATGCCCATTTCGTGCACCTCGCCGCCCCAGTGTTTCACCGACCAGGCGTGGGCGAATTCATGAACGGTCTTGACCACGGGATAAATGAACCAGAGCAGGACCAGATTTTCCAATGCCAGCACGCGGTCGGCGAGATTCATGGTCAGCTCATTCCAGTGCATGACGGCGAGCGCCACCGCCGTGACGACCGTTGCCAACCATAGAACGGCAACGGGAACGCTGAAAAGAGGCGCGGCGATACCTTTCGTGCGTTCAAGAAAGCGATCGGGATCAAACAGGGGAATACGAATCGCCACGGGAGAACGAACCCGGCCCCAGAATTGTTTCTTCCGGTCTTCACGGCTCCGGTGCTGAATATTGCCGATGTCGGGCGCCGTGTCCGACCTGAGCACGTCGGCCTGGTTCAGTTTTGAAAGCAGGGTGATCACTTCTTCCTGGGTGGGCATGTCGTCCCCGAGGTGCAGGCAGGCGGCTTCCCATATTTCCTGGAGCGTCCGGGTCCCGTCCATGAGGCCGATGAGATAATAGGCCTCCTCGGTAAAGCGGTGAAACCGCCCCGTCGAGTGGTCCTGCAGTACGTACCAGGGCACGTCTCTGAAGGTATGACGATGGATTTCCGCGTGACTCCTCAGGACGGGCCTGAGCCCCGCCACGCGGTACCAGGAACTGCTGTACAAGTTTTTTTCAGACATTCGATTTCTTTATTCTCACGGCCACCATACCCATACCTTGAGCCGGAACCACTCGAAGAGTGGCCGCGTCCAGACGTTCACAAGAAGCCGACGGTCGACTTCTATTTTCCCCACCCCCTCCATGCCCGGCCTGAGGGCGGGCGATACCTCGTCGAGAACGGCCTCCACGCGGAAATAATTACTTCCTTCTTCCGCCGTGGTAACGGGTGTTATTTTTTCAACGGAAAATTTATATTTTTCCGCCGGCAGCGCCGCCAGTACCAGATTACCCCGCTGTTCTTCCGACACGTCCGCGACCCGGCTCTCGTCGACCTTGAGAATGAGTCGGTAGCTGTCGAGCGGAGCGATTTGAAAGAGTTCCTCTCCCTGTCGGACCGCGCTTCCCAGTCGCTGGCTGAGATCGCCGCTCAGCAGGATGCCGTCGAAGGGCGCTCGAACGACGACACGTTCAAGCTTGCTTTCCGCCAGCTCCAGCCGCGCAGCCGCCTGGTCGAGCTGGGCGCTGATCACGTTTACCTCGGCACGGTCGCGGTTGGCGATGGCCTCCTGGAGCTGGCTTTTGTACTGGTTGTGCTTGCTGAACCAATGGAGCCGTTCAAGGCGGAGATCCCTGTCATCCAGCGCGCAGAGCAGATCATCCTCCGCCACCACGTCGCCCGCCCGGGCCGGCGCCGACCTGATGAAGCCTTCGAATGGCGCCACGACGGAACGTTGTACCGCGCCTTCGAGAACGGCGTCCGCGCTGATACGGTAATCCCCTTTTGCAAAGGACAGCACCGCGGCGAGAAGAACGACCGCCAGCAGCAATGCCTTTCTGCCCGCGTAGCCCGCGCCGAAAAGCCGGACGGCCTGGCGCTTCAGTGAATTCAGAACGATAAAAACCACCGGCCTGTCCTGATGGTACTTGTTTTCAATGGCGGGCCCCGACAGGGCAACCACACTCCTCACGTAAGTGAGTTCGCTTTCGGTAAAGGGAATATCTTTCTGGCGTTCCAGGGTCAGGGCGCCGTAGTAGCGCCCTTTCGCGAAGAGCGGGACCGTCATGACCGCCCGGCTGCCGTGTTTCTCGACAAGTTGTTCATGATCGCGGAGAACAAAAACAGGTGAATTCGGAAGCGGGGGATACATGATCTCGGACCGCTGGCTGACGGCCTCGTCCATGGCGGCTCCCACGGCGCGGTGCAGGTTCATTTTACCGCCTACCACCGCCGAATGGGACACCGCTTCCACACGGGCGTATTTCTTCCTGATAAGTCCCAGGCTGACGCGGTCGCAGGATAGTCTCGTTGCAAGCGCCGTGACGAAGGCCATGGCGGCGCCGTCGAAATGTTCCTCCGCCAGGACGCCGGCGAGAATCTCGACAGCCGCCTTCATACGGTCCAGCGCGTCGGCGTCTTCACTGTTGCGACGGCGGCGGTAATAATTTTCGATCCATACCGCCCCCCACTTGAGGCTTTCCATGGCGGGACGAAGCTGATCCTCCGATACTGCCACCTCCGCGGCAACCGCGCCCCAGCACTCGCCGTCTACGACAACCGGGTAAGCCAGACCGTAACGGGCGCCGCCGTTGAGACGGGGAAGATCGACGAGCATTCCCTCCTTCTCGGCAAGCGTCTGTTCAAGCACGTCGGCAAGGCGCTCGCCGCCGTCGCTTCCCTCCGGCCAGGAAGCCACGGGAAGATACTGACCGCGGCCGGAATCGCGAAGGACCAGGAACGCCTGGACGCACCCCCGTATCGCCCCGCACTGAATGGCAAGCCAGGAAACGAAAAACGTTTCCTGGTCTGTCGAACCCTCAAGGCCTGCCCAGTGGCTGACTGTTTTTTCCGAATCAATCACCTGTTCGTCGGAGAAAAATTCCATGAATCTAACCGCGCCCGGGGCCGGCGGGCCCCGGGCAACAACCTGACCGGCGGATCATTGCCGCCCCGGGAACACCGACGGGACATACATCAGGCGTTCGTTTTGCCCGCCGGATTGACCTCGCCCGTTTCGAGGCTGATCTCGCCGTAACGCTCTTCGTACTGGCGGATGACGTTCGACAGGAGCAGGGCCATGCGCTTGGCCGCGAAAGGATTGAGAATGATGCGGTCGCTCATGTCGACGGTCAGTTCACGCTGCTCGGGGTTCCAGGTCTTGTTGATGCCGAAAAGAATCGTAAACTCTTCACGGGTGCTCGAAACGTTGCACACATTGGCGTAGCTGGTTCTCATGTTCGCCACGTCCCACTTGATGGTGGTCTTCATGTCCTCAGGACCGGCGGTGGCCGTCCCCCGTGTTTCTTCCGTGTCTTTCCTCTGTGCCGTCATGCGTTTGATCCTCCGTTGTAATGAAAAATTATCGTGCCGCCTTTCCGCAACACCGTCGTTTGTATGTATACCATTGGTGGTTCCATGTCAACGAAACCCTCCAAAAAACAATATATTGAGCGTCATTTCGGGTCATGCCCCCTTCCCCGATAACGATTGCGCACCCGCGACGCCGGTCACGAGCAGGAAGGGCATCTCCAGGTTGATTATCTTGCTGGAAATATTAATAAATCCATTTTCTTTCATGCAGCGGACGTAAAATTCCGGCGGCCGGTAACTGTGAAAGAAAACGAGGAAGGGAAGCAGGGAATAGCCCGGCGTCCCGATTACCGGCGTCGAGGCCCGCTCGAAGATCACCATCGTACCGCCTTTTTTGAGCGCACCGGCCCCTTTCTTCACCAGGTTCCGGGCGATATGATCCGGCCAGTCGTGGAGCATGGACTTGAAGGTCACCAGATCGTAGTCCTCCGGCAGATCGTCCGTTACAGCGTTCCCTCGTACGAATCGTATCCTGTCCGCCTCCGCGGCGTCGCCCACGTGGCTCATTCCCACGTCGCAGACCAGCGGCAGGTCGAAAACGTCGGCGCGCAGGGCGGGATGCTTCCGGCACAGACGAAGGGCGAACTCGCCGCTGTTGCCCCCCACGTCCAGCATTCTCTCGTAGCACCCGAAATCGTGGTACTTCATGCAGGCCTGCGATTCGTATTTCGTCAGTACCGTGGTGACGCGCATCCACTGTCGCGTTACGCGGCGGTCATCCTCACTCGAATCGAAACACCGGTCGTAGGCGAACAGATGAGGAAAGCGCGCCTTTGTCATGAAGCCTTCAGGAGACTTCACCAGGTCGGAGAACAGCTCCAGGAAATCGTGGGCGGCGAAGTTCGACAGGGAGAGTTTCATTTCCATGAGATCACGGAACCGCAGGGCGTTGATGAACCCGCCGGCAAGTGAGAAAGCGCCGTCGCGGTTTTCGATCACACCGTTTTCCGCGAGCAGGCCGAGCAGGAACGTGATTCCCCTGTCGTCCGCGCCGAGCCGCTTCGCAAGCTCGTCCGCCCTGGCCTCTTCCGCCCGGCTCAGCGTGTCGATGAGACCGATCTCAAACGCCGTGGCCAGGGCGCGGGCGTCGATCATGCGGCGCATGTAATCATCAACACACAGATATTCGAATTCCCTGTCCGGTGTTTCCCGCACACATTCCTCCCGCGGATACCTGCCGTTTTTATCAAGATCTTTGTTTTGCGCACATGATGCCTGTTGTGCGCCGGGCCCATACATATTATACTGCACCATCAACGATCATATCGACAAGGGAATAATGTATGGGACACATCATCGCCGTGGCCGGACCGATCGGAAGCGGTAAATCGACCCTCGTCGGTGGAATCGCCCGCGCCCTGGGCGACGCCTCCATCCTGTATTACGACAGTTATGAACACGCGACGCGCCGTACACCCGCCGAGATGATTCAGTGGATGCGGGCGGGAGCCGATTTCAACGATTTCGACCTTACGGGTCTCGCGCGCGATCTTTCGAAATTGAAAAGCGGCGTCTCCGTCGTTAATCCGGTCACCGGGGAAACCGTCTCGGGCGAACGATTCATTATTTTCGAGATGCCGCTGGGAAGAACGCATCGGCAGACAGCGCCGTTTATCGACCTCCTCCTGTGGATCGACATCCCCTTCGACATCGCCCTCGCCCGCAAGGTGCGTGAATACGCGAAACGGCTCCTGGCCGAAGGCGACGGGACGAGCGGCCTGACCTGGCTTACGGGGTATGTGGACAACTACACAACCCTGATACGCCCGCTCATGCGAATACAGGAGGAACGGGTCCGCCCCGGCGCTGATCTCGTAATCGACGGCCTGGAAGAACCCCACGCCATGACCCGCCGGGCGGCCGAGGCCATCGGCGCCCGTTTCGGCCACAATACCTAAAAATTACCGTAATAACCGCTCTTGAGCACGGCGAGCCTGTCGTTTTCCATGCGGTAATCGAATCCCACGTCAAAAAGCAGGTGATCGAGGCGGAAATACTGTTCCTCCACAAAGGCGACCAGCGGCGCCGGGTAGCGCATCCACCGAAGAAAAAAGAGAAACTGATCGATGGTGATACCGGAAAAGTAGATGCAGTCGCTATGTTGCTTGTTGGCGCAGCAGATGGTCGAGCAATCCCGGAGTTCGGGCCGCAGAACGGCGTCCCGGGGAATTTTCGTTCCGTCGATTTGGGTGGAACAGAGAACCTTGGCGTCGATCTCATCCATCTGGTCGGCGGGATGAAAGAAAAAATAAAAATTTTCCAGTTTCATCCCCTCGTCGGTCTGGGCGTAGCAGATTCCCGATGAGACGGTGCTGCCGGGATTGCCGATGTAGATGTGGGCGCAATCCAGGTCCCGGACGCCGTTGAGCAACGCGTCATCGACATCCAGGGAAAACATGAAGTAGGGAATATTCTCGTTGGGAGCAATACGCGCGCGAACCCTCGGCGCCATTACTTTCAGCACCTTCGAAAGGGACCGCTCCCGTTCCAGGCGGCGGTAATCATAAAAATAATATTCCCACCCCATGAAATCTCCGACCTTTTTCACGCCCCACACAGTGTTTCCCGGTCCGATTCCCCGGCGCAGGTCGTCAACCAGTTCGTGCATGGCGCCGTCCGCGCCCAGGACATCGAAAGAATTTTTCAGCAGGTTGACGGACCGTAGCTTGCCCGCGGCCGGCACAGGGGGTTCGTATTCCCAGAGGCAATAATTGTAGAAAACATCCTGCTCTCCGGTGTATTCAAGATCGAAGGACTGCATGGACCCGTTATCCTTCCGGCATTTTCTGTATCGGCCGCAGCCGGTCCTGTTCGTCACCGTAGGCCGACACGTAAGCGCCGGACAGCCCCCAGCAGGACCAGTCGGCGCACTGTTCACGGTGCGGGCAATAACCGAACCGGCTTTTTTCGAACTCCCTCCAGAACGCGAGTGGAAGCACCGTTTCGGGAAACCAGCTGTCGAAGACCACTCCCGGCGCGGCGGGCAGGCAGTGGGGAAACCCTTTTAACACGAGCGGCCGTTGTTCCGGGCCGAGCATGCCGCGCAACCGGGGGACCAGTGAAACAACGCGTTCGAGATCGATCACGAGGCCGGCCCGGTCGT
>LQBH01000024.1:0-72500 GCA_002030015.1 delta proteobacterium MLS_D
CCGGTAATGCTGTTCGGCCAGGATCGTGGTCGGAACCAGGACGGCCACCTGTGTTCCGTCCATGGCCGCCCTGAAGGCGGCCCGCAACGCCACTTCGGTCTTGCCGAACCCGGCGTCTCCGCAGACGAGCCTGTCCATGGGTCGGGGATCAGTCATATCGCTGTTGACCTCGTCAATTGCGCGGGCCTGGTCCGGCGTCTCCTCGTACGCGAACGAGGCGGCAAACTCCTCGTAATCACGCTCATTTATCGAGAAGCCGTGCCCTTCCAGCACCTCCCGCGAGGCGTACAGTGCCACCAAATCTTCGGCGATTTTACGGATCGATTCCCTGACCCGCTTTTTCACCGCCTCCCAGGATGTTCCGCCCAGGCGATCGACGGGAGGCGTGAAACCATCAGGCCCGATGTAACGCTGAACCTGATCGAGACGGTCAACGGGCAGATACAGCCTGTCGCCGCCGGCGTATTCCAGCAGGAGAAAATCGTTGTCGATGCCCGCCGCCGACAATCGTTTTAATCCCCGGTACCGGCCGATTCCGTGATCCATGTGGACCACGAAATCCCCCTCCTTCAACTCACCGAAGGATTTCAGGAAATAGCCTTCACGCGGGGCGATTCTTCGGCGCCGCCGGATTTTTTTACCGAAGAGGTCCTCCCCGCAGACCAGGGCCAGTCTCAGCGAATCGGAGAAAAACCCCTCCGACACGCTTCCCTCCATCAGCAGCAGCCGGCCTCCCGCGGCGGCATGTTCCAGTTCGAGGAAAAAGGACCGGGCCGTCTGCTCAGCCGGAAGCGAATAGGCCTGGAACAACCGGCTGACGTGCCGGAGCTCGTCGCCGGTCGCGAGAAAAACCACGAGAATGCCCGCCTCCGTCCACGTCCTGACACGCTCAACGAACGGGGCCAGCAGGCCGTCGCCTTCCTCCCGCGCATGTGGGACGGCCGACTTTAATCCCACCTGGGGTTCCGTGGAAAAATAAAAAGACCGCCTGTCGCGGTCCTCGCTGAATTCGTCAAAGAAAAGGCGCCGGCCTTCTCTGCAGATTCGCATGACATGCTCAAGCGAAACGAAGAGCGACGACGGGTCCACGAAAAACCGTTCTTCCTCGCGCGCCCGCCCAATGAAACCGTCGATGCGCTCCCGCATATCCCTGTCGGCGGACTCAATGCCTGGCGGATCCAGAAACGCGGTGATGCCGCCGACCGGCATGTAATCAAGCAGCGTGTCCGGAACGCCTGTCGAGTCTCCCCCTTCGGGTCCGGGGTCGCCGTAATAGAGCGGAAGAAACTGCATCGCCGCGGCGGGGACAACACCGCTCTCGATAAAATCGGCCAGGGCGTCCCGTCGTTGTTTCGGCACGCCGAGTTCCGCCGCCCGTTCGCGAAGGCGCTGCAGAGCATTACGCTGCGACGCTTCCGTTACCACGATCTCGCCGGCGGGGGCCGTCACAAAGGCGGAGGCCTCCTTGCGCGAGCGCTGCGTTCCCGGATCGAACCACCGGATTGATTCCACGTCATCTCCGAAGAATTCGATACGCACCGGTCCGTCCTCGGCGGGAGAAAAAATATCGAGGATGTATCCCCGAACACTGAATTCACCGGGTTCTTCCACGAGGGATACACGCTGATAGCCGCCGGCCAGGAGCTTCCGAACGAAATTGTCACGATCCAGCAGGCTGCCGGGGGTAATTGTTTCAAGATATTCGCCGAGAACCGAAAGCGGCATGACACGCTGCAGAAGTGACTCCACGGGCGCGACCACCACCAGGGGACCGCCGGTGAGAAGCCGGGTTAACACACGGGTCCGCGCCCCGATAGTTTCCTGCTGCAATGAAAGGATCTCGTCGGATGAAAGCAGCCGGACATCCCAGGGGGCGTGGAGCAGAACCTCACCTGAATCAAGAAAAAAGGAAATGTCTCTGGTGAGTTCTTCCGCCTCCCGGACCGAAGGCGTCACCGCGAGCATCGTCCGTTTTAGCCGCCGGAAAAGACCGGCAATCACCAGTGCCCGCGACGATCCGTGAAGTCCCGCCACGCGCACCGCGTCCCTGCCTTCCGCGACGGCGCCGTAAAGGTCGTCCAGCGGTGAATTCCCGCCGAGCCGTTTCTGTTCAATCTTCTTTCTCATGGACAGACCGAAAGGCTACGATACTTCCAACATCCGTTGCAGGGCATTGCGAGCGGGAACCCGTATGCGTTCGGGAACCGTGACGACGTACTTCATCTCCCTGAGCGCCGCCAGAATATCGATGAGTGTTATTTTTTTCATGTCGCGGCAGATCAGCGTCGGGGAAGCCGAAACGAATGTTTTACCGGGATATTGCTTGCGGAGCTGGTGCATGATCCCCTGTTCCGTCCCGATAATAACCGTTGGGGCGTCGGTTCTTCCGCAGAATTCTATAATTCCCGACGTACTTCCCGCGTAGTCGGCGCGGTCGATCACCGCCAGCGTACACTCCGGGTGAACCGCCAGGGCCGCTTCCGGATTCTCCCGCCGCGTTCTTTCGACATCCTCGACTGTCAGGTGGTTGTGGACATAACAGTTCCCGTCCCAGGGAATGACCGGCGTGTCGGTAAAACGGGCCGTGTACCGGGCAAGGTTTCCGTCGGGAACCATTACTATCTCGGGCGCTTTTACGCTCCGCACCACCTTGACGGCGTTGCTCGATGTACAACATATGTCGCTCAACGCCTTCGTCTCGGCGGAAGAATTCACATAGGTCACCACGGACGCCCGCGGGTGGCGCTGTTTTGCCTGTTCGAGTTGCTCCGCGGTGATAGTGTCGGCAAGTGGACACCCGGCATCGGGAACGGGTAGAAGAACCGTTTTGTCCGGCGAAAGAATCGCCGCGCTTTCGGCCATGAAGCGCACACCGGCGAAGACGATAATATCGGCATCCGTTTTGGACGCCTCGATGCTGAGGCCGAGCGAATCTCCAAGAAAATCAGCTATATCCTGGATCTCCCCGTTTTGATAGTAGTGGGCCAGCAGCACGGCGTTTTTTTCTTTCAGAAGGTGACGAATACTGTTTTGTAGTTCACGTGTATCCATAAGCAGTGGTTCCTCCCGGCGCGAGCCCCGAAGGCTCATCGCCCGCTCGATTCACATAAAATCCCTTTCAGCCGCCGACTTTATTTGTCGGTGAAGGCGGTAAAAACTAAGATGTTACTATATCATACGCCGTCATTATTCAAGCCCTCGAATATCCCTAAGCCCCGGTAACGCGGCGGGTTTCTCCGTATTGACAAGGCCGGAGCCTTCCTATATGAAATATGAACTGCGACAAGAAGGGAACACTATGAAAACAGTTGAAGAAAGCCTGGAACTGATACTCGATTTCGTCGCCCCCCGGGGCGTGGAAAAAATACCGCTTACCGAGTGTCTGAACCGTGTTCTCGCCGAAGACGCCTATTCGAACCGGAATATTCCGCCGCGGGACAATTCCGCCATGGACGGATACGCCGTGAAATGCCGGGATCTGGGAAACGCGTCGCCCGAGCAACCCGCGGTTCTGCGTTCGGTTGAAGAAATTCCGGCGGGCACTTCGCCGGAGAAACGGATCGGCGAGGGTGAAGCATCCCGGATCATGACCGGCGCGCCGATTCCCGACGGGGCAGACGCGGTGATAAAAATCGAGGACGTTGCAGTGGAAGACGACATCGTCCGCTGTTTCACGCCCGTCGAAGAGGGAGAAAACATCAGAAAGCGGGGTGAAGACGTCATCGAAGGCGAAGCCGTCATCGCCGCGGGCACTCATATACAACCCGCCCACATGGGCATGCTGGCGGCGACCGGTCACGCTCTCGTTCCCGTTTACAGGCGGCCGCTTGTGGCCATAATCGCAACCGGTGATGAAATCATTGATCTTGACGGCGATCTCTCGTCGGAAAAAATCATAAGCAGTAACAGCTACTCCCTCTATGGACAAATCATCGAGGCCGGCGGCATTCCGTTGCCGCTGGGAATCGCCCGCGACACGAAACAAGATCTGCTGTCACACTTCACCATGGCAAAAGACCGGGCGCAAGTCGTCATTTCATCGGGCGGTGTCTCCATGGGCGATTATGACCTGGTACAGGAGGTTCTGACGGAACTGGGCGCCCGCGTGGAATTCGAAACCGTGGCACAGCGGCCGGGCAAACCCTTTACCTTCGCCACCATGGGAACGATCCCCTTTTTCGGACTGCCGGGCAATCCCGTATCGACCATGATATCCTTTGAACAGTATGTGCGGCCGGCACTGAGAAAAATGACGGGGCAGAAAAAACTTTTCCGGAGAACCGCCAGAGCCGTCCTCGATGAAAACATCACCAAGAAAAACAACCTGACGTACTTCATCAGGGGAAAAGCGACCTGGCGGGACGGAAATTTCACCGTCGTCACGACGGGCGAGCAGGGTTCCGGCATTCTCAAATCAATGGTCCTGGCAAATGTTATCATCGTGCTGCCCCGTGGTATCACGCACGCGAGAAGAGGAGACGAAGTCACGATACAACTGATCGACACCTCGATCCTCTCGGCGGCGACGCCCGGGTACCTGGACGCCTTGTCGTGGAAGGACCCGTCATCCTGATTGACAGCCGGGTCCGTTTCCGATATGCATACGCTTCGCGGAAGTGCCAAGGTCTCTGGTGGGCCTCCTGGACTTCAAATCCAGTGTGAGGGGCTAGTAACCTCTCAGGTGGGTTCGATTCCCATGCACTTCCCTCGTCGCATGGCCCCGCCAAACGGATGCTGGTTACCCTTCGAAAGTATGCAAGTCTGGAGCGGGCGGCAATTATTGAATACCGGAAGGCTTCAGCAAGAAACGTCTGGTTCCGTATTTCTCCGATTGTCTCAATAACCGGAAATACTGACTACACTGCTGCTGCGCAGAGATGTGCATTTATTGCAAGTGAGGCCACGAACTGAAAGATGGCAATTCAATGTCTCTATTCAGAAAAAACCGTTCGCAGGAAGCCGATCTAGGCAGTCTGGATACCTATGATTTTTTAATTGACAACCGAGAAAGATGCCTTTCTAACGGCAGAAAAAGACGGGAGCCGCCTGTGCCGTGCTGTCTTTTACTGAAGAAGCTCATCATATAACACCCGATCTATAGGGTGACAATAACAGTCACCACAAAGGACCTATGAATCGCTTTTTGTTAACATCCAGTATAATAGACTTAATACGCGCATAGCAGCATCCCGTCGATTAGCAGATAATGGTGCCCATCATCACCATCAAGGAGTCTGTCACAAATCAACGTCCCTGAAATAAGGGGCTACAACTTATGAACATTCTCCGCAGCCGGGCCTTTGGGGCCAGCACTAACATCAAAGCTGACACGATCACCTTCTGCCAGTGACTTGAATCCTTCTCCTTGGATCGCGGAATGATGCACGAAAAGATCCTTGGCCCCTTCCTGTTCGATAAAACCAAATCCCCTTGAATCATTAAACCACTTTACCGTTCCTTCTGACATTTCTAATCCTCCATTGTATCGTGGGTTTCTTCCGGGACACACCAATCCTCTCGCTGAACGACTCGACTGATCATCTGTGCTCGCAAGAAACGTTCTTCCATTCCGATTTTAACCTTGTCTTAATTCTGGATCCAATCTTCAATCCCCGTAGCACATAACCGGCACACACTATAGCTGGCTTCCTCCTGTCCGGGCATTTTACCCCAGCCACCCTTTTTAATGAGATCTGGTCTTTTCCAGCCATCCATTTCCTTGAATTCTTTTACTTTTTCTTGATAGATCGGGTCCTTTATAAATTGGGCCACGCATATGGCCGCGTGACTCGCCAGGACCGCCTCATTGTTCATCTCCTCCGAGGTGGCGGAAGTTACCCAGCCGCCCCATGCAAACCCGACGATCATGGCGATGACCGCCCCGCTGATGAACCACCAGGATCCAGCTATAACCTTATCTTTTATTTTTTCCACCGTGTTTTTCATTTTCCCTTGCATCACCAGTACCTCCCTCAGACTCGGTCTCGTTGGGACTCGAAGTCGTATGTGCCTCTTTTGACAATCTCGGAGCCCGCGTTTTTAAAATGTTGCCTAAAATCATCACTACCTTTCATGCCGCTCAGCCGTTTACTGAAAATCTTATCAATGTCTAAGATCGTGTCTTGTACCACCTAAAAACAAAAAAACCCCGTCACTCTACAAGGTGACAGGGCTAAGAACTCAATTTTTCGCTTCCCTCTATGGAAAGTGAACACTATACAATTTTTCTTCGTCAATCACTCTGCGTATAACTATGTTATCTACAGGCTACGCTCATTATCGGGAAAGTCAAAGTTTATTATTATAGGATGCCTTATACTCCGGTAATGTATCAGATAGTGTGTCATCCATAAGGAAGGGCTCCCTCCAGGTAAGCAAACCCAACAAAAGGAGGTACCATCATGACCAGAACATCGGGCGTAAAGAGTCTCCCGCAGGCGTATGAAGTAATTAAGGAAATTGATTTTTCGGCGGACTGGGAATCCGATTATCGTACTGCCGTTCGTCAAGCGCTGGTTGCGATTCCAGGAGACGGCATGAATGACCGTACCCATCGCTACCTTGCATAGACAGGTCGTTCCGATGCTGATCATAGCAACGGATCCTTTTCACGTCATTTATTGAAAATAGGACCAACGGCTATCGGAAGCACGGTCGGCCCCGCCCGGAGATTCGCAACGCGTGTGGTCGCAAGGGGACGATATACCCCGGCAGCATTACCGGGTCGATCGTCGGACGCGTCAGCAGCGTACGATCATGATTCGAATAACGTCGTTTCTTTATCATGGTTCATCATATATGAATCACAAACGCAGCTTTTCCGGCAGCCTCTCGATGAATGCGCGTATTTCATCCCGCACGCGTCGGTAATGGCCCAGGGCTTCTTCCCCGGTGGACGCCTCTTTCGCCAGGGTCGGCGGATCATCAAATCCCGCGTGCATTTTCTGTGTCCCGCCCGGAAAAAACGGGCAGCTTTCATTGGCGTGGTCGCACAGGGTGATCACCCAGTCAAAATTCTGTTTCGGCAGATCATCGATTATCTTGGATTGTTGACTGCTGATATTTACGCCCGCCTCGGCCATCACCTTTACCGCCAGGGGATCAAGACCGCGCTTTTCAATCCCCGCCGAGTATGCTTCGATCTCGTTCGGCTTCAGATGCCGGGCCCACCCCTCCGCCATCTGGCTGCGACAGGAATTACCGGTGCAGAGAAAAAGAATTTCTGTCTTCCGGTCGACATTCGACATACGCTTTGCCGCCCTCAATGATCATCCTCGTCAGATCGCCGGGCCGCCTCTTCCATCCATCGGCGGATCCTATACTTTTCCGGCGTCGTTCCCGCCGAGACGACCTTTTCATTGATAATCAGCCCCGGCATGCCCATGACGCCGTATTTACCGATCTCACTGAGATCAGTGACATGGATTATTTCGCCCGGCATCTTCATTTCCGACATGACATCACGAACGTCCATTTCGAGACGACCGCACCGGGCGCAGCCGGGCCCCAGCACGAGAACTCTGATCCCCGAAAGGGGTTCTTCCTCTACCGGCTCTCCGAGAAATCTCCTGAATTCACGGACTAACGCCACGACATAGCGATCTTCGGCGCTGCGGGGAATATAATTCTTCGCCGCGAGCCGCCGGATCATTTCTCTGCCGATTGCCTCGTCGGACTGCCCGGCATACTCGAATACCATCGCTCCCATAACCCGGTTCAAACCCACAATCCCGATCAGATTGCCCCTGATCCTGATTTGCGTCACATCGCATTCAGACATGATCTGTCTCACCTCTTTATATTCAACCGCTCCTCCGCGTTCTCACCATACAGCGCCGGGCCATACCGCCGTCAGATGGGAAGACCCAGATACGCGAACAGGCCGGTCATTTTCAGGCCCATGTAAAACATAACGATAATGAAGATATATTTGAGCTGCTTCGCCGGCAGGAGGTGGGCCGTCTTCGCTCCCACCACGGCCATGGGGATACTGCACCCGGCCAGCAGGATCCACTGGAACCAGTTCAGGTATCCCGTTGAGTAGGCTGGAAGGCCTGCGACACCCAGACCGTTGATCAGGTACGAAAGCGATCCCCCGGCGGCCGTAAAGATCATCAGGGCCGTTGATGTCCCCACCGCCTGGTGCATCTTGAACCGCACGGGATCATCAAAACGCCGCCGCCGATACCGATGATGCCGGAGACAATCCCCAGGGGAATGCCCCAGAGGATAAACGAGGTAAGGCTGTCCGACGGTTCCTCCGTAATCTGAGAGGGCTTCGCGGTGAGCATCCGGAGGGCGCCGAGGATGACGGCGATACCGAAGGCCATGGTCAGCACCCTGCCGGGCAGATGGGAGGCGATAAAAGCGCCGGAAAAGGCGCCCAGGGCTCCGGCGATACCGAAGGTGATACCCGCCTTCCACAGCACCGCCCCTTTCCTGTGATGGGTCATGGCGCCGCTGAAGGCCGTGGGAAGCACCACCAGCAGGTTGGTGCCGAAGGCGATTCGTATGGCTATGGTCGGGTCAACCCCGACGGATGTCAGTGCCCAGTATTGCACGGGGACCATGATAAAACAGCCGCCCACGCCGAGAAGTCCCGAGGCGAAACCGACGGCGATACCCGTAATCAATAACACCGTAATTTGTGCCGCCTGCATTTCCATTGTCCGCTCCCTCCTCCCGACAAAATGTTCTTTGGTTCATACGCCGCACCGCCGCACACGGCGGGGCATCACCCATACCGCGCGCAGAGGGCGCTCCGCACGATTGCGCCCGTGCGTGTCCGTCAGGATTTCAGCCACCCTTTCACTTCGTCCCTGCCGGGGACCTTGCCGACGCTCTTCACCTCGCCGTCGATCACCACGGCGGGCGTTCCAAAGACTCCATACCCGGCGATTTTCATTGAGTCGGTTATCTTCTCGATCTCCGCATCAACGCCGGTCTCCGCCACTGCCTCTCTTACTATCTTTTCCGTTTGACCGCATTTAGGACACCCCGCCCCAAGTATCTTGATCTCCATTATTTGTCTCCTTTCCACAAAAAATACTCATCCCGCGAAGCTTCCGTATATGAGCCCCGCGATGGTCGACATCACAATAATAATGCCGCAGAAAACGGCCGTTTTTTTCACTCCCATGACGCTCCCGATCACCAGCATGTTCGGCAGCGACAGGGCCGGTCCCGCCAGGAGCAGGGCCAGCGCGGGCCCTTTCCCCATCCCGGCGCCCAGGAGCCCCTGGAGGATCGGGATCTCCGTCAGGGTCGCGAAATACATGAGCGCCCCCGCCACCGAGGCGAAGAGGTTCGCCCACAGCGAGTTTCCGCCGAGGAGCGCCTGCACATACTGCTCCGGGATCAGGGCCGGATGCCCCGGCCTCCCCAGGAGGAACCCGGCGACCAGAACGCCCCCGATCAGGAGGGGAACTATCTGCTTCATGAACCCCCAGGTCGAATCCACCCAGGCGAGGCGCTCGTCCTTTCGAAACCAGTCCGTGACCATCCAGGCCAGGACGGCCAGGAGGACCAAGGTCATGTACCATTTGTACGCGAAGATCGCCGCCCACAGCCCCGTCGAGCCCGCAGCGGGGCGCGCGAAGGAGGCGAAGACCAGGATCAGGACCATCGTCAAAAGGTACAGGGTATCCTGCAGGAGCGTGCGCCCCCCACCGTCGCTCTCCGGGACGTAGATCCGACCCGTGGCCCGTTCGGCGTCGTCCTTCCGAAAGATCAGCGCCATCAGGAGACCCGTGATAATGGCGAAAATGATCGCGCCGATCGCGCGGGCCAATCCCATCTGCCATCCCAGGACCTTCGCCGTGAGGGTGATGGCCAGGACGTTGATCGCCGGCCCCGAATAGAGAAAGGCCGTGGCAGGGCCGATCCCGGCGCCGCGGGTGTAAATGCCCGCGAAGAGCGGCAGGACCGTGCACGAACAGACAGCCAGGATCGAGCCGGAAACCGAGGCCACCGAATAGGAAAGAATCTTGCCGGCCTGGGCGCCGAAATACTTCAGTACCGACGCCTGCGAGACAAAGACCGCGATCGCCCCCGCGATGAAAAAGGCGGGAATGAGACAGGTCAGGACGTGTTCGCGGGCGTACTCCCGGAGCATCATGAATGCCTCCAGTCCCGACTGCCGGATCAGCGCGTGGTCCCAGGGAATGTAATAGGCCGCCAGAAAGACGGCGGCGATTATAATAAGCTTGGTTCGTTCCCTCATTGCTACAGGCTCGTGCCGTTCATTAATTTATATATCGCGATATGTCGATACACAAGGATAAAAAATTTTACCGGCAGCAAATCTCCTCTCTGCGGATACGGGGGAGTCTGATCTCCAGTTCGGTCATCGCGGGATCGTCCTCCAGCCAGTGCTTCAGATTACCGATCAGAGAAGCCGCGTAAGGACTCGCCCCGCCGTCTGCGAGGACGTAATTGACCCACAATCCTTCTTTGAAGGAAGTAATCAGACCGGCATCCTCAAGGATTTTCAAGTGCTTGCTGGCGGTTGACTGGGCCACGCCGAGGGCCGCCGTTATCTCGCAGACGCACATGACCCGTTTCTGCAGCATCTTCACAATCCTGACCCGATTCGAATCGGAAAGCGCCTTCATGACCCTGATAAATTCTTTCATAATACCTCCATATCGCTATATGGTAATATAGCCGCTCTGCGTGCCCTGTCAAGAAATTTTTATTTCCTTATGCGCACGAAACGATTTCACTATACTTTTCAACAGGATCACACCCCTGATGCCGCCGTCCCGGCGAGAATGTCGGGGTTGTTTGACTGAACGGGCGTTCATAACAGAAAATCACGTCGAACAGCGTTCTTCATGTAACGCGGGCTCCCGTATCGACGCTGAATCCGACTCGGCGAAAACCGATCGCATGCTGCGCACATCCGCATCCAGGGGGCATGGCTTCATCTGATCCCACCCATAGAAAGGGGATATGTTCCAGGGCGAGCACAACTGAAATTACGCAGTCAACGTTCACTCCCTGTCGTCATTCCGACGACAGCCGGCCGGGGTGCCTAACCGGCTTATCCGACCTGGGCTTACACTTCTGAATGCCGGATCATGTCCTGCATGATACTGGCGGCAGTATATCGGGCCCTTGAAAAAATGAGCCGATTGTGAGGTTTACTCATACGGAGCGGCGTAGCCGGCCCCCGTGACCCCGCACGTGAGGCAGGGGATCCCCTGTCGATCTAAAAGGCAATTGAACCAAGAAGATAGAGGGAATCCATTCCGTCGTTTTCCTTATAAATACCTGCGTTGGATATGTGCCGGCAACGGACGCCCAGCGAACAATTTCTGCCTCCGAGGGAAAATCCGTATCCCGCGCCCGCCATGGGACTGAAGATGAAGGAACCGCCCAAGTCTCGGTGGTCGATCGCCTGGCGGCTGACGTAGTTGGCGCCCACGCCTCCCTCGATGTAGGGACCGAGCCTTCCGCCGGCAAAAACAAACAGTCGCGCCATGGCGCCGATCCCCGCCACAACGGTTTCTTTCCCGTCGTGATGAATTACCTCCAGGTCCCCTTCGAGGCGTAGTTGCAGGTTCTTCGCCGCAGCGGGAAGCATGCACAGGGCGGGAATTACAAGCACCTGTTTTGTTGCGGGGCTGGGATTAATAGAAGAACCGCAACCGACGGCCATCTCGCCGAACCAGCCCCCCGCAACCGACGGTCCATAAAAACAGAATACGGCGACAAGCACCGCCACAAGACAGATACAACAGAAACGAGCATGCTTCACAAGAACCCTCCTTCTCCGCTGGAGTGCCGGCTGCAAAACCCCGGCCCGCCATGATATAAGTGAAAGAGACGATTTTTTCAAGGTTCTGATCCATGTACGGCGGGCACAATACGCCTTTTCTCTCCCAATTATGTCCTGTTTGCTGTATAATCGCCGCCGTTTTTGAATTATCGTACCGAAAAACCGAGAAAGGAGGTTTCCCGCATGGGTAACACTATGAACAACAGGGAGAGCTGGGCGAGCCGGGTCGGTTTTGTTCTCGCCGCCGCCGGGTCGGCCGTCGGTCTCGGAAATATCTGGCGATTCCCTTACATGGCCGGTGAACACGGCGGCGCCGCTTTTATTATAATTTATCTTATCGCCATCGTCCTGATCGGCTATCCCCTCATGATAAATGAAATGATACTGGGGCGCGTCTCACATCGTGACCCCGTGGGGGCTTTCAAGAGTCTCGCTCCCGGCAGTCCCTGGTGGCTGGTGGGCGCCCTGGGTGTTTTCACCGGTTTTATTATTCTTTCATATTACGCCGTCGTGGCCGGCTGGTCCGTCGCGTATATATACAAGGTCATCATCGCCGTACGAACGCCGGGGATCGATCACGCGGATGCCTTCGTGAGCCATATCACCAGCCTCTGGGAACCTATCGGCTGGCAGGCCTTTTTCATGATTCTCACCATCGGCATCATCGCGGCCGGCGTTGTAAAAGGCATCCAGCGGTGGGTCACCATCTTGATGCCCGTTCTGTTTGTCATTCTCATACTCCTCATACTGCGCGCCGTCACGCTTCCCGGCGCGGGTGAAGGAATCGCCTATTACCTGAAGCCCGATTTCAGCCAGGTAACGGGACGCACACTGCTCGGCGCTCTGTCCCAGGCGTTTTTCTCGTTGAGCCTGGGTATGGGAGTGTTCATAACCTACGGCAGTTATCTCAGTGACAAGGACGAATTTACGGGCAACGCGGCATCCGTTATAGGACTCGACACGGGGGTCGCCCTGCTGGCGGGTTTGGCCATATTCCCCGCTCTCTTCGCGCTGGGATTCGAACCCGGCGCCGGTCCCGGTCTCGTGTTCATAACGCTGCCCGCGGTGTTCGCCCAGATGCCCCTGGGAACGCTATTCGGCGTTCTTTTTTTCCTGCTTCTGACAATCGCGGCGCTCACATCGGCCATCTCGCTGCTGGAAGTAGTAACGGCCTGGCTGATGGACGAAAAAGGCTGGCAGCGAAAAAAAGCGGCCCTGTGGATGGGTATAATCATCTTTGTCGTCGGTCTTCCGGCCACCCTCGGGTACAGCGCCTTGAGCGGTTTCTCCTTTCCGGGGCTGGGAACGGACGTCCTCGACACGTATGACTGGTTCGCCAACAGCATTTTCCTGCCCCTGGGCGGGTTGCTGGCGGCCATATTCACGGGCTACGTCTGGGGAACCAGGAAGGCCAGGGATGAAGCCGCGAAAAACCGCAACTGGCTATCGCTCGGCGCCTGGTGGAGTTTCATGGTGCGTTACCTGGCGCCCGTGCTGATTGCGGCCATTATGATAATGGGCCTTTATGATTCATTCGTTAAGTAGGCAACGGTGCCGCTTCACGACCGCCCCGTTCGCGTGTTTCGATTCCGGAGCGGCGGGACGCGACGCGTCGCCGCTCCTCCGCTCCGGATACTTTTATTTCATGAGGTATTTATGACACACCTCCGGACCACCCTTTTTCTGTTTGTTTCGATGGTTATAATATCCTGCACGCCCGCATCGGCAGCGGATTCAGAACTGCTCGGCGACATTATAAAGGAATACGAATGTTCCGTCCCCGTGGAAAACCGGGGTGACGCCGCCCGGTGTTTCAACAGGTATTTCGAGAAAAAAATGGCGCTTCTCGAAAAACAGCGCGGGACAATGCCCAACCGCATAAGAGAAATGATGCAGCCGGTTTCGGAAGACGAGATTGTAACCGAGGACAGGCGTTATCGCATCAAGAGAAGAGACGGCGGCGGGTCGCCCTATTTCATGAAAGACGGTGTTATCTATCTGGATTTCAATTGAGAATGGCCGGGTGCCGGCCTGTTGCGTTCCGCGATGGGCGTACTGATATCGAACGATTTAATATTTGTTTTTGACGATTGAGGAGTGCCTTTCTCATGACCTTTTTCTGAAGATAAAATTGTTGCAGTAATCCTTCCTGTCCCAGAAACGCTCACCGATCTCCCTCTGGTGCACGGAGGGATCGAATTCCGCCAGCGGCCGGAGCCTCCTGCCGCATACGAAATCGCCTTCGTATCCCAAGTCGAGAAGGATGCGAAACACGTCGAACACATCGCCCGATTCGAGGTGCCGATTCTCGCATTCAAATACCAGCAGGGGCGACCGTTCTTTCAATATCCGCCGGGCGCCTTCAAAAACACGGGGTTCCGCTCCCTCCACATCGATTTTCAGGACAGTCACCCGACACCCGGGATCAAAATAATCGTCCAGCGCCACCACGGGAACCGTTGTTGCACGGCAGTTTTCCCGCTCCGACAGGCGGGCGTTTAACGACGCCCCCGGCGAGTTACCCGACGAACCAGGCACATACAGCGTTCGGGTTCCCGACACGGCATCGACGGCCTTCGCCTCCACGGTTATGTTTGAAAGTGACAGTTTTCGACAGACCCGCCGCAGGTAATCGGCAAGCTCTTCCTGGGGTTCGAAAGCCGCAACGCGGCCCCGGTCTCCCACCCATCGCGACATCCACCAGACAAAGGCGCCTTTGTTCGCGCCGATATCGCATACCGTGTCGCCCGGGCGGACATAGTCCCTGATCGCCGAAAGTTCCGCCTTTTCATCCCGGTATCTCGCCCTGAAGGCGCGCCACAGGAATCGTGCTTCCATTCAATCCCTCCCCACTCCACCGGTCAGAAAAGCTCTTTCACCAGGAACCGCGTGCCGCCGGTCCCGCCATTGTACCGGGGTTTCCCGAATCCGGCGGCTTCATACACCCTTCTCGCATGGGTGTTATATTCCAGGACTTCGAGCGTGAGCTTGCAGCAGCCGATACGGCGGGACTTTTCTTCCACGGCTTCAAGAAGCCGCCGGGCGATACCTTCTCCGCGGTATTCAGGCAGCACCGCCAGGTCGTGTATGTTGACGAGCGGCCGTGCCGTGAACGTGGAAAACCCTTTGAAACACAGGGCGATTCCCACGGCCCTGGAATCCCTGAAGGCGATGAAGATCATCGTGGTGGGATGCTTACGCAACCCCGGAACGAGGGCCTCCCGTACATCCGGCGACAGTGGCTCCCCGTTGCCCATGGGATCCCTTGCGTAGGAATCGATGAGCTCGACTATTGCTTCCTGGTGTTCGCGAAGCGAAAGATCCGCCTCTACTATTACTGTCTGTACCATTCCTGTCTGTGCCATTCATCCTCCCGACGGACATGTTTGTCGAAGAACCCTGCGATATGCGTCCCCGGAACAAGACCGGCGATGCTAGCATATTATGCTCTCTTTCGCCACGTCGGCGGCAATCTGACCCGGCGCGGCCGAAAACCGGGACAGCCGGGTAACAGCGGTGTCGCAAGACTTTCGATTATCATTATCATGAACACTATTTTTTCTCTCTGAAAATAAAAAATAACGTCGCGTTCTCACCGGGCCGCGGCATTCAGCGACAATTTACGGCGGACGATTATTAATTCTAATATTAGTCCTTGACTTCCCGATCAAAAGGGTGCTAGAAGAGCGGCAACGTTGGATAAAGACATTTTGAAGCGTAGTAACGGCCGCCCTTTGATTGTCTGGCGGTCGTTTTTTTACTCTGTCATCGTTTTGATCCGGCTGTAGCAAAATTCATGAAAGGAGGAGCAAGCGATGTCAGAAGGAACAGTAAAATGGTTCAATGAGAGCAAGGGCTTCGGATTTATCGAGCAAAGTAACGGCGGCGGCGATGTATTCGTACATTACAGCGCCATTCAGGCCGGTGGATTCAAGACCCTGACCGAAGGCCAGTCCGTAACGTTCGATGTTGTACAGGGTGCAAAAGGCCCGTCGGCCGAGAACGTTCAAATCGCCTAGGTTTTACCTCGAGCATGCAGAGAGGCGCCCCGGCACGGAACACCGTGCCGGGGTGCCTCTTTCCATTTTTTCTTCAGGAGTTTTCATGGGCCGCAAGTCAGTATATAATTTCAACAAGCGAAACAAGGAAAAGGCACGGCAAGAGAAACAGATGGAAAAGGCCGCGAAGCGCTTGCTTGCCAAGCAGAACAAAACCCGGCAGGAAACGCTGACACTGGACGGAGAACCGGGCGCCATCGACCCGGCCACGCCGGAAGAAACCGGTAAGGTCGAGGACTGAAAACCGGCGGACACTCGCGGCAGGTACGTCATGAACGTGAGGGCGACCGACCCGGTCAGACCATGCCGGCAAACAGCCTGTCGACGCCCGGCGTGTTCGGCAGTTCGTTGCGGATTCGACCCGGTATGTTCCGTTCCACGACCAGCCGCTTCGCAGGCTCGAAGCGAAAATCGTGGAACCAGACAGTCAGCATGACAAGAAAATCTCCCAGGGTCGCCAGATTCCCGATCTTCACGGCTTTCGTTTCAAGCGCTTCCTTCAGCACCGCCCCGCTGATCTCCCGGTTCAGGCGGATCTGCGGCAGCATCGTCGGAAGTTCGCTGAATCCGTCATCAGCAACGGAACGAAGCACCAGCTCCATAATATCCAGTTTGTCTGCGTCCTGAACAATGTCCAGCGTGCACCGCTGTTCCGGCTCGAGATCGGCGGGAATATCGGACACCAGGCGATTGTGATATTCCACGGCGCACAACAGAATTTTCCAATCCGCGACAGAAAAACGCCCGCCTATATCTTCCGTCTCCAGGACTTTTCGGCCGTACACTCCGTGGTCAACCGTGTCGGCATCGCGGAATGAACCAAAGTCGACGAACTGGGGAAAGCGCCCCACGTCGTGGATGAGTCCCGCCCCTTCCGCCAGGCACTGGTCACGTTCCGGCAGGCCGAGAGCAACTGCGATCAGGCGCGCATTATCGGCGACCCGCAGGCTGTGGAGCCGCTTCAGTTCCAGCGGGGGCGACAACGTGCCGTTGTCGTCGCGAAAACGATCGACATAGGATCGGAACCACTCGTCCAACAGTTGTTTCAACCTCCCGTATTCCGCCTTTTCGTTCATTGCTTTCAGATCTTTCAGCACCGATGTCCCCACCGGACAAACAGCGACATGATACAACTTCTTCACGCTGTGTAAAAAAGGCGCCCCGCGGTCAGTCAGCCCTTTTGATACCCTTGATGACGATGAAGGCGCCCCTGCCGGCGCCGTCCAGGACTGTCAACTGTTCCTCGCCGGGTATGAGCGTCTGCCTGATTGTCTCGATATGGAAATCCGCTTTTTTCAAATACGTTTCCACTTCACGGGCGGAAAAAAACGTGGCTTCGCTGTAAAATTTACTTTTTTCTTTATTGCGGGCGTACCCCCGGCCCAGTTCGCTTTCACTGTCAACGAATCCCACGACGATACATCCGCCCGGCTTCAGTACTCTGAAAGACTCGTTGAACGTCTGAAGAATATCGTCGACAAAACAGATCGTCGTCACCAGAAGCACGACATCAAAGCGGCCGTCTTTAAAGGGCAACGCTTCGGCTATTCCCGGATATACCTCGACACCCTGTTCCCTCGCCCTGGCCGCCATCTTTTCCGAAGGCTCCACACCGATTTTTATTCCCAGCGGCACGGCGAACTTTCCGGTCCCGACGCCTACTTCCATCCCCTCGGCGGGTGGTGAAGGCATGACGCCGCGAACGGCTTTCAGCTCGGCCCGGTAAAGATCAGCATGTTGTTCGAACCAATTGTCATAGGCCCCGGTGTGTTTTTCGAAGGCATCTGTTCTTGGCATACAAACCCTCCCTGGTGATTTCATCCCCCGGAATCAACCTCGACTCCGGGGGTTGGTTACCATATTTCTTGCGCCACGTGAACCGCTTTCACGCCGCGTCAGCGGAGAAACGGAAAATATATTTCTTCAATCGGTTCTTCCCGCGACATCACATGACGGCGGGAGGACGAACAAGCGCGGCCCTGATGAACCTGTCGGGCACAGCGGAGACAAATTTCGTGAGAAGCCAGATGACGACAATGGTAAACAGTACCCGGGCCCAGAGAATACCCAGCAGGTCGGCGCCCAGCAGGAACATCAGCATGGTGTCTTCCACCAGGCTGTGTGTCAGGCCCATGAATGACAGGGCGAAGAATATATCCCTGGCGGGTATTCCGCCGGAGCGCGCCTCGTTGATGATCAACCCGCCGCCGTAGGACAATCCCAGTGTCATGCCGATGATAGTGATCGTACCGGCTTCACGACCCACACCCAGTATGTTGAACAGCGGCGCGAGCGCACGGACAAGCAGATCCGTGACACCCGTCGCCTTGAGCGTGTTCAGAAGCATAATCAGTACCAATATGATAAACGCCATGACGGCGAGATTCCTGGTTTCGCTGATCATCCAGGGGATCCATCCCTCCGGCACGCCCTCGGGAATCCAGGCGGGATGAACGGGAGCTGTTCCCATATTCAACAGCGCATATACCAGGGCGAGAAGCCAGCCGCAGAGCAACGCGCCTCCCACCCGCAGGATCAGCTGTGTGCGCAGGCGGGCGCCGGAACGTCTCGCTATTCCCAGCTCCACGGGCAGGGCGTGTGCGATGAGCATCATGGTCGCGAGAACCGTGACCTGGGCTACCGTGAGCGGTGTTCCCGGCAACATGGAGATCAGTACCGCGGCGGCTGCGTAGAGATTGGTCAGCATGGCCGTCGCCCAGACAAGCGCCATGGACCCGGGCAGATCGAAAAGCCGCATTACCGGAGACATGACATCCCCGAGCAGAACAACCATCCCGGCTTCCTGAAGCAGCTTGACGATGATAACGGCGGGAATCATTATTTTAAAGAGCGCCGTGCACACGTGCAGGGCGTCACTGACGCTCCCTCGAAGAAAAAGCAGTGCCTGGACCGGCAGGGCGGAGGCGCGGTTATATGGTTTCATGGAAGTCCACTCGTCGGGGTTGCTGTGTGATCATGCTGGCGTGACGTTCTTTCAGAGCGCCGGACCTCGTAGAAAGAATACCGCCCCCCGCATTTTCAGAACATAAAACCCGGCTTAAAAAGAAATATGCCCGCCGTATGGACATCAGATTAGAAAATTCGCGTGTCATCAGCAACAATAAGTTAATAAGTTAACTACGTCCCCTTCTTCACAACTTCCGCCAGCACGGGACCGATACCCCGTACCTCGGCCAGCTGTTCTGTCGCAGCTTGTCGTATGGCGGAAACGGTTTTGAAATGTGCCAGGAGGGCCCTTTTCTTCGCGGGACCGATGCCGGGAAGTTTGTCCAGTTCGGAGGTGATATCCTCTTTCTGTTTCAATGTCCGGTGGTACGTAATGGCGAAGCGATGGGCCTCGTCGCGGACAGCTTGAAGAATCCTGAGCAGTTCGGGTGAACGCGACAGGTAGAGAGGATTCTTTCTACCCGGCAGGTAGACCCGGTCTGTATCGGTCCGAAGACCTCCGGAAATTGTTTTTTCACGGCGGGTCTCCTTGGCGAGGCCCAGAACGTCAACAGTGTCGATACCCGATTCTTTAAGAACGCGCAGGGCGACGGCGAGTTGTCCCCGTCCGCCGTCCACGACAACGAGGTCGGGATGCTCAGAGTCGCCTGCAAAGCGCCGCTTCAGTACTTCGTACATCATGGCGTAGTCGTCGGCGCCTTTCACGGTACGGATTTTATACCGGCGGTAGCGGTTCTTATCGGGAACGCCGTCGGTGAAAACCACCTGCGATCCCACGGCGTTTCGTCCCTGTATGTTCGATATGTCGAAGCACTCGATACGGTGCGGCACGGCGCGGAGTCCCAGTTTCGCCGCAAGTTCCTCAAGCAGCGCCGCCCGCTTTTCTCCCTGCTCCCGGTCGACACGCAACGCCGCGACGGCGTTCTGTTCGGCCATACGCAACAGGTCGCGTCGCACGCCCCGTTGTGGAACCACCAGGCGTACTCTGCCGCTCCGCCTGTCTGAAAGCCACTCCTCGATGACCCGCCCGTCATCTGGGCGGACAGGAATAACAACTTCCCGGGGAATAAAGGGGCTGTCATCGTAGTGCTGCTTCAGAAGCGACGCCACGACTTCTTCCGTTGTCGCCCTGGCGGCGGGCAGACGAAGAACCCGCTGGTCGGCCACGGTTCCCGCGCGGACGCTGATCATGTAGGCCGACAGGCGGCCGTCTTCCCCGGCAAGTCCGAACACGTCCCGGTCCCGGAATGACGGGTCGACGATTCGCTGTTTCTCGAAGGTCTGTTCCATCGCGCCCAGCAGGTCACGCAGGCGGGCGGCTTCTTCGAAATTGAGTGAATCCGCGGATTCACGCATCTTTTGACGGATCAGCGAGGCCAGTCGTTTCTGCCTTCCTTCCATAAACAGGACAGCCTCCCGAAGAATACCGGCATAGTCGTCTTTGCCGACATATCCCACGCAGGGAGCCGAGCAGCGTCCGATCTGGTATTCCACGCAGGGACGCCGACGACTCGCGAACTCGCGATCCCGGCAGGTCCTGAGCGGGAAGAACCGGTTCAGCAGGTGGAGGGTTTCCTTAACGGCGGTACTCGAGGCATAGGGACCGAAATAGCGGGCCCCGTCTTTTTTCATGCGCCGCACCAGTTCAAAGCGGGGAAAATCCGCCCGCGTGTCGAGACGGATGCTGAAATAATTTTTGTCGTCCCGAAGCATGACGTTGTAACGGGGTCGGTGTTTCTTGATGAGGGCGTTTTCAAGAATCAGGGCCTCCTTTTCGGTGGCCGTCAGCACGTAGTCGAAATCGTCTATTCGGGCGCGCAGAAAGGGAATCACCGGACGGTCGGCGCCGTCGCCGAAGTAGGACCGTACACGGCTCCGCAGATTTTTTGCCTTGCCCACGTAAATAATCCGCCCCTGGTGGTCTTTCATGAGGTAGACGCCGGTCGCGGCCGGCAGCGAGGAAAATTTTTCGGCGAGGGCTTCAGGAACGCGCGCCATGAGTGCCTCCCCATTCCCAGATGCCCAGTTCGGTATGCAGGTTTTTCAGTTCCCTGATCCGGTCCCGGAGCTTCGCGGCCCGTTCGAATTCGAGTTTCTTCGACGCCTCTTTCATTTCTCGAGAAAGTTCTTCAATTGACTGAAGAATTTCTTCTTCGGACAGGGGCGCTTCCACGGCCTCGGCCACGGAAACGGTGACGTAATCAGCTTCGTAGACGGACGTGAGAATGTCGCTGATGGCCTTCGTGATGGTCTCGGGCGTTATACCGTGGGCCTCGTTATAACGCTCCTGGATTGATCGGCGTCTCTTCGTTTCATCCAGGCATCGCTGAATCGATTTGGTCATGACATCAGCGTACATGATGACATGGCCGTTCACATTGCGCGCGGCACGTCCGCTGGTCTGAATAAGTGAACGTTCCGAGCGCAGAAATCCCTCTTTGTCGGCGTCGAGAATAGCAACCAGGGAAACCTCGGGAATATCAAGGCCTTCCCGAAGCAGATTGACTCCCACCAGGACATCGTAGATTCCCCGGCGGAGATCGCGTATAAGAGCCACCCGTTCCAGTGTTTTCACGTCCGAATGAAGATAGGCCGCCCTGACACCCAGGTTACCGAGATATTCCGTGAGATTCTCTGCCATACGTTTAGTCAGGGCCGTCACCAGAACCCGATCACCCGCCCCGGCACGGGCGTTGATTTCGTCCAGCAGATCATCCACCTGGCTGGCTGCCGGTTTAACGGTGATTTCCGGGTCCATGAGCCCCGTGGGCCGAATGATCTGTTCCACCACTCTGCCGCCGGCCTTTGCGAGTTCATAATCGGCGGGCGTCGCGGACACGCAGATCCACTGCCGTTGAATACGTTCGAATTCCTCGAACATGAGTGGCCTGTTGTCCAGGGCCGAGGGAAGCCGGAAACCGTATTCCACGAGGGTTTCCTTGCGCGATCGGTCACCCCGATACATGCCCCTGAGCTGGGGAATGGTGGCGTGGCTTTCGTCGATAACGACGAGGGCGTCGCCGGGCAGGTAGTCCATGAGAGTCGGCGGCGGCTCGCCGGGATTACGCCCCGTCAGGTGCCGTGAATAATTTTCGATGCCCTGACAGTAGCCCATTTCTTCCAGCATCTCCAGATCGAAGCGGGTCCGCTGTTCCAGACGCTGGGCCTCGAGGAGTTTGTTGTTCGCCCGGAGTTCGGCCAGGCGCTCGAAAAGTTCCTCCCGAATGGTCACTACCGCCCGTTTCAGGTCCTCGGCCGGCATGACGTAGTGGCTTCCGGGAAAGATGGCGATGTGCTCGAGCCGTTCCAGGACGTTGCCTCGCAGGGGATCGACAACCGAAATGGCGTCCACCGTGTCGCCGAAAAATTCCAGGCGGATGATCCGGTCTTCCGTGGAAGGTGGAAATATTTCCACCACATCGCCCCGGACCCGAAAGGTCCCTCGGTGAAAATCAACGTCGTTACGGTCGTACTGGATTTCCACGAGACGTCTCAACAGGTGATTGCGATCCATATCCTCGCCCAGATGCAGATTCACCTGCATGTCACGGTAGCTTTCGGGAGAACCGATACCGTAGATGCATGACACGCTGGCCACGATGATAACGTCCCGCCGCTCGAGAAGGGACCGCGTGGCCGAGTGACGGAGCTTGTCGATCTCGTCATTGATGGAGGCGTCCTTTTCGATATAGGTATCCGTTCCCGGCAGGTAGGCCTCCGGCTGGTAGTAGTCGTAATAACTGACGAAATATTCCACGGCGTTGTCCGGAAAAAGGGTCTTGAATTCGCTGTAAAGCTGGGCCGCCAGCGTTTTGTTATGGGCGATGACCAGGGTGGGACGCTGAAGACGTTCTATCACGTTGGCTATGGTGAATGTTTTGCCTGATCCCGTTACACCCAGCAGGACCTGACAGGGAAGGTCCGATTGCGCACCGCGAACCAGCTCGTCAACGGCATGCTCCTGGTCGCCTGCGGGCTTGAATTCACTGACCAATGTAAATGTTTCCATGGTATTTTTATCTCCGCCATAATCATCAAGGAACCTATCACGTCGCCGCACCGGCCGCAACATGGGAATATCTTTCATTTCTTGACAGTGGAGACGGGCGGGTGCTACTAAGGAAAGTCGCCGTATTCGCGGTTGCGGACGGTGTTACTTTTCGCAGGAGAATTGTATGAAACGATGGAACGGATGGGGTGACCCCTCGGTCACCATGGATCTTCCCGAACAGGGAGAATCGCTGCTGAAAGACAGTCTCGGCGAGGGAACGCCGCAGGTTGACTACGAACGGGAAAAATTCCTGGAGCGTATGCCGAAAAGTCGCCTTCCACAGCATCCTCTCATAACGACCGATCCCGAAGCGCGGCTCGATCACGCCCACGGCCAGAGTCTTCCCGACTGGATAGGTCTTCGCACGGGCATGCTGAATCGTTTTCCCGACGGCGTCGCTTTCCCTTCCAACGCTGGCGAGGTGAGGTCGCTGGTCGATTTCGCGGAAAAACAGAAAATCGCCTTCATTCCTTACGGGGGCGGGACGAGCGTCCTCGGACACCTGACGGTGCCGGACGAGAAACAGCCCGTGCTGAGCCTGTCGCTCAAGCGCCTGAACCGCATGGTCGACCTCGATGAAAAAAGCCTGCTGGCCACCTTCGAGGCCGGCATTATGGGACCTGACCTGGAAGCCCATCTCCAGGCGAGAGGATTCACCCTGGGACACTATCCACAATCTTTTGAATACTCCTCCCTGGGCGGCTGGATCGCCACCCGTTCCTCCGGCCAGTACTCAACCAGGTACGGCAGGATTGATCAGCAATTCCAGGGCGGCACGGTGATCGCACCCCGGGGTGAACTGGTCATGCACCCCTATCCCGCTTCAGCCGCCGGACCGGATCTTCGACATCTCGTCCTGGGTTCCGAAGGACGTCTCGGCGTCATTACCGAAGCAACCATGAAAATATCGCCCCTGGCGTCCGGCGAGGAGGATCATATTTTCGGTCTTTTCTTCCCCTCGTGGGAGCAGGGCGTCGAGGGCGTGAGACGTCTTTTCGCCGCCGGCATTCCCCTGCTCACGGTACGCCTGAGCAACGCACGGGAAACATCGATCAACCTGGTTTTTTCGGGCCACGAGCGCGCCACGGCCTTTCTCAAACGCTACCTCCCCCTGCGGGGCGTTCCAGCCGACGAGGGCTGCATGTGCCTCCTTGGATTCCGCGGACCGCACCGACTGGTATCGGCGGCGCGGAAGGAAGTGGGAACGATCCTGAAGGAAAAAAATGCCGTTCCCCTGGGGAAGGCCATGGGCGAAGCCTGGAAGAAACATCGGTTTCTGATGCCTTACCTGAGAAACACGCTCTGGAACATGGGATACGCCGTGGAAACGGTGGAAACAGCAGTAACCTGGAACCGGGTCGTTCAGACTGTTGACGCCATGGAACGGGCCATGGCGGAAAGCCTGGCCGATATGGGAGAGCCGGCGCTTACCTTCTCGCATCTTTCCAGTCCCTATCCGACGGGAACCAATCTTTACACCACCGCCCTTTTCCGCATAGCATCCGACCCGGAAGAAACGCTGGAACGATGGAAGCGCCTCAAGGAGGCGGTGTCCTCGGCTATTGTCGCGTGCGGCGGCACCATCAGCCACCAGCACGGCGTGGGAATCGATCACAAGCCCTGGATCGCAGCCGAAAAAGGACGTGCCGGTATGGATATCCTTGCGGCGGCCTGCGCCTCCCTCGATCCCGGCAGGAGAATGAACCCGGGGAAACTTCTGTGACATTATGGACGAACAAACACATCCGGTCTTTCCGGGTCGACTGAATCCGCCCTGCGGCGATATTCCGCCCGACTGGGATATCATTGTCATCGGAGGCGGCGTGACAGGTGCGGGTATTCTACGGGAAGCGGTCCGGCTGGGATTCCGGACCATTCTCCTGGAGCAGGCCGATTTCGCCTGGGGTACGTCGAGCCGTTCCTCGAAACTTGTCCACGGCGGCCTCCGTTATCTCAGGGAGGGCAGAATTTTTCTTACCAAGGCGTCAGTGGAAGAACGACAGCGCCTGTTGCTGGAGGCGCCGGGACTTGTCGAACCCCTGGGTTTCCTGCTGCCCCTTTACCGGGGACGGAATCCCGGCAAAACGATCCTGTCCACGGGTCTCACCTTTTACGACCTGATGGGCTCGGGAAGCCGGCATCGGTTTCTTGAAGAATCGGATTTCGTCGCCCGCATGCCCCACCTGCGCCGGGAGGGACTGAACGGGGGGTTCAGTTTTTACGACGCCCAGGTGGACGACGCCCGTCTCGTATTGAGGCTTGTCACTGAAGCTGTCGACGGCGGCGGCTGGGCCGTGAGTTACGCGCCCGTCAGAACCCTTCTCCGCGACGACCGTAACCGCGTTACGGGAATCGCCTTTGAAAGCCTCTGCGAGGAGGCGACCGGCGAGCTTCATGCAAAGGCGGTCATCAATGCCACGGGATGCTGGGCTGAACATCTTCATCCCGCTCCGGAATCGAAGCGTCACCTCCGCCCTCTGCGAGGGAGTCATCTCGTACTTCCCGCCTGGGCGCTTCCCGCCGCGCAGGCGGTGACCTTCATGCACCCCGAAGACGGGCGGCCCATCTTTGTCATTCCCTGGGAGGGAACCGTCCTCGTGGGAACCACCGACCTGGATCACCGGGGAAACCTCGACGACGAACCGTCCATGACACCGGAGGAAGCGGGCTACCTGATGGAAGGTCTCTCGGATTGTTTCCCGGCGCTCGCTCTCGGCCTCGACCAGGCACTGTGTTCGTTCGCCGGGCTCCGCCCAGTCGTCAGTGAAGGAGACCGGTCCCCTTCAGAGGAAAACCGTGACCACGTGATCCGACGGGACGGCTCGCTGATTACCATTACGGGCGGAAAGCTTACCACATTTCGACGAATGGCCTGGGACACGCTTGAAGAAGTGCTCAAAATCATACCCGGGAAAGGTTCCATCGACCGGGAGCTTCCCGTTTTTGAACCGGCAGGAACGATCGTTGAACGGAAGGACCTTTCGGACAGGGCGATCCGGCGGCTGGCCGGACGTTACGGAAGGGAAACGACCGCCATATTACGGGAAGCCGATCCGGAAGATCTTCTGCCCGTGCCGGGAACCGGCACATACTGGATCGAAATCCTGCGTGGCGCCCGCGAAGGAGTCCGCCACCTGGACGACCTGCTCCTGCGCCGGGTCAGAATCGGGCTTCTGCGAGCAGACGGGGGCATTGAACTTCTCGATGAAATCGAAAAACGATGCGGCCCGTTGCTTGACTGGTCAAATCAGCGCTGGCGAGAAGAAAGAATAAGATACCGCAACATTCTTGAAAGGTCCTACGGGCTGCCGGGCAGGCCGCCCCTGCCGGAAGCGGTCAGGGAAGGAGTACTGAGAAAGGGGTTGAGGCTGGTTCAACGGGCTCTCGGCTCCGGATAGCGAGAGAGTTATACATGAAAGCTGAAAAAGACCTGATTCTTGCCATTGACAACGGCACGCAGAGCCTGAAGGCCATTCTTTTCGATCCTGCCGGGACACCCGTGGCGATTGAAACAGTTGCCTTCGATCCTCCCTATGTATCGCCGCAACCCGCCTGGGCCGAGCAGGACCCCGACGTGTACTGGAACGCCCTCTGCCTCGCCTGCACGCGTCTCCTTGCGCGGGACGACGTGGACGGGGATCGCCTGGCCGCCGTGGCGCTTACCACTCAGCGGGGGACGGTCATACCGGTGGACCGGCAGGGAACACCACTCCGCCCTTTCATACACTGGCTCGATCAGCGCACCACGGAAAGCCTCAAGCCCGTGGGAGGACTCTGGGGGCTGGCCTTTTCTCTTATCGGCATGCGGGAAACCATCGCTTACTTTCAAAGCCAGGCCGAGGCGAACTGGATCAAGACCTATCAGCCCGATATCTGGCGCCGGACCCATAAGTACCTGCTTCTGTCAGGATACCTTACGTTCCGTCTTACCGGGGCCTTCGTTGATTCCATCGGCTGCCAGGTGGGCTATATCCCTTTTGATTACAAGAAGCTGCGGTGGGCCGCTTCATGGGATTGGAAATGGCGGGTGATCCCCATGGACCCGTCGCTGATGCCGGACCTGGTTCCCCAGAGCACTATTCTGGGAACCATTACGGGCCCCGCCGCCGAGGCAACAGGCATTCCCGAGGGACTTCCACTGGTAGCGGCCGCCGCAGACAAGGCATGCGAAGTGATCGGGTGCGGCAGTCTTGATTCAAATATCGGATGTCTGAGCTACGGAACAACGGCCACCATCAACGTGACGCACCCTAAATACATCGAAGCCGTACGCTTTCTACCTCCCTATCCTTCGGCCATACCCGGGTACCATACCATGGAAATCCAGATATACCGGGGCTTCTGGATGGTAAGCTGGTTTAAGAAAGAATTCGGGCATCCGGAACTGATGGCAGCGGCCAACGGAGAAGAGGAGGCGGAAGTCCTGCTCGACCGGCTTGTTGACACGATCCCCCCCGGCTCCATGGGACTCGTGTTGCAGCCTTACTGGTCACCGGGGGTAAAACTGCCGGGACCGGAGGCCAAGGGCGCCGTCATCGGTTTCGGTGATGTCCACACCCGGGGTCATCTGTACCGGGCCATTCTGGAAGGGCTGGGGTACGCCCTGCGCGAAGGTAAGGAACGGATCGAGAAAAGGACAGGGATTCCCATCATCAGCTTGCGGGTGTCCGGCGGCGGATCACGCAGCAGGAACGCCATGCAGACCACCGCCGACATTTTCGGGCTTCCGACAGCCAAACCACATATCTACGAAACCTCTGCGCTGGGGGCCGCCATAAACGCCGCCGTCGGAACAGGCATTCACCCCGATTTCAAAACGGCGATCCACGAAATGACGCACACAGGCGAAGTTTACGAGCCGAATATGAAGAATCATGCTCTCTATGACCAACTGTACCGGGATGTCTACAAGAAAATGTACCGGCGGTTGAGACCATTCTACCGCAGGATACGCGACATAACCGGCTATCCCAGATAACCCCGATTCTACAGTTATTCAAGGTAGTTTTCTTGCCCGTGGCAACCGCCGATTTGACAGCACGTCTGTTTCTTGGTAGTAATGGATAATTAATTGTTCTTGAAGACGATTTCGCCATCGTTCCTTCATTCTGCCCGGCGGCCGGGCAAAATTAACACAACAACAGATACAGGCTTGTAAAACCGGTGTGTACGGAGAAAGTTATACCTGAGTCTATGAATACAAAAAAAATTAGAATCGAAAACCTGACGAAAATTTTCGGGTCCCGAAGGAAAGAAGCGCTCGAACTGCTCAAGCGGGGCGCTTCCAAAGACGACATCCTCGAAAAAACCGGCTGCGGCGTGGGCGTTAATAATGCCTCGTTCGAGGTAGCCGAGGGAGAAATCGTGGTGGTCATGGGGCTTTCGGGAAGCGGGAAATCAACGCTTATCCGTTGCGTGAACCGCCTGATAAAACCGACGGCGGGTAAAGTTTACATCGATGACGTGGAAGTAACGGGCCTCAACGACCAGGAACTGAGGAAACTTCGCCTGACGAAGCTGGCCATGGTGTTTCAAAACTTTGCACTGTTTCCCCATCGCACGGTATGCCGGAACGTGGAATACGGCCTGGAGATTCAGGGCGTCGAAGCGGAAACCCGCCGCGAGCGCGCCATGAAAGCCATCGAGCAGGTCGGTCTGAAGGGCTGGGAGGATTACCGCCCGGAAAATCTTTCCGGCGGTATGCAACAGCGGGTGGGCCTGGCGCGCGCCCTTGCGCTGGATCCCGATATTCTCCTCATGGACGAAGCCTTCAGCGCCCTGGATCCTCTTATTCGAAGCGACATGCAGGACGAACTGATTTCACTTCAGGAAAGCATGCATAAAACAATTCTTTTTGTCAGTCACGACCTGGACGAAGCGCTGAAGATCGGCGACCGCATCGTTCTCATGAAAGACGGCGCCATCGTCCAGATGGGAACGGCGGAGGAAATTCTCACCCATCCGGCTGACGATTACGTGGAGCGTTTCGTGGAAAACGTCGACATTACCAAGGTTCTCACCGCGGAGAGTGTTATGATCAAGGCCAAGGCCGTGGCCTACCTCGACTTGCACGGCCCCAAGACGGTTCTAAAAATGATGAAGAAAGAGCGGTTGTCCCAGCTGTTCGTGGTGAACGGACGTCATGAAGTTGTTGGGCTGGTCACCGCTGACGACGCTTCCGAGGCAATTAATCAGGGCGAAACAAACCTGGGCGCATTCATGAAAAAAGAGTTTCTTTCCGTTTCGCCCGAAACGCCGGCAACGGAACTGATTCAAATTATGGCGGATACGCCCTACCCACTTCCCGTGGTAAACGACGAAGGCAGGCTCAAGGGTGTCATCATCAGGGGCGCCCTTCTTGCCGCCCTTGCCGAACGAGGAAAAAACAATGCAGATTCCTAGGATACCAATTGGAAACACCATAGAACAATTTCTCGACTTTCTGGTGGATAAGTTCGCCTTTGCCACCATCGCCTTTACGGAGGTCATGGAATCATTTATCCGTATTCTTGAAGACGGAATGCTGTTCCTGCCGCCCTGGCTGTTTATTCTCCTGGCTTCGGCACTGGTTTTCTGGCTGACCAGAAACAGAAATATCGTCATTCTCACTTTTCTCGGACTCCTCCTGATCTGGAACATGGACCTCTGGCCGGCCACGATCAGCACCATCGCCCTGGTGATCCTGGCCACACTGACGGCGATTATTCTCGCCATTCCCCTTGGTATTGTCGCTGCCCTGAGCCAGACGGTCTACCGGATCGTCTGGCCGATTCTGGACGTGATGCAGACGATGCCAGCGTTCGTTTATCTCATTCCGGCGATTCCTTTTTTCGGACTCGGTAAGGTGGCGGCCATTTTCGCCACAGTTATTTTTTCCATGCCCCCGGCGATACGCCTTACCTGCCTCGGCATTCGACAGGTTCCCCTCGAACTGATCGAATGCGCCGATTCCTTTGGATCGGATCGGTGGCAGAAACTTGTAAAGCTGCAGATTCCCCTGGCGACACCGACAATCATGGCGGGCGTGAACCAGACGGTCATGCTGGCGCTTTCCATGGTGGTTATCGCATCAATGATCGGCGCGCGGGGACTGGGCGGCGAGGTATGGCGCGCCATTCAACGGCTTCAGATGGGTAATGGGTTCGAGGCGGGTATTGCCATCGTTATCGTGGCCATTATTCTTGACCGGGTCCTGCAGCGCGTGGGATCAGGAACATCCGGCAAGTGAACATGTTGTTCAATTTATAACCAGATACACTCGAAGGAGGTACCAATCATGAAAGGAACATTTGTCAAGATTTGTATAGCCGTAGTGGCAGTGCTGCTACTCGCGGTCGGTCCGGCCTGCGCCCAGGACAAGCGGGTGCGCATCGCTTACGTTGAGTGGGACTGCGCCGCCTCTAGTACAACAGTGGTACAGGCCGTTCTGCAGGAAGAAATGGGCTATGAAGTGGAGGTTCTTCCCGTAGCCGCCGCGGCCATGTGGCAGGCGGTTGGCACGGGGAACGTTGATGCCATGGTCACGGCCTGGCTTCCCGTGACACACGCGGATTATTATGAAAAGGTTAAAGATAATGTGGAAAACCTTGGACCAATTGCCCATGGCGCCCGACTAGGATGGGCCGTACCGACATACGTCACCATCGATTCCATAGAGGAAGTCAATGACAACGCGGAAAAATTCAATGGAGAAGTAATCGGTATCGATCCGGGGGCGGGCCTCATGCGACTGTCCGAAAAGGCACTCACAGAGTATAACCTTGACAAAATTGAACTCGTGGAAGGAAGCGACTCCATGATGACGGCGGCGCTGGCCAATGCAATCAAAGACGAGAAATGGGTAATCGTCACCGCCTGGTCTCCTCACTGGATGTTCGGCAAATGGGATCTCAAGTACCTCGAAGACCCCAAGGGAGTTCTCGGAGAGGAAGAACATATCGACACGATCGTGCGGAAGGGGCTGAAGGAAGATATGCCCGAAGTGTACAATTTTCTGAAGAATTTCAAGTGGAAAGACGCCAACCAACTCCAGAAGGTCATGGCCTGGAATTCTGAACCTCGTTCAGACCGCTATGAAAACGCACTGCGGTTTATCGAGGAAAACCGCGAACAGGTCGACGGATGGCTGGGACGGTAAACAGAAATCGCCCGGTCGAAACATGACAGATAATACTGAAATCGATCCCGGCGCCGCGAAAGCGGCGCCGGATATTTTTTACCTTTCCTGTTTCCCGTCCTCGCTCGTTGACTTTCTTCGTTAATAAAGCTATCTTTCAGAATAATGTGTGATTTTTTGCAGTTCCGGAGGAGCTTCGTCGAATAATTGGACTACCCGATAACGCTCAATCTGGTAATATTAGTGGTTCTGCTTGCTTCGTCCGCATTTCTGTCGGGATCGGAAGCTTCGTTCTTTTCGCTGACCCACCTGCACGTTCACAAAATGAGGGAAGACGGTCTCCCTTTTGTGTCGTTCGTACAGCGAATTCTTGAACGTCCCCGCCGGCTCCTGGTGACCATCATGGTCTGCAACGAATCGGTCAACATCATCATCGCTTCCCTCGCAACATCGCTCATGGTCTTTCTCCTGGGATCGTCGGGAACGTGGATCGCCATCATCGTGACTACGGCGGTCGTAATGGTGTTCTGCGAAGCCATCCCCAAAACCTTCGCCGTGACGTATCCAAGGAGATATGCCGTCACCGCCGCGCTTCCCCTGACGCTGATCTCGAAAATAGTTCTGCCTGTCGTCTGGTTTCTGGAAAAGCTTTCCGACTTTTTTGTCAGGGCCTCGGCGGGGAAATCCTTCGACACCGCCCCGCCGGTGATGGAGGAGGATTTCAAGGCACTTATCGACGCCGGCCACCGTGAAGGCACCATCGAAGAAACGGAAAAAGAGCTGATTCACCGTGTTTTCGAACTGGGGGAAACGAAAGTCGCCGATATCATGACGCCCCGGGTGGACATGTTCTGTCTTCCCGTTTCAATGACACCGGAAGACGTGGAGCGGGCCATTCTCGACCGCCGTCACACCCGCATTCCGGTTTACGGAACCGACAAGGACGATATTCTCGGCATTCTGCACACAAAGCACTTCCTGGCCGAACGAATGAAGAGGAAACAGGTCAACATCAAAACCCTGGCGAAGAAACCCTATTTCATACCCGAGGAACGTCCCGCTCACGGGCTGCTTTCTGATTTTAAAATCAAGGGAATTCAGATGGCCGTTGTCGTCGACGAATATGGCGGCGTGTCGGGACTCGTCACATTGACTGATCTGCTCAACAGTCTGTTCCGGAATATCGACCGCGAACGGGACCAGCGGGACACCATGATCCGTCGGATCGGGGACAACACCTTCGCCGTCTCCGGGATGCTTTCCGTCGAGGATTTCAATGACGTAATGAATGCCTCGCTTCCCACGGATGATTTCGATACCATCGGCGGTTTTGTTTTGCACCTTTTCGGGCAGCTTCCATCGGCGGGAGAAACCGCCTCCTTCGGTCCTTTCATCTTCACGGCCGACAAAATCAGCAAAACACGCGTCTCCTGGCTGACCGTCAAAACCGTCGCCGGGGATCAGCAGGAAGGAGTTCTTCATGACTCCTGAAATCGTCGACGCCTTGCCGTTCCTGACAATCGTCGTCCTGCTGATATTGTTGCTGGAGGGCCTTTTCTCGGGTGGAGAAATCGCGTTTGTCTCCTGCGACATCAACCACGTGCGACAGAAGGCCGCAGCGGGATCACATTCGGCGCGAATCGCCCTGGATCTGCTCGAACAGCCTGAACGATTCCTGTCGACAACGCTGACAGGAACCAATCTCTGCCAGATCAGTAACACGGCCCTCGTGACCAGTACCTTTATTTTGATCTGGGGGCCGGAAAAAGGCGCTCTGGCGGCAAGCGTGGTCATGGTGCCTCTTCTGCTGATACTGGGCGAAATTATTCCCAAAAGTCTCTTTCAGCATCATGCCGACTGGGCGACTCTCCGTATCGCCTGGTTCATCCGCGCGGCGGCCTGGATATTTTCTCCCGTTGTGACCGTACTGTCCAGCATATCGCGAAGCGCCATCTATGTCTTCTCCAAACAGGCAGGCCTCTTCTACACCCCCTACATTACTCGGTCGGGCCTGGAATCACTGTTGCGGGGCGAGGGAGGCACCACGGACATCACGCAGATGGAAAAGGAAATGATCAAAAAGGTGCTTGACTTTTCAGAGTATACCGTTGAGGAAATCATGGTTCCACTCTCCAACGTGGCGGTGATTTCACTTCATGCCACCCTGGGCGAGGCAGCCGCCGTCGTGAAAGAACGGAACTACTCGCGTATACCCGTCTATGACCGTGAAGTACTCAATATCGTTGGCATTATCGACTCTTTCGATCTCATGGACGATCTGGCCCGGCGGGGCAAAGACGCGCCGCTTGTCCCTGAAGGAAACGGGGACGGCCGCATCCGTCGGCACATCCTGTTTGTTCCGGAAACAAAACGGGCAAGCGATCTCTTTCTCGAACTCCAGCGCCACGGGGAACACATGGCCGTCGTGGTCGACGAATACGGGGGCGCTGTGGGAATTATTACCATGGAGGATATCCAGGAAGAAATCGTCGGCGATATCAATGACGAGGACCACGACAGCGCCGCCACACTTATCCGGCCGAGCGGACGGGGCCGCTATATTGTCGACGGGCAGGTAAAAACGGATTACCTTCAGACGACACTCGGTGTCACGGTCCCTGAAGGCGATTACGAAACGGTGGGAGGATTTCTGCTTGCCGCCATGGGCAAGATACCCAAACCACGTGAATCATACAGACTGGGAAATATCGTTTTTGTCGTCGAGGAAGCCGATCTCCGTTCCATAAAAAAAATCCTTCTGCTGATGCCGCCTGAGGTGAGCGCCATGAAACGGAGCGAACCCGTACCATGAATCCGAACAGGAAAGAAGCCCCGGTCGCCGCCGTTATTCTCGCGGCAGGCAAGGGAACGCGCATGCGTTCCGAAAGCGCGAAGGTCTTGCATTGTCTCGGTGGAAGGCCGATGGTGCTTCTTCCCGTTGAAGCGGCGCGCGCGGTCGGCGCCGAAACAATCGTCCTCGTGGTCGGTCACCAGGCCGACAAGGTCAGGGAAACAGTTGAAAAACAGACCGGAGACGTACTCTTCGTTCTTCAGCGGCGCCAGCTCGGCACGGGGCACGCCGTCCTCCAGGCAAGACGGGCGCTGAAAGAATTCAGCGGTACGGTTATGATTCTCTGCGGCGATGTCCCCCTGCTCACGAAAGAAACGTTAAAGGCTTTCCTGGACAATCACCGCCGTGGCGGAGCACCCGTCACCGTGCTCACCTCCCACCCGCCCGATCCTTCAGGATATGGAAGGGTGGTCAGAGACGCCGAAGGTCATGTTACCGGTATCGTCGAGGAAGCGGACACCGGCGATGCCGAAAAGAAAATCGGTGAAATAAACACGGGTATCTATTGTGTTGAGAGCGCCTTCCTGTTCGACGCACTCGGCTCGGTCGGAGTGGATAATGCTCAAAAGGAATACTACCTCACGGACATTGTCGGCGAGGCCGCCCGGAGGGGCCTTGCCGTCCGCGCGTATGAACTGGCGGACCACCGGGAAGCGATGGGTATCAATACCCCCGAGCAGCTCGACGAGGCCCACAACATTATGCGGGAACGTCTGCCGTGAATCCCGGGTTCCGTCACGTGGAACAAATCGCCGTTTTTGCCTGTTATTCGTGTTTTCAGCACAGCACGGCGGGCTTTCAAGTTGACTTATAGGGGTAATGCTGATAGGTATTTTCTCCTCATAAAAAGAACCCCCACAGGAGGTTTTTCCATGGATGATACCCGGTTAATCATATGGTTCGACAATTTGAGGCTTGGAGACATTCCCCAGGTCGGCGGTAAGAATGCATCACTGGGCGAGATGAGACGCGAACTGGCTCCCAAGGGGGTGAGCATCCCCGACGGCTTCGCAATAACCGCCCATGCATATCGGTATCTGCTCGAGTCGGCCGGCATCAGGGCCGAAATCGAAAAACTTCTATCGGATCTGGACACTCACGATCTGCAAGGTCTGGCGACCAAGGGTGAAAAAATCCGCTCGCTCATTTACAAGGCGTCGCTCCCCGACGACCTGGAGCGGGAGATAAAGACGGCCTACGCCGAGCTGTGCAAAGAATACGGAAAGAATACCGACGTAGCAGTCCGCAGTTCCGCCACGGCGGAGGACCTTCCTGACGCCAGTTTCGCCGGTCAGCAGGAAACCTTCCTCAACATCCGCGGACCTGAGGCGCTCATCGACGCCTGCAGAAAATGTTTCGCCTCACTTTTCACGAACAGGGCCATTTCGTATCGGTTTGACAAGAATTTCGACCACATGGAGGTCGCCTTGTCCATTGGCGTCCAGAAAATGGTCCGTTCCGATATTGCCTCATCCGGCGTTATTTTTTCCATCGATACGGAATCGGGATTCCAAGACGCCGTTCTTATTACCGGTTCATACGGCCTGGGCGAAACCGTCGTGCAGGGAACAGTCAATCCCGACGAGTTTTATGTCTTCAAGCCTGCGCTTCGCAAGGGATTCCGGCCCATCGTCCAGAAAAAGCTGGGAGCCAAGGAAGTGAAGATGGTTTACGCACGCAACAAGGAAGAATCGACGAAGACCATCCCCGTTTCCAAAAAAGATCGACAGAAATTCTGCATCACAGAGGACGAAATCATCAAGCTTGCTGAATGGACCATGATTATAGAAGATCATTATTCACAGCAGGCCGGCTACTTCAAACCCATGGACATCGAATGGGGCAAGGACGGTGTCACGGGCGACCTGTTCATTCTTCAGGCGCGGCCGGAAACGGTCCAGTCGCAGCGTGACATGAACATCCTGGAAAGCTATGAACTGCTCGAGCAGAAAACTCCGGTGGTAACGGGTACGGCCGTGGGATCGAAAATCGGCGCGGGCCCGGTCAATGTCATTCACAAGGTCACTGAAATCAGGGATTTCAAGGCCGGCGAGGTGCTGGTCACCGACATGACCGATCCCGACTGGGAACCGATCATGAAAATCGCGGCCGCTATTGTCACCAACAAGGGAGGCAGAACCTGCCACGCGGCGATCGTCAGTCGTGAACTGGGTGTACCCTGTATCGTGGGAACATCGAACGGAACGGAGGCACTTGAAAAGGTAAAAGACGTGACCGTTTCCTGCGCCGAAGGCGAGGAAGGCCGCGTCTACGAGGGCATACTCAAGTTCAACGTCGACCGGATCAGCCTCGACGAAATGAAGCGTCCGAAAACGAACATCATGCTCAACGTCGGCAATCCCGACATGGCTTTCAATTACGCCTCGATTCCCAACGACGGCGTCGGTCTCGCCCGCCTGGAATTCATTATCAGCAACATCCAGATACATCCCATGGCACTGATCAATTTCGAGACGGTGACAAATAAAAAGGTGCGGCGGCAAATCGAGCTCCTGACCCGCGGCTACGAGACGAAAGGAGATTTCTTCGTCGACAGGCTGGCCCAGGGTGTTGCCAAAATCGCGGCGGCGTTCTATCCGAACGATGTCATCGTCAGGATGAGCGATTTCAAGAGTAATGAGTATGCCAACCTGCTCGGCGGTTCCTTTTTCGAAGCCGAGGAGGAAAACCCCATGATCGGGTTCCGCGGCGCCTCGCGTTACTACAACGACCGTTACCGGGAAGGATTCGCGCTTGAATGCAAGGCCATGAAAAAAGTGCGTGATGAGATGGGGCTTTCCAACGTGAAACTCATGGTTCCCTTCTGCCGAACCGTCGACGAGGGCAAGGAAGTTGTCCGGGTCATGGGAGAAAACGGTCTCAAGCAGGGAGAAAACGGCCTGGAATTTTACATGATGGTAGAGATCCCCAGCAATGTCATTCTCATCGAGAAATTCGGCGAGATATTCGACGGATTCTCTATCGGATCGAACGACCTGACCCAGCTTTCCCTGGGACTGGACCGTGATTCCTCCCTGGTCGCACATATCTTCGATGAACGAAACGAAGCGGTGCTGGAACTGATCAGGACCGCAATTTCGAAGGCAAAAACCATAGGGAAGAAAATAGGCATCTGCGGCCAGGCTCCGAGCGACTATCCGGAATTCGCCCGTTTCCTCGTGGAATGCGGCATCAACAGCATGTCGCTCAATGCCGACACGGTCATCAAAACCACGCTGGATATTCTGGAAACAGAGAAAAAACAGGGCCTGTAACAAACCGCTCAATCAACTCATCAGGCGAATAAACGAAGGGGGGATCGATTCGATCCCCCCTTCGTGCAACCGGCCTTACTTTTCCGGTTCCTCGATGAGTATCAGCCTGGAGTACCGCGCCTTCAGATCGTCGCCGGCCACCATTTCATATTCTTCCTGAAACTCGCGCCAGACCGACGCAAGAACATTCCCGAGCATTTCCTTCCGTCGCGGGGTCTCGTTTTCCATGAATGGCGTGAATGCCGTCGCAAACTCTCCGCTCAAGCGGGACATACGGTAAGGAGGTCCCGATTCCCCTCGGCGGGCGAGTTCAAGAAATTGCCTCGCAGATGAAGGAGAAAGTCCGAAATATCCCGGTTCTGCTCCCGTCATCATGCGCGCGAAAAAGGTAAGAAGAAGCTGCCGGAAGGTGATGCCCGGAGAAACCGCCAGATTGCGATCCAACGGATACGCCCTGTCCAGTTGTGCAAAGAGCCTGTCCAGAACGAGCAGATCATCCAACGCGGCACGACAGGATTCCAGATCACGGGTATACTCGAATTCACGGTACCCGGCATGATCGGACGACATATCGTAAAATTTCGGACGCCCCGCCAGCAATCCGGACAGCATCGAGTCTTCCGGCTCCCCCCAGAATGACGTGGCTATGCCGGCTTCCCTGAACCAGCCTTCACCAACGAATCGCCGTGCTTCCCGTGCGATATCCGCCACAAAACCGTATCCTACGCGGAACAGGGACGAAAGCGGATGAAGACGCAGAGCTTTTTCCGCCTCCATCTCATCTCCACCGTAAAGTTCTTCCAGTGCAAGACTCACATACGCTGCGGCCTTGCCGCCCGCCGTTGTCAGCTCCTCAAGTTCCCGGCCCGTCAATCCGTCGGCCACAACAATCCTGTTGCCGAGACCGGCGAACTCGAAACAGAGCCGGTCAAAGGTGGCTGTATCGGAGATCCGTTCCATGGCCCGCCCGAGCAGGTTCAGCGAACCGGCATGGGCGAGCGGAAGCCGGGGCACGGCGTACTTATCATCTTCCTCCATATCGGGTCGTGAATCGATAAACCGGTGATCACGATCCGTTCCGAGATCGGCGGGATCAAGCGGCGCGTATATCTCGAGTGCCTCGTTAAAAGGGAGGAACCCGTCATCTGCCAGCCGGGCCTTCCTGAAATGATACATTTCTTCTTCCATCTCGGCCGGGATTATGCCTCCGAGCGTCATCAGTACCCACTCGTAACGCCGTTGATCGAAATCGGCCATCGTCTCCAGAAGACTTCTGACGGCGGGGTACAGTTCCTCGTCGCGTGGACGAACAAAAATCACGCTGTCAATTGAAAAAAACCCCTCCGGCACTTCGACGCCGTCATCGTCGGCGGGATCGATCGTTATGACTTCGACAGCTCCGTACAGGTAACGGTAAGCCAGAAATAAACCATCCGTCAGAAACCACGGGACGAATCGTTCGGGATCGGACTCCATGAATTGTTCCACCCATCCTTCAAGCCGTACGCCGTCGATCCGGTCGCCGTTCCACACATCCATATCAAGAAGATGTTGCCACTGCTGTTCCGACCCGAGAACAAGCAGCAGGGGCCGCTGGTCATCCATTTTTTTCACCAGCCAATAATAATCCTGCCGGGACAAATGCCGCACGGCCTCCCGGGGATCGGGCAGTTCCATGATCCGTTGCCACAGGTCTCCTTCAGCCACATTAAAAGGCGTGAAAGAAACGGGCGCTCTTTTCTCATCCGACTGCCGTTTCGATACCGATCGTTTTTCTGTCACCCTTGTCGTCCTTTTCGTATCGCCCTCAAAACGGGGCGTTCATTTCAGCGCCGCTTTCGAAGAACTCCCGCGAACAGCGCTGTTCATTCGATGCATGTTAAATCACGACGGCATATTCCGCAAGGTCCATGGACCTGCGGGAAATGAAAAAAGGCTTGATTTTCCGAATTCTTTTCGCCACCGCGTTCAGGTAGTTCCGAAGCGAAACGGATAATAACAAAAATATCCCGAAGGTCCGTTCGACCTTCGGGATGCCTGTTGGGTTACCGCTTTCCCGGTCCCCCACCGGTGGGCACGGAACCGTGAATCAAAGAACCAATAATGTCTTACTCGGTTTTAATGTCAATTTTTTTGCCGGCTGACGCAGCTTCAGCCGTTTTGGGAACGCTGATTTTCAGCACACCCTTCTTGAAGGATGCCTCCGCCTTTTCATCGTCGATTCCCTCGGGCATGGGTATCATGCGCTGGAACGAACCGTACCGGCGTTCCATATGCCAGTATCCCTTGTCTTTTTCTTCTTTCTCGTCCTTTTTTTCTCCTTTAAGCACAAGGGCGTCCTTCGTCAGCGAAACATCGATGTCATTTTCATCCATGCCTGGAAGTTCCGCCGTAATCTCGATCTCGGAATCATTCTCTCTCACGTCGATGCTCGGCGCGAAACTTCCCTGCCATTCTTCCATGTCATAGAAGGGAAATCTCCCGAAATCACTGAAAAAAGAATCAAAAACATCATTGATGTTGCGCTGCAGGCTGACGAAAGGATGCTCTTCTTCCCGACGAACGGGAAGTCTGCTCCTGCTCCTGTTGCCTGGAATGAGATCTCTGATTGCCACGGTGATCCCTCCTCTCTGTCATTGATTTTTCTGTTCGCGTCGGATCGCCTTTTCAACATCAGCGATTCCGCCGTCTCGTCTTTAACTTTCCGGTATCACTACCGTATTCCGGTTTCACTTGTAAATTAATCACGGTTTGATGTTTGTCAAGATGAAAGCTTCATCAGGACACTGCAGAACCGATCATAGAGTCCTTTCTGAAAAATCCGTTATTCAGATCGGTGGTCGGCGCTCACGCTCTTTCGCAACAAGAACGGTAACAAAAAGAAGACGGCAGACTTTACAATACTGAAGGAATACCCGGCTTAAAAAAAGCTGCAGCGAAGTGCTGCAGCTTCCGGAAGTTCATCCCGACGGCACATAATCAGGCGTCTGTATTCGCTTCAACGTCCCCCGAATGATACTGCGAGAGTTTCCTCTCACCTCATCTTTTCATGAGTTCAGTAACTCGCGCACCTTGTTGATGAGCAGTTCCGTTGGAGCACAATAAATATAGGCGCCGCGCACGGGCTGCCATTTTTTATCCACAATCCGTCCCAGCTTTTTGTGAAAGTAAACGAGCCGGTATTCCACTTCGTCGCTGTCCGAGTCGTGGTAAATGACATGGTCCACGACGGGTTCGCCGACCCCCGGGGACAGTGACAGTCCTCTCTGGTCGACAAAGGATTTCCCGAACCTGTTATAACGCAGTTCAACACTCACCCGCGCCACGTCCATCTCTTCAAGCTCCACGAGATCAGCTTCCGCCTCAATCACCATGGGACTGACCGGAGCGGCGAGGGTTACGGCCATCATGTCGCCCTTCCGCCATTGCGGCTCTGCGGGATACAAGTATCCACCCCGCAGGCTCCACTGCGTTGCATATTCAAAGGTCTGGGCATCGTCGCCCATGCGGGCGTACGTCAAGGTCGCGGTCTGGCCATTCGTTTCGAGATACTTGCGATCAATGGTCCTTTCATCGATGAAGGGGCGCCCGCCCTTTCGCGGCACCCGAATCTGAATCGTGGCGTAGTTTACCATTTCCTTGAATATATCATAGGCCTCGTTGTCGATGACAAAGCGCATTTCTCGCCGCTGAAAAAAGGGGTCGTCAAGGTTGACTTCGGCAACAACCTTGGGGTTGTCCTTGTACTTCTCGTACCAGGCGCCCACGTTGCCGGTCATGGTGTGCTGTTCGTAGCGGGAAGTAATGCCCGAAAGTGTAATTGAGTATTTAGACTTTCGAGAAATTTCTTTCCGCTGGAACACGGTATAGCGATAATGGCTCACCTTGGCCGCTTCCTTACGCATTGCCTCCATGGCTTCCTGATCCGACTCATCGGGATCCGCACCTGTAATCTCCTCTTCCGATGGTTGGCCGAGACGGCTCTGCATGTCGAAAAAAGACTCCAGAACCATCTTGCGGAGTGCGCTGTCAACGATTTCCTGATCCCGGTCCGGTATATGGTCTATCTCTTCGAAGGTGACCGTTCCGGTTTCCGTCAGGAAATCCATCATCTGTTTTTGCTCATCTTCCGTTACGGTCGTTACTTTCCGGGTACTTATGTTGAACAGATTATACCACTTGGGGTTCCAGTATCGTTTCCGTTTTTTTGTCTTGTCTCGCGCGTACGTATACTCGCTTTCCATCTCGTGATATTTCTCATAATCAAATACAATTCGCACATCGTAAGAGGGAAGCTTAACCACGTATTTCAGATCAAAGACAACGGAAATATCAGTGGTGGGCTGTTCCAGGCTCTTGGCGAGCAGTTGGGCGCCGTACTGATCCAGCCGCGCCGCTACGGCAACTGCCTGACCTTCCATTACCGGGGCCTTGCCGCTGGTGATCAACGTGGAGGCAAAGCCTTCATCCGTCAGGGTTGCTGAAACCACATGAAAGCTGTTGCCCTCAGCGCCTCCTTCCAGGGGCACGGCGCCCTTGAGATGTGCCCCTTTAACCTTTTTACCGAGCAACGACTGGGTTTCTTTCTGCTGTTCCTCCGTTAGACCGTATTCAACAAGGAAATGGAGAATGGCGCCCTCGGCGCCGCCTTCTTCCAGGCTTTTGTCTGTTACAAACCGGACCAGGGAGAACTTCGGGGTGCCGTCGGGATGAACGCTGACACGTGGATTGGCCGGCAAGTGATAATAATTTTTTGAAGTCACGGCCGAATCGCTGGTGGCCGCGGGGAAACAGCGCACAGTAGTACCGTCTCCCAGTTTGACGTCAATGTGTCGGCCGTACTGTACCCCACCCACCTCCTTGACTGCCTTTGCAGGCGGCACGGTCAGGGAAGGCCGAAGCGTGGGAGATTTCAGCTTCATTTCATGTATCTTTTTGTCGCCCGGTGTCCCGAATAATTCGGGTTTGGCTGCGGCACTCTGTATCCACAAGCCCACAACAGCTACGCTGATTATTATCATCGGGATTTTTTTCAGCATGGTTACACCCCCACGTATGTTAATCTTTATTTTTTATCGACAGGTCGAGCGCCCACATTGTGAACACCCATAAAGCCGCCCACCCGAACGGCTTTCCATTCGAGACTATAATTCCGGCGGTACCAGGACGAGGTATGAACTTTCCAGTGGGATCCACTCCCCCTCGATACTTTTGCCGGTCCGTGAATACCAGTTTACCCGGTATTCCACCGGGTCTTCCGGGTCATGAAAAACTACAGCCGTGCTGAAAGAATCAGCGTCAGTGGCCCGCATCACGGCCAGGCGCTTTGTTTTTACCTGTCCGAAAATGTGATAACGCACCTCTACCATGGCACTGCGTATGTCCGCGTCTTCGAAGAGAAAGCGGTCAGCGTCTATTTCCAGGTCAAGTCTTCTCAGCGGCGGGGCAATGGTGACCATGGGGTTGCTGCTGACATTCCATGAATCGGTATCAGCGGGGTCGCTGACGGTATGCCTGCCCTGGATGCTCCAGTTGGTACGATACCGGTAATCAAGCCAATCCGCTCCCGACTGCCCGAGACGGGCATAGGTCCAGGATTTGCTGAGATGACCTTCGCGGATGTCCTCCCTGGTGAATATCACTTCACCCGTGGCGTCATCGTGGTCACTGTAAGCTTTTCGCACCGCCACACCGGCAAAGTTGATCATGTCCTCAAAAGCCCCGCTGAAATCTCCATCGATACAAAAATAAATATCCCGCTTTTGAAAGGCCGGGTCAGCCAGATTCACCACCCGAAACAGCCGTGGATTATCCTTAAATTCCTGATAGAGTCCTGAAATATTGCCCGCGGTGTAAACCGGGACCTTGACCACGGACCGGCGGGTCAGGTTAATGTTGAAGACAGCCCGGTTTATATCTTCACGCTGTTTCAAAACATATTGATCATCGGTATAATATTTCTGATTACCTGTACCGGTAAAAAGTTTCGCCAGCCATCCCTTTTTCTGGCGACCCTTGATCTGGCCTTCTTCGACGGCTGTTTCCTTTTCAGGAACAGCGGTAAATCCGGCTGTCGTGTCAAATATGATTTCCGTCAGCTTGGTGCTCACCATGTCCACCAGGGCCTGCATGGCCTGGCTGGCCGTATCTTCCGGAAGGCGATCGAGAACATCGATTTCGACGGTGCCGGTGCGAACCAGTTCGTCAACAATATCACGGATCTGCCGTTTGGTGTATCGTTTCTGCACGCTCTGTACCTTTGAAAAGTGCGTGTAGACGGTGCTCACGTCCGCGTGGATACGTGCATTGAAAGAGGGAAGTATGGCTTCGTAATAGGCGCTCAGGGCTATCGAAACGTCGGAGGTCGGTCGGTTCAGTGAATCCCAGAGCAGGGTGGCGCCATGGGGGGTCAGGGTCGCGGCTACGGCCGCTTTCGAACCGGGTGTTACCGGGGCCTTGCCGCTGCTTATCAGGTTTTCCGTGAAGCCTTCATCTGAAAGGGTCCCCGAGATGATGGCAAAGCTCCCTTCCTGGTCCTGTTGCAGAGGAACCGGACCCAGAAGTTTTGCATCAGGCTGCTCAGCCTTTAATTCCTCGCGAAGGGCTTCCAGTTCATCAGGCGGCAGGCTGAAAGTGACCAGTATGTGAAAAAGCCCTCCGCTTGTTTCTCCGTCGGGATCTATAAACTTCACTACTGACAGCTCAAGCGAACCATCCGGTTTTGTGGAAACCCGCGGTGCCGGAGGCAGATAATAATAGGCGTTCGGGTCACCGGCATCCTGAAGAAGGAGGACGCCGTCGATCTCCAACTGCCCTGACTCGTAATTTACCAGGGCACCGGCGGGACAGGCCGAAATCATGAATCCGGCCATAATAAGCAGTGACATCAGGCAATATTTTCTGATCATGATTACACCCCTCTGTCCGGGAGTTCATCCCAGTAAATGAGGTTTCCTTCAAGCTCGCGGGGAGGCGCCGTGACAACCCTGCCGCCCTGAAGATACCAGGTAATGCTGACGGAAGGCGGCGGTGCATCCCGGTCTTCGGGTATATCCAGCATCATTGATGAGGCCGGCCCTTTGTTGCGTATCGTTGCCTCGGTCGTTACCGGTTCTCCGGCGACACAGCTCGTAAATGTTATCACTGCATGGCGAACACCGGCGGCATTCAACTCTTCTCCTTCGCCCTCCACTGTCACGGTACGGTACCGGTGCGGTGGCTGAAGGGCCACCATGGCACTGTCATACGTCGTCGGGGGAATCCTGATCTCCATTCCCCCGTAAAAAGACCAGAGGGTTTCTATGGTATAGTTCAACCAGTCTTCCCGATCGTTGTCCCCTTTCCAGCCATAGAGCAGGTTGAACGCGTTCCCGCTCTGGTTGAATCGTTCAGGGGTGATTATCACCTCGTCCGTGGTCACATCGTCCGACTGGTGGCGCTTTTTCATCTGCACCGTTACAAAATTCATGTGCTTTCCGAATGTTTTCGAATCCTGGCCGTCAAGAGTCACATGGATTTCCCGCTGTTTGAATACCGGATCGTCGATATTCACGGCCCGGAATATCCGGGGGTCCTTTCCATACCGCCGATAAAGATCCCCTATGTTTTCGGTCATGGCAAAAGCCTGGGTTTCGGTGCGATAGTGGTTCATGTGGTAGACCATCTTTCCGCTCCGCTTGACATGCTTCATCTGGTAGGAGGCGACCAGGGAAAACCCGGGAGTATCCTTTTTTTGTGATGCTTTTTCTTCGGCTTTTTTCTTGTCATCCGGTTTTTTCTTTGACGCGGCTTTTTTGCCATCATCCGGAGTCTCCACGGATTTCACCAGCTTGTCGGTCAGTGCTTTCACCACCTGTTCCTTTGGATCTTTTTCCGTCTCTGTCTTATCCGGCGAGGCAGAGCCTTCTTCGGCGCCTGATTCATCAGCCTGCGCGGCGGCCTGCGCGGTGGAGGAAACAGCTGCCTCCTCGGTCCCGCCCGTTTTCTTTTCTATCTGGCTCGTCAGAAACTTGATTCGTCCTTCCACTTCGTTCGATCGCTGAACCGCGGGTTTCGCATGCTCCAGGTATGCCTGATAGGCGCTCACCGCTTCTTTGCTTTTTCCGGATTCGTATCCGCTGGATCGGGCTTCGTCATCAAGCCGACGCGCCGTGTTGTATAATTTCGATGAAAGCACTTCAATCCTTCTCAAAGTTTCCTTTCCCTTTTCACTGCTTTCTCCCAGAAAAGGCAGTGCGTTTCGGAACGCGGCAAGCGCTTCCTCGCTTTCTGCTGTTGCTTCAAGACAATGTCCAATATAGAAATAGATGAGTCCCTGTCCCTGGTCGGTCGTCCAAAGATTAAAAGCTTCTCTGTATTTCGGAAGGGCTTCATTACAGCGTCCGAGGTGGCGCAGACACTGTCCGATACCGAAAATCAACTGCCCGCGGTATTCGTCGTCGGAATTATCATCCAGTTGAATGCACTTCTTCAGCCATTCCATGGCCTCCTGGTAGTTCTTTTTTTGATAAAGCTCGTCCGCCTTTTGATATGCTTCGCCGGCAGTTTGCTGGTCTGCTGCATGGGCGATTGATGTACCGGGCGCCAGTCGTGACAGGGCGAGCAACATCTGATTTACACCATGACCTGGTAGCGGAGGGAAGGTCAGTTCACTTTTCTTTTTCGGCGTGGAGGTTTTCTTTTCCGCCGGCGCGGTCCTGTCTTTCAGCATCTTGACGGCCTGGTTCAGGTTGTCATAAGTTCCCTTTTGTTCCGCCATCCGGGTCAATTCATCCGGCGCCGCATCGAACATGACGCTCAGGAGCTTGGCATTGGCACTTTCGATAATCCTGTCCATCATGGCATGTTCGCCCTTGGTGGTAATCTTGATGGCGCCTGTCTGGCGCAGCTCCTGAAAGAGCAAGTCTATGTCGATACCGAACCACTTGTACTGACCTCCGGCCTGCACCCGGTGGTGTTGTGATACGCGTTGCCAATCGGCTTCGAGAGTCGCCTCGTAGGGTTCGCGCACACCGGCGAACTCCATGTCGAAGACGATAGAAATATCCGGGGTGGAACTCTGAAAACTTTCCCAGAGCAGCTCGGCGCCCTCGCGGGTCAGCGCTATGGAGACAGCGGCTTTCTGGCCTTCCATCAAAGGCGCCCTGCCTGCCGCCACAGTCCTGGTCAGCGTTTCGGCTCCTTCGGTAAAAGAGGTAACCAGGGCAAAACTGCCCGTGCGATAGACTATCGGTCCGGCAATTCTGCCATTTTCATGGGTTTGCTGAAGCGCCGCCTCCGCGGCCCGGACGCGACTTTCATCCGCTCCGTATGTAACGAGAAAATGGACAATGCCGCCGCCTTCGGCACGGCCGGTCCCCGCCTCTCCCGTCTCCTGAACGCGGGCGTACTTAAGAAAGGAAAACTGCGGTCTGCCGTTCTTCATGGACAGACGGGGGCGATCGGGAAGATAATAAAAAACATCGGCTTCCTTTAATGACTGATAACAGACCAGATCTCCGCACCGCTCCATTTTATCCAGGTTGATTTCCTGTGAGCAGGCAGGGGGAGCCCAGAAAACTACGAGCAGGATGACAACTCCGGCCACTGCTTGCAGGCCGACACACAGCTTTTTCATGGTTCATCCCTCCTTCATCTCTTCTGGATTACTCCCTTGAAACCCTTTATTCCCCCGGCTTTTTCTTTCGTGTCTACCTGTTCGAGCCGCGGCTTAACCCAGACCGTCCAGTCATGAGTGGCAGTCTCGCCTGCAGCGATACCAAGAATAATGGACACTTCCTTGCCGGCCCAGGGGCTGAGGTCGACATCGATGCTGACCGGTTCCTCCGGCGACACGTGTTTACTGAATAACGTTACATATTCCCCGCCCTCACGGGCCCAAACTTTGAACGTCGCCCCGTCGGAATCGTCGGCGCCCCTGATGAACGCTGCCGTTGCCCTGAAATGAACCGATTCATCCAGAATCATTTTCGGGTACGCTCCTCTTATCCACCCCCCCTGCCTCTTTCTGGGATGGGTCCGCAGAAGAGATTCGACGCCTATGTCCGGATTTACTTTTGCGCTTGCAGCGGTCATCACATAGCCCTGTTTATCACTCACCCTGCCGGGATACGACAGACGAAGCGTTTTCCCGTCCGGCGATCCGCTCTTCCATTGTGCCGCGCCCACATTTTTAAAAAAATCGTAACTGTTGGCAACCGGTACAGATTCTTCATCTGTTTCGGAAGAATCATCCGATTGTTCCGCTTTTCCTTCTATTTTTCCTCTCGCCTGCAGCACGGTACCTGCGGGTATAAACACACCGGGCAACGGCGTTGTTTCCCGCTCTTCATCATCGGCCAGGGCTACCGCTTCTTCTTCATCCATGGCGGGCGGCTGGTCCGGAGCATCGCTGTCGTTCCATGTCTTTACCAGGTCATAGACCAGTTTTCCGAATGGTCGGTCTTCGTGACCTTCCCGAACCAGGAAAAGTTCCACCTGATCGGATTCCACTACTTCTTCAGAATCATCCCAGTCGCTTCCCCATTCGCTTTTTTTCTTGCGGATGGTCAGCCGAGCTTTCCCAGACGCCCCCTGAATCGGATTCAAAGAGGTTTCAAAGCTGTCCAGCGGGATCCCCCACTCGAGAATTCTTCCGTCCACATAGACACCGTCGGCCCGCTTAACATTTTCATATGTCACGTCGAGCACCAGCGCGTTGCCTCTTCGTTCGGCCACTTCAACCCTGCCGATATGACCCTTGTATGTCCCCAGCCATTCATCCATGGCCTGTTCGAGGCCTTCTTCCGCGGCCTTTCCCAAAACATCGGTCAGGGTCTGCAGAAAACCTCCTTTCTCCGTATCTTTATTTTCTGCTTCCTGCGCTGCCGCAGGAAGACCTGCGAACAACATTAACGCGGCAATACAACCAGCCAATATTGTTTTCATTTCACGCCTCCTTTGTTCGTAGGGATTTTCGAAGTTCTTTTTCGTTTTGCCTTTTCAATCCAGCGTCTTCCCCTTTATGTCACCCGGTTCGTTCAGGTCGCGATAATCGGTCACATCCAGCAGGGTTTCCCCTTTTTTCGCGGTCCAGGACCCAACGTCGCGACTTCCATCATTAAAAATACGGGTAACGCGGAAGCGATAGGGTTCATCCAGATTCCGGGACAGCTTGAAATCAATACGGGTACGGTATTCGCTATCCGGTCTGAAGGTTACTTCTTCCACCAGGTCCCGTCCCGGCGTAGGGATGGCCACCTCTACTATTTTCGCGTACAGATCCGGATCCAGTTCTTCCAGAAAATCAAAACAAAAAACATCCATCCCGGTATACCCGCGAACCATGCGCCCTCCCAGATCGGTGCGTCTGAACTTATAGGGAAACGCCTCCATATCCAGGTCAATGGGGAGGGTGGATACGACAATAGTTTCCGACTCGTTCCACTCGTCTCCTTCCCGCCGCAGTCCCGAGAGATGCTCTTCAAGAGTAATGCTCACCTGGGTTTGACCTGCATTTACAGATTCCCAGAGGATTTCTGCGAGATATCTATCCAGAAGAAGAACCAGCTGTTCGCCGGCCCAACGGCTCCCCTGTTTCCATTCCCTGCTTTGATCGGCAAAAAGAAGTTTCACAATTGTTTCAGCCACCGGCATGCTTCTCAACCGGGGATCGGCAACGCCATGGTCGCGCAGAGCGCTTCGAATCAGGGCCGGGGTCCCGCCGTCACGGCCCCGCTCGATTCCCATGTTGAGAATGCCCTTGACCCAGAACAACTCCCTGTCCCCGGTGCCTGAACGTCCGCCGTATCGATAAATATCGAACCCATAGTCCGGTTCATGGTCGGTAATTGATCCCAGGGCGGGACGGGCCGGCGCGAGATACCAGGTATTCGTATCCTGATGATCCTGAAACACCCTGACTCCATTGATGTCCCGATAAGTTCCAAGGTCCGGAGCCGCCTGGACGGACAGCGGAAACAACAGAACAATCAGCAGAACCATCAGTCTCACGTTTACTACTCCTTTTCCGACTCAGCCAGGAGCGACTCTATGCGGGAAGACCCGATGAAAAGGTTCAGGCTGCGGCCATCGTTCCATTCAATTTCTTCAATGGTTTCTCCGGACTCTTTTACGAGCAGCAACCGATACTGGTAAATCAATGGATCAGCCCCCCGATCACTCGGAATATACAGGACAAGACCGGATGATGTGTTTTCGCTTTCCGTCAATGCCAGTTCGCGTTCCATGACGCCTGACTTTCCCGCCGTAAAGTAAGGAGAGCGGAGGCGGATCACCAGCTTGTATATGCCGAATTCAGAAAAAATAGCGGGTATGGCCTCCAGGTTGACGGGACTTGCAGGCGCCAGGGCGACACCCCTTCGCACTTCCTGATCAATGGCTTTCAGCCCTGCTTCGTACGTCGTATCCAGCGACGTGCCCAGCCATGCCACGAGAACGTCATGACCCAGCACGGCACCCACTTCCGGAAGCCTGAAGATTCGTTCAGCTTTTGGCGGAATAGGCTTGCTTTCCTTGAGTTCCCTGGTAATACGTTCTAATTTGCTTCCCCGCATTCGATAGGCGTTGATTTCTTCAGGGATTAAGGGAAAGCTGGTCAGATTCACAAGCTTACCTGAAGGTTTTCCTCTGCTCCAATCGTCGAATCCCTTCACCTGGTTGCCACTGAAGCTGTCGTACCGGATTCGAATGGGTACCGGTACCGACTCTGAATCTACCTGGACCCAGAGTCGGCCACTCAATCCTTCCCGGGCAATCTGAGCGAGCACTTCTTCCACTTCATCCTGTGTCAGGGAAAGCGTAAGCCTGAATGGTTGCCTGAGACTCGCCGGCGGGTAAACATGAATACAATCGGGCGACAGCGAAAGTCCTGCTGCGACTGCTTCGAAATCGACCGTTGCTCCCAGGCCCTTTATAGATCGCAGATCAAGAAGGTCGGAAGGTCCGAGCCCCAAAGCTTCCCTTAAAATGGCCCTGAGGAGCATGACGTCTCCTTCACGATGGGGAGCCGCAAGTTCGGCAGTGACCATCACCGAGGGCTGTCCAGGTTCGGCAAGGTGGTTATACTGGACACTGAGACCATACCCGGCTTCACTATGTACCAGAAGAATCTCCCGGGGAAGATAATAAAATACATGGCCGGCGGCCTTATCCTGGAAAATCAGGTGACTTTCCCATCCACAGGCCTGGCTCAAATCATAAAGCAATGCCGGATCTTCAATGATGTCGGCAAGGTCAAGGGCTGTCCCGGGATCCGGTCCTTCCGGTTCGGGTGGATCCGCAACGGTGACCGGTCTCAGTTGCGGCAGAAGTTTCTTTTGGATCACGGAAGTGGGTATCCTTACCCGGGTAACAGGTTTCAGTCGCCTGTCAGACACTTCTTTTGTCCCGGAAAGACCCTGCAAAACGGGGGGTTGCTGCAGATCTTTTTCCTGTGCCTGTACCTCAGAAAGAAAAAAACCGTAAAACGCTGTCGGCAACAGGAGCATGATCAGCAGAAACAATGTGCTCATTGAAATGGTTTTTTTCATTATCACAAAGCACCTCACGTGATATTTCATTTTTTCTTATCCAGAGAACCGCAACCCCCGAAAAAATCACCTGGCCCGGCAATCACTGCAATGAAAGGCACAGGAATGCTTTTCGGTCCTTTCGGAACATCGGGTCCGACTTTCTTCATTGAGGCCCTTCGTTGGTTATTGATCGAACAGCCAGGAGCCTTTCACCGGCGGTACGACCGAATACAATCCAGCATCTTGAAAAAATAAACCCATGTTTTTCAACGAGCCCGACCACCAGTAATTCTTACTATACGTTATGCCTGGTTCTTTGAAAATCATTCATTGTGAGATTCTCTTCACATCACGGACACTGTATGCTTCTTCACACTGGTGAGCAGCAACAGCATCCGTTCAGCCGACGGATTCCTGACACATGGGCCGTCGCTGACCCGCGGCATATTCTGCAAAAAATGCACGTCGCCCTCACCAGTCTTTTGAACAAACCTCGGGTCCTGGTAAAAAACGTTTTGCCCTTTCCCGACGGTAAACAGGCTACAGTAAAATTTGACTATTCCCGCCATGTGTTCACGATATCGTCATCACTCAAGATATCATTTTCGATTGCATTGTGACCGTGAAAGAAGCCCGGTAGAGAAATGAGTTAGTGAAGAGGCTCGACAACATGAGCTTGGAGGAAAGGGCTTCTTGGGTTGTGTGCTGATTTACCAGCGTCCCCTGGCGCCCGGAATCAATGAACAACGTGAATCTCTCGATTCGGCGGAGTGCAGGCACTAATACCTATAAGACTTATTATCGGCAATATGCCCGTCGTGTCAAGTTTTTTGGAGATTCAGATGGGCTTATTCCAAATCCTGTTGAAGGGCCTCCGGACGTTGGCCGTCCATCGCATCCGCTCCCGGAACAGACTTCCGGCGGGAGGAAATCGGGCGATACAATGTGGACGGAGCAGGGGTTACATCGAGCGGATCTCCTGCCGCATGAATACCGCGTAAGAAATGCCGAAACAGATGAGTGTTATGGCGATCAATGAAATAATATGGGGAAGAACAACCTGGAAACTCTGCGTGAGCGTCAGGGGACGCTGGAACCGTTCCACCAGGTGTCGTTCCGTGGGTCCCATCATGACAAAAGCCTGGGTTGTTTTTCTCGTGGGATCGATGATGATTGACGTGGCATCGTTGTAGAGCTTCATGGGCGACGCCAGTGAAATATTTTCACGAATTTTCACGTGTTTGACAATAATGTCGGGATTCTTTTTCGCCTGTGTGTCCATGGGGGCCACGGTACCGGCGACAACGGAAGCGCCGATGGAAATGAAGAATGAAAAAAATATCCAGGCGGCAAGCGTCGCCAGTGCCGATGTGGCCACTCCCCGGAAAAGAATGGAGAAGAGAATACTCATGGCAAGCCAGAACGAAATGTAGAAAATACTGATGACCAGGTACAGGGCGATCCGCCACACTTCCTCCACGCCGGGAACGACGCCGATCAGCTTCAGGCCAAGTCCCGAAACCACCAGCACGATGGAGACCAGCATGATGCTGATGGTGGCGACGCCTCCGAGAAACTTCCCGTTGATGATGGCATCACGATAGATAGGCTGGGAAACAAGCATGCTCAGCGTACCGCTGCTTCGCTCGCGGTTGACGGCGTCGAAACCGAGAAACAGACCGATCAGGGGACCGAAAAACGCCACAAACTGCACCAGCGAGAAAAGAGGCCCCGTCGATGTAAAAAGCATCAGGAAAACGAAACTTGGTTTTGCCACGCCGCTGAGCTCTTCACGAAGGCTGATGCCCACCATGTAGGTGGTGATCAGGCTTGTCATGGCAATGAGGGCGAACAGGATGGTAAACCGGTAGCTGCTGAAATGATCGGACAGCTCTTTTCTGAAAATGGTTCCGATACCTGTCATAGTTCAATCTCCCGAAAATATTTCATGTAAAGATCATCCAGCGATATTGTGTTGTCTCCCACGCCGAATTGTTCCTCGGCCAGCTGGTCCATCGTGCCCGTAGCTATCATGCGCCCGCCCAGCATTATACCGATTCGATCGGCGATTTTCTGGACCTGTTTGAGATCGTGTGAAGAAATAATAACGGTCATGTTCTTGTCGCGGCTGAGCGATTGAATGTAACCGACGATGCGCATGGTACCCTCGGGGTCGAGGCCGAGTGTCGGTTCATCGAGAAACGCTATCTTCGGCTCCCTGACGAGAATCTGGGCGATGCCCAGCCGCTGCCGCATGCCCCGGGAATAGGCGGCGATTTTTTTTTGCGCCTCCTCCCCGAGACCCACGCTTTCAATGGCTTCGTCGATTCGCTTTTTGCTGACCGAATCGGGCATCCCGTTGAGTTGCGCGATAAAATGAAGGTTTTCTGGTCCGGTCATGTCGTCATAAAAGCCGACACGTTCAGGAATATATCCGACAGCGCGCTTGACCTTGATTGATTCCCTGCGAGGATCGAACCCGGCAACCCGGGCCTTGCCGCCGGACGGCTCGGTCAGGCCGAGAAGCATCAGGAGTGTTGTTGTTTTCCCCGATCCATTTGGTCCCAGAAACCCGAAAATTTCTCCGGCCTGCACCGTGAGATAAAGATCCTGCACGGCCGCCTGTTTGCCGTATACCTTCGTCAGCCCCTGGGTTTCGATGATCGCTTCACCGCCCATGCTACCTCCTTCCCAGGGTCATGAACAGTCCCAGGAGACCGATGATAACGAACATTATGATAGCGATACCGATCCAGCCCCACGCCGCCGACGCTTTCACGGTAACCCGCAGTTCAATGTCATCGCTGCTTTTTTTACTGTCCGCGCTGACGCCAAGGGCGTAATCGCCGACGAGGGCCTCCTCGGCGGGAATAATTGTCATTTCAACCTGTTTCGTGCTTCCATGATCCAGAGAATCGATTGTTTCCGGTTCGAATTTCACTTCCCAGTTTTCAGGTTTCATGGAAAGGAATCCGATGTCCTGAATGGTCGCCGAGCCGGTATTTCTCACGTATATGGAAAATTTGACCGGTTTGCCCTTTTCCACTTCCAGTGACAGGAGATCCGACTGTGTTCCCAGGTTCAGACTGTATGTCCCGGTGATAATAACCTTCAGGTTCGTTTCCGCCGTTATATCACCGGCCGCCACCTTGACGGGAATGTTATATTCACCGGCCTCGGCGAAACGGTTGGGAACCACTTCCACGTTGACGCTCTGGTTTTCATCGGCTTTCATGATGATGCTTGAGACAAACTTTTCCTTGAAGGGCGGCTTGAAGTTCACCTGCCAGTCGCGGGGTGGATCAGCCAGAAGATTGAATGCCTGCTCCTTGCGGGTGCGGTTGGTAATGTTCAGGGCAAATTCAAAACTCACGTCGGTAGAACCCTGAAGAACCGGGTAGGACGAAACCAGCTCGACGGTACCTTTTACCTCTTCCTTCGCGCGCACAGTTACCTGAAGCGTTTCAGATTTTTTAAAGGCTCCGTCCCCGGTTTGTGCCGTTACACCGACCTTGTAAACGCCCGGTTTCGCATCGGCATCGGGCTCCAGCGTCAGCGTTGTGAGCCGTTCTTCCTCCGGGGGGATACGCGTTGCCGTGACATCGAAAGCGTAGGACTTGATCCGCGCCTTCCATCCCTCGGGAACATCACTCAAATCCAGCACGACCGTCTCGCCCCGTTTTCCGGTATTTTTGAAAGACAGTTCGGCATCAACCGAGGTCGTTCCCTCGGGAATAATAATCTGGGGGTAGGTAAAGTACATATCGAGACCGCGGTCGGAACCCGATGCTCCCCGGGCGGACGCGGGATGGCTCATTATAACGGCGAGACCGCAAATAATGAGCACTCCCAGTAATGGTAGGACTTTTTTGCCAGCACATCTCATGTCATTTTCCTCCCTTATTTCAGCCGGCGCTCACGAGTCGCGCGGGACCGCCGGATCTTTCCAGTCCGTAAACGATGGTACCGAATCACTATGTGTCTTCGGAATCCCCCCATCGCGTCACCATCCCCGATGGTGAAGGACTCTACATAAAGAGCCTTCCTGTTGTCAAGGCTGATTCGAATAGAACAGGGACTTTCCCGTCAGGGACGAGAATGAAGTGTGTCACGCGATCAGGAAAGAATTTTTTGAGCCGACCTCCAGGCAACCATAAAAATAGTTTCCGGCACACGAGTCGAAAAAGTATCAGAGTGGATCTGTAAGCCGAGTTCTGTTTCTTCCGGAATATTCCGGAAGACGGTGATCATTCATCTGGAACAACGGTTACCCGCCGTCTCAAGCGACACTACCCGAGAGCTTCGGACGGGCCGCCCTCAAACGCTCTCCTATTCGGTCTTGCTCCGGATGGGGTTTACCATGCCTTTCCCGTCGCCGGGAAAGCGGTGAGCTCTTACCTCGCCTTTTCACCCTTACCCCGTCCTGCGACGGGGCGGTATATTTTCTGTGGCACTTTCCTTAGGGTCGCCCCCAGTCGCCGTTAGCGACCATCCTGCCCTGTGGAGCTCGGACTTTCCTCCGGCCCGATTGCACGAACCGGCGACCACCCGATCCACTCTGACACATTTATTATTATAACAACAGGGAACTCAGGAAGCAACGTGAAGCGACCGGATCCGCCGCGTGCCGGAGAAAATATTCGCTTGTCGCAACCGGTGAATTCCCTCCGGCCGTTTCCCCGGGTATCGCCGCGGCATTTTTACTGTTTCTGATCATCCTCGCAATAGATAATCCTGTTGCAGTGCGGACACAGTATCAGTTCTTCCGAACGAAGGAGTTCATTGTACAGCTGGGGCGGTATGTTCATGTGACATCCGCTGCACACTTCGTTTTCGACTTTGACCACCGCCTGACCGTTCCGCCGTCCCCGTATCAAATCGAATTTTTTTATGAGGTTCTCATCAATCTGCAATCTCAATTCGTTCTGTTCGCGAACTTTTTCTTCCAGGCTGTCGTCGATGGACCCGAGTTCTCCTTCAATACCTGCCGTTTCTTTCTCATACTGTCTTCGATATTCTTCAATTTCAGATGAACTGGCGGCCACGATACCCCGGGTGCGATCTATGTCGTCGAGGAGCGTTATAATTCCGTCCTCTATTATACCGTTCGCATCGACAATCGAATCGATCTCCTTCAGAGTCGCTTCGTATTCCTTGTTCGTTTTCACGTCCAGGAGCCGGTTCTTCGCTTTTTTGATTCGTTCCGCCCCGTCGGTAAGCTCCGCTTCTTTCCGCCGATGATCTTCCCGTAACGATTCAAGACGGTCTTTTTCAGCCTGAAGCTCCTGCTCCCGGCCCGCCATGTCGGCGGCAAGCATTTCCTGCCTTCGCGGAAGTTCCTCTTTTTTCGCCCTCAGGGCCGCTACTTCCGTTTCTGTCTTTTGAAGTTTCACCAGTAGTTGGAGTTGTTCTTTCAAAAATCTCCCCCTTCTCTGTTTTCTCCGCCGGACGCACCATAAAAAAATGCACCAGAAACTGGTGCATTTTTCAGCAGTGAATGGTACGACAGCCGCTCCGTGTATCCGGTACCTTTTGTTCTCGCCTTCCCATATATATGACTTCCTAGGACTTCCGAGTGGTGGGCCCACCTGGGATCGAACCAGGGACCTACCGGTTATGAGCCGGTGGCTCTGCCAATTGAGCTATGGGCCCCCTCTGACTTGCCCAGCTTTCGCTACGACAAATCAAGTACATATACCCGGTACTGTTACCTGTCAAGATGTTTATTGCCGGAAGGGAAATATTTTTTCAGAACAGCCGCTCGATCAATTCCCCGATCGTTGACACGCCGACAATGGTCACCCCGTCGATGAACGCGGCACTTTCCACCGCGCTTTCCGGTGTCATGCACCGGTTGAAACCCATTCTGCCCGCTTCCCGTACCCGCGCGTGAACCTGCCCCACGCCGCGTACTTCGCCGGTCAGGCCTACTTCACCGAAAACAAGGGTCCCCGAATCCACGGGGCGTTTGAGAAAACTGGAAGCAAGGGACGACACGACGGCAAGGTCGACTGCCGGCTCTCCAAGGCGTACGCCTCCCGCCACGTTGACGAAAATATCAAACCCCGAAAGATTGAACCCGCACACGCGATCAAGAACAGCAGCCAGAAGAGACACCCTGTTGTGCTCGACTCCGATGGTCGTTCTTCTGGGAATGCCGAAGTTCGTCTCGCTGACCAACGACTGCACCTCGACAAGGATCGGCCGTGTTCCTTCCATGCTTGCCGTTACTACCGAACCGGCCGCGCCCCCGGGCCGTTCCGACAGGAACAGGGCCGAGGGATTCTCAACCTCGGCCAGTCCCTGTTCGCCCATTTCAAAAACGCCGATCTCATTGGTGGGGCCGAAACGGTTTTTAACGGCCCTGATAATGCGGAAATCGTGACCCGAATCGCCTTCGAAATAAAGAACGGTGTCGACCATGTGTTCCAGTACCCGCGGACCCGCTATGGACCCATCCTTGGTAACGTGGCCGATCAGGAACAAGGGCACACCGGTCTTCTTCGCCAGAACGATCAATTTCTCGGAGGCCTCCCTCACCTGGGTGACGCTTCCGGGCGCCGATGTATAAACATCGGAATACATAGTCTGTATCGAATCAACAACGACAACGGCTGGTTTCAGTTCGTCGATGCGTTTGATAATCGCATCAAGCGAAACTTCCACAAGAACGATGAGGTTGGGAGACAACGCCCCGATGCGGGTTCCCCTGATCTTGATCTGCCGTGACGATTCCTCGCCGGATATATACAATGTTTTCAGGCCTGCATCAGCGATACGCTGGAGCACCTGCATGAGAAGCGTCGATTTCCCGATTCCGGGATCACCACCGATCAGTATGGTCGCCCCCGCCACCAGCCCGCCGCCCACTACGCGGTCGAATTCACCGATTCCTGTTTTGAACCGGTCCGCCTCCACGGCGTCGATAGCATCGATGGAAACAGGTTCTGATCCGTATCCGCGCTCTCCTGCTGAATCCGACGACTCCCGGCCTCCTGCTTCTTCTTCGACGAAACAGTTCCACGAACCGCAAGCAGGACAGCGTCCCAGCCATTTCGGTGACCGGTAACCACATTCCTGGCAGAAAAATACTGTCTTAACGTTTTTCATGGCGATAACCTCGAACGATACGAGCCGGACGTACCATACCCGGCAACAGGTGTCCGTTACTATAGGTCCATTCCCCCCGCATCGTCAATGCGAAAGACCGAATAACGCCCCTGCCGTGAAACAGCCCCCGGAAACCGGGCGGTTTTCTCACCTGATAAGTCCTGTCGCCCATCGGCGCGGAATCGTCAAATATCTTGAGTAAGAAATCCGATTCTGGTAAGAATTCATGTTTCGCGATTTTACCGTGGGAAGGAGTTCATATGGATCACAACCCTAATTTCAGCTCCGGCCCCTGCAGCAAGCGTCCCGGATGGTCATTGTCATCTTTGAACGACGCGGCTGTCGGGCGGTCGCACCGCAGCGTCCTGGGGAAGAAAAAACTGGCTCTCGCGATAACCGAAAGCAAGCGTCTTCTGGGAATACCAGACGATTATCTTCTCGGTATTTTTCCGGGGTCCGACACGGGTGCATTCGAAGCCGCGCTGTGGTCCCTGCTGGGTCCCCGGCAGGTCACCGTGCTGGTCTGGGAAAGTTTCAGCGAAGGATGGGCCACGGATGTTTCGAAACAGTTGAAGCTGGATCCCGTTGTCTTGAGAGCGGACTACGGGGATATACCCGATCTGAACGCCGTCAACTGGTCGACAGACGTTGTTTTCGCGGCCAACGGAACGACAAGCGGCGTCAAGATCCCCGACTGGGACTGGATCCCCGACGACCGGGCGGGGCTGTCGATCTGTGACGCCACCAGCGCCGTCTTTGCCATGCCCGTGGACTGGTCGAAGGTGGACGTGCTCACCTATTCCTGGCAGAAGTGTCTCGGCGGCGAAGCGGCCCACGGGGTTCTCGTTCTGTCACCCCGCGCTGTGGAGCGAATCGAATCCTACGACCCGCCCTGGCCGCTGCCGAAAATATTCAGAATGAAAAAAAAGGGATCCCTGGATCAGAGTATCTTTGAGGGAAATACTATAAATACCCCGTCGATGATCTGTGTTGAAGATTACCTTGACGCGCTGGCATGGGCTTCCGGAATAGGCCTTGACGGTCTCTTCGAGCGAAGCAGAAAAAACCTCGAGGTCGTGCAAGAGTGGGCCGCCGGCATCGACTGGATCGATTTTCTGGCCCGGTCGAAGGATACCCGTTCCTGCACGTCGGTCTGCCTCATGATCGTTCACCCGCGGTTTCGGGAACTGCAGGAAGACGAACAGCGTTCATACATCAAGGAGATCACCGGAAGTCTCGGTGACGCGTCCCTTGCTCATGACATTGCATCCTATAAGGATGCACCTCCGGGATTCCGATTCTGGTGCGGACCAACCATCGAGATGCGCGACCTGCGACGGGCTCTCGACGAACTGGAAAAAACCTGTCTGAAAAAGATCACGTTTCTCAGCGATCAGGAAGGATATACTATATGAAAAAAGTTCTCGTGAGCGACAAGCTGGCCCCGGAAGGAATTGCAATATTTACCGATGCTCCCGATATTGAAGTTGACGTCATGACGAACCTGACGCCGGAGGAACTGAAGGGAGTCATTAAAAATTACGACGGTCTCGCGGTTCGGAGCGCTTCGAAAATAACCGCGGACATCATCGAAAATGCGGAAAATCTGAAGGTGATCGGCAGGGCCGGTATCGGGCTGGACAACATCGACGCCGAGGCAGCAAGCAAACGAGGTATCGTTGTCATGAACACGCCGGGAGGCAACACCATTACCACAGCGGAACATGCCATCGCCATGATGCTTTCCCTGGCGCGAAAGATTCCTCAGGCGACTATCTCGATGAAGGCCAGAAAATGGGAAAAAACCAAGTTCATGGGATCGGAGGTTTACAACAAGACCCTGGGAATTATCGGCATCGGGCGTGTCGGTTCCATTGTGGCCAACAGGGCCCAGGGACTGAAAATGAACGTCATAGCCTATGATCCATTTATTTCCCGTGACGTCGCCGAAAAATCCGGCATCACACTGATGCCCTTCGACGAACTGCTCGCCGCGTCGGATTTCATTTCCCTGCACACGCCGCTGACGGACGAAACCAGGGGAATTATCAACACCGAGGCGTTCAAAAAAATGAAGACCGGCATCTATATCATCAACTGTGCCCGGGGCGGCATCATCGTGGAAGACGATCTCCACGACGCCCTGGTGTCCGGGAAAGTGGCGGGAGCGGCGCTGGATGTTTTTGAAGAAGAACCCTCCGGGAACCACAAACTCATGAAGCTGGACAATGTCATTTGTACCCCCCACCTGGGGGCCTCAACGGACGAAGCCCAGCGGAACGTGGCCGTCGCCGTCGCCCAGCAGATCGTCGATTATCTCACCAAGGGAGAAATCAGAAACGCCGTGAACTTCCCGTCGGTCAGCGCCGAAGTTCTCAAGCTGGTAAGACCGCACCTGACCCTCGCCGAAAAAATGGGGCATCTCCAGGCACAGATTCTTTCGGGCGGCACAGAAGAAATCGAAATAGAATACAGCGGCGAAATTCTCGATTACGACGTTGCTCCGGTGACCATAGCCTTCGTGAAGGGGTTTCTTACGCCGATCCTCCAGGAAAACGTAAATTTCATCAACGCGTCCATCATCGCCCGCGAAAGGGGTATCCGGGTTATCGAGTCGCGGAGCACGGAAACAAAAGATTATACAACAATGATCTCGGCGCGGACAACAACGTCAGAAGGAACATCTGTCGTGGAGGGTACGATCTTCGGCAGGCAGGACCCCCGCATCGTTCGCATCAATGATTTCACACTCGACGTCATGCCCGAGGGGCACATGATTCTTCTTTACAATCAGGACAGGCCGGGTGTTATCGGCAATATCGGCGTTACCCTCGGCAACAACGGCATCAATATCGCACGGCTCCACCTGAGTCGTGAACTGATTGACGGCAAGGCCCTGGTGGTCTTCAGCACAGACAGCGCGGCTCCTGATGATGTGTTGTCGCAGCTGAAGAACCTGCCCAACGTACTGTCGGCGACCCGCATCGAAATGTGACCATCGTGGAGACTGTCATGGCAAACGTGATTATCATAGGAACCCAGTGGGGCGATGAAGGCAAAGGCAAGATTGTCGACCTCTACGCTCAGGAAGCGGACGTTATCGTTCGATTTCAAGGAGGAAATAACGCCGGGCACACGCTCGTGGCCAACGGCAGACAGACGATTCTCCATCTCGTCCCGTCAGGTATTCTGCACGACAATAAATGCTGTATCCTGGCAAGCGGCATGGTCATCAACCCGAAGGTTCTGCTCGAGGAACTGGACGAACTGGCGGCAAACGGCCTTCCCCGCCCCGGAACAACTCTTCACGTAAGCGAATCGGCCCATGTCATCATGCCGTATCATGCACGTTTGGACGACGCCCGCGAGGCCAGGATGGGAAACTGCAAGATCGGTACAACGGGAAGGGGCATCGGTCCCGCTTATGAAGACAGGGCATCCCGGGTCGGGATTCGAATCTGCGACCTCACGCACAGTGATGTTTTTGCTCGAAAACTGCGATACAACGTAGATGAGAAAAACCACTACCTGACCACCTTTTTTGGTGAGAAACCGGTTGATTACGATGCTATATTCGAGGAATACCGGGTATACGCCGAACGCCTGCGTCCTTACTGCGACAATACGCCGCTCCGCATCGAACGGGCCATAAAGGCGGGGAGACATATTCTTTTCGAGGGAGCACAGGGAACCCACCTCGATATTGATCACGGAACCTATCCCTACGTCACCTCGTCAAGCACCGTGGCAGGCAACGCCTGTGCAAGCGCCGGCGTGGGACCCACCGACATATCGGAAGTCATCGGAATCTGCAAAGCCTACACCACCCGGGTTGGGAGCGGACCTTTCGTGACGGAACTCTCAAACGATACCGGCGAACGCCTCCAGAAACAGGGCGGTGAATTCGGAGCAACGACCGGCAGGAAACGCCGCTGTGGATGGCTTGACATGGTCATGGTCCGCCAGTCGGTGAGGCTCTCCGGCGTGACGGGCATCGCGTTGACGAAAGTCGACGTGCTGACGGGATTCGATACCATAAAAATCTGTACCGGGTACCGCATAAGGGAAAAGGAGATTACCGATTATGTTCCCGGCGACCTGGAGGTTCTGCAGCAATGCACTCCCGTCTACGAGGAACTACCGGGCTGGTCGGAGAACATAACCACCGCCCGCAGTCTGGAGGACCTGCCCCGTGCGGCACGGCGGTTTATCGAACGCATCGAAGAAATCACCGACCGCCGGGTGGTTCTTGTCTCGGTCGGACCGGGCCGCAGTGAGACAATCCTTGTCAGCAACCCATTTCGGTGAATGATGCAGCCCACGAAAGACAGGAGAAAAAACATCGAAACACAACACCATTCGGCGAAAACGACAAAAGAGCGGGTCCTGCTTTGCGTTAACGCGGCGCTGAAACGACAACCCCGGAAGCTTTGCATTCTAAGGGTGGCTGAACTTACGTCTTTCACCGACTATTTCGTGATCTGCAGCGGTGGTTCCGACCGGCAGGTTCAGGCGATCGCCGAGGCTATTCGGGAAGGTCTCAAAAAAGAAAAAATTCTTCCCGTCGGCACCGAGGGCGAACGGGCGGGACAATGGATCCTGATGGATTACGGCGATCTGGTCGTCCATATTTTTTATGAACCGATCCGCGAATTCTACGACATAGAGGGGCTCTGGTCGGAGGCCCCGGTTATGGAAGTAGACGCATCCGTTCAAACACTGACCGCGCTCGATGATAAACTTTAAAAAAACAAGTCTTCTCTCCGCCTTGGCGGCCCTGTGCTTTCCGCCGCTGTGCATCGCCTGCGGCGCACTTCTTAAGGAAGAACAGGAAGAGCCTTTCTGCCCCGCCTGCCTGTCCCAAATAAACAGGGTGGAGGGATCGTTCTGTTCCGTCTGCGGGAAACCTCTGGAAGCCCCATCTTCTGACGGCTGGCACGTATGTGGCGACTGTATTCTTCATCCCCCCCCTTTTTCCCGCGTCAGGACTCTCGGCATATATGAAGGGCCGCTTCTCGAGGCGATTCACAGTTTCAAGTACAGGAAGGACATAGCAGCAGGAGAACGCCTGGGAAACATGATGGCGTGCCGCGATTACGATGTGCTGAATCCCGCCGATTACGACGTGGTTGTCCCCGTTCCCCTTCACCCTGCAAAGCTCAGAAAACGGGGATTCAATCAGGCCCTTGTTCTGGCGGGGAAAATAGCCCGGCGGTTCGATCGTCCGCTTAATGTCACGTCCCTGAAAAAAATCGCCGAAGGCCCGCCGCAGGTTGGTCTCGGCAGAAAGCGTCGGGAACGCAACATCAGAGGAACCTTCGCTGTCGCGGGTGGAGGTCGATTACAAAAAATGCGGGTTCTTCTCGTGGACGATGTATACACCACGGGAAGCACTGTACGCGAATGCGCCCGGGTTTTAAAACAAAGCGGCGCGGCCGACGTCGCCGTTGTCGCCCTCGCGCGAACGCGAAGCGATGGACAGGGTCGACGGGCGGAGGGAGACGGTACGGATGAATAAAATTCTGTCACGCCGGGAACTGAAGGAAATCCTCGACCGGGAGCGATCGCGGGGAAAACGGATCGTATTCACCAACGGCTGTTTCGACCTGCTTCACTTCGGTCATATCGTCTGCCTGCGAGAAGCGAAACGTCACGGCGATATACTGGTGGTGGGGCTCAACAGCGACATCTCCGTTGCGTCGCTCAAGGGTCCCTCGAGACCGATTGTACCCGAAGCTGAACGGGCGGCAATCATGGCTGCTCTCGAACCGGTCGATTTCGTCACGCTCTTTGAAGAAAACACACCGCGGGACCTGATCGCTTACCTCAGACCCCACATCCTGGTGAAAGGGGGCGACTGGAAGAAGTCGGACGTAGCCGGCTCGGACATCGTCGAAAACGTCGTCATCGTGCCGTCGGTGGCCGGCGTTTCCACCACGGACATCATCGCCCGTATAGAGGAAAGGCTCAGAAGTAAAAGATAATTTTACTTTACAAACGATTTTCTATTGTATATATGGGACACACAATTTTTGAACTTGCTGAACAGGATGGGAATACCTCTGCCATGACGCCCGAGCAACTGGAATATTTCAGGACACTGTTCAATCAAAAAATTGATGAATTATTGCGGGAAGCCGGAAAGACGGTATCGGGTATGACCGGGACGACGGAAAGTTTCCCCGATCTCACCGATCGCGCCTCACAGGAATCGGACAGGAATTTCGAACTGAGGATTCGGGACCGCGAACGGAAGCTCATAAAAAAAATGCGGGAGGCACTCGAACGGATCGATAACGGCACGTTCGGAATCTGTGTTTCCTGCGGCAAAAAGATCTCTGAAAAGAGACTTATGGCCCGGCCCGTGACATTGCTGTGCATTGACTGCAAGAAAAAGCAGGAGGAGCTCGAAAAGCAACGCGGAGACTGATGATTGTCGCTCCTTCGGATCGACCCTGAAATTCGCACGGATTTACTGTTATCTTCCGGGGTGGATTGCCGGCGGCACGTTCATCCCATCGTGATCACCACGGATCTTCATTTCCCGTCCCGGGGAATTTGCCGCCGGGGCGAAGAGTTTCTTCGCTTCCCTTTCCTTGTACTGGACACGTGAAGACTGTTTTTTCCCGCCAGGAGACAGGCACGGCTGTGTTTGTAGATGTGGCAATCGGTAAGGGATCGGGGGATATTTTTACATACTCCGTCCCTCGTGAACTGAGCTCCGCCGTGTGCCCGGGCAAGCGGGTACTCGTACCGCTCGGCAGCCGCCGTCACACGGGCTGCATCGTCGGCATCCCGAAACAGACCTCCCGTGAAAAACTCAGGGACATCATCAGCGTTCTCGACGAGGAGCCGCTCTTCGATGAACAGGATCTGTCCTTCTTCCGCTGGGCGTCCCGTTACTACCTGTATCCTCCCGGCAAAGCACTGGGCGTCATTCTGCCGTCCGGCATCGACGTGCGAAGCACGAAGTGGGTGATGCCGACAGGCTGCGAACCGGCCGAGACGGACCGTTTCACCGGGGAACAGCGCCGGCTCCTTGCTGCACTCAGTGATTTTCCCGCCGGGTGCGCCCTGCAGACCCTCACAAAGGCCTGCGGCCGAACGTCTCTTGAAAAAGATCTGAAGCACCTGGCCGGCCGGGGACTTCTTACCCTGGAAGAACGGCTCCAACCACCCAAGGTCCGGCGGAAAAACGAACGCATCATCCGCCTCGCCGCTCCCTCAGCGTCGTCGGAACCGAGATTGACCGAAAAGCAGCGCGCCGTGCTGGATCTGATCGAGTCGATTCCGCAGTGCACTCTTTCCCTGCTGTCCGGCCGCATCAAGAACGCCGCCGACACCGTTAAGCGGCTGGAAAAAAAAGGATTTGTTCTGTCGGAAGAACGCGAAATCTATCGCGAACCGGCAGCGCCGCCTTCATTTGGACGGGAACCGGACCCGCTGCAGTTGAACGAAGACCAGGCAAAAGCGCTCGACGCGATTCTTCGGGCGGTTGAAAAACGAGATTATGCACCTTTCCTGCTGCACGGTGTTACGGGAAGCGGCAAGACCGAGGTCTATCTGCGGGCGATCGCGTCGGTCCTCGACTCAGGAGGTGACGCCCTGCTCATGGTCCCCGAGATCGCGCTCACGGGCCAGCTGATCGACCGGGTGCGGCGACGCTTTGATGACCGGCTTATCGCCCTGTATCACAGCGGCCTTTCGGAGGGTGAACGCTACGACCAGTGGCGTAAAATGCAGCGCGGCGCCGCACGCATTCTCATAGGAACCCGTTCGGCCGTCTTTGTTCCGATCCGAGACCTCAGACTTATTATCGTCGACGAGGAACATGACGCCTCATACAAACAGGACGACCGGCTTCCGTACAATGCCCGCGATCTCGCGGTTGTGCTGGGCCGTTTCCATGACGCTCCCGTGGTCCTCGGTTCGGCCACGCCTGATCTCCAGACGTACTACAATACTCGCCACCGGGGCTTTACGTGCCTGAAACTTCCGAATCGAGTCGAAAACCGGCCCCTGCCCGCCGTCACCATAGTAGACATGAAGCAACCCGGCGCCCGGCGGGGCAAAAACCTGCTCCTGTCGTCCCCCCTGGCGACGGCGATCGAAGAAACGCTCACTCGGGGCGACCAGTCGCTTCTGCTTCTCAACAGACGGGGGTTTACTACGTTTCTGTACTGTGGTGAGTGCGGACACGTCTTCACGTGCGCAAACTGTTCCGTCACAATGACGCACCACATGAGCCAGAATCTCCTGAAATGCCATTACTGCGATTACTCGATCAAGGCGCCTCCACTTTGTCCCGTTTGCAAGAGCGGAAAAATTTTAAGCTTCGGCGCCGGAACGGAGAAACTCCACGAAGAAGTAACGGCCCTGTTCCCCCACGCGCGGACGGCGCGGCTTGACAGCGATGTCACGTCGAAACGGGGCAGTTACGAAACGATACTGTCCGCCTTGTACCGCCGGGAAATCGATATTCTGGTCGGAACGCAGATGATAGCGAAGGGACACGATATCCCCCATGTAACTCTTGTAGGTGTCGTTTCAGCCGACGGAGCCCTCAACATACCGGACTTCAGGGCCGCCGAGAGGACCTTCCAGATTCTGACGCAGGTTTCCGGACGCGGAGGCCGGGGACGCGATCCGGGGAGAGTCTTTATTCAGACGATCAATCCGGACAATCCCTCCATACAGCGGGCCCGCAACCACGACTACGATGGTTTTTATCACGATGAAATCTTCGCACGCCGGGAACTCGGGTTCCCTCCTTTTCAGAGACTTATCAACATCCGTGTATCTTCACCGAGTGAGGAGAAAGCGGCGGAACTGGCCCGCCTGCTTGCCGACACCGCACGGAGTTTCATTGCAGCGGCGAAGGATAAAATGGCGGCCTCCGTGCTGGGACCCGCCGAGCCACCGCTGGCCAGGATAAAAGGGAGCTATCGTCGGCAGATATTGCTCAAGGGCCCTGACACCGTCTTTCTTCATGAAACGGCCGAGCGAGTTCTGAAAGCGGCCGGGCGTCGGGCCTCGGAGGTGAGAATCGACGTGGACCCGCTCAATTTCATGTAGCGTGAAGGTCGCGTACCGGATCGCAGTTGCTTTTACGAGCGGGGGTCCGTATAATTGCCGCGTTCCATACCGTGGAAACCGGGAGAATAAACCGGCATAAGAAGTATTGAACGATGGAGGAATATGAACAAAAAAATCGGCTTCGACAACGAAAAATATATACAGGAACAAAGCGCCGAGATCATACGCAGGGTCGAGCGTTTTAACAACAAGCTCTATCTCGAATTCGGCGGAAAGCTCCTCTACGATTTTCACGCCGCCCGGGTGCTGCCCGGCTATGATCCCAACGTGAAAATGCGCCTGTTGCAACAACTGAAAGACAAAGCCGACATAATCCTGTGCATTTACGCGGGTGACATCGAACGAAAGAAAATCCGGGCCGATTTCGGCATAACCTACGATTCTGACTCGCTCAAGCTTATCGACAGTATCCGTTCCTGGGGGCTCGACGTCAGCGGCGTCGTCATCACCCGATTTGAAAACCAGCCCGCCGCGACGATGTTCAAGAACAAGCTCGAACGCAGGGGAATACATGTCTATACACACCGATACACGGCGGGATACCCCACTGATCTTGATCTGATCGTCAGCGACAGGGGCTACGGAGCGAACAGCTATATCGAGACTACAAAACCGCTCGTCATCGTGACCGGGCCGGGACCCGGCAGCGGCAAACTGGCCACCTGCCTGTCTCAGTTGTACCACGATTACCGGCGGGGCGTTCAATCGGGTTATGCCAAGTTCGAAACCTTCCCCGTATGGAATCTTCCCCTGAAGCACCCCGTGAACGTGGCCTACGAGGCGGCGACGGCGGATCTGAAAGATTTCAACCTGATCGATCCCTTTCACCTCGATACGTACAATCTCAAGGCCGTAAACTACAACCGCGATGTTGATGTGTTCCCGGTACTCAAGAGAATTCTTGAAAAAATCACCGGTGGACAATCATTTTACCAGTCCCCCACGGACATGGGCGTGAATCGGGTTGGGTTCGCCATTATCGATGACGCGGTGACACTTGAAGCGGCAAAACAGGAACTCATCAGGCGTTTTTTCCGCTATCGGTGCGAATATGTCATGGGCTTCATCGAAAAGGACGCTGTACAGCGAGTTGAACTTTTCATGAAAGATTTCGGCATTGAGCCGGAATACCGGCGGGTGGTTGAACCGGCAAGGAGTGCGGCCGTCAAGGCCCAGAAGAAGAACAAGGGGAACAAGGGCGTTTTCTGCGGAGCATCCATGGAACTGCCCGACGGAATCATCGTGACGGGGAACAACTCTCCCCTGCTTCACGCCGCATCCAGTCTCGTGCTGCACGCCATCAAGCAGCTCGCCGAAATACCGCCGAAAATCAAGCTACTCACGCCCGCCATCACCGATTCGGTCCGGCGACTCAAAACCCAGGTACTTCACGAAGAATCGGTGAGCCTTGATGTCAACGAAGTATTGATCGCCCTGAGCATCGGGGCATCGGCGAACCCGGCCGCCCAGCTGGCAATGGACAAGCTCAAGGAACTGGAAGGCTGTGAAGTCCATATCACTCACATTCCGACGCCGGGCGACGAGGCGGGCCTGCGGCGTCTGGGCGTCAATCTCACCAGCGATCCTAATTTTTCCTCCTCGAATCTGTATATAACTTAAGATGGCTGGAAAACGCCGCCGTCCGAATTTATTCGCCGTTCCACGCGGCGGACCCGTTCCAGAACGTCGGCTGTCTGTTGCTCCAACGCCTTCAGAAGATCGAGCGCTTCTTCTCTTTCACCTCGGGCATTGTCGATCAATGACGCCAATCCCGACATATCGGATGAAAATACCCTGAATCGATCGCCCATAACGTCCAGAATTTCAGCGGCTGTCTCGTCGACGAAACGGTTCAGATGCTGATATTTGAGATTTTCCTTGTAGCCGTTGATCGTCGACACAAGAGCAACCTGGGTTTCCCTTTTGATCCGGCGCATCGCGGCGTCAAGCGCCGCCAGAACATCCCGCCCGGCATCGTCATTCGCATCCGGCCTCTTCAGCAATTTCCGGATGAATCGCAGTCCCCGGTACATGCCGAGTTTCAGGATCGCCCCCGCCCTGATCTCGGCGCCGAATTGAAGCGTCGACAGAAAAGACGGCGCGGGCGGCCGCGTTTTTCTCTGGAAGGACCGAAGCGAAAAAGGTTCCTGATGTGAATCATCCGCCGGTTCGACGCCAGCTTTCTCAAGAATTGCAAGGTGATGGGCGTGGGCGTCTTGCACCATTCCATCATAAACTTCGGCGATCGACAGGAACATATCCTCGACCTTTCTTTCTTCTTCCCGGATGAAGACAGCCAGACGCGGCGTGACCTTTTCCACGATAAACCGCTCAAGCGATTCTCTGAATTCCTGAAAGAGCGTGTACAGAAGCGCCGAAAATCCGGTCCCCTCCATATCACCGATCATGGTCCGAAGATCAACAGCGTATCGATCGACAAATTCATGAATATCGCGGGAAATTTCTCCGAACCGTCCATCCAGCAGCCGATCCGTGTCGTCGGCCAGTATACGTTTCACTTTGCCGGCGCGCCCGTCCAGGGAATCTTTGATGGCCTGTTTCCGCATGTCCAGCTTTTCCCGTAACGTTTTGACCGATTCCAACGTGCGGCGCGCCTCCTCGGTACTCCCGGAAAGAATTTTTGCATTGAAAGCAGTCCATTCCCGCAGATCGGCCGCTGCGCCCGCCAGCCTCGTCAGGTGATTCTTCAACAGAAAAGTCCGACGGTCGCGATAAAGCCGCTGTCCCAGCAGGTCAATCAACCGTTTTTGTTCCTCATCGCAAAACGATGTCATTTCCTCATCCATGCGCCACAGGTCGAAACGCCTGTGCTCTTTCTCGGAGAGTGATTTGTCGAGCCGGGCGTACAGGGCGTACAACGACGAAAAGGTGAAAAGCTTCGGCTCGCCTGTTACAAGCGTCAGTTCTTCTCTCACGCGGTCACGGATCTTGAGCAAATCTGCCATCCCGTCGTGTTCCTGCATATCGACGTTCAACACGAAAAGAACCGTGTCGGCAAAGCCCATCTGCCGTATCAGCGTAAGAAAGCTCACGTCGGCACGGCGTATGCCCGTCCTGCTGCTGATAACATAAATAATAAGATTCGCTTCGAGGAGATACTGCTGTATCATTGCCAGGTGACGCGGATTGATGGAGTCGACTCCCTGGCAGTCGGCTATTTCCGTGGTGTCGTCGAGAAAACCGGCAACCGGCACCCTGATAAGCAGATCTCTAAGATACACGGCAAGTGAATCGTCGCCGGCGAAATCCCGGTGTCCGGCGAACCGCTCCCGGCCCTCCAGCCTGTACACGGAGCCACTTTCCACCGCGGGGAGGACCTTGATCCGCTCGTAGCCTTTCATGTAGGCGCCGAGCAAGGCGATCTTCGAATCGAGTGTTTCCTTGCCGATCACCTGTGAACGTTCAAGGGACTCGAGCGATTGCGCGAGTTTTTTACGGTCGTTTTCGTTCCGTATATCAAAAGACGACACGTCCGAAGCCCCGTCGAAGAATGGGAAAAGCACCAGGGCGGACCTGATTTCTTCATTCACCTCATCCCATCCTTTGAGATCCAGAACCGCCTCGAGCCGTGAACTTGCGCGAACCCGCGTGATAATCGACGTCATCACGCCGGCCCCGCGTTTCAGATAATCCTGCCCCAGCAGGGCGTTGACGAATGTGCTTTTCCCCGATTTAATGGCGCCCACGACGGCTACTTTCAAAACTCCTTCATGAAGCCCGCGGGACAAACCACTGACTATCCGCTTCCATTCCTTGAGCGAACCGTCTGAAAGCCCGTTCAGGGACAAGGCCGTTTCAATTGAATGCAATACATCGCCGGTTACAACCGCGATCTCATCCTTTATTTTATTGACGCCCTGCTGCACGTACCCACGTTCCTTTCCGGAACCAAGATTTTCCCGGCGTGACGGGCCCTGCGCCGTCGGCCCAACCGCGCGCAAATCGCCGGAAGTGTAAGTAAAACAGGATACCAAGTAAAGCGAAAAATACCCACCCGGTCTGTTACCATGCCGGAAGGCCCGTATTCGCGGGACATAATTTTTTTTGAAAATAGTCTTGACACTCCCGATGATCCGGCGTATAAAGCCGTCCTTCGTGGGATGACGAGCCTGAAAATACCAGTTTCACGCCCCACGGATTTAAGATGGTTGTTGACAGAATCATTTTTTTGCGGTAAATATCGAGTTCGTTTTTCACACAATTGGTTCTTTCAAAATTGAATAGTGGGATAGCTAGCTTACGGGCCAGTTTCTTTGATTATAAGGGATTGCAAAAATCCCGAAGGATTTAAACTTGAGAGTTTGATCCTGGCTCAGAACTAACGCTAGCGGCGTGCCTAACACATGCAAGTCGTACGAGAAAGTTTCCTTCGGGAGATGAGTACAGTGGCGCACGGGTGAGTAACGCGTGGATAATCTACCTTCCAGACAGGAATAACCCACCGAAAGGTGGGCTAATACCGGATGATACTGAAGTGTTTCGGCGTTTCAGTCAAAGATGGCCTCTCCAAGGAAGCTGTCGCTGGAGGATGAGTCCGCGTACCATTAGCTTGTTGGTGGGGTAAGAGCCTACCAAGGCGACGATGGTTAGCTGGTCTGAGAGGACGACCAGCCACACTGGAACTGAGATACGGTCCAGACTCCTACGGGAGGCAGCAGTGAGGAATCTTGCGCAATGGGGGAAACCCTGACGCAGCAACGCCGCGTGAGTGAGGAAGGTCTTCGGATCGTAAAGCTCTGTCAGATGGGAAGAAGTGTCGTTGGGTTAACAGCCCTTCGGCTTGACGGTACCATCAGAGGAAGCACCGGCAAACTCCGTGCCAGCAGCCGCGGTAATACGGGGGGTGCAAGCGTTGTTCGGAATCATTGGGCGTAAAGAGCGTGTAGGCGGCCGCGTATGTCAGATGTGAAAGTCCCGGGCTCAACTTGGGAAGTGCATTTGAAACTGCGTGGCTAGAGTAAGGGAGAGGAAAGTGGAATTCCTGGTGTAGAGGTGAAATTCGCAGATATCAGGAGGAACACCTGTGGCGAAGGCGGCTTTCTGGCCCTATACTGACGCTGAGACGCGAAAGCGTGGGGAGCAAACAGGATTAGATACCCTGGTAGTCCACGCCGTAAACGATGTTCACTAGGTGTTGGGAGGATTGACCCTTTCAGTGCCGTAGCTAACGTATTAAGTGAACCGCCTGGGGAGTACGGTCGCAAGACTAAAACTCAAAGGAATTGACGGGGGCCCGCACAAGCGGTGGAGCATGTGGTTTAATTCGATGCAACGCGAAGAACCTTACCTGGGCTTGACATCCCGGGAATCTCCCGGAAACGGGAGAGTGCCCTTCGGGGAACCCGGTGACAGGTGCTGCATGGCTGTCGTCAGCTCGTGTCGTGAGATGTTGGGTTAAGTCCCGCAACGAGCGCAACCCTTGTCTTTAATTGCCATCATTAAGCTGGGCACTTTAAAGAGACTGCCGGTGTCAAACCGGAGGAAGGTGGGGATGACGTCAAGTCAGCATGGCCTTTATGTCCAGGGCTACACACGTGCTACAATGGGTGGCACAAAGAGCGGCGACCATGCGAGTGGAAGCAAATCTCAAAAAACCACCCTCAGTTCGGATTGGAGTCTGCAACTCGACTCCATGAAGTTGGAATCGCTAGTAATCGCGGAT
>LQBH01000024.1:77500-128162 GCA_002030015.1 delta proteobacterium MLS_D
ATCATTTTTGAAGCCGTCATGGAAATCGCGTCCCGCCATCGTCCCGACGCGATGGCCATTGAAGATATCTTTTACGGCAAAAACGTCAAAAGCATGATCCGTCAGGGTTACGCCCGGGGAGTTGTTCTGCTCGCGGCTTCGCTGAACGATCTGCCCGTGTTCGAATATTCACCCCTGGAAGTCAAGCAGGCCGTCGTCGGTTACGGAAGGGCCGAGAAGCACCAGGTACAGCGGATGGTGACGATGCTGCTCAACCTTTCCGAGTCTCCACCGCCCGACGCCTCCGACGCCCTTGCCGTGGCCATATGCCACGCCCATTCCATGAGAAAGGACCAGGTTTAAATGATCGCGAGCCTCTGCGGCGTGCTCACCCGGAAATCGATACAATCGGTCATCATCGATGTCCACGGCGTCGGCTATGACGTGTTTGTCCCCCTGACAACGTTCTACCGCCTTCCCGAGATCGGCGACACCGTCTCCCTCATCATCCACACCCACGTCAGGGAAGATGCGATCACCCTTTTCGGCTTTCTCACGAATGAAGAGAAAGCAATGTTCCAGTTGATCATAACCGTGTCGGGTATTGGTCCCCGCCTCGCCGTAAATATACTCTCCGGCATTGCTTCGACGGAACTTTACGGAGCGATCATGACCGAAGATGTCGGCCGGCTGGTGTCGATTCCCGGTGTCGGCAGGAAAACGGCCGAACGATTGATCTTTGAATTGAAGGAGAAACTGGAGACGGCGGGCATCGATCACAGAAAATCTCTTGATGAAAGTGATACCATCGCCAGAGACGTCCTTTCGGCCCTGGCGAATCTCGGCTATCGCGAGGCGGCGGCGAAAAAAGCCGTTGACCAGGCCCTGAAAGAGTGCAAAGATCACCCTGCTCTCGAATCGGTGCTCACGGTCTCGCTCAAAATACTATCGAAATAACCGGAAGCATTCTCTATGGATACGACTATCATTACTCCCCTGCAATCAGACGAGGAAAAGGGATTTGAACATTCCATCCGGCCCCGGTTTTTGCGTGAATACGTGGGGCAGAAAACAATAAAGGAAAACCTCTCCATTTTCATCGAGGCCGCCCGCGGACGGAACGAAGCCCTGGACCATGTTCTTCTGTACGGTCCACCGGGATTGGGGAAAACAACCCTCGCCCACATCATGGGGCAGGAAATGGGCGTCGAGATCAAGGTCACGTCAGGCCCCGTGGTGGAACGTCCGGGCGACCTGGCGGCCATGCTGACGAACCTCAACGAACATGACATTCTCTTCATCGATGAGATTCACCGTCTTTCCCACGTCGTCGAAGAAGTGCTCTATCCGGCCATGGAGGATTACTACATCGACATCCTGATCGGCCAGGGTCCGTCGGCGCGGTCCGTGAAACTCGATATTCCCCGCTTCACACTGGTCGGCGCCACCACGAGGGCGGGCCTCCTCACATCGCCGCTCCGGGATCGCTTCGGCATGACCTTCCGTCTCGAATTTTACGACGAAGAGGATCTGACTACCATCATCACGCGGTCAGCCCGAATTCTCTCGATCGAAGTAGATGCTTCGGGCGCGCGGGAAATAGCCCGCCGCTCGCGAGGTACGCCCCGAATAGCAAACCGGTTGCTGCGCCGGGTCCGCGATTTTGCCCAGGTTAAGGCGGACGGGCACATCACCGGCCCGGTCTCACGTGAGGCCCTGGAGATACTCGACGTGGACCATCGCGGTTTTGATCTCATGGACCGCACGATTCTGCTCGCGGTCATTGAAAAGTTCGACGGCGGTCCCGTGGGAATCGACAGCCTCGCCGCCGCTATCGGCGAGGAGAAAAACACGCTGGAAGATGTCTATGAACCCTTTCTCATACAGGAAGGGTTTCTGCACCGGACCGCCAGGGGACGGGTCGCCACGAAAAAGGCATACGATCATTTCGACATAATCTGGAAACGGGACGACCGGCAGGAACAACTGTTCTGAAAACACGTGGGCGCGACAGCGAGAGAGAACGGCGCAGTTGCGGTACACCAGGGGGGCATGGTGTTGCAGAGGAAACACACCTGTGCCGCGATCTCCCCGATTTTGAGAGATGCGCAGAAAACATACATAGGTATATATCATAATATATCAATAACTTGCAGTATAACCAGGATATGGCATTATTGTTGCTTAACAATTATAACTGAACGCTGAACGGCAGAAATAACCGGAGTTAATCAATGCAAAAAACGCTGGCCCGCGACGTTACCTGCAGAAGCGTCGGGCTTCATTCAGGACGGAAAGTCCGCATGACCATACGGCCGGCCGCCGCTGATGAAGGCATAGTCTTCTGTAGATCGGACGTCGGCCGTGACAACATGATACAAGCCACGCCGTCGAATGTTTCCGATACGACGCTGGCAACCACACTTGGATTGAACGGAACCCGTATTTCCACGGTGGAACATCTTCTTTCAGCCCTTTTCGGTCTCGGCATCGACAACGCCGTGGTTGAAACCGACTCGTTTGAAATTCCCATCATGGATGGAAGCTCCGAACCCTTTGTCGCACTCCTGAAAGAGGCGGGCCTGGAGGAACAGCACAGGGAAAAAAAGTGCCTCGTCATAACAAAACCCCTTTCAGTGACCGACGGTATGGGAACAGTATCGCTCCATCCGTCGGCCCTGTTTGAAATAACCTGCCACATCGATTTCACCCATCCCGCCGTGGGGAAGCAATCACACCACCTTGTTTTTTCACATGACAGTTATGAGCGGACCATATCTCCGGCGCGCACCTTCGGATTTCTTCACGAGGTGGAATACTTACAGGCGAAAGGCCTTGCCCTGGGCGGATCACTCAAGAACGCGATAGTCCTGAACGGCACGAAAGTAATCAACAAGGAAGGTCTGCGCTTTCCCGATGAATTCGTGAAGCATAAGATTCTCGACGCCATCGGCGATATTTCTCTTCTGGGCGTTCCGATCCGGGGACACTTGGTGGCGCGCCGCTCCGGCCACAAGTTGAATAACATGTTGCTCCGGACACTGTTGCAGCGACCGGATTGCTGGACGATGGAAACGTTGGAACCGGAGGTCGCCGCACAACCCTCGCAGGCCACGGTGGAAGAGGCCGCCGGGTCCGTCCAAGCCTAAATAATCCTTGCTTTTTTGAATCCCCTTTCCTAGTATCAATAGTTCTGTTACGGCATCCCCGATGGAAGCCCTTCGGCGGATTCCGTCAAACATCTCTCCCGTTCACAGGAGAACTCCGAAGCAGGAAAAACAGTGATTCTCATTCGTCGAGCGCCGGGGGCGGCACGGATACAGGCAACGCGAATAATCGGTCGAGAATGAACTCTACGATCAGAAAGATTTTTTTCTTACTCTTCCTCCTGGCAGCAGCCGTCTTTGCCGTTGAAGCGGCCCACGCAAACGCCCGACAGGCCAACATAACGGACGTCATCGTAACAAATTCAGAGGAAGATGTGATCGTCTACCTCAGCCTGGAGGATTGTTTTACCCCGGAAATGGAAAAGGCCGTTTTCGCGGGCATTACCACCACCTTCATTTTTACCATCGAACTTTACCTGCATCGGGGCGTCTGGTTCGACAAAAAGATTTCGTCCGTCGAAATCCGGCACTCCATGAAATACGACAACATCAAGCGGACGCTCTTCGTCTCCTACTCACACCGTGGCGCGCGAGGAGAACCCGAACAATTCACAGACTTTACCAAGGCCCAGCGGGCCATGACGGACCTGAACGGCGTGCCCGTGGCCGAACTGGCGGATCTCGACCGGAGTCGCCGATATTACGTGCGCATCAGGGCAAAACTCGACAAGGTTCCGTTACCGATGGACATCAGGAATACTATGCTTTTTTCGTCGTTATGGTATTTTGAAACGGACTGGGTCCGCCAGGATTTCGTATACTGACGTGATATGAAAATGGAATCGACATCACAAGACCCCAAAGAACGTGCCCGGCGCCGCAGGGAACGGGTTATCATTGTCGTCACCATCGTGGTCGTCGTCACCCTGACCCTGCTCGAGAGCCGACTCATCGGCACGGAAACGCCGCTTTCCTTCTCCGGCGAAGTCCTCATTTTCGGGCTTATCAACATCAACCTGATCCTTATCATTCTGCTTATTTTCCTGATCATCAGGAACCTCGTCAAACTCATATTCGAGCGGCGGCGGGGCATTCTCGGATCCAAACTTCGGACGAAGCTGGTGGCCGCTTTCGTCAGCCTTTCACTGATACCGACCGTCGTCCTGTTTCTGATTTCCATACAATTTCTCTCTTACAGCATCGACAACTGGTTCAACGTGAAAATCGGCAGGGCCCTCGACTCGTCTCTCGAAATCGGCCAGACCTACTACCAGGCATACAGCGAAAGCGCCGTTCACGCGGCCAGGGAATTGAGCCGGGAAATAACCGAGCGGAAACTATACGAACGCGACGTTGCCGACCGGCTGACTGAACTGCTGGAGCAGTACCAGGAGATCTTCAATATTGAGGCGGTCGAAATCGTTCTTGACAACCGGCAGGAACAGTTTTTTCTCCCTCATCCGGCTCACCCGGACCTCCATCCCCAGAAACTGGCGGCGCACATGGTGGACGACGTATATCACGGCCGGGAACTTTCCAGTATACAGGCAGCCGGCGGGGGTGAGCTGATCACCGGTATCGTGCCCATCTATATAAATTTCGAACTGGAGGACGTGATCGGCATTGCTATGGCCGGCCACTTTATCACCGGTGACCTGGCCGAAAAACTGTCTCATATATCGAAGACTTCCGAAGAATACCGACAGTTCAATCTCCTGAAAAATCCCATCAAGTCGAGCTTCATCGTGACCCTTTTCATCGTCACCCTGCTGATTATTTTCTCGGCCACCTGGTTCGGGCTGTACCTTGCGAAGGGCATCACCATCCCGATTCAGGATCTCGCCGAGGCGACCAACGAGATATCCGAGGGCAATCTCGATTACCATATCGACGTGCTCGCCGACGACGAGATCGGAGTACTTGTCGATTCCTTCAACCGCATGACGAAAGACTTGAAAAAAAGCAGTGACGAACTCAAAAAAGCCAATATTCACCTTGACGAGCGCCGGCATTACATGGAAACAGTGCTTCGCAATGTCTCGGCCGGCGTCATATCCCTTGATCGAAACGGCGTCATCACCACCGTCAACCGGGCCGCCGAAACCATGCTCGGAATTAAAACCTCGAAAGTACTTAATAAGCCCTTTGAAACGGTGTTGAAAGCCGAGCACAAGAGCATGGTTTCCGAATTTCTAACAGAACTGCGGCAGAGCGGCGAAGATTTTCTTGAAAAGCAGGCCCAGCTCATGCTGCAGGACAAGGTGCTGACCGTTCTCATATCCACGACTATTCTGCGGGACGACGGCGACAACTACATGGGCATGGTGGTTGTTTTCGAAGATATCTCGCAGCTTCAGAAGGCCGAGCGGATAGCCGCATGGCGGGAAGTGGCCCGGCGGATCGCTCACGAAATAAAAAATCCGCTGACGCCGGTTAAGCTTTCGGCGGAGCGCCTGCAGAAAAGATACGGCAACAAGATGGAAGGAAGCGAACGGGACGTTTTCCGGGAATGTACCGGGGCCATTGTGAATCAGGTCGACATTCTCAAAAATCTCGTGGATGAATTTTCGAAATTCGCGCGGCTGCCCCTTTCAAACCCCGTGCCCAACGACATGAACGAGGTTATCGAGGAGCCTTTCCTTCTCTTCCAGGACGCTCACAAGGATATCGATTTTGTTTTCACCCGGCAGCCGGGGCTTCCCCCTGTCATGGTCGATGCCGAACAGATCAGGCGGGTCATGGTAAACCTCCTGGACAACGCCGTATCGGCCGTCGCCTCGGAGGACGGAAGGAAAAAAATCGAGGTTGCCACGATGCAGAGTCCGGACGGCAAACGGGTTCGCGTCGAGGTCAGCGACAACGGCGCGGGCATCGAACCCAAAGACAGGATGAAACTGTTCGAACCCTATTTTTCAACGAAAAAATCCGGCATGGGACTGGGACTCACCATCGTCAGCTCAATCGTGAACGACCACGACGGCACGGTGGGAATAAAAGACAATCACCCCCGGGGAACAACGGTTTATTTTGACATTCCCGGCACAGAGGATTGGAAGCATGAGCAAATCAATACTGATCGTCGATGACGAAGAAAGCATCCTTCAATCGCTGACCGGAATCCTGCAAGACGAGGGATACGACGTGATTACGGCGGAAAGCGGCGAGGCCTGTCTTTCCCTCATCGAACAGGAGCTGCCCGATCTGGTGCTGCTCGATATATGGCTTCCGGGAATTGACGGTCTCGAAACACTGGAACAGATTAAATCGAGACAGGCTGACATTCCCGTGGTCATTATTTCCGGCCACGGCACGGTCGAATCGGCTGTAAGGGCCACGAAGCTTGGCGCTTTCGATTTCATAGAAAAACCCCTCTCGCTGGAAAAGGTCGTGCTCGTCGTAAATCACGCGATCGAGCAGACCAAGCTTCAGGAGGAAAACCGGCTTCTGAAAGAACGGTATCGCCAGGATTACGAATTGCACGGCGAAAGCGCTGTGATACGGGATCTGAAAGAAATGATCGAGATCATCGCCCCCACCAACGCCTGGATACTGATCATGGGAGAAAACGGCACCGGCAAGGAACTCGTGGCCCGTTCCATTCACACGAACAGTCGCAGGGCCGGAAATCCCTTTGTCGAAGTGAACTGCGCGGCCATACCGGAAGAGCTCATCGAAAGCGAGCTGTTCGGCCACGAAAAAGGCGCCTTCACGGGCGCCACGACGAAGAAACGGGGCAAATTCGACATGGCCAACGAGGGAACGCTCTTTCTCGACGAAGTAGCCGACATGAGCCTCAAGGCCCAGGCAAAAATCCTCAGGATTCTTCAGGAAAAAAGGTTTCAGCGGGTAGGTGGCACGAAGATCATCGAGACGGACGTGCGCGTTCTGGCGGCCACCAACAAGGACCTGGAACAGGAAATGGAGGCGGGTCGGTTCCGCCAGGACCTCTTTTATCGTCTCAACGTGATTCCGCTGTTCGTCCCTCCCCTCCGTGACAGGAAAGAAGATATCCCCCTTCTGGCGGAACATTTTATCAGCGAGTTCGCCGCCAAGGAGGGAAAATCACTGACGGGTATCGAAGACGAGGCCCTTGAGCTGCTCATGAGCCACAACTGGCCGGGTAACGTCAGGGAACTGAAGAATATCATCGAGCGGATCGTAATCATGTGCCGCGGCGAAACCATCACCGCCGCCGACATACCGCCGCTCCCGAGCAGCGCCGACCCCGCGAAGGAACCGCCGGGCATGTCCGGCGCCGCCTTTTCGGACACATTCCGGAAAGCAAAAAAGCTGTTCGAAAAGGCCTACATCACCCGCAAGCTTTCAGAACACGACTGGAATATCTCGAAGACGGCGGCGGCGATCGGACTCGAGCGGAGCAACCTGCACCGTAAAATCAAGTACTACGGCCTTGATGAAGAGAAAGAAAAGAAAGACGCCTCGACGACATAATAACCGCCAGAATCCGCCCGCACCGATCGTAACCGGCTGTTACGGTCAGTAGCGGACAATCCCGGGCAAAGGCTAGGAAAGATTGGCGGCAATCTTGTCGTGTATCCGCTGCGAAGCGGTTCTGTTGCCAAGCACACCCACACGTACCGAGACGTTGGTCAAGTCTTTCGACTTGTACTGCACGGAGATACGCACACGCTCGTTGTCAATAAGCGCCTCTATCCGCGCATTACCGATTTCCTTGCTGGGAACGACATCAATGGCCTGCATATCAGCCACGACCCGTTCACAGGCAGCCCACACTTCCTCAAACGAATTCGGGTAATCGGTTTTCAGCTCACCCTGAACGTACACGTAAGTACCCGCTCCCGCCGTTACGGCGGCGCCCCCCACGATAAGAGGCGCACAACCCGCGAGACATAGTGTAAAGCCGATCGCTGCAAATATGCAGGAATTTTTCAAGCGTTCTACCATGGCATGCTCCTTATGTACCGCGGTGTGCTCCGCGGAAGTACGATTCCCGCGGAATATAATTGAAAATCCATAATTTGTCCATATATTTGTGATTTTTTGTTGCGCTTCGGAGGGCTTCCCCGTTAGGATTTCCACATTATCCGCGAGAGGTTTGTCAGATGACGTCCGTTCTTCGACGAACATTTTTCATGTTTCTGGCAGGTTTATTTCTTCTGCCGGTTCCGTGTCACGGTGGAGACAGCTTCGAATTCCGGGCAGAAACCAAACGGGGCCCGGTACTGCTTCAATCGTTCTGCCGCTGTCCCGTCGAGGGAGAGGCGGTCATGCTGCGCCTCGAAGCCCCGCCTTTCAAAACCGCCGGCGCCGTATTCAACGGCAGGAACCATTCCTTTACCGCCACGGGTGAAGGAAAATATTATTTTACGCTGATACCGATTGAACTGGACACGCCCCCAGGCAATCACGAGATCCGTCTCGAGATTGTTTTCCCCGATGATTCCAGGCTTGACGCACCGGTTTCACTCGCCGTCCTCGAGGGAACCTTTCCGTCTTCCAAAATCAGCGTGGAATCCTGTTTCACCGATCCCTCCCCTGACGAACTTCGCCGCATCGAGGAGGAACGGACCCTTGTTACCGGAATCTATAGAAATCGCCGGAGCGAGTGGCTTGGCAACGGCTCCTTTATCAGACCCCTGGACGGCGCCGTAACAAGTCCCTTCGGCGTCAGAAGGCTGTTCAACGGCGAAATCCGGTCGCGTCATCGCGGCGTCGATCTCAGGGCTCCCGAGAGAACACCTGTACAGGCGGTAAACAGCGGCGTCGTCGTTCTCGCCCGTTCCCTGTTCTTCGCCGGTGGCACCGTTATCATCGATCACGGCGCCGACCTGTTCACTCTGTACTGTCACTTGTCTGAAATTGCGGTGAACGAAGGGGACCACGTGGGCAAGGGAACAGTGATCGGCAGAGTCGGCGCCACGGGCAGGGTCACGGGACCCCACCTTCACTGGGGAACCCGGCTCGCGTCTGTTTTCGTGGACCCGACGTCGATACTGCATCTCCCCTTCGATTAAAGGACATCGCGCCTCCTTCCGGTGCCGGAACGGGGGAACGATCAATCAACGGTCTTTTTCGGAAATCACGTGACGAAATTCGGCGGATACGGAGAAATACCGTCGAAACAGGTGAGGCAGAGATTGCCCCGCTCGGTCATAAGCGCGGCGACGAAATCTTCTATGGTATTGTACTTGACGGAATCGGCGCCTATCCGGCGGGCCATCCATTCCTCCAGGGCGCGGAGTTGTTCCATGGTGGTGATGTCGCCGGTTCTCATAAAGGACCGGGCGACCAACTCGTCGTAGGAACGTGTTGAAATACCGAATTCACAGGGATACATGAGCGGCGGACAGGCGATTCGCACATGCACTTCCTTGGCGCCCGCCTCTTTCAGGTCCAGTACCTTGTAACGGATCTGCGTGCCCCGGACGATGGAATCGTCGCACAGCACGATGCGTTTCCCCTTCACGTAGGGAAGGATCGAAAGTTTCCGCTTGGCCATTTTGTCGCGGTCTCGCTGGGTCGCCTGGGTATAGCTCCGGTCGGCATAACGGTTGTAGAGAAAGACTTCCTGGTAGTTGATGCCTGAGCGCTTGTGATACCCGAGGGCGTGGCCGATTCCGGACATGGGAACAGGCGCCACGATATCCGCCCCGAGGTTCCCTTCGTCGATATCCCGCTGCGCGAGACTTTCGCCCAGGTTGTCACGGGCTTCCTGGACATACACGCCCTCGATGATGGAATCCATGCTCGCCGTGTAGGCCCACTCGAACGCGCAGTGCGCCCGCCGGGGCGAATCTAATTGCGCCACGGTACGGAATCCCTCGTCGTTGATGAGAACAATCTCGCCCGGCTCAACGTCGCGGTATACTTCCATGTCCAGGTTCTGAAGCGCCCTTGATTCCGAACTGACGGCATACCTGGTTCCTTCGGCATCCTGGCCCATGATAAGCGGCCTGAAGCCGAACACGTCCCGGGCCGCGTAAATCCCTTCCTTCGACAAGACCAGGAGCGAATAAGCGCCCCGCACCTTCCGGGCGAGATCGGATATGCCGCTTACCAGATTGTTTCCCTCGATGATGATCTTGGATATAATTTCAACGTCCGTACCTTCCAGGAACGACTTGCCCCGACCCATCATTTCCCTCATCAGGTCACTTGCGTTAATGACGTTGCCGCTGAAACACACCGATATCTCGCCTATACCGGTGAGCCAGCGCAGAGGCTGCCTGTCCTGCAGACTTACGTGGCCGATTCCCCAACGTCCCGACAATTGTTTCAGTTCTTCTTCAGGAAAGGAATTTGCCGCCCTGCCCCGGTGCGTTTCGTGGTGAATCGTTCCGTCGCAGGTCGAGATGCCGCAATATTGCTGCCCCCTGTGCTGAAGAAAATCGATACCCTGAAAGATTTCAGTCGAGCATGAATACTGCGAGAACAAACCGAAAACTCCACAATTTTCCCGGATTGTTTCCATGACGTCCTCAAAACAGTGGGCGACGGGAAGGCACGATCGTTCCCGCTGCTCCGCTGTTTTCATTCACTTGATATCACCGTGATAGCTCTGCAGCGACCTGACGGTCCCGTGCCCTTTCCGTACCGCCGTGATTCCCTTGACCGTGGCAACCGCCGCCGCCATGGTCGTTATATAGGGAACCTTGTACTTGATCGCCGCTTTTCTGATATAGGAATCATCGTACTGACTCATGCGACCGCTCGGTGTGTTGATAATCAGGTCTATTTCCTTGTTTTTTATGCCGTCCACGATGTTGGGCCGTCCCTCGTGCATCTTCAGGACCACCGCCGACGGAATGCCGTTCTGATCAAGAAAGGCGTGCGTCCCTTTCGTCGCCTTCAGTGCGAAGCCGAGACGATGAAACTCGCCCGCCACATCGAGCAGGTCGGGATTCGTCTTGTCGTAAACAGTGATCAGTACCACGCCGCCCTGGTAAGGGAGTTGCTGCCCGGCCGCCTCTTCGGCCTTGAAAAAGGCGAGCCCGAAGGAATCGGCGAGCCCGAGCACCTCGCCGGTCGATCGCATCTCGGGACCCAGGAGGGGGTCTACTTCCGGAAACATGTTAAAGGGAAAGACAGACTCCTTGACGCCGAAGTGTGGAACGTTACTCCGTTTAAGACCGATATCGGCGAGACGTTCGCCCAGCATTATTCTGGTGGCTATCGTCGCCATGGAAAGCCTGCAGACTTTTGACACCAGAGGCACCGTCCGCGATGCCCTGGGATTGGCTTCCAGTATGTACACTACACCGCCGGCGATCGCGTACTGGATATTCATCAAACCCTTCACCCCGAGGGCCTCGGCGATCCTCTGCGTGTATTCGTACATTGTTTCCACGTGCTGCGGTGGAATGCTGATCGCCGGAATCACGCAGGCCGAGTCGCCGGAATGAACACCCGCCAGTTCGATATGTTCCATGATGGCGGGAACAAAAGAGCTCTCGCCGTCGGCGATGGCATCAGCTTCCGCCTCGATGGCGTTTTCCAGGAACTTGTCGATCAGAATGGGCCGCTCCGGCGTCACCTCTACGGCCGCGGCAAGGTAGCGACGGAGACTCTCCTCGTCGTAGACAACTTCCATCCCCCGTCCTCCGAGTACGTAGGAAGGTCGAACTATCAAAGGATAGCCGATCCGTCCCGCCGCCGCGAGGGCCTCTTCAAAGGTGCTTGCCATGTCCGATGCCGGTTCCGGAATTCCAAGAGATTCCATCATTCGTCTGAACCGGTCCCGGTCCTCAGCCAGGTCAATCATCTCCGGCGCCGTCCCTATGATGGGCACGCCCTGTTCGGCGAGTTCGTTGGCAATGTTCAGCGGCGTCTGGCCTCCGAACTGGACGATGACGCCGTCGGGCCGCTCCCGGTCGTAAATGGCCAGGACATCCTCCACGGTGAGCGGTTCAAAGTAGAGGCGGTCCGACGTATCGTAGTCGGTAGACACCGTTTCCGGGTTGCAATTGATCATGACAGATTCGATGCCGGCGTCTCTCAGGGCGAACGCCGTGTGCACGCAGCAATAATCGAATTCGATACCCTGCCCGATACGATTCGGCCCGCCGCCGAGAACGATGATCCGCCGCCGGTTCTTCTCGGGCACCGGCGCCGCGTCGGGCGCGTTGTAGGTGGAATAATAATAGGACACGTCGCGGACACCGCTCACGGGAACCGGTTGCCATCCATGCCTGATGCCGAGCGACGTGCGGCGCTCGCGAATGTCCCTCTCGGGAACTCCCAGCAACATTGCCAGGTAACGATCGGCAAAGCCGTCTTTTTTCGCCCGTTCCAGCAGCTCGTCGGGGAGTGTTTTCCCCCGGCAGGCGATAATCTCTTCCTCGAGCCGCACCAGTTCCGCCATCTGTTCGATGAACCAGGACTTGATCCGCGTCTTCTGCCGAAGGTCCTCGACGGAAGCTCCCTTGCGCAGCGCTTCGTACATGACGAACTGCCGCTCGCTGGTTGGCCTGGTGAGAAACCCCATCAATTCCTCAAGCGACCGCTTGTTATAATCACGGGCGAACCCCAGGCCGTACCGGTTAATTTCCAGGGACCTGATCGCTTTCTGAAGGGCCTCCTTGTATGTCCGGCCGATGCTCATCACCTCGCCCACGGCGCGCATCTGCGTTCCCAGCGCGTCTTCGGCGCCGGGAAATTTTTCAAAGGCCCAGCGGGCGAATTTCACCACCACGTAATCACCGGAAGGTACATAGCGATTAAGTGTGCCTTCCTTCCACCAGTAAATCTCGTCCAGTGTCACGCCTGTTGCGAGCATGGCCGAAATAAAAGCGATGGGAAATCCCGTCGCTTTCGAGGCCAGCGCCGATGACCGGGAGGTGCGGGGATTGATCTCGATGACCACGATCCTTCCCGTTTCGGGATCATGGGCGAACTGCACATTGGTGCCGCCAATCACCTTGATCGATTCGACGATGGCGTAAGCGAAACGCTGCAACCGTTGCTGCACCTCCGTGGAAATTGTCAACATCGGCGCTGTGCAGAATGAATCCCCCGTGTGAATCCCCATGGAATCGACATTTTCGATAAAACAGACGGTAATAATATTATTGTTGCTGTCCCGAACAACCTCGAGTTCCAGCTCTTCCCATCCCAGGACGGATTCTTCCACCAGTATCTGGCCGATCAGGCTCGCCGCGATGCCGCGGCCGGCAACGGTCTGCAGTTCTTCCGTGTTATATACGAGGCCGCCCCCGGTTCCTCCCATGGTGTAGGCTGGTCGAATAACAACGGGATATCCCAGTTCATCGGCGATCTGCTCGGCCTCTTCCACGGAATAGGCAGGCTTGCTGCGGGGGATATCGATTCCCAGCCTGCCCATGGTTTCCTTAAAGGCGATCCGGTCCTCGCCCTGCTCGATGGCGTCGATATTGACGCCGATGATTTCGACGCCGTATTCCTGAAGAACACCCTTCCGGGAAAGTTCCGCCGTCAGGTTCAGGCCGGTCTGCCCGCCCAGGTTCGGCAATATGGCGTCCGGATGTTCCTTTGCGATTATTTCCCGAAGGGATTGGAAGTTGAGCGGTTCGATGTACGTGAAATCGGCCATTCCCGGATCGGTCATGATCGTGGCGGGATTGGAGTTTACAAGAACGATCTCGTATCCGAGCGCCCGCAGGGCCTTGCAGGCCTGGGTTCCCGAATAGTCGAATTCACAGGCCTGGCCGATGATGATGGGCCCGGACCCGACAATCATTATTTTTTTGATGTCTTTTCGAGCGGGCATGGAGGGTTGTCCCTTCTGTTGTGCCCGCCGTGTTCTTCGCGGGCGATGGAAGCTGCGGGATATATAGAAAAGTCACCCGGCTCTGTCAAGTAACAAAAACCTGACCCGGGGGAAACCACAGTCTGAGATGAACGAGGCCCCTGTCACCGTTACCGTTCGTACCTCAGTTTCGCGAACTCTTTCAGCAATTTCTCTTCTTTTCTGGTAAGATCGGTCGGAATTTCAACGGCGATCTGCAGTACCTGGTCACCCCGCCCGGAACCACGAAGACGGGGAACGCCTTTGCCTTTCAACCTGATCAGGTTGCCGTGCTGTGTCCCCCTGGGAATTTTGACCTCTTCCACTCCCTCCAGGGTCGGCACCTCCATTTCCCCGCCAAGAACAGCCGTGATCATGGGCACGGGAACATGGCAGACCACGTCGTTGCCCTTCCGGTGAAAAAATTCATGCGGCTCGACGTGAATGAAGACATACAGATCGCCCCGCGGACCTCCGTTGCGCCCGTCCTCACCCTCGCCCCGCAGCCGGAGGCGAACTCCCGTTTCCACACCCGGAGGAATTTTCAGCTGGACGTTTTTCGTGACCTCTTTCATGCCCATTCCGCGGCACGAACGGCAGGGATGCTCGACAATCCGGCCGGCGCCGCCGCAATGAGGACAGGTCGAGCTCACGGTGAAAAAGCCGCTCGCTCTGGTAACCTGACCCGACCCGTGGCAGGTGGGACACATGACCGGCGTTGTTCCCGGCGTTGCTCCGGTACCGCCGCATTCATCACAGGTCTCGAGCCGCTGAATGTCGACGTCCGCGACTTTGCCGAACACGGCGTCCATGAACGAAATGGAAAGATCATAGCGAAGATCGGCGCCGGGGCGCGCGGCCGTCCGGGAACGGGACCGCCGTCCCGAAAAACCGAAAACATCCTCGAAAATATCGCCGAAACTTGAGAAGATGTCGTCGAAACCGGAAAAACCGCTGAACCCGGCGCCGTTCAAACCCTCGTGGCCGTAGCGATCATAGAGGGCCCTTTTTTCCGGGTCCCGCAACACCTCGTAAGCTTCGGCGGCTTCCTTGAAACGCTCTTCCGCCTGCCGGTCCCCCGGGTTACGGTCGGGATGAAATTTCAAGGCAAGCTTTCGATAATTCTTTTTTATTTGTTCATCGGAGGCATTCCGGTCGATGCCCAGTATCTCGTAATAATCCTGTTTCATGGTTGACCGTTTATATCCGTCGGCCGCATTTGAGCGGCAATGATTTGTTTGATTTGTTCCTGTATGAAAAACACGAACCGGATCGGATCATTCCTCGGGACGACCCGTGATGCGTTCCAGCACCTCCTCATAGCGCTCTTTCGTGCGCGCGATGATGTCCTCCGGAAGAACCGGAGCGGGAGGTTCCCTGTTCCACTTCAGTGAAATAAGATAGTCACGAAGAAACTGTTTGTCAAAACTCGTCGGCGGCCGCCCCGCCTCGAGATCGGCACGTGGCCAGAACCGTGACGAGTCCGGCGTCAGCAACTCGTCGATCAAAATGATCCGCCCGTCCAGAATGCCGAATTCCATCTTGGTATCGGCAATAACGATGCCCGACTTTTCGGCGATTTCCGAGGCGTGTCGGTAAAGCCGCAGGCTGATGTCGATCACCTCGGCCGTCGTTTCTTCTCCCACGAGATCGACCATCTGTTTCCGGGTGATGGGTTCGTCGTGAAGGCCGCGCTCGGCCTTCGTGGACGGTGTGAAAATCGGTTCCTCCAGCCGGCTGAACTCCTGCAGACCCGCGGGCAGGGAAATGCCCGATACGGGCCGCCCTGCAATGTAGTCTTTCCAGCCCGATCCCGCCAGGTATCCCCGGACGATGCATTCCACGGGGAGCGGTTCCGCCCGCCGCACCAGCATGCTTCGCCCCCGCAGTACATCGCGGTAAGGACGGCACGTCTCGGGAAATTCATCCACATCTGTCGAGATGAGATGGTTATTCACGATTTCTTCCATCATGCCGAACCAGAAAGCAGACATGCGGGTCAGGATCTTTCCCTTGCCCGGAATGGGATTCGGCATCACCACGTCAAACGCCGAGATGCGGTCCGTGGCGACGATAAGCAGCGTTTCGCCCACTTCGTACAGGTCGCGGACTTTGCCCCGGTTTACCAGGCGCATCCCCTCAAAATCAGTTTCCAGCAAACCACCGTTATTCACAGCTTCTTCTCCCCCCGGTATCACTCCGGCCGTCATCCTTCCTGCAGAAAGGGGTTGTTACGTTTCTCATGCCCGATTGTGGAAGTCGGCGTCCTGCCGTAGTTGTGGCCTGGAAGCACCACTGTGTCGTCGGGAAGCGTCAGAAGACGAGTTCGTATGGAACGAAGCATCACCGGCCAGGAACCGCCAGGAAGATCAGACCGTCCGACGGCCTCGACAAAGAGCGTGTCTCCCGTGAAGACATAGCCGGGGGTGTACAGTGCAATTCCTCCCGGAGAGTGGCCGGGAACATGGATAACCTCCAGGCTCACGGAGCCCGCCGAAACAATGTCGCCGTCCTGGACGGTCCGGTCAGGCGGAGGCGACGGCTTGCCTCCGAACATCCGCAGCATCATGGACGGCGTATTCGTCAGCATCTCCACGTCGTCTCCGTGAATGATGATGTCCGCGCCCGTCCGCGCCTTCATATCCGCGTTGCCCGAAATATGATCGACGTGACCGTGGGTATTAACGATAGAACGTATCACCAGGTTTTTCCGGGAGGCCGCGTCGAGAATGGACTGAACATCACCGGCGGGATCGATCACCATGGCGTCGCCGGTTTCCGAGTCCCCCACCAGGTAGGCGAATACCGCCATGGATCCGACTTCCATCTGTTGCAAGATCATATAGTGCTCCTCTGTTTCTGAACCGTCACCCCGACGCCGAACCAAGAGGGGTTCAAATACCTTTTTTACCTTTCAAAGTCAATCGTTTTACCCCGCTGCCAAATCCGTAACTGGTTTAGCCTGTTCATGGCAGAGACAGGTCAACATCCCGGTAATTCGGCAAGATGTGTGCTGTCCCAGGCACATCCAGACCGAACCATCAGGGTTGCTGTAATGACAGAACAAGCTGAACTCCACCCTTCCCCTTGAAGGGTGGAGTTCAGCACTATTTATTCCTTTTCTCCTTTGAAGGGAGAGGTCAGCACTGTTCATTCCCCTCCCCCTTGAAGGGAGAGGTCAGCACTGTTCATTCCCCTCCCCTTTGAAGGTGGAGGTCAGCACTGTTCATTCCCCTACTCCTTCAAGGGGTGGAGGTCAGCACTATTTATTCCCCTCCCCCTTGCAGGGGGAGGGTCAGGATGGGGGTGAACGAGCAGGGCGTGCATGGTGGCGCGAAAACCGCAGAAAAATATTATACCTGGTGTAGCCGCCCCCTCCCCTTCATCCCCTCCCTCCCGGGGAGGGGACAAAATAAGATATGAGCTGCTCCGACAGGGTGAAGGGTAAAGATAAGATATGAACTGCCCCGCCGGGAGAGGGTGAGGAAAGATATTGTGTGGCTCCTTCTTGCCCGTTCTATCCTTCGACGGGCTCAGGATGACCGGTTATTGGCCATCCCTTCCTCTCGGATGGGTTTTAATGCCTCCTTCCTTTCCCCTTTGAAGGTGGAGGTCAGCACTGTTCATTCCTTTCCCCTTGAAGGGAGGAAGTTCAGCACTATTTATTCCCCTCCCCCTTGAAGGGGGAGGGTCAGGGTGGGGGTGAACGAGCAGGCGTGCATGGTGGCGCGAAAACCGCAGAAAAATATTATACCTGGTGTAGCCGCCCCCTCCCCTTCATCCCCTCCCTCCAGGGGAGGGGACAAAAAAATGTGGCCCATCACCCATCGCTTCCAGCCTCTCTGTTATACCCTTTTACTTTGCATCCTGATGAGTCCTGACTTGCATTACAGAAAATCAATCGGTGATTTCGGGCACCGCCGCCTGGCCCGGGTCCCGCTTCGCCAGGACGGCGCCGAAGAACCCGTCCGTCCCGTGACGGTGCGGCAACGTCCTGAAAAAACCTTCGTCGTCGATCATGGCGTCGCTCACCGGCGGCCCGGGTCGCCGCAGCTCAAAGAAAGAATGTTGCTCCAGAAACGTCCTGACCACGTCCTCGTTCTCCCGCCTCGACATGGCGCATGTCGCGTAAACCAGCACGCCGCCAGGCTTCAGGCAGTCCGCGCCGGACCGCAGAAGACGCTCCTGCAACGCTGCCGCCTCTCCGATGTCCCCTTCCCCGGTAAACCACCTGATCTCCGGTTTGCGCCGGACCGTTCCCAGTCCTGAACAGGGCGCGTCCAGAAGCACGCGGTCAAACTTCCCGAGCAAACCGGAACCCGTCAGTTCGACAGCGTCGGCCGGGTAATGCTCGATGATTGTCGCGCCCGCGGCGTGGGCGCGGACGCGTCCCGCCTCCAGCTTCCGCCCGTTCCGGTCAACGGCGACGATCGTTCCCCGGTTTTCCATCATCGCCGCCAGGTGCACCGCCTTAACGCCCACGCCCGAGCAGAGATCGAGCACCCGCTCACCGGGGCGGGGCGCGACCAAAAACGAGACCAGCTGCGACGCCTCGTCCTGAACCTGGAGATACCCTTCCTCCAGCAGGGACAGTTTCCGGGGCGGAACGCCCCGCCGTTCCAGGATCACCCCGTCGGGCGACCAATGACCGGCGGCGGCACTGAACCCCTCGTCCGACAGTGACCGGATCGCCTCTTCGACGGTGATTTTCAGACGGTTTACGCGAAGGGTAAAGGGTGGCGTCCGGTTGTTCGCTTCACAGAGTTCCAGGGTTTCGCCGGGACCGTACTCGTCGATCCACTGTTTTACGAGCCACCGCGGATGTGAGTGATATCGGACGGCGAACTCAACGGGATCGTTTTCGCGGTCGGGAAAAGACAGTTTCTCGGCCTGTCGCAGCGCGTTTCTCAAAAGCCCGTTCACCAGGGCATCGCGGCCGGGATAACGGCGCTTCGCCAGCTTGACCGCTTCGTTCACCGCCGCGTAGGACGGCACGCGGTCCATGCAGAACAACTGGTACAGGGCAACCCGAAGAATATTTCGAAGGCCAGGATCGAGCGTTGCGGCGTTCCCCCGTAAGAACCGATCCAGGATCCAGTCAAGGCGGTTTCGCAGGCGGAGGGTCCCGTAGGCCAGTTCCGTGAGCAGTCCCCGGTCCTCGTCGCGGGCGGCGGGCGCCCGCTCCAGAAGATTGGCCAGCAGGGGCTCCAGAAAAGCCCGCGTGTCTTCCACGCGAGTCACCAGGTCAACGGCGGCGCGTCGGGGATCAAGGGGTTTCATCGTGCTCCCGTTTCAAGAAAACGACGCTGCCGAAATACGCGATCACGCCCTCGTTGGTCCTTTCAGTATCGGTCAATACCAGCAGTCCCGCAATATCCGGGGGCTTACCGCCGAAGCAGCGTTCGTAATCCGCCCGCACGTCCCGCTGTTCCCACACCCACCGCCCGGCCTTTTCGCCGCCCGACTGCAGAAATATCATGAAATGGTCCCGCGCCCCGGGATACGCGACAACCGTCCCCTGCGGAAGATAATTCCCCCAGACGTAATCAATTTTTTCCCCGTCCGGTTCACCGGCACCGAGGTCGACACCGCCCAGCTTCAGCACTCTTCTGGCCAGTGTGTCTCCCGTCGGCGCGGGCTGTGGAGTTTTAAACACCACCCGCACCCTGGCTGCGCAGTCGTTCCGGTCCCGTCGGTCTTCCCGGGCCATACCCACAACACGGTTTACCTTCCACCGCCAGGCAAGGAGCGGATATTCGGCAATATCGACGTCGGGCGTCGCCAGAAGGGCCGACACACTGTTGAGGCTGCGCACCTGCAGGACTGTACCGCGATCCGCTTCAAGCCGGAATTCGTTCTCGTTCTTTCCCAGGTACGTGACGTGATCCCAGCCTTCGGGAAGTGAATCTACTTCAGGGTCGCCGCGGAATCCCACGAGAACGCAGGAATCACCGCTCTTTGCGCTTGCCGGGACGGCAATAATGAGAAGAAGCATCACGGGCACTACCAAGCACTGCACCGCGCCGGTGATCGAACGTCGCAAGGCCTTATTCAAGTGCGTCGTCATCGGTCAGGGAGAACCCCCGAAGAAAAAGATCGATAGGAAGGCGTTTTCGTCCCTCCATCTGGACGTCCTGCAGGTACACGTGACCGTCACCGGCCATCACCTGGAGTCCCGACTCTACCAGCTTGCCGATACTGCCCGGCGCCTTTTCACCCGACGCTTCCTCTTTGCCCGCCACGGCGAAAAAAATCTTCAGTTTGCGGTCCCGCAGGAAGGAATACGCGCCCGGAACGGGAGAGAGCCCCCGAATCAGGTTGGCCACCTCCTCCGCGGGCCGGCTCCAGTCGATGTGGCCGGTTTCCGGCGTCAGGCGGGGCGCGAAGGTCGCCGCCGACGCATCCTGGGGTATCGGAACGGCGGTCCCGTCCGCCACGACCTTTACCGCGTCCAGGAGCAGGTCGGCTCCCAGGAGTGACAGCCGGTCGGTCAGGTCGCCGCAGGTATCCTCCGGCTCAATGGGTACTTCCTTTTGAAGCAGCACGTCGCCCGAGTCGACGCCCTCGTCCATGAGCATGATCGAAACGCCGGTTTTTGTCTCACCCCGAATAAGGGCCCAGTTGATCGGCGCGGCGCCCCGATAGCGGGGAAGCAGCGACGGATGCACGTTGAGACATCCCAGTGGAGGGGTGTCGATGATTTCCTTCGGCAAAATCTGGCCGAAGGCCGCGAGTACCACCATGTCGGGCGCAAGCTCTCGGAACTGCTCGAGAAAGGACTCGCCACGGACCCTCGCGGGTTCGTAAACGGGAATGCCCGCCTCCAGCGCGCGGACCTTGACCGGCGTCGGCAACTGCTTCCTTCCACGTCCCTTCGGCCGGTCTGGCTGTGTCACCACGCCGATGACGGGATAATCGTTTTCAATGAGCCGCTCCAGCGACGGAACGGCGAATTCGGGAGTTCCCATAAAAAGTATGGTCGGTTTCATGGCTTGAACGTCCTTGAAGAGATATGACAGGTTGTACCACGCACGGCCCGTTAAATCCACCGATCCGACTGTAGCAGGCGCCACAAAAACGGGAAAAAATTATTTTTTTGCTTATTTCGCGCTCGGTACCGGTTAATAAATGCCCAGGGCGATACCGGCGGCGAGCGTCTGCCCCAGCTCCTCGCACGCGCGCAGGTCTTCTTCCGTCACGGAGCCCCGGACGATCACCGGGTCGTAAATTTTCTTGAACCGGTACCCCAGTGTGATCCGCTCGATGCTGTTCAGCGCGCCCGTTCCGTCGTTGCCTGCCGAGATGAACACCGCGCAGGGCAGGCGGAATGTCTCATCCTGCACCTCGTAAAAGGTCCGGTCGAAAAAATCCTTCATCATGCCCGACATATAGCCGAAATTCTCCGGCGTGCCCAGGGCGATGCCGTCACAACCGCGCAGATCATCCGCCGTGGCCTCGCTGGCACGCTTCAGAACCGCTTCGGCGCCCTCCGTCGACAAAACGCCCCGCTCGACGGCCCGGGCCATCCGCTCCGTGTTACCCGTCTTACTGTGGAAAACAATCAAAATTCGATGCATAATTCATTACGCCTTTCAGATTACCCTCTATCCCGTCCACCCTTCGACAGGGCTCAGGGTGAACGGAGATTTTTATTATGCTCAGGACGAACGGGTCTGTAAAAATCCGTTCGCACCCGGAACCGTTCGTACCGAGCCTGTCGAAGTACGGACGGTAACCAGAAATCCGTTCGTACTGAGCCTGTCGAAGTACGAATGGTGATGCCTTTCCCTTTTCCCGGTCATCTTTCGACGGTGCTCAGGACGAACGGGTGATTCAAAAATCCGTTCGTACTCGCGTGCCCGACATGGTAGAGCCCTTCGACAAGCTCAGGAGAGCCCTGTCGAAGTACAGACGGTAACCAAAAATCCGTTCGTACTGAGCCTGTCGAAGTACGAATGGTGATGCCTTTCCCTTTTACCGGTCATCCTTCGACAGGCTCAGGATGATCGGTAAAATCCATTGTGCTCAGGACGAACGGGGAAATCTATTGCGCTCAGGATGAACGGGTGCAAAATCATTGCTGCACGTCCGCCCCGAAGCGACAAGACCCCCGGAGTATGTCGCTCCGGGGGTCTCGTGTTGTACGATACACTGGAAGAACCTGCTATTCTTCCGCCTCTTGATTTTCGGCGGCAGGCGCAGCAGCTTCCGCCGCCGGTGCCTGTTCAAGATCCATGGAACGCCAGACAATCTCGGCAATATCGATGGACTTCATTGATTCTTCCCGGTCCCGGTCCTTGATGCCGTCCGACAACATGGTCAGGCAGAAGGGACAGGCAACGGCGATTGTGTCGGCCCCGGCCTCGATGGCCTGGTCCGTCCGCATATCGTTGATGCGCTCGCCGATATCCTCTTCCATCCACATGCGCGCGCCGCCTGCGCCACAGCAGAAGGATTTCTTGTGGTTGCTTCTCATTTCCACCAGGTTCATTCCCGGCACCGCCTGCAGGATTTTCCGGGGCTCATCGTAAATGTCGTTGTAGCGGCCCAGGAAGCACGAATCGTGGTACGTCGTCACACCCTCGAGGGGTTTCTTCAGCGCGATCTTTCCTTCGGCGATGAGCTTCGCGATAATCTCGGTGTGGTGATACACCTCGTAGTTGCCGCCGAAGTTGGGATAATCCTTCTTCAGAGCGTTGTAGCCGTGCGGACAGGTGCAGATGATCTTCTTCACGCCGTAGCCGTTCATGACCTCGATGTTCGTCTGCGCCAGCGTCTGGTAAAGGTACTCGTTGCCGCCCCGCATTGCCGAGTCTCCACAGCAGCCTTCCTCTTCCCCGAGAATGGCGAAGCTTACGCCGGCTTCCTTGAGAATCTTCGCGAATGCCGTGGCGACCCGCTTCCCCTGGTCGTCGAACGACCCGGAGCAGCCCACGTAGAAAAGATACTCGACGTCGGAATTTTCGGCCATCGTGGGAATTCCCAGTTCCTTGGCCCAGTCGCCCCGCGTGTGCGCGCCGATGCCCCAGGGGTTGGAATTATTTTCCATGTTGCGGTAGGTGAGCTGCAGCTCCGGCGAGAAATCCGCCTCCATAAGCACCTTGTACTGGCGCATGCCGACGATCTTGGGCACATGTTCGATCATGGCCGGACAGTTTTCCATGCAGTACATACAGTTGGTGCAGGCCCACAACTCCTCCAGCTCGATGACCTCGCCCACAAGCACTTTATCCGGTTCCGGAATCTCCGGTTCGTTGCCGCTCTTCTTCGCCGCCGCCCGTGCGGCCAGCACCTGGGACGCTCTCGTCTCCCAGTGTTCCTTTATATCCTGGATTAGTTTTTTCGGCGAGAGGGGCTTACCCGAGAGATAGGCGGGGCAACCGTCCTGACACCGCCCGCATTTGGTACAGGCGTCTGAATCGAAAATCTGTTTCCAGGGGAGCTCCTCAAGCCGTCCCACGCCGAAGGATTCGGCGTTTTCGAAGTCCTCGATGGGTTTCAGGGCGCCCGTGGGTTCCAGCGACCGCATATAGAGGTTCGCCGGCGTTGTGATCATGTGCAGAAGCCGCGAGAAGGGGATATAGGCGATGAACGCCATCGCGATGAGTGCGTGGACCCACCAGGTGATCTTGTGCAGCGTCACGACCGTGCCGAAATCGACGCCGGTCAGTGTTTTCGCCAGCAGGTACCCCACGAACGACCAGTGTCCCCAGGTGAACCCGTCCACGTTCACGTTCACGTATAGCCGCAGGGCTTCAACCATGAAACCCGTCACGATGATGGCGGCTATCAGCAGGAGGACGACGGCGTCATCGGGGGTGTTGTCAGGTTTCCCCCGGTACCCCAGCAGATCCGGTTTCTGAATATAACGTCGGATGACGGCGAGCGTCACGCCGACGAGCACCGCCAGTCCGAATATTTCCATGGTCAGGGAAAACCACAGGTAGAAGGGTCCGTGGAAAAAAGGAAGTCCGAAATGAAACTGGGTGGCGTCCACGGCGGCGCCGAATATGAGTACAAAGAAACCGAAAAATATAAGCCCGTGAAAAATGCCGGCATAGGCCTCGCGGAACGTCCGTGCCTGGAGCAGGCCGTTTATTATAAGCGACTTGATCCGCTCGCCGGGTTTATCGGTCCTGGTTTCGGGAAGCCCCAGGGCTTTCCACATCTGCCAGCGCCGGTACAACCCGTAGGCGAAAATCGCGAGGGCTACCGCCGCAAAAACAAACAGCAATATCTCGTAAGATTGGGCGTTCCAGAATACCTCGCGCCCCTCGTGTCCTGGACCGAAAACGTGTCCGCCCTGTGATGCCATAATGTCTCCTCCTCCTGGATGGATTGCGAGAACCCGCGGCCGAACCGTCCACGTGGAAAGCCCCGCGCGGGGAGTCGATACGGCAGGCGACGCCGCCGTGCCGGGAGCCCGGTTCTCGGCTAGCGACTGTTCCGGGACATGCTGCGGGCGGGGGAAGATGTCCTTCCCCCGCCACGGGTTATTACAGAATCTTCTTGACCTCGGTCGTAATTTCGGGAACGACCTTGAACAGGTCATCCACGATGCCGTAGTCGGCCTTGGCAAAGATGGGCGCCTCGTCGTCCTTGTTGATGGCGACAATGTACTTGGATGAACCCATGCCTGCCAGGTGCTGAATGGCGCCGGAAATGCCGCAGGCGATGTACAGGTTCGGTGAAACCACCTTGCCGGTCTGTCCCACCTGGTCCGTCTGGGGCCGCCAGCCGGCGTCAACCGCCGCGCGGGAGGCGCCGACAGCCGCGCCGAGCACATTGGCCAGTTCTTCCAGAATCTGGTAATTTTCCGGACCCTTCATGCCGCGGCCGCCGGAAACGATGACGGTGGCTTCCGTCAATTCGACCTTGCCCGAAGTATCCTTGTTTATGTCGGCCACTTTCGTCTTCAACGCCGACGCGTCCACGCCCGCGTCAAATTTCTCGACGGCGCCCGCCTTGGCGTTTTCAACGACGGGAAACACGTTCGGCCGAAGCGAAGCCATCTGGGGGGAACCCGTAATTTCCAGCTCGGCAAAAGCCTTGCCCGCGTACACGGGGCGCGTGGCGATCAGCTTGCCGCCTTCCAGCCGAAGCTCGGTACAGTCGGACGCCATGCCCGTGGCCAGCGAGCCCACGAGCCGCGATGACAGGTCTTTTCCTTCCACCGACGCGGCAAGCAGCAGGATCGCCGGATCTTTTTCCTTGACCAGTTTCGTCACGGCCGCCGCGTAAGCCTCGGTGGTGTATTTCTCGAAAACGGGGTCGTCGGCCAGGTAGATCGTGTCGACGCCGTATTTCCCCAGTTCGCCGGCGATTCCCTCGACGCCCGAACCGAGAACAACGGCGCTGACCTCTTCGCCCGCCTCATCGGCAAGCTTGCGCGCCGCGCTCGCTATTTCGAAGGAAACCTTGCGAAAGGCTCCGTCTCTCTGTTCCGCTACAACCATTATTCCTTTAGCCATTTTTATCCTCCATTCCCTTCGCTTAGATTACCTTGGCCTCTTCCCTGAGAAGCTTGACCAGTTCGGCGGCCTTCTGGGCCGGTTCCTCGCCGGCGATCTTCTTGCCGGGCGCCCGTTCCGGAGGCGGCGTCATCTTGGCGACTTTCGCCTTCGGCTCGGCGGAGATGCCCAGTGCCGCGGCGTCCTTCACGTCGACCGGTTTCTTCTTCGCCTTCATGATGCCGGGAAGCGAGGCGTACCGTGGCTCGTTGAGACCCTTGGCGGCCGTAATCACGCAGGGAAGCGACGTTTCATAGGTAACCAGTCCTCCCTCGATCGCCTTTGTCGCTTTCGCGGAAGCGCCTTCCACCTCGAGCTTGGTGACCACCGTCACCTGGGGCAGTCCCATAAGCTCCGCCAGAATGGAGCCGACCTGGCCTGCGTCATCGTCGATGGCGCGCATACCGCAAAAAATAATATCGGGTGAAAGCTCTTTGATCGCCGCCGCGAGCGCGCTCGCCGTGGTATAGGCGTCTGCGTTGTCAAGAGCCGGATCACTGATATGAATGCCCTTTTCGGCGCCCATTGCCAGAGCGGTCCGAATAGTTTCCAGGGCACGGGCGGGACCCACCGAAACGATGGTAACCTCGCCGCCGTTTTTTTCTTTCAGCTTCAGGGCCTCTTCGACGCCGTATTCATCGTAGGGATTCATGACCCACTTGATCCCGCCTTCATCGATGCCCGAACCGTCGGCCTTCACCTTTATCAAGGCCTCCGTGTCCGGAACCTGCTTTACACATGCCACTATGTTCACATGAACCTCCTTCCACCGGCGCCGCCGGGGGCCTCTGTCGGCGCCCGCGCCCGGTCAAGTGATTATTGATGCTCTTTCCGGTTGTCCGTTCACCGTCCGGACGGGGCGTTTCTGAACGTCCCGTCCGAACGTGATCGTTACTGCCGGTTTTTGACAATATCGTCCACCACCGAGGGATCGGCGAGCGTTGACGTATCACCCAGATCCGACACATCGCCGGCGGCGACCTTTTTCAGAATGCGGCGCATGATCTTGCCGCTGCGCGTCTTGGGAAGCCCGTCGGCCCACTGGATCTTCTCGGGCGTCGCGATGGGACCGATTTCCTTGCGCACGTGTGTAACCAGCTCTTTCTTCAGTTCGTCCGTCTTTTCCACGCCCGCGTTCAGCGTCACGTAAGCGTAGATGGACTGGCCCTTGATCTCGTGGGGATACCCGACCACGGCGGCCTCGGCCACCTGCGGGTGTGCCACCAGGGCGCTTTCCACTTCCGCGGTGCCCATGCGGTGTCCCGACACGTTGATGACATCGTCGATACGGCCCGTGATCTGGAAATACCCGTCGGCGTCGCGCCGCGCGCCGTCACCCGCCGTGTAGTACCCGGGGAACTGCTCGAAGTAGGTTTCCTGGAACCGCTGGGGATCGCCGTAGACGGTCCTCATCATGCCGGGCCAGGGTTTCTTTATGCACAGGGCGCCGCTGCCCACCGTATCGGTGATTTCCTTGCCCTCATCGTCGAGAAGCACCGCATGGACGCCCATGAAGGGCACCGTGGCCATGCCGGGCTTGATGTCGATGGCGCCGGGAAGAGGGGTGATCAGAATACCGCCCGTTTCGGTCTGCCACCAGGTGTCGACGATGGGACACCGACCGCCGCCGATGACGTTGTAGTACCAGTTCCACGCCTCGGGATTGATCGGTTCGCCCACCGTGCCCAGTATTTTGAGCGACGACAGGTCGTTACCTTTCACGTATTCCAGGCCTTCCTTCGCGATCGAGCGGATCGCCGTGGGCGCCGTGTAGAAGATGTTGACCTTGTCCTTTTCCACGATCTGCCAGAAACGGCTCATGGTGGGGTAGTTGGGCACGCCCTCGAACATGACGCTGGTCGCGCCGTTGCACAGCGGTCCGTAGACGATGTAGCTGTGACCCGTGACCCAGCCGATGTCGGCGGTGCACCAGTAAATGTCGCCGTCGTGGTAATCGAAAACCATCTTGTGCGTGTAAGCCACGTAGGTGAGGTAACCGCCGGTGGTGTGCAGAACGCCCTTGGGCTTTCCCGTCGAACCCGAAGTGTAAAGCGTGAAGAGAGGATCTTCCGCGTCCATCCATTCCGGTTCGCACGCGGCGTCCACCTTCGCCATCTCGTCATCCCACCAGACGTCGCGGTCGGCGTTCCAGTCGCATTTGATCCTGTCGCCCACGCGCCTGACGACGACCACCTTTTCTATGGAAGGACAATCTTTCAGGGCCTGGTCGGCCGTCGTCTTCTGGGGAACCGCCTTGGCGCCCCGGAAGGTACCATCGCATACCACCAGGAGCCGCGAGCCGCTGTCCTGGATCCGGTCGCGCAGGGCGTCGGCGCTGAAACCGCCGAAGACGATGCTGTGAATGGCGCCGATGCGGGTGCAGGCGAGCATGGCGATGGCCAGCTCCGGGACCATGGGCAGGTACAGACAGACCCGGTCGCCCTTCTTGATGCCGCTGGCCTTGAGCACGTTGGCGAACTTGCAGACCTCTCCGTGCAGCTCTTTGTAAGTGATCGCCCGCTCTTCGCCGGGCTCATTGCCTTCCCACTGAATGGCAACCTGGTCTCCCCGCTTGTCCAGGTGCCGGTCGAGACAGTTGTAGGAAACGTTCAGCTTGCCGCCGGCGAAATATTTAACATAGATGGGACCCTTGTTTTTGTCGAAATTATAATCCTCGACCTTGCCGTCCCACTTCTTGAACCACGTCACGTACTGCTCGGCGATCTCCGCCCAGAAACCTTCGGGGTCTTCGAGGGAACGCCTGTACAGCGCCTCGTATTCCTCCCTGCTCTTGATATGGGCGCGCTCGCGCACGTGATCGGGAACCGGGTACACTTCCTTCAATTCTACATCTGCCATGTCAACCTCCGTTTTTTTCGATTATTTGGCGGCGCCGCCGCGCCCCGTGATCGTACCGCTTCAAGCCCGGCTATATAATGTACCCGCCCATCGCTGTCAAGGAAAAATTTCCGGCGAAGATCGCGAAGAACCCCCTGAAGAAACAGGGAAAACGCCGCCGTTCCGCCTCCGCGCTTGAAATCCCGCCACCCCGCCCGCCCGTTCCCACAGACACACTCCATTCCTGCATGACCCGAGGTCACCTTTCCGTGACCACAGGTCAGCGCCCCACCCATCGCCCATCGCCCATCGCCCATCGCCCCGTATTCATCACTCCGAGCCTATAGCCTATCACCCCGCACCAGGATCTCCCTCCCCTTTATCCCCTCCCTCGGAGGGAGGGGATCCGAAAAAGAAGCCCATCGCCTCTTGCCCCTCACCTCCTACCTCAACAAAAAATGACATGCCCCCGTTTTTCAAGAAAAAAACCGCTTGACAGAAGGACGTCCCGGTGCTAGCGTTCCCGCAAAGTGCGCCGTGAGCGCGCTTCAGCACGTCGAGGAAAGGGGGTGGCCGCCGGGACAGCAAATCCAGCAAAAAGTACAATCATTACACTACGGTAACGCAATCAAGGGTTTTAACCATTTAAACAGTTTTCAGGAGGAAACGAATATGAAGAGACTTCTTATCGGTATCCTCGCCCTGGGCCTGGTGATCGCCTTCGCCGCGCCCGCAGCGGCGGCGGACGTCAAGGTAAGCGGTGAGTACAAGATTCAGGGCTTCTATATCAACAACCAGGCCCTGCAGGATCCGGGCAACACCTCCGACGCCTTCTATACCCAGCGTCTCCGGGTTGCCACCACCTTCGCCGTGAACCAGCGGCTCATGATCAACACCCGCTTCGACGCCATGGAAGGTGTCATGGGCGCGGGCGACGGCCTGGTCTATGACCCGGCAGGTGTCCCGAAGGGTACCCCCGGCGCCGCCGAGGAAACGAACATCGACATCGACTACGTGAACATGACCATCCTCTCCAACTGCGGCAAATTCGATATCGGTTACCTGCGGGACGGCGTTTACGGGACGGGTTTCGGCGACGCGGAAATCTTCGTTCCCAAGGCGAGCTGGACCCTGCCCATCAAGGGTACCAAGTTCATCAACTTCTTCCAGGTAAAGAAGATGACCGAGAACGACTGGAATACCCTCAACAATGCGACCGACCTTGACGAGGACCGCTACATGTGGATCGGCATGTACCTGGAAAAGACCTGGCAGGCCGCCCTGCTGCTCCAGTATCACCGCACGGCGGACAACAGGCAGCTCTGGCCGACGATTCCCGCGGCCGGCTTTGAGAACAAGCAGGAACTCTTCCTGGTATCGCCCTACTTCAAGGGCACCTTCGGCGACCTCTACCTGGAGGCCCAGGTTTACTGGTTCGCCATGGGCGACCTTGAGTGGGAAAACAACACCGCTGCCGCGGCTGCTAGCCGTGCTGGTGCTGGTGCTTATGGGCAAGACATGGATGTGGAGGGCCTTTCCTACTACATCAAGGCGCAGTATGACCTCGGTCCCGCCTACGTGGGCGCCCTCTACGGCATGGCCACGGGCGACGATCCGAACGATATTACTACCGCCGGCGGCGCGCTCAGCGGCGGCGCTGACTGGGATCCCATGCTGATCCTCTGGAACTCCGAACTGGCCAAATGGGGCGGCGCCATGGGTCCCGCCGCCGGAAACCAGACGGGCGACACCATGTCGAACGCCTCGCTGTTCCAGCTCTTCGCCGGCTACCAGGTGAACAAAGACCTGGAGATCTTCGCGTCCTACGGCTTCGCCAAGGCTGACGAAGTTGCCGCCGGCACGGATGACAGCATCGGCAACGAGTTCGACCTCAAGGCGACCTACAAGATGTTCGAGAACCTGGAATACGAAGTGGCCTTCGGCTATTTCTGGTCCGACGACTGGTACAAGGCTGGCGCCGCCGTGCCCCAGGTCGACGACAACTACCTGCTCTTCCACAAGCTGACCCTGAACTTCTAAGAAGGATCAGCCCAGCCGTCGCGTGACGGCAGAGCACAACGCAACACCAGCCCCCGGGGTTTTCGCCCCGGGGGCTTTTCATTGCCCGTTCACCCTCGCGTGCCCGCGATTTTTCCTTCCCCGTTCGTCCTCGCGTTCCCGCGATTCCCACATTCCCGTTCGTCCTCGCGTGCCCGCAAGGGTAGAGCCCTGTCGACGGAGCTCAGGACATGCTTGTCGAAGGATGAACGCTCTGAACGGATTCCTGCTTCCCCGTTCGTCCTGAGCCCTTCGACAGGCTCAGGAGAGCCCTGTCGAAGGATGAACGGGGCATATAACAAGATCAACCGTCCGTACTTCGACGGGCTCAGCATGAACGGTGTGAATGGATTTCCCGGAAACAAAGCAATCACCCCTTATGTCTCACCTGTCGCCTATAATCCATAGCCTCTCATCCTTACCCCCCTCCCCTTAATCCCCTCCCTCCAGGGGAGGGGAAAGACATGTTGCGGAATCATCCCTCCCACTAAGGGGAGGGGAAAGACATGTTGCGGAATCATTCCTCCCTCCAGGGGAGGGGACCCGAAAAAAGGAGCCCCTCACCCATAGCCCCTTGCCCCTCGCCTATCGCCCATAGCCCCCCGTTCCCCCTTGACTCCGCCCCGCTCCCGGCTCTATTATCAGGTTGTCTGAACAGACACTGCTGAAAGGAGTACATGCCATAGCACAGAAAATCCACGGCGTTATCACGAGTCTCAAGGCGGGCGACGTCAGGGCGCTGGAACAGTTCTACCGGAAGCGTCTGCCGCCGGACCGGGTGGTGACGCAGGAATACGCCCGCTCGCTCACGGAACTGTCCCGCCGACTGGGCCGGCAGGTGGGCGTTCTGGTGAACCGGCGCGGCGAAACGGAGATCGTCATACTGGGCGATAACCGGCAGATCGTCATTCCTGACCTGGAAGGCCGCCGGGGCGCCTCGTCCCGTCTCACCGGCCTGCGGCTGCTGCACACCCACCTCCAGAACGAACCCCTCTCGCGGGAAGACCTCACGGACCTGGCGCTGCTCCGGCTCGACCTGGTGGCGGCGCTCACCATGGACGAAAAGGGACTTCCGGGCCCGATGCACCTGGCCCACCTGGTACCCGAAAATCCCCGGGGCGATTACTGGCTGATCATGGAACCGGCACGGCCCTCGGAATTCACGCTCGATTTCGCCGCCTTCATACAGGCCCTGGAGGGCGAACTGGCCGGACGACAGGCCCTGCGGAAAGTGGATTCCACGGACCGGGCCATCCTGGTGTCCGTGACGGACGGCGGCGGTCCCGGCGCCGAAGAATCAATGGCGGAAATGAAGGAGCTGGCCCGGACGTGCGGTGTCGAGGTCTTCGACACCCTGGCCCAGCGGCGGGCCCGGGTCGATCCCCGGTTCATTCTGGGCCGGGGCAAGCTCTCGCATCTCGTGATGAAGGCCCTCCAGATAGACGCGAACCTGCTCATTTTCGACCGGGAACTGACGCCCGGCCAGGCCCGATCCATCGCCGATGTAACAGAGTTGAAGGTCATCGACCGGACCCAGCTTATTCTCGACATTTTCGCGCAGCGGGCCCATTCCCGCGACGGCAAGATACAGGTGGAGCTGGCGCAGCTCAAGTACATGCTGCCGCGGCTGGCGAAGAAGAACACCGCCATGTCGCGGCTCACCGGCGGCATCGGCGGACGGGGCCCCGGCGAAACGAAGCTCGAGGTGAACCGCCGCCACGTGCGCGACCGCATTCACCGGCTGGAAAAAGAGATTGCCGGCGTCCGGCGGGGGCGGGCGCAGCGCCGTTCGTTGCGTCAACGGGAGGGACTGCCCGTCATATCCATCGTGGGCTACACCAACGCGGGGAAATCGACGCTGCTCAACGCCCTTACCGGGAGCAACGTCCTTGCCGAGAATCGTCTCTTCGCGACGCTGGATCCCAAAAGTTCGCGCCTTCGTTTTCCCCGCGACCGCTCCGCCGTCATCACCGACACGGTGGGATTTATCCGCGACCTGCCGAAGGAACTGGCGGCCGCCTTTCGGGCCACGCTGGAAGAACTGGACGAGGCGGACCTGCTGATTCAGGTGATCGACATCGCCAATCCCGCCTTCGAGGAACAGATGGCCGCCGTTGAATCCATCCTGACCGATCTGGAGCTGGCCCGCAAACCCATGATCCGGGTGTTCAACAAGATCGACCTGTGCCCCGACCGGGCGATCCTGGAAAACATTCGCCGCCGCCACGACGGCATTCTCGTCTCGGCGCGCGACCCCTCAACCTTCGGTCCCCTGCTTGAACGCATCGAGGGGGTGTTGGTGAGAGGCGAGGGGCTGTAGGTGAGGGGTTATGGGCTGGAGGCGATGGGCTCCTTTTTCCGGGTCCTCTTCCCTGAAGGGAGATATGATTCCATAACAGTTCTTTCCCCTCCCCTGGAGGGAGGGATGATTCCGCAACATTTCCTTCACCTCCCCTGGAAGGAGGAATGATCTCATAACAATTCTTTCCCCTCCCCTGGAGGGAGGGGATTAAGGGGAGGGGGATGAAGGACAGGGGCTATGGGGATTGCATTGTGTCCGGGACGAATGGGTTCCAATAAACCGTTCATGCTAAGCCCCGTCGAAGGATGAACGGGGTCAAGCGCACTGTTGCCGTCCGTACTTCGACAGGGCTCAGTACGAACGGATTCTTACAGACTCGGTTATCCCCGCGTGCCCGCGATTTTCCTTCCCCGTTCGTCCTGAGCCTGTCGAAGGATGAACGCTCTGAACGGATTCCCGTATTCCCGTTCGTCCTCGCGTGCCCGCAAGGGTAGAGCCCCTGTCGAAGGATGAACGGCTCCGTGCGAACGCGCAGGGTGAACGGGGATGAAACATCGGGACGGAATTTTCATTTGACTTTTGCGAAATAATGCTGGTAGGGTACGCCGATCTCTTGTTACCGAATAGGACGCTGCGACTGATGATATTGATTGACGACAGGAAAGCGGGTATCGATTTTTTGCGCGTAGTATGCCTCGCTCTTCCCGGGCCCACATAGGGGGGCCTCGTCGTCGAACAGCAGCACCACGTAACGGAACAGCGTAAATAAGATGAGGCCTCGGGCGGCGCCCGGGGCTTTTTATTGGGTTTGTCTCGTTCCCCTCCGGGGCATGTACAGATGGAGCGGTATCATGCATGAAATACTCTGGCACGGCCGGGGCGGACAGGGCGTCGTCCTGGCATCGGAGGTACTCGCCGAGGCCGCGTATCTGCAGGGTTACAGGGGCGTCACCTCCGCTCCCACCTTCGGCCCGGAGCGCCGCGGAGCGCCGCTGACGGCCTCCACCAGGATCGACGACGAACCGATACGGACCTTCTCGCAGATCGCCCTTGCGGATATTGTGATTGTGCTCGATGAATCGCTCTTTGGTTCCGTCGATATCGGGGCGGGGCTTCGGAACGGGGGCGTCCTGATCGTCAACTCGGCGCGACCCCCGGAGAGTTTTCGCCTTCCCGACAAGCCCGCCGCTCGCACCGCTTCGGTGGACGCCGCCGCCATCGCGCGGGAATTCCGTCTCACCGTGGGAGGCGCGCCCGTGGTAAACACGCCGCTTCTGGGATCGCTGGCCCGCCTCTGGGACAGGATCAGCCTCGCCGGCATCGAGCGCGGCCTTGCCTTCAAAATGCCGCCCGCGTCTGCCTACAACAATTACCAGGCCGTCCGGCGCGCCTTCGAAATGACTGTCGTGGGAGACACTCGTCATGAACAGACAGGATGACAATATATCGGGCGTCTGCACGCCCGCCGTGGGAGAAGCGGGAAAAACGGGCGACTGGACGGAGATGAAGCCCGTCATTGATCCCGCGAAGTGCACGCCCGCCGTCAAGGGAAAACCGTCCTGTTTTCTCTGCTGGCTTTACTGCCCGGAAGGTGTGGTCTCCATGACCATCCCCGTCACCATCGACCTGGACTACTGCAAGGGCTGCGGCATCTGCGCCGAGGAGTGTCCCCCCAACGCGATCACCATGGTCGGAAAGGAGCGCGGCCGTGAGTGACGTGCGCATCATCACGGGCAACGAAGCGGCCGCTCTCGCCGTGACTCTCTGCGAACCCCAGGTGGTGGCGGCCTATCCCATCACGCCTCAAACAAAGATCTCCGAACTGCTCTCGGAGTACGTGGAACGCGGAACCCTGAAGGCGGAGTACGTGCGCGTTGAAAGCGAACACTCCGCCCTGTCGGTGCTGATCGCGGCCTCGACGACGGGCGTCCGAACCTTCACGGCCACCAGCTCGAACGGCCTGCTCTACATGCACGAGCAGCTTCACTGGGCAGCGGGGTCTCGCCTTCCCATCGTCATGTGCTGCGTCAACCGCGGCGTGGCGGCCCCCTGGTCGATCTTCAACGACCAGCAGGACTCCATGTCCCAGCGCGACACGGGGTGGATACAGCTCTACTGCCGGAACAACCAGGAGATTATCGACACGGTGATTCAAGCCTACCGGATCGCGGAAGAAGTGTATGTGCCCGTCATGGTCTGCTACGACGGGTTCATTCTTTCCCATACCATGATGCCCGTGGAAATCCCCGACGCCGCCGAAGTGCGGCGCTATCTGCCTCCCTACAAACCCCACACATTCCTCGAGCCGGAACGGCCACGGACGATCAATCCCGTTTTTTTCCCCTGGCGCCGGCAGAACGCGGACGGTGTCCTCTGTGACGGCTACATGGAAATGCGGCGAAAGCTGCAGACGGGTCTCGAAAAGGCCCGGGATGTCATCGCCGCGGCGAGCAGCGATTACGCCGAACGTTTCGGCCGGGATCACGGCGGTCTTTTCTGGACGCACCGGGTGGAAGACGCCGATATAATTCTGACCGGCATGGGCTCCATCGCCGCCGAGGCGACCCTGGCGGCCGACCTGCTGCGGAATGAGGGCGTCAGGGCGGGCGTCGTCGGTATCCGTTCGTACCGGCCCTTCCCGCCGGGACTGCCGGCGGTTCTGAGAAACGCCCGCCTGATCGTGGTCTTCGAAAAATGCTTCAGTTACGGCTACGAGGGAGGCGTGACGTCCGACCTGAAGGCCTCCCTGTACGGAACGGGCGTGGACGCGCCGGTAATTGACGTCATCGCCGGACTGGGAGGTCGGGATGTAAAAACCGCCGACCTGCTGGGAGCGGTCCGGGAAGCCGTGAAATCACTGGAATCGGGCGACAGGGCGTGCCGCACCGTATGGCTCAACTGCCGGGAGGAAGAATAACCATGCAGGAGAACCTTTTCAGGATCAACGACAAGGAATACATCCTGCCGGGCAGCCGGGCCTGCCAGGGATGCGGCCTGTCCATCGCCTATCGTTTCATTCTCAAGGCGCTCAGGGAAAATACCATCGTGGCCATTCCGCCGAGTTGCCTCTGTGTCCTGCACGGCCTGTATCCCACCACATCAGTGATCGTTCCCGCGATTAACAACTCCTTCGCCTCAACCGCCGCCTCCGCCTCGGGAATCGTGGCCGCCCTCAAGGCCCAGAATCGTCCCGATATCAACGTGCTGGCTCTGTGCGGCGACGGCGGGACCTACGACATCGGCATCCAGTCTTTGTCGGGAGCGGCGGAGAGGAACACGGATTTCATTTTCGCCTGCTACGACAACGAGGCGTACATGAACACGGGAACTCAGCGGTCCGGGGCGACGCCGGCGGGCGCCGTCACAACTACCACGCCGGTGCTGACCAAGCAGGGCCACAAGAAAGACTTCGTCAAAATCATGGAGGCCCACAACCTGCCGTACATCGCCACGGTATCGCCGGCCTATCCCATCGACCTGTACGACAAGTTCGTCAAGGCCGGCAGGATCAAGGGAACCCGCTACATACAGATCGACACGCCCTGTCCACCGGGCTGGGGCTATCCCGCAAAGGACACGATAAAAATCGGAAAACTCGCCGTGGAAACGGGCCTGTTTCCCCTGCTGGAAATTGAGGACGGCAAGCTGCGTTTCACCGGCCGAAGCAAGACCCTCGCGGAAAAGGGGAAACGGACGCCCCTGGTACATTACGTGGAGCGGCAGGCCAGGTTCCGAAAAATGAGCATGGAACAGCTCAACCAGCTCCAGGCCTGGGTGGACAGGCGCTGGAACGAGTTTCTCAGACGCGCCGGCGAATGAAAGCCCTCCACTGTCCGTCTGCGACGGTATATCCTTACGTTCGGTCCTTTTCCGGTAAAGACGCTTGAAGCAAACCGACAAATGTGCCACAAGAAAGTGTAAATCACAGAACGGGGGAAAACCGGCGGGAGGGTGTCATGATCATCACTTGCAGGACCTGCGGGAAGGTATTCCATGTAACCGATGATGAACTGCGCCTGAACGACGCCGGGGAAATCGCCTGCCCGGCCTGCGGGACCCTTCATGAAACCGGATCGCGGGACAGGCCGGTTGAACGTACGTCGGCCGGCTCAGGTCCGGCGCCGATCTCCGGCACAGCGTTAAAAAAACGCATACTCAGGACCGTGGACGAACTGCCGCCCATGCCGGAAGTCGCCCGCAAGGCCCGGCGTCTCCTCGCGGACGAGCGCTCGAGTTTCGGGGATCTCGCGCGGGTCATCGAAACCGACCAGGCAATCGCCGCGCGTGTTCTGAAGATCGCCAATTCATCCTACTACGGCTTCGCGAACAGAATTTCTTCCATTCAGCACGCGGCGGCGATGCTGGGCATGAAAACACTCAACGAACTTTTAACGTTTGCCTGCACCGGCAGCCTGCTGGAAGGCGAACTGACGGGATACGCCATGCGTTCCGGCGACCTGTGGAAACATTCACTGGCCGTCGCCGCCTGCGCCCGCTCCATCGCTAAGGAGAAAAAGCCCGCCCTCGCCGATGACGCCTTCGCCGCCGGGCTGCTTCACGACTGCGGCAAGCTCATCCTTGATCAGTACATCGCCGAGCGTCGCGACTTGTTCACCGCCTTTCTCGCCGAGCCGGAAACATCGTTTCTGGAAGCAGAAAAGGAACTGCTCGGATTCGATCACGCCGAAATCGCTGCGGAAATCTGTCGAAAATGGCAGATTCCCTCCCCCCTGACCCTGGCCATCAAGGCACACCACAAGCTGGCGTCGGCGAGCGGGGACAACCTCGCCTCTATCGTGCACGCCGCGGACGCCATAGCACTCATGAGCGGCATCGGTTCGGGCATCGACGGCATGAAATACGAGATCGACCCGGTGGTCATGGAAAACCTGCGGATCACCGGAAACGAGATCGGGCTCTACATGGCTGAAGCCCTCGAATTCGTGGAAGAAACCGTGGATAACCTGTAAACGCGCCAGTCAGCGTCTCACCCAAAATAATCACAACCGTTCGCACCAGGAACCACTCGCACTCGCGTACCCTCCAGGAAACCGTTCGTACTCGTGTGCCCGTCAGGAATCCGTTCGTACTGAGCCCTTCGACGGAGCTCAGGACATGCCTGTCGAAGTGCGGACGGTGGACCTGCAGCGTCAGCCCCGTTCATCCTTCGACAGGCTCAGGACGAACGGGGGAGGTAAATCGCGTGCCTGACAGGGCTCAGGACGAACGGGAAATTTCATCGCGCTCAGGGTGAATGGGGGATTCCATAAACCGTTCGCACCCGAAACCGTTCGTACTCGTGTGCCCGTCAGGAATCCGTTCGTACTGAGCCCTTCGACGGAGCTCAGGACATGCTTGTCGAAGTGCGGACGGTGGACCTGCAGCGTCAGCCCCGTTCATCCTTCGACGGTGCTCAGGACGAACGGGGGAGGTAAATCGCGTGCCTGACGGTGCTCAGGATGAACGGGATATTTCATCACGCTCAGGGTGAATGGGGGATTCCATAAACCGTTCGCACCCGAAACCGTTCGTACTCGTATGCCCGTCAGGGTAGAGCCTGTCGAAGTACGAACGGCAAGGACCCTGACAAGCCGATTCTATTTCCGAAAGTTTCGCTTTGACCGGGCCAGTCGAGATACCTCAGCCCAGTCGCCCCGTATCATGGCTTCTTTCTTCTTGCGGTTCCAGCCCTTTATCCTCCGTTCAGACTCCAGGGCTTCCTCGCGAGTTGGAAATTCCTGATGAAAAACACATTCCAGGGGGCGACGTTTGAAGGTATAGCACGTGGGAATCTTTCCCTCCTGATGCTGGTCAATGCGCTTGTCCAGGTCATCCGTGTGGCCGGTGTAGTAACTCCCGTCGGAGCAACGAAGAATGTAAACCCAGAATGACATTTTTCTATTTCATTCCTTTTGCCGTCCGTTCCGCATACTTCGCATGTCACTTCAGGAACAGGATTGAGCTCCAGTCGAAGTGCGGACGGAGGAATTCCCCCTATCCGAACCTAGAGCCCCAAACTCCTGCTGATCATCTCCGCGTACCGCGCGGCGGCGCCCTGGTTTTCCTCGACAACCCGCCGTCCCGCTTCTCCCCGCCTGCGACGACCTTCCGGATCGAGCACGAGTTCGCGCAGCCGTGCTTCCAGTTCCCCGCCGTTCCGGACGGCGATGCCGCCGCCGGCCTCGTCGAGGCGCCGTCCCTCACTGCTGAAATCATCCATGAAGGGTCCGTGAAGTACCACCTTGCCCCAGGCGGCGGGCTCCAGTACATTTTGCCCTCCCCGGGGCACCAGGCTGCCTCCGCAGAACACGACCGCGGCCACCGAGTAGAGGCTGAAAAGGCGTCCCATGACATCTGCTACGATCACCGGCGCTCGGGCATCGCCCGTCCCTTCTTCGACGGCCGTCAGCGTGGTCGCCGCGCATCCGCGGTTCCGGAGCATCATCAGGAGACCGGCGGCCCGGTCAACGTGACGGGGCGCCAGGATGAGCCGCAGTCCCGGCACGCGTTCTCGCAACTTCAGGCAGGCGTCGACGACCAGGGTTTCCTCCCCCTCGTGGGTACTGCCGGCGACGATCATCGGCGTGTCGTCGTCGATGAACAGCAGGCGAGCCGTCGCTTCGCGCACGGCGGGATCGGCCCGTTCCGTCAGGTCGTCGTACTTGGTGTTGCCCAGCACGAATACACGTGAAGGATTCATTCCCAGTTTCCGCAGCCGCTCTCCGTCGGTTTCGGAAATCACGCCGGCGGCGTCCATCCTGCCCAGCACGTCCTTCCAGAAAAATTTTGTTGCCCGATACTTCCTGAAGGACCGGGGCGACAGGCGACCGTTCACCATGACCACTTTCACGGAACGCTCGCTGCAGATCCTGATGAAATTGGGCCAGAGTTCCGTCTCCACGGTAACGAACACGTCCGGGGCGACACGATCCATGACGCCCCGTATAACCCATGGAATATCAAGGGGAAAATAAAACCACGCCGACGCTTCGGGAACAAGTCGGCGAGCCGCTTCCTGGCCCGTTTCGGTACTGGTGGAAAGGAACAGCGCCCCCGTCGGATAGAACTTTCGCAGACGCGCCACGACGGCGGCGGCGGCGTTTACCTCGCCTACTGAAACGGCGTGAATCCACACACGGGGACTGCCGTCCGTGACCGTGAATGTGTCCGCGGGGTGAAATCCCAGCTTGGGTCCCACGCTTTTCCGGTACTTGCCCGACGCCAGAATGCGCCAGGCGTACCAGGGACCCAGCACCATCGCCGCACCTGCAAGCAACGTATTGTAGAGGATCATTTTCATGGTGAAAATCTGCATAACACGGCCCGTCGCGTGGCGCAACTCCGGAGCGCGCGTGAGGGGCGAATGCGGTTGACAGAAGAAAAAGCCCTGTAGTAAAAAGGTGATGCGAGCGACGCCGACCGGAAAAAGCGCGCCCCGGAAAGGATACTGCCATGAAGATGAACCGTTTCGCTTTCGCCGTCGCCGTGGTTCTGCTCGCGGCGCTGCTGGCGGCCGGGTGCGCCCGTTATGACCGGAAAGTGGTCCCCTTCAGAATGCCCGACGCCTACCCCAACATGGTAACAGCCGCTGGCGCCGCCATAGCCGCCGAGGCCTTCAGCGACTCCAGCGCCGCCCACGACGCGTTCGGGTTCGATATTCTCGGCGCGGGGGTGATGCCCGTGCAGGTTGTATTCGATAACCGAGGCGGCCATTCACTTGAAATTATTCCTGAACGCACCTACCTGGTTGACCGCGACCGGAATCTCTGGCCCGTTCTCGAGGCGAATCTCGCCTATGACCGAATCGCGAAGAAAACCAGGTACGGTGAAGTGGCCCCGCGGGGGGCGACGTCGGGTCTGCTCGGCGCTGCCGGAGGCGCGATAATCGGCGCCGCCGTGGGAATCGTGACGGGTGAAAACGTGGGTGAAGCGGCAGGCAAGGGAGCGGCTGTGGGAGGAGCGGCGGGCGCCGTCATGGGCGGCGCCGGCGGCGTATCCGACGGAGAGGTGCGGCGTCAGATCGGCGAGGACCTGCACACCAGGAACCTGGAGCGAAAACCGGTGCCGCCCGGCGATGTAGCCCACGGATTCATCTTCTTTCCCGGCGAAGCGAACAAACCGGCGGAGCTTCGCCTGTCGCTGAGAGAGACCGACACGGGCACCGTGCATTCACTGGTCCTGGCCTTTTGAACGGGACGGAACGGACGGACGATTATTTCGCGATGGCACAGCCGCGCGTCATCATGATACACGTCAACAACCAGGAAATTTCATGAAAAAAATAGCACCTTCGATATTATCGGCGGACTTCGCCCGTCTGGGCAGCGAGATCGCCGCCGTGGAAACGGCCGGCGCCGACCTGATTCACGTGGACGTTATGGACGGCCGGTTCGTCCCGAATCTCACCATCGGTCCCCCCATCATCCGGTCCGTCAGAAAAACAACGAAGCTGCCCCTGGACGTGCACCTGATGATCGAGCGTCCCGAGCGTTCTCTGGACCAGTATATCGACGCGGGAAGCGATATCATCACCGTGCACGCGGAGGCGTCGATACACCTGCACCGGGTCGTCCAGGCGATCAGGGAAGGCGGCTGCAAGGCGGGCGTGTCACTGAACCCTTCCACGCCGCTGTCGGTCCTTGACTGCATCATCGACGACATTGATCTATTGCTTGTCATGACGGTGAACCCCGGTTTCGGCGGCCAGGCATTCATAGACGCCATGCTGCCCAAGATCGCCCGCGCCCGAGAATTTATCGACAGGCGCAAGCCTTCGGTCGTTCTGGAAGTGGACGGCGGCGTCAACGTGGACAATATCGCCGCCATCGCGGGGGCGGGCGCCGACGTGCTCGTGGCCGGATCGGCCGTGTTTCACAGCAACGACTACGGGGAGACGATCAACCTCATGCGGCGGCGGCTGGACTTGATGCCGCGATGAACCGAATCGACGGATTATCTGTATGAATATTCACGATATACTGAGCCGCGACATCAAGGGTTTTCTGGACAACGCGGAGGCGGTGAGGCTGTACGAGCTGGCGCGGGAAGCGTCACTCCTGGGCCCGTGCCTGGAGATCGGCGGCTATTGCGGAAAATCGACCGCCTGCATGGCACTGGGATGCCGGGAGCGGGGAACGGTCCTCTTTTCCGTCGATCACCACCGGGGTTCGGAAGAACAGCAACCCGGCGAGGAATACTTCGATCCCGACCTTCTCGATCCGGCAACCGGCATGATTGATACCTTTCGTTTTTTCAGGGCGACAATCAGTGAACTGGGTATCGACGACACGGTGGTGCCCGTCGTCTCAGCCTCCGAGCCGGCGGCCCGTTGCTGGCGGACACCGCTGTCACTGGTCTTCATCGACGGCGGTCACGCGCTGGAAACGGTTTTCCGTGATTACGCCTGCTGGTCGCCGCATGTGCTTCCCGGGGGATATCTCGCCATGCATGACATTTTCCCGGATCCGGCCGACGGCGGCCAGGCGCCCTGGCAGGTGTATCGCACGGCGCTTGCCTCGGGACTTTTCAAGGAACTGCCGCGCGTTAAAACTCTGGGAATACTTCAAAGGATCAACCCGTCATCCGATGAATGCCGCGCGCCGGAGACGCGGTCGGGACACGACGGGGATTGACCGCATGCCGTCCACCGGCGGCGGCGCACTTTCTGATTGACGCCGGACGCACCCTCTGGTAACACCGTTTGTCCGCCATGGACAAAACCGTGACGGCGACGATAACGTCAAATTCGGCGGCGGATACATTCTCCATGGAACTCCAGACATTCCTCGGCATTGTCGGCGGTCTCGGGCTGTTCGTCTATGGAATGTCCCTTTTCAGCGACGCCCTTCAGAAAGGCTCCCACGGTCTTCTCAAAAGCATGCTGGAACCTCTGACGGTCGAACGGTTCAAGTCCGTTCTCGTGGGTACGGGGGCGGCCGCCGTCATACAGAGTTCGTCCGCGGCGGCGGTAACGGTCAGCGGTTTCCTGAACGCCGGCATCATCCAGCTCCCCGCGGCCCTCGCCGTGATGACCGGCGCCAATATCGGGACCACTGTGACGGCGCATATTCTCGCCTCCCGGCTGACCGGCGTGGCGCCGCTCTTTGTTTTCGCCGGCGCGTTGTATTATTTTTTCGGAAGGAAGGCTCGGCAGAAAAACCAGGCTCTCGCCGTTTTCGGGTTCGGCGCCTTATTTATCGGTCTTGCCATGATGAGTTCCGCTGTTCATGATTTGGCGGAAATCACGGCCGTAGATAATTTTTTCCTCGCCCTTGCCGGGCTTCCACCGGTCACCATCCTGGCAGGCGTTGTTCTCGCCGTGATACTGAGAAGCGGCAGTACGGCGATGGGACTGGTCATCGCCTTCGCCCTGGGCGGTCTGATCGATCTTACCCTGTCACTCTATCTCGTTTTCGGAATTAACCTGGGGGGCGCCCTGAATATCCTGATTTCAGAAACCGGCACCTATCCCGCCGGCGTGCGACTGGCCCTGGGCAACCTCCTTTTTAACGCGGCGGGCCTGGCGGCCGCCGTCATCATGGCTCCCCTGTACCTTGAACAGTTGCCGCTTCTATCGGGACACCTGCCGCGCCAGATAGCCCTGGCCCACACGTTTTTCAACGTAGTCGTCCTGGCGTTTTTTCTGCTCCTGGCGCCGATAGCCGTGAAAGCACTGAAATGGACCGTCCCGGGTGAAAGCGACAGAAAACAGGAGATCCGTTACCTTAATGAAAGCCTGATATCAACGCCTTACCTGGCTCTCATGGCGGTTATCAAGGAACTGACGGTGATGCTTTCCATCTGCCGGGGCATGCTCGATAAGGCGGAGGCATGCATCGTGGCCTACAACCACAAGATCAAGAACGAACTGATCTTCGACGAGGAATCCGTTGATGAAATGCAGAAAAATATCACCGCTTACCTGGTTGAAATAACCAGGAACGACCTGACTGACCGACAGCGAAGGCTGATTCCGGCCCTCCTGCACAGCGTGAACGACCTTGAAAAAGTCGGCGATTACTGTGAAAACATTGTCATCCTGGCCCAGCGGCTTTCCGAAGAAAACCTCGCATTTTCGGGTAATGCCCGGGAAGAACTGGAACGTCTCTTCGCGAAAACAAGAACCATGATGAAACACACGCTGCACGCCGTCGAAAGCAACGACCGCGAGGCGGCGCAAATCACCCTCACCATCAGGAAGGAAATCGACGAACTCATCGAACGGTACAAACTGAGCCACGTGACGCGTCTCGAAACGGGTGCCTGCACAAGCGAACCGGGACTCGTTTTTTCCGATGTTCTTACCGACCTGGACCGTATCAACGGTCACCTCCTGAATATAACCAAGGGGGTCCTCCACATGGGCAAGCGCTGAAAAACAGCCTTCCCTGCAAAAAAAATAGCCGGCAATCTCTTTCTTCCCTTGACAGGGCCCGTTTGATGTTTATGTTATGGCCAATCGATTCGATCCATAAGGATTTTATTGTCTTAAATCAAAACATTGTTCGAGGAAAGGAGAGTCAGCAAGATGAACATCAGACCGTTGCATGACAGGATTCTGGTCCATAGGCTTGAGGAGGATGAAAAAACGAAGGGCGGTATCATAATCCCCGACAGCGCTAAGGAAAAACCGATGGAGGGCGAGGTGATCGCCGTAGGCAAGGGAAGGAAAACCGAAGACGGGAAGATTCAGAAACTGGACGTCAAGGCGGGTGACCGGATACTCTTCAGTAAATACGCCGGTACGGAAGTAAAAATCGACGATGTGGAACACCTCATCATGCGTGAAGACGATGTTCTGGGCATTATTGAAAAGTAAGAATTGCAAAGGAGGAAAACGCGACAATGTCAGCTAAAATTCTGAAGTACGATGAAGAAGCCAGGAAATCACTCCTGATCGGCGTAAACACGTTGTCCGACGCCGTCAAGGTAACTCTCGGTCCGAAGGGACGAAACGTCATTCTCGAAAGATCCTTCGGTGCACCCACCATCACAAAGGATGGCGTTACCGTCGCTAAGGAAATAGAGCTGGAAGACAAGTTCGAAAACATGGGCGCCCAGATGGTGCGGGAAGTGGCGAGTAAGACCAGCGACGTGGCCGGTGACGGAACGACAACGGCCACCATTCTCGCCCAGGCCATCTACCGGGAAGGCGTCAAGGCGGTGGCCGCTGGCAGCAATCCCATGGACATCAAGCGCGGCATTGAAAAGGCCGTCGAGATCGTGGTGGAAAACCTGAAAAAGCAGAGCAAACCGACAAAGGACCAGAAAGAAATCGCCCAGGTGGGCACCATCTCGGCGAACAGCGATGAGACCATAGGAAGCATCATCGCCGAAGCCATGGGCAAGGTAGGCAAAGAAGGCGTCATCACCGTGGAAGAGGCGAAGGGACTCCTCACGGAACTGGACGTGGTCGAGGGCATGCAGTTCGACCGCGGCTATCTTTCCCCCTACTTCGTGACCAACGCGGACAAGATGGAAGTGGATATGGAAGATCCCTTCATTCTGATTCATGACAAGAAAATAAGTGTAATGAAAGACATTCTTCCTATTCTCGAGCAAATCGCGAAGATGGGGAAACCTCTGCTCATCATCGCCGAGGATATCGAGGGCGAAGCTCTCGCCACACTGGTCATCAACAAGATCAGGGGAACCCTGAACGTAGCCGCGGTCAAGGCGCCCGGTTTCGGCGACAGGCGCAAGGCCATGCTCGAAGACATCGCCGTCCTCACCGGCGGCCATGTCATCTCCGAGGAAATGGGCGCCAAGCTCGAAAGCACTCAGCTTGCCGACCTGGGTTCCGCCAAGCGTATCGTGGTGGACAAAGACAACACCACCATCATCGACGGAGCCGGCGACCGTGCCAGCCTTGAGGGCCGGGTGAAACAGATCCGCGCCCAGATCGAAGAAACCACATCCGATTACGACCGCGAAAAGCTCCAGGAACGCCTGGCGAAACTGGTCGGCGGCGTAGCCGTGATCAAGGTCGGCGCTGCGACGGAAACCGAAATGAAGGAAAAGAAAGCCCGCGTGGAAGACGCCCTCAACGCCACCAGGGCCGCCGTTGAAGAAGGCATCGTGCCCGGTGGAGGCGTGGCATACATCAGGACCCTGCCCGTGCTCGAAAAGACGAAACTGCCTGATGATCAGCAGATCGGTCTCAACATCGTCAAACGGGCCATCGAGGAGCCTCTCCGCATGATCGCCGAAAACGCGGGACACGAAGGATCGATCATAGTGGAAAAGGTCAAGGGCGGCAAGAACGCCTTCGGCTTCAACGCTTCCAAGGAAAAATACGAAGACCTCATGGAGGCCGGCGTTATCGACCCGACGAAGGTTACCCGGTTCGCCCTGCAGAACGCCGGAAGTGTGGCGTCGCTGCTCTTGACGACACAGTGCGTGATCGCCGAGAAACCCAAGGAAGAACCCGCCATGCCCGCCATGCCTCCGGGCGGTATGGGCGGTATGGGCGGCATGATGTAACAGACACCGGTAACAAGGAAATCATCGTGACGAGCAAGGGGCCTTCCTGCGGGAGGGTCCCTTTTTTTATGCCGCCGCCGACAATACGCTAATCACCGCGCACGGCGGTTTGCGACCTTTAGTGCCTGTTTTCAGAAACGTATTTGGCTATTGCCTGCCTCACGCGGGATGTGATATAGGGACGCCCTATCAAAGCTGCCAGGAGTCATCCATGAACTACAAAGATACGCTGAACCTTCCCACAACAGATTTTTCCATGAAGGCCAACCTTTCGGTTAAAGAACCGGAAATGCTCAAAAAATGGGAAGAAATTAATATTTATTCAAAAATCCGCGCGGCCTCGCGGGGACGAAAACCCTATATCCTGCACGACGGTCCTCCGTATGCCAACGGGGACATCCACCTGGGCACGGCGCTCAACAAGATCATCAAGGACATCGTTATCAAGTCGAAGAACATGGCGGGCTACGACAGCGTCTACGTACCCGGCTGGGACTGCCACGGCCTTCCCATCGAACACCAGGTGGACCAGCAGCTGGGAGACAGGCGGTACACCATGAGCCAGGCCGAAAAACGACGGCTCTGCCGAACCTACGCCGAAGGGTTCGTGAACATTCAGCGTGAACAGTTCAAACGATTCGGCGTCTTCGGCGAATGGGAACACCCCTACATAACGATGGATTTCGACTACGAGGCGACCACCGTGCGGGAATTCGGCAAGCTCCTTCTCGCCGGCGACGTCTACAAGGGGAAAAAGCCGGTATACTGGTGCGCCTCCTGCAAAACGGCCCTGGCAGAGGCGGAAGTGGAATACATGGATCACGAAACGCCTTCCATATACGTGAAATTTCCTTTTATTTCAGACCTGTCGGACGTGCTGCCCGAACTGGCGGGAGAAAAGGTGAGTCTGGTCATCTGGACCACCACGCCCTGGACGATTCCGGCCAACCTGGCCATCGCCCTCAAGGATGATTTCGATTACGCCGCCGTCAAAGTGGACGGCGAGGTGTTTATCTTCGCCGAGGAGCTGACCGATTACTGCCTCGATGCCTTCGGCATGAGGAACCGGGAACATGAAGTACTGGCCGTTTTTCCGGGGGCAAAACTGGAAGGCCTGGCGTGCCGCCATCCCTTCATCGACCGGAAAAGCACCGTTATTCTCGCCCCCTTTGTCACGCTCGACGCGGGAACCGGCTGCGTTCACATCGCGCCGGGTCACGGCCAGGAAGACTACGAAATCGGTCTCGAATACGGGCTCGACGTGTACGCGCCGGTAGACGACGACGGGAAATTCACCGACGATGTCGACTATTTCGCGGGGCAATTCGTTTTTGACGCGAACGAAGCCGTCAATGAAAAACTCCTCGAATGCGGGGCGCTCCTGGGACGGATGGATATAACCCACCAGTACCCCCATTGCTGGCGCTGCAAGAACCCCATTATTTTCAGGTCCACTGAACAGTGGTTCATCTCGATGGATAAAAACGGGCTTCGCCGCAAGGCACTGGAAGCAGTGGACAGCGTTTCCTGGCTTCCCTCCTGGGGCAGGGACCGCATTTATGGCATGATCGAGAACCGGCCTGACTGGTGCATTTCGCGGCAGCGCTCCTGGGGTGTGCCGATTACCGTCTTTTACTGCGAACAGTGCCGCGAATACGTGGCTTCGCCCGAGATCCTGGATCATGTTGTCGATCTCATCGGGCGTGAAGGCGCCGATGTGTGGTTCGAGCGGGAAGCGGCGGACCTGCTGCCTCCCGGCACGACCTGCCCTTTCTGCGGCGGCTCTTCCTTCGCCAAGGAAACAAATATTCTGGATGTCTGGTTCGACTCGGGCGTCAGTCACGCGGCGGTCCTGGAAAACACCTCCCGGTGGCCCGACCTGTCGTCGCCGGCTGATATCTATCTTGAAGGCAGCGACCAGCACCGGGGGTGGTTTCACTCGTCACTTCTTGAATCGGCGGGTACCCGTGGCCGCGCGCCCTATCGCTCGGTGCTGACCCACGGCTTCGTCGTGGACGGCGAAGGAAAAAAGATGTCGAAATCTCTGGGCAACTTTATTGATCCCCAGCAGATGGTTAACGCCTATGGCGCGGAGATTCTTCGGCTCTGGGTGGCCGCAGAAGACTACACCGCTGACATCCGGATATCCGATGAAATCCTCAAGCGTCTCGTCGAGGCGTACCGGAGAATCCGCAATACGAGCCGCTACATCCTGGGCAATCTGTATGATTTTGATCCCGACGCGGACGCCATTCAGCCGGAAGACATGGAGGAAATGGACCGCCTGGCGCTGCACCGTCTTCAGGAGATCATCACCCGCGTCAGGAACGCCTACGAGCAGTTCCAGTTCCACATGGTATATTATACGCTGTACAATTACTGCACTGTCGATTTGAGTTCCCTGTACCTCGACGTTCTGAAAGACCGACTGTACACGTCCAGGGAGCAATCGAGGGAACGTCGGTCGGCCCAGACGGCGATGTACCGTATCCTCGACACCCTTGTACGCCTGCTGGCGCCGGTGCTGACCTTCACCGCCGAAGAAATCTGGGCGGCAATGCCCGCCGTAACGGGCAGGGAAGAGAGTGTGCACATGAGCCTGTTTCCCGACGTGGATCCGAACCTTCTCGACAGTAAACTCGGAGAACGCTGGAAAACGCTTCTGGCCGTGCGGGCTGAAATATCAAAAGCCATCGAAGTTGCTCGTCGGGAAAAAATCGTGGGACATTCCCTGGACAGCAGCGTCAGCCTTGCGGCACCGGAACAACTCCGGGCATTCCTGCTGGATTACCGGGACGACCTGGAACGACTCTGCATTGTTTCACATCTTGACGTGCTGCCCGGCGAACAAAAGGGCGAAACCATTTTCGAAAGCACGGAATTCACCGGTCTTACCATCAGCGTCTCAAAAGCACCCGGGGGAAAGTGTGAACGCTGCTGGCATTACAGTACAACGGTGGGATCCGATTCGGACCATCCGACCATCTGCCGGCGATGCCTCGCCAATCTTCCGAAGAACCCATGACGGCGGACGCGACAGGCCGGGGACGGATCGCGGTGTACCTGGCGGCGCTTCTGGTGGTTCTCGTCGACCAGGCAACGAAATACGCCGTACAATCCACAATACCCCTGTATGAGTCCCTGACCGTCATCGACGGGTTTTTCTCTCTCACTCACGTGCGGAATCCCGGCGCCGCATTCGGTTTTCTCGCGCAGGTTTCGCCCGCGTACCGTTTTGCCTTTCTCGTAACCGTCACCCTGGCGGTGATCGTCCTGATAATTTTTTTCCTGGAACGAAACAGGCAGGCGGGAACGATCCTCAACGCCGCTCTTGCCCTTGTACTGGGAGGAGCGGCGGGAAATCTCATAGACCGCGTAAGCCAGGGGGAAGTCGTCGACTTTCTTGATTTTTACATCGGGACCGTGCACTGGCCCGCCTTTAACGCCGCCGACGCCGCCATATCGGTCGGGGCGTTCCTGCTTATCATCGACATGGTGTTACGAAAGAAAAACGACTGACGCGCAACCGGTTCCCGTCATGCTTGCCCCGAGGATGTCGAACCTCTCGCGCATTCTCCGGTGTCGCGCGATTTGGGATCTGTTGTACGCGACGGCACGCGCGGCGTCGTCAACGTTTCGGCTTCAGAATAATAACTTTCAGTGTCTGTCTGCCCCATTTAAGGGCGTCCTTGCGGCTGGCAAAAAAGACGTCGAGATGATCTCCCCGAATGGCTCTGCCCCGGTCCTGGACCTCGCCCCACCCGTAGCCGGGCACGTATATTTTGGTGCCGAAGGGATAGCGGGGATCGGCGGCTATGGTGCCTTTTTTCGCCCTGGCGCCGCTGGCGGTTATTCCCACCTTCTTGCGCTGCCCCTTGAGGGGGCCGTAGGCGTATACGGGCGGGCCGATGCAACCGTATTTCCGCTTCCAGCCACAGGATTCCGGCCCGGCATCGTAGGCGGTGACCACCATTGTCCGTTCTTGCCGTTCATACCCGAGCCGTTTCGGGGAAGGAAAGAGACAGCAGCCCGCCAGAAAAATAAGGATCATCGAAACCAGGATTGCCAGCATCGCCGCGCGCCGGGCGCCGGATGATTTCTTCGCGATCATGAATATTGCCACCTCTCCTTCGAACACACCCCTCCCGCTGTCAATTCACCGTTTTTTCGAGTTTTTCAGGTAGTTCTGAAGCCTGAGAGATAATTCTGTCCATGAGTTCGGCAACTGAAGGAATGTCGTGCAGAAGTCCCGTGGTCTGGCCCGCGGGCAGGACGCCTTTCGTCGTGTCTCCGTCCTCGGCGGCTATTCGGAGCATTTTGAACGCGTTGGCCAGGTAGGCCATCATCTTGGCGTTTTTCCATCCCGAGGCGAGTACCCCGATGAACAGCTTCGCGTAGGGAAGACCCAGTGATTTCGCGATATCACGTGAATTCACCAGTGCTGCGGGAAAATTCGGCCAGCCGAGCAGGCCCTTCCGGTAGGACTTGACGGCGATCGGCGTCTTCATGGACCGGCATCCCAGACCATCGAAATAAGAACCGTAAATGGTACCCTCGATTGTTTTCTCCAGTGCCAACTGTTTGTAGACATCATGGAGCGGGCTCTCCTTTGTTCTCATGAAGGCCGTTCCCATTGCGATGC
>LQBH01000025.1 GCA_002030015.1 delta proteobacterium MLS_D
CGCCGTCGAAAACATGGGACTTAAAAAGGTAGCCTATCTTTACCAGAATGATGACTGGGGTCACGACGCGATGGACGGCGTCAAGGCGGTGCTCCAGAAAAACAACCTGGAACTGCTGACCGCTATTCCCGTAGAACCGACGGAACGTGATCTGTCATCACAGATTTCACGTCTCCAGGCGACGGGAGCTGAAGCGGTGGTCGGCATCATGGCGCCCACACAGGCCGCCATAGCGTTACGCACCGCCGTTTCCCTCGGATTTAAACCGCAGTGGTTGCACTCTTATAATCTCTGTGATTTCGCCATGATGAGCCATATTACCGACGGTCTCTGGGCTAAGGAAGGCGTCATGACGGCGGCCTTTACGCCTCCTATTGACGCGGACACGCCCCTCATGAACAAATACCGCGATGCGGCGGCCAGGCTGGCGCCGGATGAGCGGTGGGGCATTTTCTACCTTGCCGGCGTGGTGGTCGCGGAGCCGCTTATGTGGGCGCTGGAAGAAGTGGGACGGGACCTGAGCAGGGAAGCGGTGCGGGACGCGCTCAATTCCATCACGAATCGGCAGGGTGTAGGGCCGGTACTAACCTGGACGGAAGACAGCCACCTGCCTCCACGGAAGCTCCAGGTCTGGCAGTGCGGGCCCAACGCGGAAACAATCGTTGTTCAGGACTGGATAGAAAACGATCTGACCCGTCCGTGAGCATTGGAAGAAGAATGGATCCGGGTCCACCGAAACCGCCTTGCGGTAACGGCGGACCCGGATTTCCCGGCACCGTACAGGCGTGACGCTCCTGGACGGATATGTGTCCCGGAGGCTTTGAACGCTGGTAAAACAGGCAACACGCATTTAAAAGAGAAGGACTGGAATTTCATGGCCTATTTCAGTATCGAGAATCTGAGCATCAGCTTCGGCGGCTTGAAGGCGGTGAATAACATCAGCTTCGACGTGGAAAAGAATGAAATCTTCTCCATTATCGGGCCGAACGGGTCGGGGAAAACAACCATTTTTAACCTGATCAGCGGCATTTACCATCCCGATGCCGGGGCGGTTCTCATGGAGGGCGAGAACCTGGTGGGGAAGACCCCCGATCGCGTCGCCAGAAAGGGTATCGCGAGGACCTTTCAGAACATAGAGCTCTTCGCCAACGCCACGGTTATGGATAATCTCATGCTGGGTCGGCATATTCACATGAAAACGGGGATATTCGGCGGTGCCTTCATGTTCGGCAAACGGTCCCCTGCAGCCCGTGAAGAAGTGAAACACCGGGAACGGGTCGAGCGGATCATCGATTTTCTCGAGCTGCAGTCGGTGCGGGACCAGTTCGTGGGCAGTCTTGCCTACGGCAAGCGGAAACTTGTCGAGGTGGGACGCGCCCTGGCCCTGGAACCGAAGGTCATGCTGCTGGACGAACCGTCCGCCGGCATGAACACCGAGGAGAAGGACGACCTCACCATCTGGATCAGAGATATTCGGGAGGACTATGGTGTAACGATTCTTCTGATCGAGCACGACATGAATATGATCATGGGAATTTCCGATCACGTGTTCGCCATGAATCAAGGTCAGAAAATCACCCTGGGAACACCGGCGGAGGTACAGAAACATCCCGAAGTGATCAGGGCCTATCTCGGGGAGGAGGAAATCGGCTGATGCTCAAGGTGAACAACATCGAAACCTGGTACGATCTTATCCGGGCACTGCACGGCATTTCTTTCACGATCAACCAGGGTGACGTGGTGGCCCTGCTGGGATCGAACGGGGCGGGTAAGACGACGACGCTGAAGACAATCATGCGACTTTTTTACGATCTGAAAGAGGAACAGCCTGAAAAAGGAACCATCGAATTCCTCGGCGAGCGCATCGATCGGAAAGATACCGACGAGATCGTGAAAATGGGAATCGGTTACGTGCCGGAAGGCCGGGAAGTATTTCCAGAACTCACCGTTCTGGAAAACATCAGCATCGGAGCATATACCAGGCGGGACAAAGCGGGGGTGAAGAGCGACCTGGAAAACGTGTTTTATCATTTTCCAATACTCAAGAGTCGGAGGAACCAGCAGGCGGGATTGATGAGCGGAGGAGAACAGCAGATGCTCGCCATCGGGCGGGCGCTCATGAGTCGCCCCAAGCTGCTTATGCTTGACGAACCGTCGCTGGGCCTTTCACCCATTTTGACGCAGGAAATATTCGATATCGTAAAAAATATCAATGAAAAGGACGGTGTTACCATTCTGCTGGTTGAACAGAACGTCAACATGGCCCTTAAATATTCGCACTTTGCCTATCTCCTGGAGAACGGCAGAATCGTAAGGGCCGACAAACCGGAAGTGCTCAGAGAAGACGAGGACATCAAGGAATTTTACCTGGGAATAGCCACCGAGCAGTCGGTGAAAGGATACAAGCGGTACAGGAGAAAAGTCCGGTTCAGGTGATCCGCACGAGGAACTTTTTCCGACAACCGTTTTCGTCGACCGGGGAGTGAAGGGGGAGAGAATGGCAATAGATACTTTGCCCAAGGCGCTGCTCAATATCGCTGAAAGACAGCCGGACCGCATCGCCATGAGAAACAAGGATTTCGGCATCTGGCGCGATATTACCTGGGCCGAATACCTGGAGAACGTGAAAAACGTGGCCCTGGGTCTGCACGCCCTGGGGGTGAAATACCAGGAACACGTGGCGATCATCGGTGAGAACAGACCGGAGTGGCTTTACTCGGCGCTCGGGGCCGTCTGCGCCGGCGCCGCCTGGGTGGGAATCTACACCACCAACCCGGCGCCGGAATGTGAGTACGTGGTGGGTCACTCCGATGCCGTCGTCTACATCTGCGAGGACGAGGAACAGTTCGACAAGGCGCTTGTGTTTCGGGACAAGACACCAAAGCTTCGAAAGCTCATCGTCTGGGACATGGAAGGACTGAAACATTTCAAGGATCCCATGTTCATGAGTTTCGACGAGTTACTCGAGCTGGGCAGGGAAACGGGCCGCCGGAACCCGGAACTCTTCAGGCAGCTCTGCGGACAGGTACAGCCTCAGGACATTGCCGGCATAATTTACACGTCGGGTACGACGGGGCCCCCGAAAGGCGCCATGCTTGCACACGAGGGCTACCTCTGGGTCGGAGAAGCCGCGCAGGCCGCCATGGACACCACGGTTGACGATGAAACCATCTCGTTTCTTCCCCTGAACCATGTTTACGAGCAGATATTCGACATCATGTTCCACCTGTCCGTGGGGCATATCGTCAATTTCACGGAGAACACGGACACGGTCATGGCTGACATGCGCGAGGTGTCTCCAACGGTTTTTCATGCCGTTCCCCGCATCTGGGAGAAATATTATTCCGCCATCGTCCTGAAAATGGCTGACGCCACTTGGCTGAAACGAACTCTCTATGATATCGCAATCAAGATCGGGACGAAATACAACAACCAGGTTCTGTCCGGAAACAAGGTTCCCCTGTCCCTGATCCTTCAGTATAAACTGGCCTATTTCGTTGTCTTTAGAAAGCTCAAAAAACGCCTTGGTTTCGACCGGATACGCTTTGGCGGCTCCGGGGCCGCGCCCATATCCCAGGATGTGTTGAGGTTTTTCCTCAGTATCGGTATTCCCATCCGCGAGGGGTACGGTATGACGGAAACTACCGGAGTGACCCATATTTCCAACGAATTTGACTTCAAAGTGGGAACCGTGGGCAAACCCCTGCCGGGGACTCAGGTTCGAATCGCTGAAGACGGCGAGATCGTCGTCAAGCACAAGGGAATTTTCAAGGGATATTACAAGGATGAAGAGTTAACCAATGAAGTTCTCCATGACGGGTGGATGCACACGGGCGACGTGGGCGAGATCGACGAGGATGGCTATCTCAAGTTGACGGATCGGAAAAAGGACCTGATCATCACGGCGGGCGGTAAGAATATAGCGCCCCAGTTCCTTGAAAATCTTCTGAAGACGTCCCATTATATCAACGACGCCATAGTCATCGGCGACGGCAGGAAATACCTGACGGCGATCATCGTCATCGACGAGGAAAACGTAACCAAGTACGCCCAGGACAAGAAAGTTCAATACACCACCTATGCGAGTATGACCAAGGCGCCCGAGGTCATCGAGCTTATTCAGAAGGAAGTGGACGCGGTAAACCGGAAGGTTGCCCGGGTGGAAAATATCAGGAAATTCAGAATCCTCGATAAAATGCTCTATACCGAGGACGGCGAGGTGACGCCAACCATGAAGGTGAAGCGAACCTCTATCAACAAACAGTTTTCCGATGTGATCGAGTCCATGTATAAAGACTGAGGCCACGCGCGGCGATACTACCGCCGCTCTTGTTCTTTCAGCATCCTGCCGTTCCGGAGATGCAATGGGTACAGTCTCTCTTTTTATTCCCTGCACCGTCGATTTCATGATGCCACGGGTAGGGATCGCCACGGTCCGACTCCTGCGAAAGCTCGGCATCGAGCCTTGTTACCACGAGCAGCAGACCTGTTGCGGGCAGCCCGCCCTGAACGCGGGGTACCTCGACCAGGCGAGAAAAGCGGCGAAGCATTTCATCGATACGTTCGGCGATGACGATGTTATCGTCAGCCCGTCCGGCTCCTGCGTGGCAATGGTGAAATATCACTATCCCGAACTGCTCGGGGGAGAACCGGTTTGGTGCAGGCGGGCGGAGGATCTCTCCGCACGCGTTTTTGAACTGTCCCAGTACATTGTGGATATACTCGGTATTGACGATGTCGGGGCGTCCTTCAACGGTACCGTGACATATCATGAGTCCTGTCAGATACTTCGCAGGCTGGGCGTGTCCCGCCAGCCGAAAGCACTAATCGAAAAGGTTCAGGGTACAACGTTCGTTCCCATGGAACAGGCGGACATGTGTTGCGGTTTCGGGGGAGAATTTTCAGTCAGATATAATTTCATCTCAGAAGAGATGGTCCGTGAAAAAGCAGGATATTACCTGAAGAGCGGCGCTGATCTGCTTATCGTGTCGGAGCCGGGCTGTCTTCTCAATATCGCCGGCTATCTCAGCCGCAACAATCCGGAGAAAACGGCACTGCACCTGGCGGAATTCCTGGCAGGGCCGGAGACGGACGAAAATACATGAAGATCGATACGGGCAACTTCGTGCGCAACGCGAAACTGGAAATGCAGAACCAGTACGCTCGCACATTCCTGTCTCTGTTGCCGCCCTACATAGCGGCGCGGCGGGTAAAAGTCATGGGGAGCTTTCCCGATCCCGCCGCGGCACAGGAACTCAGCCGTGCCATTCGGGCCGAGGCGGTGGCGAGGATGCCCGATCTCCTGGAAGAATTCGAGAAAAACGCCGTCGCGGCCGGCGCCCGGGTGCTGTGGGCGCGGAACGCCGCCGAAGCCAACGAAATGGTCCTTTCCATCGCCCGTGAAAGGAACGTCACCATGGTGACGAAGGGCAAATCAATGATTTCCGAGGAGACGGGCCTCAACGACGCGCTGGCCCGGGAGGGCATTGAGCCTTTTGAAACGGATCTGGGAGAATTCATCGCCCAGCAACTGGGCAGGCCCCCCTTTCATATCGTCGGGCCCGCCATCAATGTCCCCGTGGAAGAAGTGTGCGATCTCTTCATGAAAAAGGCGGGCATGCAAGAAGAAACCACGGACCCGGTGGAGCTGGGTTACGCGGCCCGGCTTTTTCTTCGGGACAAGTTCCGACGGGCGCGCCTGGGAATAACCGGCGTCAACATGGCCGTGGCGGACACGGGAGCCATCATCAACGTGGAAAACGAGGGCAACATCCGCTTCAACAAATCATCGCCCCGCACGCAGGTTTCTGTCATGAGTCCGGAGAAGGTGGTGCCCACCACGACCGACGCGCTTCACCTGCTTCGGGTGCTCTGCCGGAACTGTACCGGCCAGAGTATTTCGGCCTATGTGTCTATCGACAGGGGACCCAGGGAGCCGGCGGAGATTGACGGGCCCGAGGAACTTTTTATTATTATCGTGGACAACGGCCGGTCCCGTCTATACCACGATCCGAAACTCCGGGAGGCCCTTCGCTGCATTCGGTGCGGCGCCTGTCTCAACCTCTGTCCCGTGTACGCGAAGATCGGCGGGTATCCTTACGGGTGGGCCTATTCGGGGCCGATGGGTCAGGTGCTCAACCCGGCCCTTCTGGGACTGGAGGAAACGAGCGATCTTTTCAATGCCTGCACACTCTGCGGAACCTGCCGCGAGGTATGCCCCGCCGGCATCGATCATCCGGCTATTTTTCTTCATTACCGGGCACTCGAGGTGAAACGGAAGAGGCGATCCTCCGGACGATGGGAAACGATACTGTTCGGCGTCTGGGGAACGGCGGCGGCGCATTCCGCCGTCTGGAGATTCCTGTACCGCCTGGCCCGTCCCGTTCTGGCGGTATTCGGTAACAACGGAAAAATCGAGGCCATGCCGGGTCCTTTCGCGGGGTGGTTCGGAGCAAGAGACCTGCCCGTGCCGGCCCGCAGGACATTCAGGGATCAATGGCGCGAATCGCTCTCGAAACAGGGAGGGGCGTCGTGAAAGAATCGGCACGCGAAGAAATACTTGCACGACTGAGACAGGCGCCGAAGATGGAAATACCTGCCAGACCTGTTATGCCGACGCCGCGGGAGGTCCTTCTCGACCGGGACGGTTTGACGGCTCGCTTCACGGAGGAGCTGACGCGCGAAAGCGGCGTGGTGTACAGGGCCGCCGACCGGGAAGAGATACTTGATTACCTGACGGAAATCGCCCGTGCCGAGAGTCTGACGCGGATCATGATGTCAACCGACGACATGATCCGGTCTCTCGATCTTCCGGCCTGGGGTGAACGGCAGGGTGTGTCTGTCAGTACCGCTGCCGATTATCCCGACCGGGAGTCATATACGCGGGCTGTTTTTGATGAGACCGATGCCGGCGTCACGGGCGCGGATTTTGCCGTCGCCGAAACGGGAACCCTGGTCATCGCGCACGGCGGGAACCAGCCCCGCCTCGTGTCGCTCGCGCCGGTTCTGCACGTCGCGGTGGTCGGGATCGACCGTCTTGTGCCCACATACGAGGATGCCCTCTCTGTTTTTTACGGTGATGCCGGGCTGATTCCGCCCGCTCATCTCACGCTCGTGACGGGACCAAGCATGACCGCTGATATCCGGGCGACTGCTTTCAAGGGTATGCACGGCCCGCGGCGGGTCATCGTTATTCTCGCGGGATAAAGCCCGCGGTGCGGCAAGAAAGGATCGTATTATGAAACGTGTTTCCGTGCCGTCCAGGCTCTGGTATGAGAATCGCGAGCGGGAACTTGTCTTTCCCGACCGCTGGGAGGTCGACAATCTCACGTCTTCCGGTTTCGAGCGGGACGAACTCGCGCCGGAGGACATACGAGAGGCCGTGCGCTCACCGATCGAGGGGCCCATGCTCAGGGAACTGGCCCGGGGAAAGAAGCAGGCGGTTATTCTCTTCGACGACATGACGCGACCGACGCCGGTGAAGGACGTGGCCCCGTTTGTCCTCGAGGAGCTTCACGAGGCGGGGCTGGAAAAGGACCAGATCCGCTTTATCTGGGCCCTGGGAAGTCACGGTGCCTGCGACATGATCAACGCCCGGAAAAAACTGGGAGACTATATCGTGGAGAACTACGCCGTGTACAATCACGATCCCTTTCAAAACACGGTCCGCGTGGGACGGACGCCCACAGGCGTGGAGGTGTGGCTGAACCGCGAGTTCATGAATTGCGATCTCAAAATCGGCATCGGCTGCATCACCGCGCACGTGCACGTGGGGTTCGGCGGCGGAGCGAAAATCGTACTTCCCGGCGTGGCGGGCATCGAATCAATCAATCAGTTTCATAACCAGCTCTACCGCGACCAGAGCCGCGCGGGGCTGGGAAATTTCGACGACAATCTCATGCGGGCCGAGTGCGACGCCGCGGGAGACATGGCCGGCCTCGATTTCAAGGTCGACGCCCTGATAAACCGTCGTGGCGGGATCACGGACCTCTACGCCGGTCCGTTTCGTGCCGTCCATGCCGCCGGGGCGGAAGCGGGGAAGGAGCATTACGGCATTCCCTACGCCACGGGCTACGACATCGCTGTGTGCAACGCCTACGGAAAGGCGAACGAAGCGGCCATTTCGCTTCTCATGTCGCTCATGGTCCTGAAACCCGGCGGAGCGGGAACAGCCGTGCTCATCGTCGACGCCCCGGAGGGACAGGTCCCGCATTACGTGATGCGCGCCTGGGGGACCGACTACGGCGGGCGGCATTACACAGTAAAGGTCAAGGGTGAGAAACTCATCACCGCGCTTATGAAGAAGCTCATTGTGTTCGCGCCGGCGCCCGACCGGACCATGCTCGATCTCATCTGCCATATTGACGACGCGACGGTGGTCAAGACCTGGCCCGAGGTGCTGGCTGTCCTGGAAGAAGATTATCCGGGCCCGGCCAGGGCGGCGGTCATCCAGGACGGCACCATGCAGTACATGAAACGTCCTGACGCGTGAGGCGGCGTGATGGCGGATTCCGTACTGGTCATTCACGAAAATGACAACGTGGCCGTGGCCCTTCGGGACCTCGAGGCGGGCGAGGAAGCCCTGTTCCGCGGGAAAATCCTCGCGACGGCGCTGGAACGTGTGCCTGCGGGGCACAAGGTAGCCATTTGTGAAATCGAGCGGGGCGGAGAGATCATCAAGTACGGCGAGCCGGTCGGAATAAGTACGGCGGTGATTCGACGGGGCGCCTGGGTGCACACGCATAACCTGGAGAGCGGGCGATGGAAAAGGACGTAAGCATCAGCGGATACCGGCGGAAGGATGGCCGCGTCGGAATCCGGAACCACCTGCTGGTCATTCCCACCGTCGTCTGCGTGAACGGCGTGGTCAACCGGGTGGGGCGGGCCGTCCCGGAAGCGGTTTGCGCGCCCCACGGGCACGGGTGCGGGAGGGGAGGAGAGCGGGACCTGACCATTCTCTTTCGCGTGCTCTCCGGCATGATCCGGCATCCGAACGTTGGTGCGGCGGTGGTTATCGGCCTCGGCTGCGAGGTGTCGAATACGCAAACCCTGCTGTCGCTGCTTGGCGACATCGGCAAACCCCTTGCTGTTTTGAACGTTCAGGAGGAGGGTGGTTCGCTGAAAACAGCCGACAGGGCGATCGGGACGGCCCGGGAATTCCTGGAGGAGCTCGCCGATGCCCGGCGCGAGCCTGCGGACTGGAACGATCTCCTTGTGTCCGTCGAGTGCGGCGGATCCGACGCCATGTCGGGCGTAACGGCGAATGTTGCCGTGGGAGCCGTGGCTGACCTGCTCGTGGACCGCGGGGCGACGGTCATGTTCGGGGAAAATACGGAAATGATCGGCGCCGCGCATATTCTCGCCCGTCGCGCCGTCAACGGTGAAGTAGCACGAAAAATTACGGAAATGACCGACCGGGCGGAGACGCTGACGCGGACCGTCATGGGCGACATGGCGGGCCTCGTTATTTCGCCGGGAAACATGGACGGCGGCATGAGCACCATCGCCGAGAAGTCACTGGGGTGCATCGTCAAGGGAGGCACGCGCCCTGTCATGGACGTGGTTGATTACGGCGAAACGCCGAAGGTACGCGGTCTCGTACTGCAGGACGGTCCCGGGTACGATGCCGACTCCATGGCAGGATTCGCGGCCGCCGGTTCACAGCTCATGCTTTTCTCCACGGGGCGGGGAACGCCCGCCGGCTTCACGGCTGTTCCCGTTATAAAAGTGGCGAGCAACAGCGCCCTGTACCGCTCCATGAACGATGACATGGACATCAACGCGGGGAGCATCGTGGAAGGAACGTCACTGGAAGCGCTCCGCGACGACATGGTTGCGTACATGACGGACGTTATCAACGGAAAGCTGACCAAGTCGGAAAAGAACGGTATGGATGTCTTTACCTTTATGACCGTCAATCCTCCCTTTTGACAGTTTGGGATCTGCCGGCGGTATTCCGTCGTCACGGCTTTTTGCTTGACAGGACATTCCCGCCGTCGCTACACTGCCTTCCATTCCGTTTTCGAGAAAGGATTACACATGAGCGGCGCCATCAGGATCGGCATTATCGGTTACGGCAACATCGGGCGGGCCGTGGAGACTGAGGTCGCCAGGGCGACCGACATGACGACGACTGGAATTTTCACCCGGAGAGATCCATCGTCGGTGCGGACGGCGGGGGGCTCTACTCCGGTATATCACCTGGACGACGTCCCGGAGTACCGGGAGAAGATCGACGTGGCCATACTGTGCGGAGGGTCGGCCACGGATCTGCCCGAACAGGGACCGCGTTTCGCCGCCCTCTTCAATACGGTGGACAGCTACGACACCCACGCGAGAATACCGGAATATTTTGAGGCGGTGGACGGACCGGCTCGCGAGGCAGGGAAAACAGCTGTCATATCGACAGGATGGGATCCGGGATTGTTTTCCCTCATGCGGGTTCTGGGAGAGGCCGTGTTGCCGGAGGGGCGCACCTACACTTTCTGGGGGCCAGGGGTGAGCCAGGGCCATTCCGACGCCCTTCGGCGGGTTGAAGGCGTGGCCGACGCGAGACAGTATACAGTGCCAGTGGAAGACGCCCTGGAACGGGTTCGGTCGGGCGAAGACCCGGAGCTTTCGCCGCGGGAAAAACATTTGCGCGACTGTTACATAGTCCCCCGGGAGGGGGCGGACCTCACGAAAATCGAACGCACCGTGCGTACCATGCCCCATTATTTTGATGAGTACGAAACCAGGATTACTTTCATCACGCCGGAAGAAATGGCGACGAAACACGCCGCGATGCCGCATGGGGGGTTCGTCCTGCGCTCGGCCCTGACCGGCGATGGGTCGAGACACCTGCTTGAATTCAGCCTGAAGCTGGAGAGCAATCCTTTTTTCACGGCAAGCGTGCTTGTCGCCTACGCCCGCGCAGCCTGGCGGCTGAACCGGGAGGGTTCGGTGGGAGCGAAGACGGTCTTTGATATCGCTCCGGCCTATCTGTCGCCGAGGATGCCGGAGGAGCTCCGCCGCGGCGAACTTTGATGACGATATTGACAGAAAAGAAATATTTTTTTATATAAAAGTTTCTGAGCGGTTTTGTTCTGTACTACATACTTCATGACCATGGATGCGCGGAAGAGGGGTGCAAAGCCCCCGCTGCCCCGCAGCCGTAAAGGGAACGAACGTCCAGCGAAGTCACTGTCGCTCAGGCGCGATGGGAAGACGGACTAGTAGGCAGCCCTGAGCCGGAATACCGCTCCATGGGAGTAACCTCGAGGGAGGTGCGTCACGGATTATCCATTCCACGCACATCACGTGTCATCGTTCGTAAGGCTGTAAGAAGCCCTGTGGCCGGGCGTGTTCGTCCGGCGGGCGCCCTTTGCCGGAACGTCCGTGTTGAACTATCCTCCCTGCTGGAAAGACGTATATGAAACAAGATGTTACCCGTACCCGCGTCGCGGCCGTAACGGCGTGTTTCGCTGTCCTGTTCGTCGTCGTGCTGGCGCTGTCGCTCGCGACAGGCACCGGTGGAGTTGATATTCAGGGAGCGCTGGCGACCGTGCGCCTGGGGTTTCCCGATGATGGTGCCGCCACGGTGGACCAGGTCATCCTGTACCAGGTCCGTCTGCCCCGGTGTCTTTTCGCGGGCATCGTGGGAAGCGCCCTCGCGACGGCGGGAGTACTCTATCAGGGGCTTCTCAGGAATCCTCTCGCCGAACCATTCATTCTCGGCATTTCCGGCGGTGCGGCCCTGGGCGCCGTGGTGGCGGTGGCAACCGGCCTGGCCGGACTGTTCTGGGTTCGTCCCGTCCTGTCTCTGGCAGGGGCCCTGACGGCCATGGCGCTGGTGTTTGTTGTCGGGAGGTCCGGTACGACCCTCCGGCCGACCACCCTGCTTCTGGCCGGGGTGATCGTGAACGCCTTTTTCTCCGCCCTGATCATGTTTTTTATTTCCATCAGCACCGAACGCCAGTTGCACGACATTACCCACTGGCTCATGGGCAACCTGGGGTCAGCCGACTTGGTCGACCTGCGAGTGCTTTTCGCGCTTCTTGCCGCCGGTTTTGTCTGTGCCTGGGCGCAGGCCCGTCCACTGAACCTGCTCAGCATGGGAGAGGAAACGGCGGGGTACCTGGGCGTCAACGTGGAGCGGGTGAAAATTATTCTTTTCGTCACCGGCTCGCTTCTCACCGCCCTGGCCGTTGCATTCAGCGGCATCATCGGGTTCGTGGGACTCATCATTCCCCACATGGTGCGCCTTGTCTTCGGTTCCGACCACCGTCTGCTGCTGCCGGCGGCCTGTCTCTTCGGCGGCGCGTTCCTGGTGGCGGCGGACACCATAGCCAGGTCAGTTGTTCCCTACGCGGAACTGCCCGTGGGAGTAGTGACGGCGCTCTGCGGCGCGCCCTTTTTCCTGTATCTTTTGAAACGGGGGGAATCGCGGATATCATGAACGTTCTGTCGCTCAAGCATGTCACTTTTCACTATGCCGGAGGTCCCGCGGTGCTGAAGGATATTTCATGCAGGTTCGAGGCCGACCGGTTCCGTGGAATCATCGGGCCCAACGGATCGGGCAAGACGACCCTGCTGAAAGTGATCGACGGTATGCTGAAGCCCCGACGGGGAAGTGTCCTCTTCGACGACCGGGACATAGCAGACGTGAACCGTTCGGAAGTGGCCCGCATGATCGCCGTCGTGCCCCAGGAAGGCGCGCTGGTCTTTCCCTTTACCGTGGCGGAGGTAGTGCTCATGGGCAGGGCTCCCCACCTGGGCCGGTTCGCCTTCGAAGGAAAAAGAGACCGGGACATCGCCCGAACGGCGATGGAACGGACAGGCGTCCTGCCCTTCGCGCGGCGGAACATGAATGAACTCTCGGGCGGCGAGCGGCAACGGGTGCTGATCGCCCGCGCCCTGGCTCAGCAGCCGCGGCTCATACTGCTCGACGAGCCGACAGCCTTTCTCGATATCAAGTATCAGAAGACAGTCTTTGATCTGCTGGTAGAACTCAACCGCGACGAGGGGCTGGGCATTCTTGCCGTCACCCACGACCTCAACCTGGCCGCGCTGTACTGCGACACGCTCGTTCTTCTGTCCGAGGGGCGGATCAATGCACAGGGACCTCCCGGCGAGGTTATCACGGAGGAACGCATAGCCCGGGTCTATGAAACCGAGGTGCGGGTCGAATACAATGGCGGGTCGGACCGGCCCCGGGTGATTCTCAGGCGATGAAAGCGGGTATGTCCCGAATACAATAACATGGAAGGAACTACGTAATGACACGAATGATATGTACCCTGTTTTTTGTTCCGATCTGCCTGGTTGTCCTGGCTGGATGGACTGTTCCTGTACGGGCCGCCGCGCCTGAAGAACCGGTTGTTCTGGAAGAAATCGTTGTCACCGCCGCCCGCGGTGTTGAGGAAGTGCGCAAGATTCCCGCCAACGTGAGCGTCATTACCGCCGCGGATATCGAGGAATCGGGAGCAACATCAATCGTTGAGGTCCTTGAGACACTGGAAAGCGTCAATGTGAGGTCCTACAGCGGCAATCCGTCCCAGGCCATGGTCGATTTACGGGGCATGGGCGGCGACAACCCCTTCGGCAAAGTCCTGGTCATGCTTGACGGCAGGCGCATGAACCGCCCCGATATGGCGTCCATCAACTGGCTTCAGGTATCCCCGGCCACGGTGGAGCGGATCGAAGTGGTACGGGGAAGCGGTTCTGTGCTCTACGGCGACGCTGCCGTGGCCGGCGTTATTAATATTATTACGAAAAAAGGCGAAGGACCGCCCACCGTCGACGCGTCGGTCATGTTCGGCAGCTACGGTCTGCACAACGAACGCCTGGGCGTATCGGGATCCGAAGGGACCCTTTCCTACAGCCTGTCCGGTGAAAACCTGAAAACCTTCGGATACCGTGACCGGTCGGCCTTTTCGTCGAAAGGGGGCGCCTTTGACGTGGGCTATGACGCAACGGAGTCGGTGCGGGTTTCTCTCGGCATCTCGTTCAACGAGACGGAGTATGAACTGCCGGGAACACTGACGCAAGCGCAGATGGCGGTGAACAGGAAGCAGGCTCAGTCGCCGGCCCACCTGAACGACGAGTCGTCGGACCGCTACGGCAACATTGATCTCGGCCTGGAGACGCTGCTCGGCGATTTCGGCGAGTTGTCACTGGGCGTCGCCTACGGGACGAAGACCATTGAAGCGGACATGCCGTCATCGTGGCCTCCGAACCAGTACAATCGATACGACATGGGAACCCTGGCCCTGACACCGAAGTATGTCCTGGAAAATTCCGTCATGGGACATGCCAACACGTTCACCGCGGGAGTCGACTTCTACGATGAAACAATGGACCTGGAACAATTCAGCGACGCGCAACGGACGATGCAGACGCACGCGGTCGATTTTACGAAACGAAGTGTCGGGTTCTATATCCGCGACGAATTTCATCTCGCGCCATCGCTGATACTGAGTGGCGGTTTCCGCGCGGAACGGGCGACCATCGAAGGCGGTTACCGGGATTTCAGCGCTCCCACGGCCCGTTTCAACCCGGACAGGAAAATCCACCGCGGGCGTGCGTGGGAAACGGGGCTTACCTGGCTGTTCGGTGAGCGTTCGAACGCTTTTGTCCGCTGCGGCACTTTCTACCGCTATCCCTTCCTCGACGAACAGGCGTCGTACCTGGGATTCCCGATAACGTTTCTCGATGACCTGGAACAGGAAAAGGGACGAAATTACGAAGCGGGGACGCGCCTGTTTTTTCTTGATAACCGATTGCGCGTCGGCATGACGGCGTACCTGATTGATATGCGGGACCAGATTGTTTACGTGGGTCTGTGGCCGACAGGTCAGAACCGCAACCTCGACAGGACCCGGCACCAGGGCCTGGAGCTGAACGCGCGCTATCGCCTGGCGGACATCGCCGTGGTGGAAGGAAACGCGACGTTCAGCTCGTCGAAATTCCGGGAGGGCCCGTACAGCGGGAATGACGTACCCCTGGCGCCGCGCGCGACGGCGTATCTCGCCCTGGACGTGTATCTTCCGGGCGGCGTAACCCTGCGCCCCGAAGTGCATCGCACGGGAGACGCGTTTCTCGCCGACGACCTTAATAACGACACTGAAAAACTCGGAGGCCGAACCCTGGGGAATCTATATCTTTATTACAAGCCCTCCGTGGATGAGACTGAATTGTCCGCGTTTCTGGGAATTGAAAACATAACCGACGAGGAGTACGTTACGTATGGTTACGATATGGCTCAGTGGGGGGCGGCCAATACCTTTTGCCCCGCGCCGGGACGAACGGTCAAGGCCGGCCTGTCGGTGCGGTTTTAGCAGTCTGACGGGAGGCGATCGCATGGTTTCTCCTTGTGTCATTCCCGCGAAGGCGGGCATCCGGGCGATGATAACAGGACTGTTGCTGGTGTTCCTCGCCGCCTTTCCTGCGGACGCGGCTGTCCATACCGATGCCCTGGGACGGACCGTGGAAATACCGACGTCACCGCAAAGAATTGTGTCGCTGGCGCCCAATATCACGGAAACTCTGTTCGGGCTTGGCCTCGATGATGAAATCGTCGGAGTTACCACGGACAGCGTGTATCCCGAGGCGGCCCGGAGCCGTCCGAAAGTGGGCGGTCTGGCCTCGCTGTCACTGGAGCGTGTGATTGCTCTCGATCCGGACTGTATCATCGCCACCGCCGACGGCAACCCGAAGGAGCCGGTGTTGCAGCTTGCACGGGCCGGGTTTCCCGTGTACGTGACAAACCCGCGTGACCTCGACGGCATGCTCGCAATGATCGTCGATCTGGGAATCGTCACGGGACGGAGGAAGCGGGCGGAAGAGCTGGCGGCCGGCCTGAGACGTCGTATCGAAGCGGTGGCCGCGGCAACGGCCGGCCGGGCGAGACCGAGGGTGTTTTTCCAGGTCGCCTCCGATCCCCTCATCACCGTGGGCGGCGGTACCTTCCACGACCGGCTCATGGAACTGGCGGGCGGAATCAATATTTTCAGCCTGTCGCCGGTGCGTTATCCCCGGGTGAACGTTGAAATGGTCGTCGCAGGCGAGCCAGAGGTGATCGTTCTCGCGTCCATGGGGCGGGGACAGGAAAATACTTCTCAGCTGGCGCGATGGAAGCGGTGGCCCGGCATTCCCGCCGTTTCGGCGGGACGTCTTCACCGGATCGACGCCGGCATCATTCATCAGCCGTCACCCCGGATCGTGGACGGTCTCGAAGTACTGACCGACTTCCTCCATCCGGGATGGCGGAACCGGCCCGAAGGCCAATCCAACACAGAACCTTTAAAGGAGCCTTGAGCCCATGATTGAATATTTTTATCGAGGCGGTCCGATCATGTACCCGCTGCTCTTCTGTTCCATCCTCGCCGTTACCGTCATCATTGAACGTGCCCTGTTCTGGGTACGGCACAGCGTGAACAGCGATCTCGAGGGTCTGGAAGCCTTTATGGAGCGAGTGGAAAAAAACGATCTCGACGGTGCGCGCCGGGCTGCCGAGGGAACCCGGGATCCCCGTATCAGGGTGCTGGCATGCGGCATGGTCCATCGAGACTTTTCACTGCGCGATGTTCTTCAGATGAGCGCCGGCGAAGAGATCGCCTGTATGAGGCGTTACCTGCCCGTCCTGGATACCATGATCACGCTGGCGCCGCTTCTCGGTATTCTGGGAACTGTTACGGGAATCATTTATTCATTTACCGTCCTGGGAGAAGCGGGCATCGAAGACCCGGCGCTTGTTACCGCCGGCATCGGTCAGGCGCTGATTACCACGGCCTTCGGCCTGGCCATCGCCATTTTCAGTCTCATTCCCTATAATTATTTTGCCGACCGGGTGGAAAAAGCCGCCGACGAAATCGAACGATATGCCACGACCCTGGAGATGCTTGTCGACAAAAATAAAATTAAGGGGCCGGGCGCCTGATGAAGATCGACCGTTCACGCAACCGCAAGGCGCGAATAGAGATGATTCCCCTCATCGACGTTATTTTTCTGCTGCTCGTCACTTTCATACTCTTTTCCATGACCATGACCGCCCACCGGGGGCTCAGCCTTGATTTGCCGGATGCCTCCACCGCCGCCGTTGAACGGGAACCCCTGGTCGTGGTATCCGTCGCGGCCGACGGCCGTCTCTTTCTCGACGGCGAACCGCTTGAAGAGGGCGCATTGAAGCAGCGAATCGCGGAACTGCGCCGCGCCGAACCGAATCACCGCGTGCTGGTGTCAGGCGACAGGAACGCGTCTTACGAACGAATAATCCTGGTCATGGACACGCTTCGTTCGGCGGGCGTGCCTGGTGTTATTCTCGAAACGGCCGGTGAAGGCGCAGGCTCTTCAGGGGAAGTTCCATGACCGGAAAAGGCGCGGCAATAACGGCGGCATCGTTCGTCGTTGCCCTGGCCCTGCACGTCATCGTGGCCCTTCTGCCGCTTCCTCCGCCCTTCACGACAGGGGCAACAGCTGTTTCTTCGTCACCGAGCCTGGAAATCACCTTCGCGGCACAGGAAACCGTTCCGGAGAACGAAGCGGCGGCGGAACGCGATCTAGCCCCGGTGAAGGTCGAAAGCGAGCCCCGGGAGACCGTGCAGGATATATTGGCCCGTTCGAACGGTCCTGTTGAACGCCGGGAAAAGTCTGAGACGACGCCGCAGGTGAGGCGGGACGTTTCCGCCGCCGAGCGGAAGAAAACCGTCGATAAAGCCGCCCCGGTCGCGGCGCCTTCGAAGCGCCCGGAACATGTTACGGGACGCACAGAGCCGACGGGCCGGTCCGCCGATGCGCCGGTTGTACGGGCGAACGATAAGCCGGTTGTACCGGCGGCGCCCCGCTATCGCGACAATCCGCCGCCGGATTATCCCCGAGAAGCCCGTCGGCGGGGGCATGAAGGGCTGGTGATGCTGTCCGTGAACGTCGGTGTTGACGGCAAGGCACATGCGGTGGAAGTACAAGAGACATCGGGCTTCGACCTTCTCGATCGGGCCGCCCTGCGAGCCGTCAGGGAGTGGCGGTTCGATCCGGCGACCCGCGGCGGGACGCCGATTGAAATGACCGTGGAGGTGCCCGTGAGGTTTGAACTTCGAGACGATTCGTGGTAGCAATGGCGGACAACAACGGAGGAGGATGCCCCCAATGAATCCCGACAATGCGAGAGAACGCCTGAAGACGATGGTACTTGAACGATCATTCCGCTACCGGGACAATCCTCCCTTCACGCTGGCGTCGGGGAAAACCAGTCCCTATTATTTCAACTGCAAACCAACGACGCTCGATCCCGAGGGCATGAATCTTATCGGTAATGTTCTTTTCGACATGCTTGAAGGCGCCAACGTTACGGCGGCGGGCGGGCTTACGCTGGGCGCCGATCCGCTGGCGAACGCCCTGTCGGTTATTTCCTGGCAGCGGGAACGACCCATCAAGTCCTTCATCGTGCGTAAAGAGGCAAAGGAGCATGGAATGAAAAGCGCGATCGAAGGAAACCTTCAGGCGGGTGAGCGGGTGGTCATTCTCGACGATGTGATCACCACCGGAGGATCAACAATACAAGCCATCGAGCGGGCAAGGGAAGCGGGACTCGAGGTGGAGCTGGTTGTCGCATTCATCGACAGGGAAGAAGGCGGCCGGGAAGCGATTGTAAAGGTTGTCCCTTCGGTGCGGGCAGTATTTACCCGCACCGAGATCATGGAAGATTACAGCGAAAAAAACAATTTTTGAGGAGCGTAAAAAAATAATTATATCAGACTGCTTTTTTCGGTTTTCTGCCGCGCGTCTGTTTTTTCAATACGCCGACATTCATGAGGTATTTTTTTAACGGCTGGATCTCCTTGTCGATTTCTTCCCGTTGCTTTAAAAGTTCGTCGTAACGCTTCTTCGCGATATCCTGGAATGCTTCGCTCATAATACGTTTCTCCTTTTTCGCAAAAAAATTGTAATATTTTTGTGTTCATACAGAAATCCTGTTTTTTTGTCAATAGATTTGAGTTTTTAAATTATTTTTTTGTTGCGCTATTTGCAAAGCATTTATTGCAGGAACGAAAGCGGTTTTTATCTGCAGCAATAACAGGCGATGTGAAGTTTCCCGACGGCGAGGAATCGCACCGTTAAGGCAACTGTCTGTCGGCGAGGAACTTCAGAGAGGAAGTCCCCGAAAACATCGAATCGGCCTCGATCAGGAATTGGTTCCTACTTAACAGTAAAGCGGCGGTATGCGGTTTTGAACGGGCAAAAAACAGTGATTTTGCGGTTTCGTTTCACATGAAAAAACCGGGGGCGCTTTACCCCCGGTTTTTTCGCGGTTTCATACCGCATAATACGATGGTTTGCTAGCCGAGATATTTCTTGGGAAGGTTTGCCAGCACCTCTTCGGTTTCTTTCATGATTTTTTCGACCACTTCCTGAACCTTGGGCATGTCGCTGATTCGCTGGGCGACCTCTCCCCCGGCCATCATGGCCTTTTCCTTGTCGCCTTCATAGGTTGCCTTGATCGACTCGTTTTCGTAGTCGATCAGCGACATATCTTCCATGGTTTCATAGCTGTCGGGAGTGCCGAGGAACACGCCGGGCGATTTCTTGAGTGTGTTCACGGCATGTTCTTCACTTCGCGGGTTTCTCAACCAGCGGGCCGGTCCGACATAC
>LQBH01000026.1 GCA_002030015.1 delta proteobacterium MLS_D
CAAGCACCAGGCCGATTTTGGGTGTTGTCATGTGGTGGTATTTCACTCCCCGACCCTCACGGGTTACCTGCCGCGGACGCGCGGTTCCACGGCCATTGTGAAAGTTCCGTGCGTACGACAGAAACAGAATGGAGGGCGATGTGGGATTCGAACCCACGACCTTTGGCTCCGGAGGCCAACGCTCTATCCAACTGAGCTAATCGCCCTGGGGAAATAGTTGCAGCATTGCGGCCGTCCCGACCGGCACGCCGGATTCGGACCACCAGTTACTACGGCTTTCGATTATATTCAACCGTTTTGTTGCCGCGCCGGGCGCCGCCGGGGCAGCTCCAGCTCGGACAGGATCTTGAGGACGTGGCTGCTCCGGTTCATACTGCAGAAATGAAGGCCCACGGCGTCGTTTCTGACGAGGTCGGCCCCCTGCCGGACGGCGAATTCCACACCATACTTTTCCGCTTCCTCCGGCCGGTCCGACGCCTTTTCCAGCTTGTCGAGAAGGGACGAGGGGATCTTCGAGTTGCTCAACTCTGTAATTTTTGGAATTTGCTTCGTATTGAAAATGGGGAATATTCCCGGAATGACGGGTACATTTATGCCGGCTTTCAGCGCGCGGTCGCGGAACCGGTAGAACGCGTCATTCTCAAAGAAAACCTGCGTGATGATAAATTCACCGCCGGCATCGACTTTTCTTTTCAGGTTCTCCAGGTCCGCTTCAGCCGACGGGGCTTCTATATGGACCTCGGGATACCCGGCCACGCCGATGCAGAAATCGCCCTGTGACCTGATGAAATTTACAAGTTCGTTCGCGAACCCGAAACCACCGGCGGTTTTGACAAACATTTCCGCGTCGCCCGGCGGGTCGCCCCTGAGCGCGAGAATGTTTTCCAGATTGTTTCGCTTGAATTCTTCAAGAATATCAGCGATATCCGCCGACGTTGCCTGAACGCAGGTGAGGTGCGCCAGTGTTTCAACGCCCAGGACATTTTTTATTTTCGAGGCGATTTCAACGGTGGTGTCCCTGGTACCGCCCCCGGCGCCGTAGGTTACGGAAATGAAATCGGGATGCGCGGTCTCCAGTTCTTCGATTGTTTTGTAAAGATTGTCTATATTTCCGTCCCTTTTTGGAGGAAACACTTCGAAAGAAAGGCTGAAACGGTCCGACGCGAGTATGTCACTGATTTTCATATTTCTGCTCCTTGCACCGGCACCAGTACATGGCACCTGGGCGTAATATTGTCAAACCATTTTTCGAAAAGCATTGTAATATCGGAGTAAAGCTGTTACACTCGCTCCTCAAAAACAGGTAGACAGCGCATGAAAAGAATTACCCGTCTCCTGCTCACCGTTCTGCCATTCTGTTTTCTCGTTCACGCGGCGAATGCCTCCGAGCTTACCAGTATTCTCAATATCCGTTACTGGACGGCCCCCGATAATACGAGAATCGTTGTTGATACCGACGCCGAGGCGCGTTACTCCATTCAGGAAGAGGAGGGGAAGTACGTACTAAAAATTCCCGACTCGCGGCCGTCGTCCGGGTTGCAGATGGAATACCAACTTGATGCCCCCGCGGTGAGCCGGGTGCTGGTTGTTCCCCTTCCGGGAGACACGACCCGCGTTGAAGTGATGCTCTCGATGAAGGTATCGCCCACCGTTTTCAAGCTCGGAAAAATTCTCGATAAACCGCACCGGATTGTGATCGACGTAACTCAGCCCGAAGTGGAACAACGTGAAACGGACGAACGGATACGAATCGGCAGGGAGGAAGATAAAAAAATTATCGTACTCGATCCGGGGCACGGCGGTGAAGATCCGGGGGCCGTCGGTCGTCTCGGAACGAGGGAGAAGGACATTGTTCTGAAAATCGCCCGGGAAACACGCGATCTGCTCGTCGATCGGGGGTACCAGGTGTTTCTTACCCGGGACGGCGATTATTACGTTAACCTCATGCGGAGAGGGGAAATCGCGCGCCAGTACAACGCGGATCTCTTCATAAGCATTCATGCCGACGCGGCGCCGGTGCGGTCTGCCCGGGGGTCCTCCGTTTATTGCCTTTCGACAATCGGAGCCAGCAACGAGGCGGCGCGGCTGCTGGCGGCGAGCCAGAATCTTTCAGATATACTGGGCGGTGATCCCGGCAACGGCAATAATGGTGAAACAGATCCCGTCATACTTAATATGCTGCAGACGGAATCCCTCAACCAGTCCCGGTCATTCGGCGCCGTGTCGCTGGACATGCTCGGGCGTGTCAATGACCTGAAATTCACCGGGGTCCAGGGGGCGCCATTCAGGGTATTGAAGCTTCCCGATATAACGTCCATCCTGATCGAAACGGCCTATTTGTCGAATCCCCGGGAAGAGCTGCTGCTCAGGAGCAGCTCCTTTCAAAGAGATGTCTCCTGGGCCATTGCCGCGGCTGTTACGGAATACCTGCCGACCCGCAGGGCCATTGCTTTCCGGGACAAGGACGATTGTTACAAACCGGGGGCGAGGTCGCTGGTAACGACCGGAAAGGAAGCCGTCTACACGGTCAGGCGGGGAGACTGCCTGGAACGGATTGCCGCGAATCACGGCATTACCGTGCGCGCGCTGATGGAAACAAACAATTTTCGTTCAAAAAACCGGATCTACGCCGGGCAGAAAATTCGCATTCCCGGGTTCTCGTCACCGGCAGACAACAAACATTCGCCGGCTCCCGCCGTCTATACTGTCGAAGCGGGTGACACTTTTGAACAGGTTGCACGCCGCTACGGTGTTTCCATGGCGGATCTGGCACGGGTCAACAGCATTCAGTCCCGCGACCGGATTTACGTGGGGCAGAGTCTGTATCTCAAGGAACCGCCCGTTCCGGAATCCGACAAAGAACCGGCCGTTCACGTGGTTTCACGGGGTGACACGCTGGAAGGCATATCGAAGCGTTACGGCGTTTCCATGAGCGAACTGATCCGGCTTAACAACATCCGTTCCCGCGACAGGATTTATGTGGGGCAGCGGCTGGCCCTTGCCGAAGCGCCGCCGGCCGAGCCGCAGTCGTCCGAACCGCCGATGTCTCGGGTGCACGTTGTCAACCGGGGCGATACCCTGGAACAGATCGCCCGGCGCTACGGGGTGCCGATGGAAGACCTGCTGCGTTTTAACGATATACCTTCGCGCAATCGGATTTACGTGGGGCAGGAACTGGATCTTAAGGACACAGAAGAGGATTCTCCGCGGGAACCGAGTGCGCACGTGGTCGCCAGCGGCGACACACTGGAAGGTATATCACGGCGTTACGGCGTTTCCATGAAGGAGCTGATCCGGCTCAACAATATTTCTTCGCGTAACATGATTTACGTCGGCCAGCGTCTGGTTCTCGCGGAGCCGACGACGGAGCCTTCGAAGTCCCGGGTGCATGTTGTCTGCCGGGGTGACACGCTGGAGAAGATTGCCCGGTGCTACGGCGTTACCGTTGACGACATGCTTCGCGCCAACGAGTTAAAGTCCGCCCATCTGATCCGGGTGGGACAGAAGCTCCGTGTGCCGGTCCGTGACGCAGGCTCACGGCCCGTTGCCGGACCGGTGGTCTACATTGTCAGCCGGGGCGACACGCTGGAAGGAATCGCAAAACGGTTCAATACTTCGGTGGAGTCTCTGATGACGGCCAACGGTCTCGATTCGCGTAATCGCATACTCGCGGGTCAGCGGCTTACCATCGATCGCTGACGAAGGTATAGCAACCCCTTTCCGTGGCAGCGATGCACCGATCGGCAGTTTCTCTTTTTCCATACCCATTGACAGGCCGTAGAGGTTTTGATAGTTAGCATACGAAATAAAAATGGATTAAAAACCGTGAACGAACTGGACGATTGCATTCTTTTTCTTCTGGCCAAGGCGTATCAGCGGGTGTACGGAAATTTCAAGAAGCGTCTTCAACCGTACGGACTGACGCCGGTGCAGCATCTCGTACTATTATCCCTGTCTCTCGACGAGGGTATTTCCCCGGGGGAACTGGGCCGTCGGTTGATTCTCGACAACGCCACGTTGTCGGGTATCCTCGACCGGCTTGTGGACAGCGAATGGATCGTCAAACAATCGTCAAACGAGGACAAACGGTCGCTGAAACTCTACCTGACGGAAAAGGGGCGGGATGGAATCGAGGTGCTGAAACGGGAAAGTGACGACGCCAACAGCCGGGTGCTCGATATTCTCGGAATGGAAGAAAGAATTCTGCTTAAACGGTTTTTAAAGGATTTGCAGCAATAACGGACAGGCTGGTTGAATAGTTAGTATACAAAATATAATAGAGGGAAACGGGCCGGCGGTGATCGCCGCCGTTGTCGGGAAGGGCTGTTAATCCAAACGTAGAAAGCAGGAATCGCGCCCGTTGTTCGAAGACACCAATGACGCAGGATCGCGTGAAAGGAGCAGATTATGAGCCAGTTGGAACATGTACTATCGCCTCTCGAGGTCAAGTCACTGACCCTTCGAAACAGGGTGGTCATGCCTCCCATGGGAACAAACCTGGGAAACAGTGACGGCACGGTCAGTGAGAGCAACATCGCCTATATGAGACGTCGTGCTGCGGGAGAGCCGGGACTGATAATAACCGAAATAACTGGGGTTCACGAAAGCGGGATAGTCAGTCCCAAGCAGATAGGCGCGTACGACGACCGGTTCATCCCGGGGCTTGCCCGGTTGGCGTCGACGGTTCACGAGAAGGGCGGCAAAATAGCCCTGCAACTCCATCATGCCGGACGGGAGAGCATGTATCTTCTGAGTCAGGGCATGGCGGTCGGACCTTCCGCTGTGCCCAGCATCGTATTTCGGGGAACGCCCCGGGAGATGACCCTGGATGAGATAAAGGAAGTCGTGGCCTCGTTCGGTTCGGCGGCTCGCCGCGCCCGGGAAGCCGGGTACGACGCCGTTGAAGTACACTGCGCGCACGGCTACCTTTTAACCCAGTTTCTCTCGGCACTCTCGAACGAACGTTCGGACGAGTACGGCGGTACAACGCTGAAAGAACGATCGCGGTTCGTCCTGGAAGTAATCGAGGCGGTCCGGCGGGAAGTCGGCCCGGATTTTCCCCTGTCGGTGAGAATTTCCACGGAAGAATTCATCAAGGGCGGTTACACCGCTGATGACATGCAGACGATTCTTCCGGCCATGGTGAGAGCCGGCGCGGACATTATTCACGCATCATTCGGAACACACGGCAGTCCGGCGGGCATCACCCAGGCGCCGGCGGAATACGAACCGGGTTTCAACGCCTGGCTTGCGAGGAAAGTGAAGGACGTAGTCGATGTTCCCGTCATCGCGGTGGGACGTTTCAACGATCCGGCGCAGGCGGATGAAGTGATCGGGCGTGGCGACGCGGACCTGGTCGCATTCGGACGCCAGTTCCTGGCGGATCCCGATTTTCTGATAAAGGCCCGGGAAGGCCGTTCGGAGGATATCTGTCGGTGTATCGCCTGCAACCAGGGATGTATCGAGCGTGAAATTCTTGGCGAGGGTGACATTCGTTGCGCCATCAACCCTGAAACCGGACAGGAAACCATCTACCCGACGCAGCCGGCGGAGCATCCGAAAAACGTCTGGGTGGTGGGATCAGGCCCGGCCGGTCTTACGGCCGCTTCCGAAGCGTATCGTCTCGGTCACCGGGTCACGCTTTTCGAACGGAACGCTGAGGCCGGTGGTCAGATACGTTACGCTTCAAGGCCGCCACACAAGGAAATTTATGGCGAGTGGATTGACTGGCTCGCCGGCCAGGTGGAAAAGACCGGTGTAGATTTTAAAAAACAGACGGAGGTTACCGGCGAGATGCTTCGGGAAGGTAAGCCGGACTTCGTTGTTCTGGCCACGGGAGGAGAACCGATCACGCCGCCTATTCCCGGTATCGAGCGTTCCTGTGTCACCGATGCCTGGCATGTTCTGGACGGCAGGGTCAAGCCCGAGGGACGGGTGCTCGTCATCGGCGGCGGACTGATAGGCATGGAAACAGCCGATTTCCTGGGCGACCGCGGACTGGAAGTGACGCTGACGGAAATGCTGAAGCGTTCACCGGTTCTGAAGATCACCTCCCACGGTTACATGTTGCACAAGCGACTTCGCGACAGGAACAGCCGACTGCTCTTCGGCGCCGAGGTTGTCTCCATCGGCGACGGATCCGTCGACATTGTGATGGATGGAGAGAAATCAACGCTCTCGCCTGTTGATCACGTCGTGATTGCCGTGGGGCTGCGTCCCCGGGACGAACTGAAGAAAACACTCGATGATCTCGGCATTTCCTGCGCCCTGGTGGGAGATGCCCTGGATCCGAGAAGAATTATCGAAGCTGTCGAAGAAGGCGCCGGAGCGATCTGGAAAATCTCGCGATAAGTTACAAGTTACGAAAACGTACATGTTGGAGGAAAAATAATGTTTAAGACGCGAATGACGGAACTGTTTGGAATCGAAAAACCCATCATGCTGGCGGGCATGAACTGGATAACGGAACCGAAACTGGTATCGGCTGTATGTAATGCCGGGGGTCTCGGCGTTCTCGCCGTTGCGCGGTGCACGCCCGAGGAAACGAAAGACTATATCAGGCAGATCAAGGATATGACTGACAAACCTTTCGGCATTAACCAGATTCTCGTGGGTCCCGGCGCGAAAGAAAATATCGAGGTGGCGATAGAGGAGCAGGTTCCTATTGTCAATTATTCACTGGGGAAACCCTGGTTCATCGACGACGTGCACGCTTACGGCGGCAAGGTGATGGGCACCATCGCCGTGGCGAGACACGCGGCGCGGGCGGTTTCCATGGGTTGTGACGCCCTTGTCGTGACGGGGCACGAAGCGGCGGCCCACGGCGCGGCCGCCACGTCAATGGTATTGATCCCCCTCGTGGCGAAACAGGTCGATGTGCCGATCATCGCGGCGGGCGGCATTTACGATGGCCGGGGCATCGTGGCGGCCCTGGCCCTCGGCGCCGACGGCGTTTCCATGGGAAGCCGCTTCATGATCGTGCAGGAAAGTATGGTGCACGAGAGGTTCAAACAGCTCTGCATCGAGGCGACGGAGCAGGATACCCTGTACGACAACGTTTTTGACGGTATGGACGGCCGGGTCCTGAAAACGAAAGAAGCCGAAGCCATGACGAAAAAGGGGTTTCCCGTTGTAGACGCGATAAAGGGTGCCATGCTGGTAAAGCGGGTGTTGAATCTGTCATGGTCAAAATTCATCGGCCTTTCTTTTGAAATGATGAGGGCCGAGGAGGGTCATCCCCTGATGGTGCTGGCACGGCAGGCCGTGGGTAACATGAAGCACATGAAGGCCATCATGGAAGGAGACGTGGAAGGCGGTATCCTCTTCGCAGGTCAGTGCTGCGGAGGCATCACCGATATTCCCACCACGCGGGAACTGGTGGACCGGATCATGGACGAGGCATCGGAGACCCTGGCGAGAATGAATAAACTCGATGTCTGAGATGCGGTGCGCACAGCCAATATCTGAGCGTATGTTATAATCACGGCTTGTAATCCTCTGAAACGGCGGAGTATAATGTCTCTGTTCGGCGCGTGCGTTCCAGTGAGAAAAGATTTTGAGTCCCGTCTGACGGGCGGGGCGCGGTTGATTTTACTGATGGCCGTCGTCACGCTTGCCGCCGGGTGTGCCGCCTTTTCGCTCGCCGCCGTTCCCGCCGCCGCGATAAATCTCGGAACCATGGCGTACCGCTCACTGGAAAGCGCCGATATAACGGTGGCCGTTAGTCCCGAGGCCGAGGCCGGCGAAACGGGAGCTATAGGCTGCATTGCCCTCTGGATGGGAGGTGAAAGCGATTCCTCTCCTTTCGGAAGAATCGGGGACCTGGGCGCCGTCGTTGCCGATAACCTTGCCGTTGAACTGATGAACCGCGGCTATACCATTCACGGTTATGAGCGGATCAACCTGCCCGAACAAGCCGACAACGGAAACGGAGTGAGTCGGGCCGAGCTCATCAGGGCGGTCAGCGGCACGGGAGCGCAGGCGGTTATTACGGGCAATGTAACGGGCAGCCGGGTGAAAACGGTTGAATTCCCCGGACGGTTGAAAACCGCCACGCTTGTGCAAAGCCTTTCGCTGAAGGTAATCGGGGTAGCCGACAGCAGGACGCTGTATGTACTGACAATCGATTACCGAGTGGGACAACCGCCCCGCGTTGCAGCGGAAGGCGCCGCGGCTATCCTCAAGGCGAAACTGGACGATCCCCGGGCGGACATCGGCCGAATGTTCGGATTCCGCGCGGCAGACGGTACCGGGGGACCGTCCCCGGGCGTCCCACACATCACGACGCAAGAGGAGGACCCGTCATGAGCGAGATGCTGACGACAAGGGAGCTTTCAGAACTTTTAAGGCTCAACGAAAAAAAGGTGTACCAGCTTGTTCGTGACGGAAACGTGCCGCGCGTGCGCATAGCGGGGAAATGGCTTTTCCCCCGGAGCCACGTGATGCGGTGGATCGACGAGAACGTGGAACGGGAGCGTGACCTTTTCTTTGCCGGAAGCGATGACGTTCTTTTTTCCCGCCTGCTCGCTCTCTATTCCAGGGAGAATCTGCCGGAAGCAGTTGCATTCTATGCGCCCGTGGGAAGCGCGGGCGGTGTCGAGGCGCTGTTGCACGGCAAGTGTCAGGCGTGTTGCGTGCACATTCTCGACATGGCCACTGGCGAATACAATATTCCCTACGTGAAGAGTCATCTCGGTGATCGACAGTTGTCCGTGATCACTCTCTGGCACAGGAAACAGGGAATTATAGTCAGACGGGGGAATCCGCTGGGTATTCGAAGCGTGCAGGACCTGGCCGGGCGTAATATCAGGTTCGTCGGGCGTAACAAGGGTTCCGGAACGCGGCTTCTTGCCGATTATCTTTTCAGAGAGGCGGAGTTCAGTGAGGGGGAGTATCCGCGTGAAACAGCCGTCGTCGACTCGCACATGGAAACGGCCATGAAGGTATTTTTCGAAGAGGCCGACTGCGGATTCGGTATCGAGTACGTGGCCCGTCCCCTGGGTCTTGACTTTATTCCCCTGAAGGATGAGCGATTTGATCTCGTTGTTCCCGGTGAACTCATGTCGACGGCGCCGATGAAGCGGTTCCTCGGTTACCTTGAGGCGTCCTCGCTGTCGCGTATTACCAGGAACATGACGGGTTACGATGTGCAGGAAGCGGGAAAAATCGTGTACTCCGACATATAATCTTCCGGGAAATCATTCATATATCCGAACAGCCGCGGTTATACATTTCGGAATGTTGTTTCTCATCCGTATTTCAGTTTCATGACGACCACGTACATCACCAGCGAAAAACCCACAGCGTTGCCGACGATGACCGGCATCGCTCCTATCATGATGCCGTAAACGAGCCAGAGAAAGAGACCCGTCGCCAGCGACAGGAAAGCCGGGAGCGACAGGTCGCCCGTTTGCCGTGTGCGGTAAATTTTAATCACCTGGGGCGTCATCGCGAGTGAACTGAGTACTGCCGCCGCCAGACCGATGAATGTCGCTGTATCCATAACTGGTTGTTCCTTTTTAAGACATACTGCCGCGCGGACAAGCGTATCGCGGCATGTTCCGCCGGCAACGCGAACGGCCTGTCGATCAGCCGGTGGAGGTTTTCTTGCCTTCCAGTTCGTCGATGAAGGGGATGGTGACCTCGTAAACACCTGATTTGACGATAGCGTGCATGGGATACCGGGAATTTTCAAAAACTTTCAGCATGGGCTTGTTTTCCGTGAGAACGTCCGCCTTGAACCCTTTGATGCCCCGTTTTTTCGCCGTATTGATAAGCAAGTCCAGCATGTACTTCGCGATTCCCACGCCGATGTATTTTTCATCGACCACGAAGGCCACGTCGGCATAGGAACTGTCCTGCAGGTGCGCGTAGCGCGCCTCGGCGATGATGCGTTCAACGCCGGCTTCCAGGACGATGCCCACGATTGACATGATGTTGATATAATCGATATTGACATATTCCTGCATCTGGTGATGGGGCATCGCCTTCAGCGGAGCGAAATACCGGTAATAAACGGCCTGGTCGGAGAACCGGTAAAAGAGTTTGCGCATGTCATCCTCGTCGGAGGGCTTGATGGCGCGAAACCACACGGTCAGGCCGTTCCTGAACGTGTGCTGATGAGCGATATCGTCGGGGTAGCACTGGCCCGATTCGGTGAGATACATCTGGTCCTGGTAGAGGATGTTGACGGCTTTCGCCTGCCGAACCAGTTCCAGGCGGTCGTCGGGGTGTGCGATATCAATAAGCGAGAGCGCCCGTTCCCGCTGGGTCCGGCCCCGCATGGAGGCCACGCCGTACTCGGTAATGATAAGATCCAGTGACTCCTGGTTTGTAAACTGGTTCGGGTAATCTTTCGCCGACAGTATAATGTTGGGCCTGCCGTGATAATTGCGGCTCGGCAACGCGAATATTGTGCGCCCGCCCGGTGAAAGCGCGGCGCCCATGAACACCGAATGTACCTCACCGGGATCAAGTGTTACATTCTGTCTTCCCACCTGTAACGCCACGATTCCCGAGAGGTCGACCCGGCGGGCCGGCAGGATTTTGGTATATTTTTCGTTCATGGCCATGATGCGGGGGGCCATGACCGTATCGATGCCCTGGAATTCAATGAGTGGATTCCTGTCGAGCCAGTGATAAAGTTCCTTCGTTCCCTGGGCGTAACTCACGACGCTCTTGTTTCTGAAAATGCTTTTGTTCCTGTTTGTCACGGCGCCGCTCTTGATCAATTCCATAAGTGCGTCGGTCATGATGATGGAATGTACGCTGAGATCATGTTTTCGGGACAACGGTTCGACCAGTGCCTCGAAAACGGGTCCGAAGGTGAAGGCGACGCAGCTGCCGTCCTCCACCATGGATGCCACGTTTACGGCGAGCTTTTTGTAAACTTCCGGAACAGGCCAGCGCGGAAAATAATGAGGCGGCTGATCGGATTCGATCAGAAGATCGAATTCGCTGATATGCGCGAAGGTATCGCCCATTGTGCAGGGAGTATCGTAGTTGATTTCACCGATGACGAGAGAGGCACGTTCCATGGCCCGGCGGGCCGCGTCAACGGACAGGCCCAGGCTGACGAACCCCCGCCTGTCGGGCGGCGTGATCTGAACGAACGCGGCGTCCACGTCTATGATGCCGGCGCTGATCAGCAGAGGTACCTGCGAGGAAGCCGTGGGAATGAAGTCGATCCGTCCCTGCTGGATCGCGTCACTCGCCACGTACCCGGAAAAGAATGTTTTCAGGCGGTATTTATGCTCAGAGGTCTGGTCCTTGGGCAGGGCGTCTCCCAGGCTCAGAAGCTGAATGAAGTCGAGATCGCGGAGGTTTCTCGCGTTCGACGCCGTTATGGCCTGTATAAGCGTTCTGGGCTCGGCGCATCCCGTTCCCAGAAAAATTTTCATTCCCGGCTCAATCGCCTGTATGGCTTCTTCCGGCGTTACAAGCGAGTGTTTCCACTTGTTAGGGGTTGTCGGAGTCATGGGCGTCATTTTTCTCCTGTATGTTTTTTGTACCGGACTCTCGCGACGGTGGTTCTTCCTATCCGCTCCTGGAGCAGTGTAAAGACGGGGGATGGAAGTTGCAAGGCAAAAATGCCCCTTATTTCCGGCGAATAACCACCGAGTTTGCCCGTGGTGAAAGCGACCCGTTCTGTACGCCCCGGCGGCCCGTTTTTTCGCTTCCCTCGTAGAGATCGTACAGGAGTAACCGGCACTCGATAGGACCGTTGAAAAAAATCATGCGTTTTTTCGTTCTGAGCCCGATGTGTTTCATGAGCGTCGGATTTCCTGTAAAAACAGCCGCCCGCCGGCCCGGACATTTTTGTTTCAGGAAATCGCCGATATGTCGGTAGGTCGATTCCAGTTGTTGTTGTTCACCCAGGCGTTTTCCGTATTCCGGATTTATCATGATGAGTCCGGCGCCTTCGGGGACGGTGGTATCCTCAAAGGAGCAGCGGGCGAATTCGATCCACTGCTCTACACCCGCGGCCGCTGCGTTTTTTCGGGCCGCGTCGACGGCCGATTCATCGATATCCGTGGCGATAATGCGTACGCCGGCAGTGCTTTTCGACCGACGGTTCACCGTGTTTCGTAATTCACGCCACGTCGCGCCTCGGTACCCCGTGACATGCATGAATCCAAAGTTGTTTCTCGAAAGACCGGGCGCCCGGCCGAGTGCCATGAGTGCCGCTTCGATGGCGAATGTTCCACTCCCGCACATGGGATTAATGAAATGTTCGTCTTTCGTCCATGACGAGGCCTTGATAAGCGACGCCGCGAGCGATTCCTGAAGGGGCGCCGCAACGGATACCAGACGGTATCCCCGTCTTGACAGCGGTTCTCCCGATGTGTCGAAATACACGACGACGCGGTCGTGTTTCCAGTAACAGTGAACGACGACTCCCCTGCGTTCCGGTCCCGAATCGGGACGTTTCCCGAAATGTTCGGACAGCCGGTCGACGACAGCATCCTTGACGGTGAGGTTCGCGAAACGTGAATCCTGAATCGAAGGCGTGTTCACGACGGACGTAACAGTCAGGTATTCCCCGGAGGCGATATGCTGCTCCCAGGGAAGCGCGCGAATCGAACGGTACAAACCGCGGGGTTCGGATGCCTCCGCTTCGGTTATTTTATACAGAACGCGCTGGCCGGTTCGAAGGCAGAGATTCAGTGTCATCGTGTCCACCATTGTGCCCTCTGTTTCGACGCCGAAATCGTGTTCGGCCGCCACGGGAAGCCCGAGCGCCCTGATTTCGTCGGCGAGCAGACTCGCCGTGTTCCTGGCGCAGGTAACCAGAATGTCGCTTTTCTTCGAAAAAACCGTCATGACGGGGAGTTCGTCCTTTCCAGCGGGAACCGTCCGGCGATACGCCGCCGAATGATCGAAAGTGTATCAGAGAAGGTAACGCCGCGACAGGAAAAACCTGAAACCCGCAAAACCGTTCCCCTGAATCCGCGATTGGTTTTCTGTAGAGCACGTTATTAATTCATCTTATTGAGCCATCAGTATGCAACGTCAGAGTGAGACCTTTTAATAATGTTCCTTCCCATCATTCTATAGTACCCGTAAAGGTGAATCCGGAAATATTTAAAAACACTGGATACCGGCCTGCGCCGGTATGACGGCATTACTTGTTTCGTAAGGTTCTTCAAAGATTTCACCGTATGAAACGTCGAAGGATATAACAGAGATGGTGCAGACGCCCGGCCTTCGACAGAGCTTCCCCCCATTTGCCCCGGTCATCCTCGTGTGCCCCGCAGGGGTAGAGTCCTTCGACGGAGCTCAGGAGAAACCTCTGCCGAAGGATAGACCGGGCAAGAAGGAGCCGGACAGTATATGCCGTGCCGAATTAACGGCGTGTTGCGCTGTCTGTAACATGAACAGGCTAACCCAATCGCGGTTTTTGGGCGTCAATCATCGATTGTTTTTGCGAAAAAGGTGTGTTAATAAACATTTAAGATCGTAAGCAACTCTGAAAAATGCCGCGACCGGAGAAGTTTTCGGCGGCCCGTCTTTACCAAGGGAATCCGTTGAAGCTATATGAACGGTTTTTAAGAAAACAAGGAGGAGAAGAGGGATATGAACATCGTTGTTGCTTACAGGAGCTCGAAACTCGCAATGAAAATGCTGGACACGGCCATCGAACACGCGAAAAATTACAATGGAACTATTTTCGTGGTGACGTCCCTCGAAGGCGGTTCGAAACAGGATGTCGACGAAGTGAACGAAGCTCGCGACTCACTCGAACACGCGAAGAAACGAATCGAAAAAGAAGGCATTGCCTGTGAAACCCACCTTCTTGTTCACGGCCTCTCGGCGGGGGAGGATATCGTGGAATTTGCGAAGGAGAAAAAAGCCGATGAAATTATTGTCGGAGTCCAGAAGAAGTCGAAAGTCGGCAAATTTCTCATGGGATCGACGGCACAGCACATCATTCTGAGTGCCCACTGTCCCGTTATAGCGGTAAAATATTAAGCGGTTTTTTTATTATTTTACTCAGTCCGTCCGGGCGGCAGCGGCCCGCCGCGCCGTCCGGTTATATTATATGCCCTTTGCCTGTGTATTCAGGTAAGGGCTTTTTTTGTTTTCATGCTTCCGGTTCGAAAATGCCGGGCTGCTTTTTGGGAAGAACGAGTGAAGCCGGGCGGACCGGGACCGTCCCGGCGTCGATCTTTCGCGGCGGGCGGTCATGAACTGGAACCGGGCGGTTTCAACACGGGTAAATGCCCAAAAGCCACAATTGATTTTCTGTGGAGCACGTTATCGAGTAATCAGCATGGAAAGGTCGAAGAATATAACAGATAGGCTAGAGGCGATGGGCCACATTTTCTCTGTCCCCTCCCCTGGAGGGAGATATGATTCCATAACAGTTCTTTCCCCTCCCCTGGAGGGAGGGGATGAAGGGGAGGGGGATTTTTTCACCCTCATCCCGGCCCTCTTCCTTCAAGGGAGCGGGTGATTTTCAGCCTGTTCTGTCATTACCGTAACCTTGATGGTTCGGTCTGAATATTCATCGGAAAGCACGTATCGTGCCGAATTAACGGGGTGTTGAACTGTCTGTGCCATGGACAGGCTAAACCAGTCGCAGATTGGGGGGAAACGCTTTTGACTTGATAAATTACGGTCCCGGTTGTAGTAATACGAGCTGCTTACAGTCTCGAAGACTCTGGAGGATAATATACAATGTACTGGGATCAGTCGACAGAAACCATGGAACGAAGCGCCCTCGAGGCATTGCAGCTGGAACGACTCAAAAAAACGGTCGATGCCGCGGCACAGTCGGAATTTTACAGGGACCGCTTTGCGAGCATCAATTGTGATCCTGCCGACATAAGTTCGCTCGACGATATTCGTAGAATCCCCTTCACCACGAAGGATGACCTGCGGGAATCCTGGCCTTACGGGTGTGTCGCCGTCCCGAAAGACCGCCTGGTGAGACTTCATTCATCATCGGGGACGACCGGCCGGGCCACCGTCATATTTCACACGGCTCACGACCTCGACGCCTGGACGGATATTCTCGCGCGGGCCATGTACATGACGGGTATGAGAGAAAGTGACGTGTTTCAGAACATGATGACCTACGGCCTCTTCACGGGAGGCCTGGGATTTCACTACGCGGCGGAGAGAATCGGCGCGCTTACCATTCCCGTCGGTGCCGGCAACAGCAAGCGGCAGATACAGTTCATGAAGGACTTCGGTACCACGGTGATGCACATCATTCCGAGCTACGCGCTTCACCTGACGGAAGTCTTCGAAGAAGTCGGCGTGGATCCCCGGAAGGACACCAGCCTGCGCATTGCCTTTCTCGGTGCCGAGCCCCACTCGGAAAAGACCAGGCAGAAAATTCAGGAATATTACGGGGTGGATGCCTTTAATTCATACGGACTGTCGGAAATGAACGGTCCCGGTGTCGCCTTCGAATGCCCTGAAAGGCAGGGAATGCATATCTGGGAGGACAGTTTTTTCGTTGAAATTATCGATCCCGACACGCTGGAGCCCGTCAGGGAAGGAGACGAGGGCGAACTCGTGTTGACGACACTCAGGCGCGAAGGGATGCCCATTCTTCGGTACCGCACAAAAGACCTTACGCGGTTCGTTCCCGGTTCCTGCGGCTGCGGCAGGACACACCGCCGTATTTCACGGATTACGGGGCGGACCGACGACATGCTGATCCTGAAGGGCGTCAACATCTTTCCCATCCAGATCGAGAAAAAGCTCATGGAGATTCCGGGTGTGGGCAACAATTTCCTTATCATCCTGGAGCGGGAGGGATATAACGACTTAATGATCGTGCGGGTTGAGGTGCTCAGGGAGTTCTTCTCGGGCAACCTGAAGCAACTGGAACAGTTACGCCGGACGATTACGGAAGAACTGCGGAGCGACATACTGATCACCCCCCGGGTCGAGCTGGTGGAACCGAACACGCTGCCGAAAACGGAAGGGAAAGCCGTCCGGGTTATAGACAACAGAAAGGATTGAACAGAATGATCGCCAATCAGATTTCAATTTTCGCCGAAAACAAGCCGGGTCGCCTGTCGAAGGTGACGTCCCTGCTGGCGGCCGAAAAGATCAACATCCGGGCCATAACCATTTCCAGCTCTGACGAATTCGGCGTTATCAACATGCTGGTCGACGACCCGGAGAAAGCCCGCCGGGCCCTCGCGGCAGGTGGGCTTACGGTAAATCTCAAGCCGGTGGTCGCCGTTGTTATTCCCGACCGGCCGGGTGGACTTGATCTGCTGATACGGGTGCTCTCCGACCAGGGAATAAACATCGAAAACGCCTATGGATTCGTGCTGGAAAGCTGGGAGAAAGCGGTTTTTGTCGTCGAGGTCGAACAGGTGGAAAAAACGCTCGAGATACTGGAAAAAAACAAGTTCAAAACCCTCGACGCCGAGGCCCTGGCGGCAATCGAACCGTTTCATTACATGAAATATTAAGGACCATTAAGGGGATTTCGACATGGCCCACGAAGACGCGGGACACTACGCCGGGAAACACCCGGAAGGAACCCGGGTGGATCCGGAAATTGCAGACGCCGTCAAGTCGGCGGCGCGCGATGGGAAAATCGGTTGCGCCGCGGCCCACGCGATAGCGCGCGACCTGGGCGTTGACCCGGAGACAGTAGGAGTCAACGTAGACCTCCTGGAATACCGGATAGAACGGTGTCAGCTGGGGCTTTTTGGGTACGGCCTTAAAAAAGGGATCGTCGAGCCGGCCGACCCGGTCGATCCAGACCTTAAACAGGCCGTCGAGGAAGCGGCTCCGGGCGGCAGGATTACCTGCGCCGCCTGCTGGGAAATCGCGAAACGGTTCAACCGTCCGAAAATGACGGTGGCGGCGGTTTGCGAAGCCCTGTCCGTAAAAATAAAAGAGTGCCAGCTCGGATCGTTCTGATGGCGACAAGATATGCCGGCGGCTTCTCGGCGGCGCAATCCCGTTTATCGCGTGGATTGTTCAGACATTCATCGGTAATTGCCGGCATGACCGGGCCGGACGCAGGATAACGGAAGGAGAGACGAACAATGACAAAGATGAGCTACACCAGCAGTGACGGCATAGCCCGGATCACCCTCGACGACGGCAAGATGAACGTGATGAACTGGGAATTTTTTACCGAGCTTAACGACTGTCTCGACCAGGCACTCTCGGACGGGTCACGGGTTCTTGTTTTTACCGGCAGGCCGGGCGTTTTCTCGGCCGGGCTCGACCTCAAACTCCTGCCGACCCAGTCATTCGAAGAACAGCTGCGTTTCCAGCGGACCTTTGCCGAGACCATGCTCCGGGTCTATCTCTTTCCGCTTCCCACGATCGCCGCCTACGCGGGGCACGCCGTCGCCGGAGGCGCCATCCTTTCCTACGCCTGCGACCGCTACATGGCGGGCGACGGTTCCTTCATCATCCAGATCAACGAGGTGGCGAACAAAATGATGCTGCCCACCTGGATCACCCTTATCTGCCGTTCATCCATTCCGCCGCAATTCTGGAAAGAAGCGCTTTTGCACGCCTGGGCCTATTCGCCGCGTGAGGCGTCCGAGAAGGGCATTGTGGATGACCTTGTCGCGGAAGGAGGCGACGTCCTCGCGGAAGCGGGAAAGATAGCCGCTGAACTCATGAGGCTCGACGGCAAGGCCTACGCCGCGACGAAATCGTGTCTGCGCCGGGATGAAGCCGCCCACGCGATGGACGTTTTCGATAAAGAACTCGCGGGATGGCTCATACAGACACCCTGATGAACGGGCCGGAAAAACGACGGAATCCCGACAGGAGGGTGACTTCGTGGACACACTGCTTTCGGACCTTAAAATCCTGGATTTTTCCACCCTGCTGCCCGGGCCCTTCGCCACCATGGTGCTCGCCGACCTGGGTGCCGACGTGGTGCGCGTCGAAGCGCCCGACCGGCCCGATCTGAACCGTCTCATTCCGCCCTACGTGGATGAAAGGCAAAGCATATCCTGCTACCACGCCTACCTGAACCGCAACAAGCGGTCCATCACGCTTGACCTGAAAAAACCGGATGCGGCGGCCGTCGTCGAACGGCTTGCCGGTGAATACGACATTCTCCTGGAGCAATTCCGTCCCGGCGTCATGGCGCGGCTCGGACTTTCGTACGAGCGCCTCTCATCGATCAACCCGCGGCTTATCTACTGCTCACTCACCGGCTACGGTCAGACGGGGCCGATGGCCGGCCGCGTCGGTCATGATATAAATTATCTGGCCCTTGCCGGGATCATGGCGTCGACGGGAAGAAAATCGACGGGACCCGTTCTGCCGGGCGTCCAGGTTGCGGATATCGGTTCGGGCGCGAACAACACGGTGATCGCCATTCTCGCCGCCGCTCTCTATCGTGCGAAAAGCGGCAGGGGGCAACATATCGACGTATCCATGACGGACGGTCTATTTGCCTATCACGCCGTGTCGGGCCTGAAAGAATTATACGGAGAAGAGGCAGGTTCCTTTGAAACGGAACCACTGAACGGCGGTTCTCTCTATGATTTTTACGAGACCGCCGACGGGCGCTACCTCGCGTGCGGGGCGCTGGAACAGGAATTTTTCGAATCTTTCTGCCGCGTCCTTGGTCTTGAAGAACTCGCGGGCGGGACCGTTCTGCAGCCGGGATGCCTGGATGAGTCAAAGAAAAAGATCGCCGATGTCATACGAACCCGGACCATGAACGAGTGGATGGACCGTTTCGCCGCCACCGAGGCCTGTGTTGAACCGGTCCTGACCTTTTCCGAGGCGGTGAAGATGGAACAGGCACGGTCCCGGGGGATTATAGTGAACGTTCCCGGCCCGGACGGAAAGGAACTGCCCCAGATCGCGCACCCCGTCAAATACTCCGCCTGCGCCCCACGATACGACCATGCGGGGCGCGAGCCGGGACAGGACACCCGCGACATACTGCTTTCACTGGGCTACGGCGCGGGCGAGATCGACGACATGGAAGCCCGCGGCCTGTTCGGAACCACGACATAACAGAGGAGCGGCCTTCCTCCGGACGAAGCCCGCATATCACGACGACCGGTCCCGGTTCCATCCCGTACTGTTTAGGGCGAGACCACGGTGGAGCCGCTGCCGGGAAGCCCCCCGGCGCTCGATATACGAACGGCGAAATCATCGAAGAAAATTGTTCCTTCACCGCCGAGGGCGACGACGCCGATTTCCTCGGGAAAAACAGCACCTGTTTCATAGGGCCCCGGCCTGGTCGAGGGATCGTCGCCTTTGTAAGGCGCGCTGAAACGAATGATGGCGTTCGCCTCGTTCCCGGTTCCCATGATGTAAATATCATCTTCATATGCTGGATTGTCGGGGCTGTTCCAGTCTACGAGGGTAAACCTGTCGTCCGCCGCCGACCAGTCCTGGATTGCTGTCATCGGCCAGGCGATGTCGCCGCGTTCTTGGCCGAGCCGCGTATCGTCGATGGGCACGTCGTTCGATGAATGGTCTGTTTCATCGGCATAGAAAGCCCAGATGT
>LQBH01000027.1 GCA_002030015.1 delta proteobacterium MLS_D
GAGCTTTTCAGTGCCAGGTCGCGCGACCCCATGTCAACCGCCGCGAGGCCGTATGCCCGGTAAAGCGACTTCAAAGACCCTTCCGTTTCGCTCTCAAGCCTCCGCAGGTCGCTCATCCTTCTCATGATTTCCATGACCAGGACTTCGCGCTTCTGGTTGAGCAGGTCGTACCCCTCGTAAGCGAAGGTAAGCTCCTCCCGTATTTTTCGAAGCGACGACTTGGTGGGCGGCATTTCCAGGTGCTGCGGCATCAGTCTCCTCCGTCGGACGATGGAATGTAATAACGGTCGATATCCTCGCGGCGCACGCGGTACAGTTCTTCCTGGGGAAGAATCGACAGCATCCGCCACCCTTTTTCGAGCGTCTCTTCGATGGTGCGATTTTCATTCTCCCCCTGGCTCAGAAATTCTTCCTCGAAAGAGTTCCCGAACTCGAGGTAGATCTTGTCCAGATCGGACAGCTCTTCCTCTCCGACGATGGCCGCCAGGGAACGAATACGCTTCACCTTCGCGTAACTGGCGAACAGCTGGGCCGCCACCTGGGCGTGGTCGGCCCTGGTCCGCCCCTCCCCGATGCCGTCTTTCATGAGACGCGACAGGGAAGGCAGTCCGGCTATGGGTGGATAGATTCCCTTGTTGAAGAGTTCACGCTCCAGCACAATCTGGCCTTCCGTGATGTACCCCGTCAGGTCGGGAACAGGGTGAGAAATATCGTCGCTGGGCATGGTCAGTATAGGCATCTGGGTGATTGAACCGTCGAAACCTTTCAGGCGTCCCGCCCGCTCGTAGATGGACGCCAGGTCGCTGTACAGGTAGCCGGGATATCCCTTGCGCGACGGGATTTCGCCCCGGGAACTCGAAAGCTCGCGAAGCGATTCGCAGTAATTGGTCATGTCCGTCAATATGACGAGGACGTGCATGCCTTCGTCGAAAGCCAGGTGTTCCGCCAGCGTGAGGGCAACTTTCGGAGTAATGAGACGCTCGATGGAAGGCGCGTCGGCAAGGCTCAGAAAAATCGCCGAGTGGGTGAGGACGCCGGATTCCTCGAGGGAATCGATAAAAAAGCGCGCCACGTCGAACTTGACTCCCATGGCGGCGAAAATAACGGTAAATTCCTCTTCCTCGGAGAGAATCATCGCCTGCCTGGCGATCTGCGCGGCGATCAGATTGTGGGGCATGCCGCTGCCCGAGAAAATGGGAAGTTTCTGGCCGCGAATGAGCGTGTTCATTCCGTCGATGGCGGAAATGCCGGTCTGTATGAAATCCCGCGGATATTCCCTGCTCCAGGGATTGACGGGAAGGCCGTTCACGTTCATACGCCGGTCGGTGACGACCTGCGGGTATCCGTCCGAGGGCCGTCCCAGTCCGTCAAAGACCCGTCCCAGCATTGCGCGGTCTACCGGAATTTCCAGCGAACGGCCCACGAATGAAACCCGCATCCCCTTCACGGCAAGACCGCTGGTCCCTTCGAAGACCTGCACTACCGCCCGGTCTTCGTCCACCTCGAGTGTCTGTCCGATCCGGAGCGACTCCCCGTCTCGTATTTCGACGATCTCGCCGAGACCGACTCCCCGCACACCCTCGACAAAGACCAGCGGTCCGGAAATTCCTCCGATAGTGGTGTATTCGATTTCACAACACATGCTTCACACCCCCAGCACCTGTTCCTTCAACAATTCCAGTTCCCCCAGGAGCCGTTCCCGGTATTCGTCTATGCGGTTCGTCTCATTATTGGGAATTTCCGATTTGAGCCTCACCATTTCCGAGAGCGACGGCAGATCGGTTATATCCTTGAGCGTCAGCCCGGCCTTGACAAGCACTCCGCCCCGTTCGTACAGGGCGAGAATCACCTTCAGGAGCTTCAACTGCTTTTCCGGGCTGCAATACTTGTCTATGGGGTCAAAGGAATTCTGCTGCAGAAACGCGTTCTTTATCATTTCCGCGACGTGAAGAGTGAACTGCTGGAACATGGGCAGCGCGTCGGCGCCCACCAGCTTTACGAGCTGCTGCAGTCGGTGGTCTTCAAGAAGAATGTTCATTACTTCGTTTCGAATGACAAGCCACTGTTCGTCCAGTTCCCGCCACCAGCCCTCGATGTCGTTCAGGTATTCCGTATAACTGTCCACCCAGCTGATGGACGGATAGTGCCGGGCGTCGGCCAGCGTCTTGTCAAGGGCCCAGAAACATCGGACGAACCGCGAGGTATGCTGCGTGACCGGTTCCGAGAAGTCGCCGCCCGGAGGCGAAACGGCGCCGATGATGGAAATATCGCCGTCGGCGCCCGACAGGGTTTCAACCAGGCCGGCCCGTTCATAGAACTCGGCGAGCCTCGTGGCCAGGTACGGCGGAAATCCTTCTTCGGCAGGCATGTCGCCCAGCCTGCTGGAGAGCTCGCGCAGGGCCTCGGCCCACCGGGACGTGGAATCGGCCATAACGGCCACGCTGTATCCCATGTCGCGGTAGAACTCGGCTATGGTGACGCCCGTGTAGATGCTGACTTCACGGGCTGGAACGGGCATGTTTGACGTGTTGGCTATCATGACGGTCCGCTCGATCAGCGGCCTCCCGTTTCGCTCGTCGACAAGCTTGGGAAATTCGGTGAGCACGTCCGTCATTTCATTCCCCCGCTCGCCGCACCCGATATAAATGATAATATCGGCGTTGCACCACTTCGCCAGGGCGTGCTGGGTCATGGTTTTGCCCGTTCCGAAGCCGCCGGGAATCGCCGCCGTTCCCCCTCGCGCTATGGGGAAAAAGGTATCGATGATGCGTTGGCCCGTCATAAGCGGAATGAAAGGCTTTTTCTTCGACCGTACCGGTCTCGCCATGCGGACCGGCCAGTATCCGGCAAGCTTTCCCTCGTAAAGACCCGTTTTTGTTTGTACCGTGTAAATCACGTCTTCGATCGTGCGCGGACCGGCTTCGACAACATTTTCGAGCCGTCCGAAAACACCGGGAGGTATGAGAACGCGATGCACAACCAGCGGCGTTTCCTCAATTTCACCGATGATTTGCCCTTCCGCCACTTCGTCGCCCGGCTTCGCCGACGGCGTGAACGTCCACTGCTTTTGAGCGTCCAGGGCGGAAAGTTTGACGCCCTTCTCGATATAACTCCCGCACTGCTCGGAGATCCCCACCAGAGGCCGCTGGATGCCGTCGTAAATGTTCGCGATAAGCCCCGGTCCCAGAAGGACCGACAGCGGCCTTCCTTCTGAAATGACTTTGTCGCCCGGCTTGAGACCGGTGTTGTCTTCATAGACCTGGATCAACGCAACCGGACCGAGAAGCCGAATGACTTCGCCGATGAGCCCGTCCGAGCCGACCTCGGCGATGTCGAACATCTTGACGCCCGTGAGACCGGCGGCCTTGACGATGGGTCCGTTCACGGAAATCACTTTCCCCTCGATGGGGGCGTTTCTTGTCTCAGTTGCTGAAACCATGCCGCTTCAGAACCTCCATGACTTCCCGCCGGATTTCGGGAGATTTCCTGAAAGACGCCCGTTCAAGCGTCCCGTTGAATATCCACCCGTTGAGCTTGTTTTCCACGAGGACACCTCCCGGGGCGACGCTTTCGTCTTCCGTCACCGTGAAATTCACCTCTTTCCCGGTCTCCGAGACAGCCTCGCCGATGGCCTCTTTATGACTGAAATCCTCTTTTCTCAGGCGGATTTCAAATTCAGAACCTTCGGAGTCGTTCACCGCTTTCTCGATTGTTCCAAGCAGAAAACGGCGGTACCGCGGATCCGCCCCGGCGCGTTTCAACGCCTTCTCGACGCAGTCTTCCGTCAGCTCGTCCAGGCTTCGCAGCCGAAGCTTACGGATCTCCAGGACTCCCCGGCTCGCGATTCTGGAACGTTCCCAATCAATACGACTGCGGGTTTCATCTTCGACACGCTCCCGGTACCGGTCAATCTCTTCCGCGTATATCTTGTCCATCTCCTTTATTTCTTCCGCCTGCCGTTCCGCTACCGCCTCAACGGCCCGGCGCGCCTCTTCCCTGATGGAGGTTTCCAGTGTCGATGTCGTCTCCATGCCCTTTCCTTCCAACGCCTTTTACAAGGCGATTCCGAGCGCCTCGGAAACATAACCGAGCGCCGACATTCCAAACCCCTCCGCATCATCGATGCCGGGTATTTCCACGATCACCGGCAGGGCCCCGCTCAGGGCCATCGCCGTGATTTTTTCCTGGATTTCCCGCGCAAGTTCGCTGGTTATCGCAACGATTCCGGCATCGCCCTTCGCGATCACGTCCTCGAGACAGTCCGCGACGCCGGTCTTGTCGGAAACGACGCCCGCTACTCCGGCGAGGCGAAAAGCGCTCACCGTGTGCATATCGCCTATCAGGTAAATTTTGTTCATGCTCACAGCTTGTTCAGGATCATGATGGCGATGATGAGACCGTAAATCGCGATACCTTCAGCGAGACCAACAAACACGAGCACCCGGCCCGTGAGTTCGGGCTTCTCACTGATGGCTCCCATACCCGCCGACCCGATCCGGGCGACGGCGTAGGCGCTCCCGATGCAGGAAAGACCGACGGCCAGCGCCGCAGATATGTAGGCTACACCCATCCAGTCCTGCCCAGTCGCCGCTGCGGCCGCCGCGGCCGATCCGGGATAGAAAACCACGACCGCGGCGATCAGCATCGCCGCACCCATTCCCCTGTACGTCCCGTCCCCTCTCATCCTACACCTCCGATGCTTTCACGTTCAGTGTGAAGGGAGTGAAAACCGTTCCGTCTCCCCTGAAAAACTTGCTGAAGAACTCGTAGTACTCCAGACGCAGCGACTGTATGCCGCATATCAGCCCCTCGAATCCTATAATAAAAATATTGCCGATAACTATAACGGCGACTGCCCCGACCGACCGCAGCGAGGGATCGATCATTCCGGCGAGGGTGTACGTAACAATGCTGAGACCTGCGTGGGACAGCGCGAAGGCACCGACACGGATGAAAGAGATGGTATTGGCGAGCATGCCCATGGCGATTTCCAGGATCTCGACGACCGATTCAATCACGTATTCAGAGACGCTGTGTGGCCCGGCGCCGCCGAACAGGAGCGGACCAATGAATCCCCGGAAGAAAAACAGCGCCAGGGGAAGTATTATAAACAGGCCCGTCTCCCACATCCGCGGTGCTTCTCCCGTTCCCGCGTATCTCACCGACAGAAGTATGATCGCCGCGTAGGGCACGAGGACGGCGACTCCCCGCTTGTCGAAGAGTGCCTCGGCGTACCGTGAATTCATGAAGCAGTTGATGATATTCAGGACGAGGCCAATAACGATGATGCCGGCTCCCAGAAGAATGGTTACGGCGAAAAGGCTCATGATATTGTCGACCGGGTGAAACCACAGGGCCGGCAGTAGATGTTCGTAAGAAAAGACGCTTCCGTAGAGAAGGCCGCAGAACGCGGCAGCGGTCCCGCAGATAATGAGTATGGCGCCCGCCTGCCCGAGGGTTCCTTCGACATTTCCCTTTTTTCGTGCCTGCCATTGAAGAATGACGCCCGCCAGGGCGAGCACCAGTCCCTGTCCCAGGTCACCGAACATGAGGGCGAACATAACCACGAAGGTTACCGCCGACAGCGGGGTGGGATCGATTTCGTCGTTGCCGGGGACACCCATCGTTTTGACAAGCAGTTCAAAGGGTCGCAGCAGGCGGCTGTTTCTGAGCCGTACCGGGGCTTCGGGATCACGTTCCTCCGCGACGGAGAGAATGAACCGGTTCCCGCAGATTTGCCGCAGAACCGCTTCCAGCCGTTCAAGATCATAAATGTCGATCCACCCCGTGATGAACATCGCCCGCGAAGAAAAAAGAGATGTTCCGAGAGAACCGACGACCAGTTCAAGGGTCCGGTAGCGATCATAGATGGAACGAAGCCGTTCTGCGACGTCCTCCCCGAGCCGACGGCTGTACGAGTCCAGGACGTCACGCCTGTTCCGGAGGGTGTGAACCCGGTGCTCCAGCTTCTGCGCAGACAGCCCGGACGCCTCTACCGTTCTGTCAACGAATCCCCGCTCCTTCAATACACGCTGCAGTTCGGGGAAATCCCTGGTTCCGGCGGCCGCGAACACATATGGTCCGTACCGTGCCGCCGGAAAAGGCGACTCCCGCTCCGGATCCCAGCTTTCGTCCCCGATGATGCCGAACACCGCCTTCAGAAAGCGCGGCCGCTCAAGAACGTCCCGATCAATTCCCAGGGCGTCCAGCGCCCGGGCCATTGACAGGCGTTCCTCTGTCTTCTTGATTTCACTGTCTATTTTCGCGCGAAGGCGCTGCAGCCGGTCCACCCGGCCGAGCACCATCGAGACGAAAGCGCCGTCCCCGGCCGTATCGACGGCGCCGGCCGACCGGGGTTCCATGACCGGAGGAAGGGGGAAACCAAGGATTCGCTGTATCGTCTCAATTCCCGAAAGAATTTTTTTTGTCGCGGCTTCCTCCTGCTTCAGTCCTTCCTCGACCGTTTCAGCTTCCAGGTGAAAGCGGGCGAAATGAATGATACTTTCCCGGCCGAGCGCCAGAGAAACCTCCTGAAAACGCTCCCTTTCGACTGCCAGTGAAATTTTTCGTATGTCCGCCTTTTCAAACATCGCCTTCCTCACGAATCGGTGACGATGCGCCCCAGGATCACGTCGTGAGGCAGTTGAAACCTCAGCCCGTCCACGATGCCGAAGAGGTTGAGAACCTGGCGGGAAAGCAGCCACAGGTACGCCGCGACGGGACAGACGGAATGAAAGTCACGATAAAAGAAATGCCTGATCCATCGGTACCACAGCATCTCGAGACGGTATTCCAGGTCTTCCGCGTCGGGCGACGCACCTGCCCGGGCCCCGGGATCTCCCGTTTCCCGTTCCAATTCCTCTTCCATTTTCAGCGATAACGACGGCAGGTCGCCTTCCAGAATATCCCGAAAGGCTTCAAGCCAGGCCTCGATTCGTTCCCGGCTCCACCCGTAACTGTCGGCCAGCCGACGGCGCCAGGAGGCCAGCAGGACGGCGGCTCTCATATGAACCAGTTCGAGAAAGAGTTCTCTGTCGTTTGAATTCAGCGAATCAGCCGAGTGAAGTATCTCCCGTATACCTGTCGCGTCCGCCCTTATCATGAAACGGTCGAAGGTATTTCCCGACTGGAAGACGGGAGCCAAATAGGTCTCCTCGAGACGTTCTTTCAATCCGCCAGGAGAAAGGTTTTCATCGAGAAGTTCCCGGTCGAGCAGTGCGTAAGAACCCAGGGGATACCATTGCTCTATAACCTGTTTTTTAAATGCCTTTGCCAGGAGAAGCTTTAAATTTTTGATCTCGTATTGACGCAAGAAAGCAAGAAAAAGCGGCCGGTGATAGTCGCTCGCCTCGACGAGGCGGAACACGTCGTTCATGACATCCGTGAAAAGAATCTCCTTTTCGGCGGCACGGTCCCCCTCGTCACGACGCTCGCCGTCACGGGACGGTTCCCGCTCACGCAGAACGGCAGCGTATTCCCTGAGTCCGTAGAGACGGCCCTTCATGGCATAGATCCTGGTGTGAAGGTACTCCCTGTCGGCGTACTGTTTCATTGCGTCTCACTTACTCAGCAATAATGAGAGGACCAGTTCCTCTATTTCTTCATGAATAGCCGGATCACGCATGAACGTTTCGATGGCGGCCCGCTCCTTTTCATATTCCTTTTGCCGCGATTCCTCCGCCTCTTCAACGGCGCGTTGACGCAACTGCCCGGCCTCTGCATCGATTTCAGCGATATGTTTCCGCTTTTCCTCCTCCAGGTTCCGGCGGTGTTCCTCGACGGCCTTTTTGCTTTCTTTTTCCGCCTGTTCGAGTTCCCCGGAACTCGCCTTTTCGATTTCCACGATACGCGAAACCATGCTGTCCATGACCGACCTCCGTCCCGGCGTCACGCCCGGTAGGTGTCTTCCTTCTGTTCCCCTTCGTACCCCACGGAAACGCACCAGATGATCCGGTCGAAGAAAAATACCACGCGGTTGTTCAGTTCGAGAACATTTTCCACGTTGCGCTCCGGTTCGAATACCTTTTTCTCGATGGCGAACAACCACAGGTGCCGCTTAATGAGCATCAACGTCATGATCACTTCCGACAGGGGAATACCTTCATTGTATTTCTCCCGTCCCATCTCGACATAATGCTCGACGATCTTGCCCTTGGTCATTGCCGAGTTCAGCCAGGAATTCAGCATGTTGTACACGTCGTACACCTGTGCGTAGAGCCGATTATGACGAAGTTCACGAAGATGCCTGGTTTCTTCCCTGGCAAGAAGGTCCTTTACCAGGCGGTTGGTCAGTTCTTCACCGCTGCGTTCGACCAGGTCGATCAGTCTCTGGGAAACCATGGAACCCCCTTCCATTGCTCACCTCCAGCCACTCGAAGCTTCGGAAACGTCCATTTGAAAGAAGGGTACGGCAATTCCGGCAACAGTTGATCACAACAGGTTCAGGACGAAGCACAGTCGATTCGGCGCCGGCTCAACGGGAAAAATGGTATGATGAAAGGAACCACGAGAATATCCGGAAAAATCATTCGTCCCCCCCGACAAAATACACCCGGAACAACTCATGAAAAAAAGCACGATACAATTGTACGCGCTACGATCCAATAATGAATGATATAATCGCACATGTCAACGTGTTTTTCTTCGCCCGTGCAGGAGCTACTGCCGCCCCTGTCGCAGTGCGCCGATCATTCAGGCTTTACGGCGGAGCCTTATTCTCTTTTCTCGCTCCTGTCGTAATAAAGCTGGGCCACCTGCTCCGAAACGAGCCCCACCATGAAAACGACGACCCCCATTATCATGAGCATGGACGACGTGGGTCCGTAGCGGCCTCCCATGAAGATGATCCTGAAAATACCGTAACCCAGGCCGCCCAGAAACATGACGGTGCTCACGGGCAGAAAAACCCGCAGGGGTGAAAAGAGGGTGGCGATCTTGATGATGATAAGCAGGAATCGTGAGCCGTCGCTCATGAGTTTTATCTTGCTCCTGCCCACCCGTCGTCGCACCGTAACCGGCACGTAGGCCAGGCTGTACCCGCCGCGCACGACCGCCATGGTGATAGTTGTCGGATAAGAAAAGCTGTTGGGCAAAAGAGCGACGAACCGGCGCGCCACGTCGGCCCTGATCGCCCGGAAGCCCGAGGTGAGATCCAGAATATCCCGTTTGCAGATATATGAAGCGAAAAAATTATAAATTTTGTTGGCCAGGTTTCTGTGCGCCGCTGAATCAGAATCACTCGTTCGCGCGCCGACAACCATGTCGTACCGGTCGATGTGTTCCAGCAGCCGGTTTATATCCTGTGGATCGTGCTGCCCATCGCCGTCCATGGTAACGAGGACGACTCCGCGGGCGTTCCGTATACCGGTTTTGACGGCCGCACCGTTGCCGATGTTATAGGGATGGGATATGATCCGGGCACCGGCGCTCTCGGCGGCGGCGGCGGTTCCGTCGTCGGAGCCGTCGTCGACCACGATGATCTCGAAGCTTCGTCCGGCCGCTTCCATGACCCGGCGCGTATTCTCGACGACGCTTCCTATGACCGTTTCCTCGCGGTACGCGGGAATGATCACGCTGAAATCCGTCATTGGCGTGGCCTTTCATGGGTTCGACGGGGATATCCCCGTCGAACATTCCGGTAGCTATACAGAAATACGTGGATGTTTCAAGTGAATTTTCCCGGTCGTTAACCTTCGGAATGATTTGAAGACCGAATTTTTCAGACTGACATGCCGACCGGCTTCAGTCGGTCATCTCTGATATGAAAACGATCGTCAGGAACATTCAGCGCGGACGCGCCGCCATATCCGTCAGATTTACATCCTGCGGCCCCCGTAGCCACTCCCGAAATCGTTCCGGGTTTCATCTCACTCATTGCCCAGTTTTTCAATCGCCTCCTGCAGGGGCATTTCTTCGCCGATGGTTACCGTGGTGACATCGCTCGCGTCGCTTTCATCGCGAACCCGGGAGCGCGGTATTGCGTCGGTGACAGCGGCTCTTGCTGTTTCACCGGCCGGCGGATCCGGGTTCGTGATTGCTTCATCCTGCGTCAGCGGTGACTGGTAGATATTGTCGTACTTTGCCCGTCCTTCTTTCGCGACGAAAAACGATTGCGAGAAAGGGACAAAATATTTCCTGCTCGTGAGATATTCCGTCCGGTATCGCTCCATCGTGTACATCCCTTCACCTCGCCCCATTTCAGTGACGGCGCCGATCTGGTTCAGCTTGTTTTCACGGATCAGGTTTCTCATCGAGGATGTACCTTTGACAATGCTCAAAATGGGAACGCGGAATCCGAACTTCCTGAAATAAACCAGCTGCTGCACGATGATCATTTTGATCGTCAACGAAAGTTGATACCGGATTTCATGCTGATATTCAGGAGGGACGGCGTTGCACAGCCGGTAAATGGCTTCTTCGGCGCTCGCCGCGTGCATCGTGGCAATCAACAGGTGGCCCGATTCTGCTGCGTTCAGTGTCAGCCGCATCGTGTCGGGTTCCCGGAGCTCACCCACGACGATCACGTCGGGATTTTCCCGAAGCACGTCGAGGAGGCCCTGTGAAAAAGAGGGAACGTGCGTACCCAGTTCGCGCTGCTGAATGAAGGATCGTTCGGATCGAAGGGCGTATTCGATAGGGTTTTCGATGGTGATCACATGGGCTTCACGGGTGGTGTTGATTTCGTTGATTATGGACGCGACAGTGGATGTCTTTCCTGTTCCCGTGGCACCGCATATCAGAACCAAACCCGACGGATAGGTGGCGGTCTCCCGGATGGAAGGATGCAGATTAAGCGTCTCGATGGTAGGCACGGAACCCGGCAACAGTCGGATCGCCATGCTGATTCCTCGAAGGGTGGTGAAAACATTCACGCGAAGGCGGGCGTTGCTCATGTTCACGGAAACATCGATCGACTTGTTTCGCCGAAGTTCTTCAAGATGCCGCGGCGTCAGGAGTTTCAGGGCAATATCATCAATTTCACGGTGCGTCGGTTGAACGTCGCGATGAAACCTGATTTCGCCGTTTCGCCGCGTGACGACGGGATGTCCGCCCGTGATGTGAATGTCCGAAACGGAATCCCTGACGGCATCCGTAATGATTTTTTGAAAACGATTCATATCCCCCCCCACTCTTCAAAATAATATTTTTACTCTGTTTCCCCGGCGGCGTGTAAGGAGCGCCCGACGGCACAATGATCCCGTAACAAACCGGGAACACCGCTTACAAACGGTCCAAACAAGATGCCGGGAACTAATCGGATGTCGAACTGAGGTTGCCGGAGGATGTCGCTGACCGGTGTCTTACAACCACCTGAGCCCGCATGACGGGCACCATGGTAATGCACCGGTATCGGCTATATCGGCTGTGGTGATGTAGCTCATCGGATATACTTTTTTGAATAGTCGTTTTGAGTTCGAAAGTCAACAGGTACTTGTAACTGCCGTTGAACCCGCCCGTCCGGCGGGACGTGTCATTCCATGACCTTCCGAAGCTTTTCGAGGCCGCGATACACGCGCATTTTCGCGGCGCTTGTCGAAACTCCCAGTATGATGGCTATCTCGTCGAACGAGCGATCGTCGTAGAACCTGAGCACGACCGCTTCCCGGAGACGGGCCGGTATTTTCAGCAGGCCGGCCTGCAGCCGCTCCTGTTTCTCATCCTGCAAAAAGGTCTCTTCCGGCCCGCCCGCGTCCTGGTTTCCGTCCTTTTCACGGTTCCGGTCCTCGAACCACTCGGCGTCTCGTGATTCCCGCGTTTTGCGTTTCCTGAGACTGCTTCTGGCAAGGTTTAACGCGATGGCGTAAAGCCAGGCGAAGAACGGCCGGTCCGTATCGAACCGCCACAATTTCTTATAGGCGCGAAGGAAGGTTTCCTGGGCCAGATCCTCCGCCTCGCGAAGGTCGCCGGTCATTCGAAAGGCCAGGTTGAAAACGGCGGTCTTGTGAGCGTCCACGAGACCCGCAAACGCCCGGCTGTCACCGGCGAGAACGGCCTCGATGATCCTTCTTTCCTCATCCTGTTCCATGGACATCCCGGGATCGGCACCGATCGTTCTGCCCGTCGGGTTTCATCGCCGAACGGATCGTGTGTGCGTTGAGCCGCCTGGCCTGGTATCATCACGTCGCGAAAACACGCAAAAAAGGACGAGATGTCAATCTCGTCCTTTTTTGCGAAAATGTCAAGAAAATCAGGCGGCCACGCGCACTCCCGGGGTCACGATTTCTATTACTGCTGAACCGGCGGAAGAAAGCCGGTGGACTTTTTCATGTCTATTTGAATGGCGAAATCGTCGTACCGGGTTTCCTCTCCGGTATGACTTGAGGTGACGATCGCGATATTGTCGCCTGCCACGGTGTTTCCGTCAGTATCAACCCATTTAAAATCCGTGACTTCGCTGTCGGCATTCCAGTCGGGCGACGGAAGCTCCGACGTTTTTATGACGCTGTGGGCGAAGGGGCCGCTCGTGGTGAGAAAAGAAGCGCCCCGTCCCGTGCGAAGCGTGGCGGTCCCGTCCTCTTCCATCCATTGGACAAGCGTGAAACGTCCGTCGTCATAATCGTCGTCGCCGGGGATGAAATCATTCGACGGCCAGCAGGTGTCGTCACGGGGGTTCCGGTCGTCACTGTCATCGCTGAAAAACACCATGATGTAATTCGCCTTGCTTCCGGCCTGGTCCGAGGCGGCACTGGCATACACTTCGTCCTCGAGATAGATGGGGCCGCCTGCGGTGAAATCCCCCTCCACGTTCGTCAGGACCAGGTATCCCGACGCCGAGTAGGTCCCGGCGTCTCCCCAGTCATTCTTGACGACGGCCGCGACGACCCGGGCGGAAACCGATCCGTCGGCATTTGTGATCGTGTCGCCGCACCTGATGCGACGTCCCTCATCATCGACCCTGCCGTCCGTGAATGCCAGTTCGTAGCCCTCGATCAACCTCACCAGCAGGCTGGACCAGGTCTTGAGGCGAACGCTCGGGTCTCGAAGGTCAGTCACGCCTTCGCCGGCGGTTGTGAGGCCGTCACCGCTCCGAATCGTGTGATGCGCCAGTATCTGGAAATTCGAATCCACGCGCTGACGCAGGATTATGGCGGGAGGAGAATAGCGGGCTTCCAGCCGGGACAGGCCGATATTCTCAACCACATGATTATCTCCCCATGTGGTGGAATCACTTGTATCAAAAGGCTGAAGGCCGGCGTCGATGCCATCGTTTTGTAGCCATCCCAAAAGATCGGCAGTTCCGCTTTTATACCCCCATGATAGGCAGCCGCTAAAAAGGCCACAATACCGTGTCTGTCGCTGACGCACGAAGGAAACGGCATAACTTTCAAGATCGTCGCCCGCATCGTTGTTTTTCATGCGGAAATTCATCCCGGTGTAGAAATAGGGTTCATCGTTTTTAACCTTGACCTGGAAATCGTAGCTGAGGCATCCGTCGGCGTCGAGCCAGGCCTTCGCCAGGTTGGCGACTGTTTCACCCCAGTTGAAAAACATGACGGCGTAAGAGCTTCCGGCGCCGAACCACCTGCTGAAAAGCCGGCCCAGAAAGGTATCACCGGCAAATCCCGTATCCTCCATACTGTCGACCTTGAGGGCATCGTCTTCGATTTCATGCCCTCCCAGTGTCTGATCCTCCTCGGCAAACCAGTTGTCGAGATTGTCGAATTTTTCATGGTGTTCGACTTTTTCCCAGCCTCCCCCGCCGGAGGCACCCGCCAGCCAGCCTATGGGTATATTGTAGAGTATTTCCCGTGAAAAGCCGTCTCCCACGATGCCGGTGGACGACAGCTTGAGAAACTCGCTCAGAACGACGTCCGACTCGGCATCCACGTCGATCGAATCTGTCCAGTCGCTGTCCCTGCCGGCGTCGGCTTTTGTGATGTAACACAACGTGTTGCCGTCACGCTTCTCGTAGTTAAACACCTCGTTGGCATCGATATCCGGCAGTATGAAATTCCCGTTCACTTCGGGAAAGGCGTAGACGCCGGTTCCCTTGAGCTGCAGATCGTCGCCGCGGGACAGGCTCTGTGATGATGCCGGCGTCTCGACCGCCGGCCGCACCGTTTCTCCCCCGGATACACCTCCTTCTAATTGTTCGGAGAGAGAAAAGGTGATCTCGTTTCCCGCCCCCGTGCCGCTGCCGTATTGATATATCCCGGTTCCGTTTCCGGTCTTAACCTGTATTCTCCCGGAACCAAGGCTTCCCTCGAACTCCGGTGGCAGCGTGCCGGGAACTGTTACTTTCAGGACGGTATCGCCCGCGTCGGCGTCTTCACTCTCGAACCAGTAAGGATAAACCCGCAGCTGAAAAGATCCTTCGTCAGCCAGGCGAAAAGTTGTGTCGTTCAGGTCATTTATACAATCCGCCCGGTCCTCGTTATTCGCCTTTCCGAATTCCGACGCCGCGTAACGGAATCCCGATTCGGCCAGGAAATAGGCTTTCCGGCCCATGTCGGCGTACACCGGGCTCATGGCGGAAGACGAAAAGAGGTGAACCATCGCGGCAACGAGAACAGCCATAATGACCATTGTTACGATTATGCCCATCATGACGCTGCCGCCCTGCCCGAAAGCGTTTCGTCTGGCCGTACCGTCCACCGCATGCCGCTTCCTCCTTACGCGCGCGGCCCCGAACAGGAGGGGCACGGCAATCATAAACGCAGCGGCCGCCGGAGCGTGGAGAAGGAAAAAGGCCGCGACGACGAGGGGTGCGAGCATAACTCTCGCGGCCGTCGCGGCGGGGGGATAGTCGTATATAAAGGCGGCTGCGGCCGGTCCGCGAGCATAGTACCACGCGACGATCCACCTGCCGCCGCTCCAGGTCAGCAGAAAACGATCCCGGAATTCCCTCAGCAATATCACCGACGGGTGCGCACCGTCGTCCCAGGCCGCCGTCGCCACGAAACAGGAGGGATAGTTCGGAGCGATGGGCGGCAGGGTTTCATCGTCCCCTATACCGAGGTCCGTACTTGTCCGCTTGACATTGCGGGGAATAACGCGATCGGCGAATTCCATGGTTCCGCCGTCGGAACGCGCCAGGACGACATGAATGTCGATCGCCGTAAGCTCTTGTATGTTTTTCGTGGAATCCCAGTCCTCAAACTCGGTCGTTCCTTCGTAATACGTCAGTTCAAATTCATCAACGCCGTCGACCAGCAGGTCGCCGTCGCTCAGGGCGTCGCCTTCCTGGGCGACGTTCAGGGCGCCGTCGTCAAGCCCGATTGTCACGTTTCTTCGCACGTTTCTGAAAGGCAGCGTGGTGGACGTGGCGTCCGCGGTGAACCCGTTCATTTCAACAATTTCGCGGGAGATCCGGGACATCGCGACCTGTGCCTTCTGAGTGATCGCCGCGTTGTCCCGCGTGAAAAGATATCCCTGCACTGCCTGGACGATGCCGAAGCCACCGAGGGCCGTCATGATCCCCACAAGGATGAGCACCACGACAATTTCAACAAGCGTGAACCCCCGTTCACCCTTTATTCCGGAGTGGTGCGGACCCGACGAAGTCGCCGCCCCGAAAACCCGCCGGGAAATCATCTCCCTTTTCCCCCTTGCATTTCTCATGGCCACTACTCCGTAAAAAGCGATGTCAACCTCTGCCCGCGGTATTCTATGGTGACTTTCAACACGTCGCCGCTCGAATCCGACTGTTCCACCATCTCGCCGTCCTGGTCGACAAAATTTATTCGATCGTTGATGACGACGGTATAGGAGTGATCTTCGTCGGCGTAGTCCCCGTCGTCTATCCGGTCGCTCAAGGTTGCAATCGGCGTTTCGTCCGTCAGCATCAGCGTGTTGTAATCCACGGTTATGTTCTCCATGATGCCGTGCAGGTAACAACCGCATTGCGTCTGGAGCACCGGTTCCACGCTCCGGGTGACGGTACCGCTCATAAAAAGCACCAGGAACGTGCCCAGTATGGCGACGAGTACCAGCGCGATGATGACCTCGATCAGCGTGAAACCATCGGCAGGGCCGCTTTTATCTGTATTGCAAGAAAACCGAAATGCCTGTCTCCTGTTCACACATGCCACCTCACCAGCTTCAAAGACATCACCCTTCATTGAATGTATCCCGTGTGTTTCGTTACGTTGATCGTTCCCCCCTCCGGCGCATTGGTCACGATCGTTACGGTTTCGTCTCCCGGACTGCCGTAGGGATCAAAAAGCACGGTGAGAGGGGCTGACGAAATGCGAAGTCTCGAGTTTTCGTCTGCCAGGTCCACCACGGACCCGTTTTCGCCGAGAAAGGGAACAGGTGTCGCAGGATCTGCATTATCAAAGAGATAGTATGTGGTTTCCGAGTTGAAGCGCACCCCCCACTCCCTGCCGCTGGCCATCGCCCGCGACTGGGCGTAACGCAGGTGATTTTTCACCACTTCCAGCCGGGAACGATAATCATAGGAGGCCGTATCGGCCATCCTGGCGACGGCAAAAGCCGCGAGAATAGCGACTATCAGGAGGACAGCCACGAGTTCGATCATGGTGAATCCGTCTTTCGCCCCCGTCGTATCTCCCTTGACGATCTTCTTCAACGCCCTCTCCCCATTCTGCCCGGTGACGCGGCAGCGTCGGACCTGCGTAATGCCGGTTCGAACGTTCGCATGTACCTGTCAAGGCGCCGGTACAGCAACACTCCCGAAGCCAGCGCCATGGACGAAACTGCGGCGAAAACACACAGGGCCGCTGTCCCCGCCTCACATGCGTAGAAAACGGCGCCCCCGGGAAGCGCCGAAATCAGTATCAAAATGCCCCATTTTGTCGTTGCGTTCGCCCGGTAACCGCCGGTCGCGAGAATCACCCCGAGCGCGGTAAACCAGAGAGCGGTCAAAAAACTGATCCACGGCAGAAAACGCAGGCAGGCTCCGAATTCCGATTCACGGCACAGGTTTCCCAGACCTGCCAGCAGCACGATTCCCAGGACAAGATAGAAGAAGCCGGTGACAATACAGAAAAAGGACTCCTCCCGTTCATCGGAACGCCCCGGACCGTTATCGCCGGCAGGAAAACGTCCGATTAAGCGACACTTCGTTTGAAGAAGGTGACCGGATGTTTCGGGGATTCGGTCCATGACCTTTTCCGTGAGCCCGGCAGGAACATCCACCCGCGGGGCGGACCGGATCAGACGGACAAGATGACTGTCTGATGATGAATGTACGCTCATGCTTCCTGCCTCGAAACGGTTAACCGCGAAACAGCACACCGATATGCCTGAAACGCGACGAAGCGAAACATCGCAACGCGGGCGACAACTAATTCATGCATCGGAAACAGTTTGAAAAAATGATTCGGAAAACAAGAAACTCGGAAGAGAAATTCGGATAAAGAGGGAAAATATTTTCTGATTTGTCCGGACTATACTGTATTCATCTCAGTGAATCAACCATTATTTTCGACCAGTTATTTCAGAAACGGCGGATTGACAATCCGGGCGTCGACGTGACGTGACTACAGAGTTCTCCCGGCCGGTTCGCCGGTGACCGGACTGAGTACCGCGTAATAAAACGACGGGGAAAACCCGGGTCGCGTGTGACTTTTCGGTGGTCGGCGCAGTATATAATATATGATGGCAAAAGTAGGAGAACATTCATGAACGAGACATTCGATGAATTCAACGACCTCATTGAACTGATGACAAGGGCTCGACGCATGCCCGTGCCCGATCGCTTCGTGGGAACGCTCATGAAAAGGATCGACGCGGAAGCGAAACCCGGACCGGCGAATATCGCCGTCCGATTCGCCGGTTATTTCGGGAAGGTGGAAAACAGTGATTCTTCCGATATCAGGGAATGCGCCGCCTGCTTTTTTCTGGCGGGGTTTTTTTACCTCGTGATGGGAATAATACTGACCGCCGGATTCAGGGCGATTCATTTCAGCGCTTCTCCGGCGGAGTGGATAACCCTGCAACCATACCTGACCATCGGCGCGGCCCTGCTGCTTTTCGCGCTCGGCGCCGCCCTGATGGCGCGGGAGAAAGCCGCGCTGAAAGCGGCCTTTCGTGGAACGATTTTATATATTTTCCTGGTGGCCGTTAATGGAATTTTCATGGCGCCTTACCTGAATATTCCCCATGCCGGCTTATTTATTGCCGGATTCATGGGGGCGGGCGTGTTCATGGGGATCACGCTCGCCCGCGCCGTCAGGAAATCGGAGTCTGGAGTGAAAAATGCGAACAACGGAAATAATGAGAGATCGACGAAGGATCGGGGACGGATTTTCGCTCATTGAGACGGTGACCGTACTGGCGGTTCTCGCTATTGTCTCGGCCTTCCTGGTATCGCAGGGACTATCAACAGGCACCGTGAACGCCCAGGCGGATGCCAACACCCTCAAGAGCCATCTTCGGTACGCCCAGTCACTGGCGATGAATGATCTTCCGACCGCACGGTGGGGTATCGAGATAGATGGATCGTCCTACAGCCTGGTATGCGACGGGGATACCTGTCCCGACGACATACCGGTGTTCCCCAACGAATCCTCGAGCACCATCAGTTTCAGCCCGAACGTGGCGGCCTCGCCGACCGGGACGATCCTGTTCGACAACTGGGGCAGCCCCGGCGCGGACGACCTACCGGTCACCATCGACACAAACGGAGAAACCGTTGAAACCATGACAATAACGGCAGAAACGGGGTTCATACCATGAAAACAGGTGCCGATCGGAAAAACGGCTTCACGCTGATCGAATTTATCGTATCGCTGGT
>LQBH01000028.1 GCA_002030015.1 delta proteobacterium MLS_D
GCTACCACCGTTAGCGTAACGAGTGGCGGTATGAGCTTCACGGGGACCATTGCAGGTGAAGTATTAACGATCGAAGGTATGGGTGATGACAGTGGGGATGGGGATATCAAAATTTCGGCAGCCGGCCTTGGTACGACAACCACACTTACCTTCAACAACCTCGGTCTTTCCACGGTTGATGTTGATGCCAGCGCCGCGGAGGGCACCTACACCTTCAGTACTTCCGGTGACAATATCGTGCTCACTCACAGTGACGGCACGAACCAGTCCGTGGCGGCCGCGGCCGGCGAAACCCTGGACTTCGACAACCTGGGAATCTCGTTCGATCTCGGATCCGAGTGGGATACCGACGACCTCGACGATCTCACCATCACCGTGTCGGGCACCTCGGGCAGCTCAATGGCCTTCCAGATCGGATCGCTCAACGAGGAGGACAACAGGCTCTCCGTCAGCCTGTCCGATGCCCAGGCGTCCGTGTTCAGCCTGACTGCCGACATGCTCGACACGCAGGAAAACGCCCAGGACGCTCTTGACACGATTGATGACGCGATCAGCGATTTGACCGAACAGCGGGGCAACATCGGCGCCTATATGAACCGCCTGGAGAACGCGTCGGCAAACCTCGAAACAATCATCGAGAACGTCCAGTCCGCCGAATCGGTCATCCGCGACGTGGACATGGCCGCCGAAATGACCGAGTTCACGAAGAACCAGATCCTGATGCAGGCCGGTACGTCCATGCTGGCGCAGGCCAACCTGGCGCCGCAGTCCGTCCTGAGCCTGCTCGGCTGAGGCGTGAACCTTTAACCTGACCACGGGCGGTCCACAAACCGCCCCTACCGAAAGGGGAACAGATCCCGGTCTGTTCCCCTTTTTCTATTGTATAAACAGACACCGGGCGGTTCACGAACCGCCCCTACCGAAAGGGGAACAGACACCGGGCGGTTCACGAACCGCTCCTACGGACCCCTGCCTCACCCATCACCCCTCGCCTATCACCCTGGTCTCTTTTTTGCAGATAATCCGATCAAATGCTTCAGAAACAGGATGAAAATGCCGATAGGATATACAAAGCGGGAGACACCGGGCACACGCGGACAGAGAATTTTATTCCCCATTGAAGGAGATTTTTGCCGTGTCAACAAGCACCAACCTTGTCAGCGGTCTTTCAAGCGGATTCGACTGGCGGTCCATGGTGGACCAGCTCATTGCCATCGACCAGCAGCGAGTCACCATCATCGAGAACGACAAAACACGGTATGAGAATCAGCTCTCGGAATGGCAGTCTTTCAACACGAAGCTGCTTTCCCTGAAGACGGCCGCCGAGGCGCTGACCGATCCGGAAAGTTTTGCCGCCTGTCAATCGTCACTGTCGGCCGACGGCGACAGTGCTGCGGAAGACCTGGTTTCCGTCTCCGTGTCCGACTCGGCCGCGCCGGGCTTCTATTCCATGACCGTGGAAGAAACGGCCGCCGCCCAGCGCCTGCTGTCAACGTCATTCGAAAGTTCCACCGAGGAGCTCGGGTTATCCGGAGACATCGAAATCAACGGGGTCACGGTGACGCTGGACGAATCGGACAGCCTCGACGCGTTGCGGGAAAAAATCAACAACGCCGATGCCGATGTCACGGCGAGTGTCGTAAGCTATGAAACCGACGATCACCGGCTCAGCCTCACCAGCGCCGAAACCGGCGCAGAGGGCATCAGCCTGGACGGAGCATCCGACATTCTGACCACCCTCGGGTTCACCGAAATTTCAGCCGGCCGCGACGCCGTCCTGGACATTGACGGCGTCACCATCACCAGGTCCTCAAACGTCATCGAAGACGTCATCGAAGGCGTGACCATCGACCTCGTTAAGGCGGATCCCCTGACGGACATCACTCTCATGGTGGAACGTGATATCAACGCTGTTTCGGGAAAAATTAATAATTTTGTTTCCGCCTATAATGCCGTTTCCACCTATATCAACGAGCAACAGAACTACGACGCCGAAACAGGCGAAACGGGAGGCGTTCTTTTCGGCGACGGCACACTGGCATCGGTCAAGAGCGACCTTGTCAATACGGTTCTTGACCAGGTTGTCGGTGTCGACGCCGACTTCTCACTGCTGAACTTTGCCGGCATCACCCTGGACGAAACAGGCATGCTGACTGTTGATGACGCGGTTCTCGACGACTACCTGGAGAGTAATTTCAATGACATTGTCGGGCTTTTTGCCGCCCAGGGCGCCACCGAGGGTGAGAACCTGGAATTTGTTCATGCCGGATCGGCCGTAGAGGCGGGTACGTACGCGATCAGTATCGACCAGGCGGCCTCACAAGGAACTGCGACGGGGACAGTCGACCTGACGGGCGGACTCGGCGCCGACGCGACGCTCACGGTCGCCGTGTCGGGCTACCGCGCCGTCGTCGACCTGGATGCGGGCATGGCCATCGACGATATCGTTTCGGCCGTCAACACCGAGTTGGAAGCGGCACAAGCGGAAATCCGTGTGGGAAGCGAGTTTCTGTACGCCGGGTCGGGCGAGCTGACGCCGCTGACGGCCGAAACCGCCTGGGACCAGGTATATGTGGGCGGAACGGCGGCAAACCTCGAAAACGGCGATACCATTTCATTTTCAGGCACCGACCACCAGGGAGGGGCCGTTTCGGGAAGTTACGAAATTAACGATGTCACCACCGACACCGTGCAGGGACTGCTTTCAGCCGTTGAAGCTGCTTACGGAGGCGACGCAACCGCCTCCATCGACAGTGAAGGACGCATTGTTATCGAAGACAGCGAGGACGGCCGGAGCAAACTGACGCTTGCCTTCGACACCTCCGGGGCGGGCGGGCTGACCTTCGGCGACATCGACGTAAGTTCCGACGGGTCCGACGGAAGCCGCGCGGGACGAACCGCGTTGGCCGTTTCCGCTTCAGACGACGGTTCGGGCAATCTCGTTCTCACGAACGATAACTACGGAACCAGCGCGGCATTCACTGTGGAACAGTTCGGTGCAGGTTCTCTGGGGCTTGTCGACGGCGAATACGCGGGCGAGGACGTATCCGGTACCATCAACGGCGAGGAAGCGACGGGTTCGGGCCAGGTATTGACCGGCGCGTCCGACGCCGACATGACGGCCGGGCTTTCCATTAAGTATACCGGCGACGCGCCGCTTGAAACGGCGGGCACGGTAACGTTCATTGAAGGAGTGGCCGAAAAGTTCAGCAGGTCGCTCTCGGCGATCACCGATCCCGTCGACGGATATGTGACTTTCAAACGCCAGTCATTGACCAGCACGATCGATTCCTACGATGATCGAATCGAAAGAATCAACGAACTCCTTGAGAGGAAAGCGCAGCGCATGATCGACCGCTTCGTTGCCATGGAACTTGCCCTGAGCAAAATTCAGAGCCAGAGCGACTGGCTTGCCGGCCAGATCAGCGCCGCGCAATCCGGATGGGAGTTCAACCGTTAATAAACGGCGACGATCACCATCCGGCGGGTGTCAATAAATATGATGTACCTGTCAGAAACGCATAACAAGAGAACCGACGGAACAAAGGAGGATGCAATCATGCAGGGATACGGTCAGGGAATCAACGCGTACCGAAAAACCCAGGTGGGAACCGCTGATCCCCGCGAGCTGGTGATTATGTGCTATGAAGCGGCGATCAAGCAGCTCGGGACGGCCCGCGAAGCTTACGAGGCCGGCGATTACGAAGCGAAGGCGCGGGCCGTAGCGAAGGTTCATGACGCGGTGGGGCTCCTCATGCAGTCACTCGATTTCGAAAAAGGCGGAACCGTCGCCCGCAACCTGCAGGCCCTGTACTCGTACGTTATTCGTCGTCTCACCGATGGAGACCTGCGCAGAGATACTTCCGCGTTCGGCGAAGCGGCCAGAATTTTCGAGGATCTTCTCGCGTCCTGGAAAAAATTGCCGAAACACACGGATTCCGGCTATTCAACGCCATCCTCCGTTGAACGTCCCGCCGCGGATGAAACCAGCGGCCAGGCCCGTGTCGCGGGAGGATGGGCGCCATGAAACGGATTGAACCGTCACACACGACACCATCGGCGATTGACCCGCAGCGTCTTCTTTTCCTGGTGGAGCGGAAGAAACGCCTCGTTGATGATTTCCTCGAGGCTACGCGTACCGCGGTCGAAGTCGACATCGAACATGACGACGAAAAGAACACTGCGGAATTTCTGCGCCTGGTGGAAGTGCGCGAGTCCTGCATCACCGAAATCAATGCCGTCGACAGGGAACTTAACGGCACCGAACCCGCGGGCGCGAAATTATCCCGGAATGACGCGGCCGCATTACGCGCCGGCCTGGACAGGACGCGGCAAAACCTTCTGGAAGCTGCCCGTCTGTCCCGAAACCTGGAAGATTCGCTGACACTGGTGTGCCGGCGTCTTCAGGACAGGGGAACTCGCTCCGTCAGTTCAGCGCGTGCCGTGGCGGGGTACGGCGGCGGGACACCGCCCCCGCGTTTCCTGGACACGAGGTCATAAGCGGCGACAGTTGCTCAAGTTTTCAGCCGCACGGTCGATTATACAATCAAATAAACAGCGGGAAAGGAATAATCGCCATGAACACCATTACCCCAAACATGCCGCCGGCCAGGACTGACATCGCACAGGCCAACGGGGTGGCCGGTGCGCGCGAGGCAAGCTCTGTTCGGCGACAGGAAAATGATTCCCGGCCAGCGGACGTTTCCCAAAATGAGGAGCTGGTAACGATGATCCAGAATCACCTCGACCGAATGAATATCAAAATCAGCTTCTCCACCTACGGTGAAAACAGCGAACGGACTGCCGTGATTGTTAAAGAACGGGAAACTGATAAAATCATTCGGGAAATTCCGCCGAAGGAACTTCAGAAACTGCACATGAAGATGGAAGAGCTGCTGGGCATGATCTTCAACGGTTGTGCCTGAAACATCGTCGCCCTTCACCCTTCCGTCGCCGAACAGGGAAACCTCACTGCGCCCCCTGGAAGACGGTCATGCCGGCGTGCCGTCCGCTGTGCTAGGACATGATCGCGTGCCTGACGGGCCAGTCCTGATCCTCGAGAACAACCTGTACTGCCAGATTTTTCCCGGTGTTGACCAGCAGGGGCGCCCGAAGATTGACGGTCACGCTATGAGGCTCCCGCCGTATGGCGACGATAACGAGCAACGCCGCCTCAGACTCGTCTTTCAGTTCGAGAAAACGCGCTTCCCGCTCCGGAATGACCGGGTCATAGTCCGGGCAGACCAGGAGCGGATCGACCACCACGAAGACCGGACTTCCGTCCACTCCCCGTAACAGGCAAAAAGGATTATTCTCGTCTTTCGCGACGAGATGGTACCGCCTGACCTGTTCGAACCCGGGAATGCCTCGTTTCATTACAATAACGCGGGGAGTCGTTCCCGGGAACGGGCATCGTTTCTCGATTCCCCCGGCGGCTCCCGCCGTTGTCACATTCTTTTCGTTCCCGGTCGGTTGCGTCATCATCAGGATACCTTTCAGGGTTGTTCCTTTACCACCAAGTCTTTCCACACATCCTCCAGGGACGTCGGCAGACCGGCCTCTTCGTCGAAGGACGAGCCGGTGTTCTGCTCCCGCACGGCCCTGAATATTTCTTCCCGGTAAACCACTATTTCGTCGGGCGCCTCGATGCCGACACGTACCTGGTTTCCCTTTACTTCCACTATGACAAGGCTCACCGATTCGCCGATGCGAATCGCTTCCCCTGCTTTCCTCGTCAATACCAGCATAGGGCCACCTTTACGCGAGGAAATCAAGCAGGGTAATATTCCCCATTCGGGAGGCCACGGAATACGTAGCGTTGAGAACGATTTCCTGCATGGCGAATTCCGTGACCAGCGCCGAAATATCAACGTCCTCGCGGCTCGATATCATCTCGGTGAGTTTGAAATCCAGGTCGGTGAGATTGTTCCCCGCTATTTCAAGCCTGTTGATGCGGGTACCGCATTTGGCGATACCGGTATTGACCTGGACTGACGCCTGTTTGAGCTCGTCCACCCGGTTTAGTATACCTTCGGTTTCGTTGTTTTCCAGCGCCACTTTCAAATCATCGAGAACTTTGAATACATCGACCGCGTCTTCGCCGCTTCCGTCGAAAATCGAGTCACCGGTAATGGAATACTCGAAGGTGACGCCCTTTGTTATCTCCGCGGAAAGCTCGTCGGCATTGCCCCGGTAATACCCGGCGGCAAAGGCTTCCACGTAAAAAACATCACCCTCGGCCGGCCCTTCGGTAACAGAAGAAAATTCAAGCTCGATGCCCTCTTCAGCGTCGATCGTGATGGTCGATCCTTCTTCCAGCACCGCGGGACCGCTTTCCGGACCCCAGCTCCGACCGCCGTCATCAGAAACGGCCCAGGTATAGTTACCCGACCCGTCATCGGAAACAATTTTTGCCGCGTACGTACGGTTTTCATCGCCGCTGTAACTGCCTGATACCGTAAGGTCACCCTGAAAGCCGTTGTCCGCCGCCTGACCGGGATCGCCAAGCCAGGGTTCGGCGGAAGGGGTGGCGGAGAATGGCTCCGTCCCTGTTTTTGTGCCCGAGAAAAGATAGCGATCGGCGTACTGTGAATTTGCTATAGATTGCAGGTGATCGATGAGTTGCGATACCTGCTCGGCGGCATAAAGGCGGGTTTCCTCAGTGGCCGTTCCCGTTCCCTGGGAAAGGGCGATTTCGCGGGCTTTTACCAGGATGTCGTCGGCTGCCGTAAGCTGCGACTCGGTCATGGTGATCCAGGCTTCAGCGTTCTCTATGGCGCGCCGGTAACCGGACAGCGATGACTGGCTTTTCTTGTAATTCATTATCATCGCCACGCCCGAGGGATCATCGGAAATCTTGTTGATGGTCCTCTGCGATGCCATTTTTTCAAGGATTTCGGCGTATCGCGTCTGGACGGAATCCAGGTGCGTCCGCATAGTGTTGAATCGCATCATTTCCGTTACGCGCATGGACATGACGTGCTTTCCTCCATAATCATTCCGCCGACCCCGATCATTGTGACAGTTGCAATAATTCCTCTATCATTTCATCAGCCACGTTGCAGAGCCGGGCCGATGCCGAATATCCCATCTGGAACCTGACAAGATTGAGCATTTCTTCGTCTATGGAAACCCCTGATACTTCCTCACGCTGGTTCGTCAACTGGTTCATGAGACTCAGGTGATGTTCGGCCAGGCGCTTGCTGTCGGCTACATCCTGCGCGATACCGGCCACGAGCGTTGAATAGTGATTGTTGATGGTGGCCTGCCGGTCGCCCAGCGTGACTACGGAGTCTTTCAGCGCCCCCATTTCCAGCGCGTTCATGCCGTCTCCGTTTACCGTGGCCGATGCGGCGATGCGGTTCACGTCGGCGGCGACGGCGTCGTCCACCGCCAGGGACGTGAGCCAGGCATAATCACGTGTTTCGTCCCGGGTAAAAAAATCCCCGCCCATGTTTCCGTACATATCGTAACCGGTGCGGTGCAGTGTGTTCAGTTCATCCGCGAAGACGGCCACGAAATCGTCCAGTTTTTGAAGATATCCCTCGTCGCCTCCAATGACCCGGTCCCGAATGTCGAGAAGGGCGGCAATTTTACCGCCGGCGAGAGGAGCCGAGGAAGCGGATGCTCCCTCGACGTTTATGGTATAGAAGGAGGAATTCTCTTCATCCACGCCAAGTTCCAGGTGCCAGGTGTCGAGTCCGAGCACCAGGGGCGTACCGTCGCTCAAAAACAGATTTACGGCTCCGTCGGCGTCCTCCATATGGCTGAAATCTATGAGGGCCGCCAATTCATCGACCACGGCCGTCCGTTTGTCGAGCAGGTCATTCACGTTGCCCTGACCCGCCCTGGTCTGCATGACCTTTTCGTTCAGGTCGGCCAGGGCGTCGATATGGTCGTTCGCCTCGCGGACGAGATCCACCACCTGGGTGTTGACGGATTCCTGCTGGCTTACAAGCTGCTCTCCCACGGAACGGAATGATTCGGCCATGCTCTGGGCGGCCGAAAGAACCGCCACGCGCTCGATATGGCTCGAAGGATCCATGGACAGGTCACCCAGCGAGCACCAGAACTCGTCCATGAGGTGACCGATGCCCTCGTTGTAATTGTTAAAAATGACCTCGACCCTGCCCAGTTCCTCGCGGCGGGTGTCACTGTAGGTATGGGCGTGTGTCTGGCCGGCGATTTGCGAAGCGATGAACTGGTCGTACACGCGTTCGATATCTTTGATTATCACGCCGGTCTGGGCGTCCTGGGCCCCCATGGTCAGGTTGGCGACGGAGTTGAAAACCGCCCGCTGGCGCGTGTAGCCGGGCGTGTTGATATTCGAGATATTTGAACCGGCGAGATCGATGGCGGTCTGGTGGCTCAGCAGCCCTCCCTTGGCTATGTTCATCAGGTTAATCCCGGCCATGTCCCTATTCCTTTCTGCAGACGATCCGTCCGGTCGCGTCGGCGCTTCTCATTGCTCCGTCGGTACCGTAACACGACGGGGGCGTCACGAGGCGGCTTATGAATTCGATGGATTTCTGCACGTGCTGAATCGACGAACTCACCAGCACTTTGTTCCGTTCGTTCCGCTCGTCAAGCCGCAGCAGGATATCGCGGAGCGCCGACTGCAGCTCTCGAAGAACAGCGCCGTGTCGCCGGCCGGCGTACCCGGCGAGCGTCGTCAGGTCAATCCCCTCCGCTTCTATGCAGAGTGATTCGGTGATTCTCGCCACGAGCTTCGCCCTTGATTCGTCAAGCAGTCTGGCCTTCAAAATGATGGTTTCTTTTCTCGAATTGTTTTCCAGCAGTTCCGGGGCGGAAAAACTCACGAGCACATCACGTTCACGTTCGCACAGCTCGTAAAGCTCCCGGTAGAGAACCGTTTCTTTTCGGAGCACGTCCGCCAGCGCTTCCCAGAGAAAGTCGCGTTCGCGCTCGTCTTTCACGCCCCCGTTGGTACCTATGATTGATGTGATGGGTGTCACGCCGTGTTACCCCGTAGCGATGTTGCGCGTGAAAGCGCGATCATGCTTCACGCGGGTTTCCGCACGAGTAAACACCAGAGGGAGGATGGTGAAAATGATTACGCGAGAATATCCAGCAGGGACTCGCCGATCATCTTTTCGGCAACCTTTACCCCGTCGACCCGGTACTCGCCGCTGGCAATGCGCTCTTTCAGTTCGTCCACCTTTTCCTCGCGAACGTCGGGAAGCGCTTCAACGGCCTGCCGGGCCTGCTGGATTTCTCTCGCCCGTTCCGAGAGGGTGACCTTCTCTTCCGGGGCGACGGAGCCGGAAACCGACCGGTTTTCACGCCCCTGGGACGTTTTTTCGGCCGCCTGCTGCTGCTGCTGTAACAACTCGTGCAGCTGATTCCTGGTTTCCGAAACTTTCATGGAATAATTCTCCTCACGTGGTATTTACTCTTCCTATCGTCTTTTTTCAATAAAACTTTAATTTTTTCTTATTGATCCGGCATCTTCAACTGTTCATAGAGCATTCGGGCGATGCCTATTCCTCCTTTCTCCCCGGCAAGCGCCTCTGCCAGTTTCTGATCGAACAATGTCGCGTAGGGACTATTCGACAGGCCGGCGGAACAGGCGCCGCCTCCTTCGGGAATGGTCTTTCTCATGGTCGCGAGCATCCGGTATATAAAAATCGCTTCGAAATCCGAGCAGGCTTTCTTCAGTCCGAGATCATCCGACTCTCTTCGCCCGCCGGTATTACCGGACGGAATACCGGTCGCACTCGTGAGTCCTCCAATGATATTCTGTGGCATAGTTTTCCTCCGGTCCGACTATCTTCCGCTACATGATGACAAGGTCCGCCTGCAACGCCCCCGCCACTTTGATCGCCTTCAATATGGCGATAAGGTCACGCGGCGTGACACCGAGCGCGTTGAGCGCCGACACCACTTCCTGAATGGTGACTCCCTGTGGAACAACCATGAGTTGCCGCTTCTCTTCGTCAACGACCATGTCCTCCTCGGTGGTAACCACGGTCTGGCCGCCCGGAGCAACGATGGTACCGTCTTCCGAACGCACCGTACCACCGCCTCGCTCCGGCGACGGCGCGAAAGGAAGCGGCTGGGAAACATTATGGTGTTCTTTGATGGTTATGCTCAAGTTGCCGTGTGCCACGGCCACCGTCGATATCCGCACCTTCTCTCCGATTACCACCGTTCCTGTTTTTTCGTTTATTACGACCGTGGCCGCTGAGTCCACCGGGATTTCAAGGTGCTCTATTTCCGACACCAGTGCGACCATGCCGTTCTTACATTCATCGCCGGCCGTCACCGTGACTGTTCCCGAATCTCTTATGTCAACGCTGATTCCGAGAATTTCACTGTTCAGTATTTCCGCCAGGTGTCTGCAGGTGGTAAAGTCGGGCGCGTGCAGATTGATGGCTATTGCTCTTGATTCCTTGAAATCGTAGGCCAGTTCCCGCTCCACGAAGGCGCCGTTGGGAATGGAGCCGACGGTGGTGTGATTTTTCGAGACGCCGGAACCGCCCGAGCCTGCCGAAAAACCGCCTATCACCACCGAGCCCTGGGCGACCGCGTAAACATGTCCGTCGGCCCCTCTCAGCGGCGTCATGATCAGCGTCCCGCCCTGCAGGCTTTCGGCGTCACCGATAGACGAAACGGTTACGTCGATACGATTGCCGATCTTGGCAAAGGCGGGAAGCGATGCGGTTACCATCACCGACGCGATGTTGGCCGCCCTGAGATCCTTGTTCTTCATCGACAGGCCCTGCCTGCTGAGAAGATTGGAGAGCGTCTGGTCGGTAAAACCCGTCCGCATACTGTCCCCGGTGTCGGAAAGGCCTACTATCAGGCCGTAACCGACGAGCTGGTTGTCACGGACACCGCCGATGTCGGCAATATCCTTGATTCGAGCGCCCGGCGCCGATGTGGCAAAAAGAACAACCGCCAGGAATGCAAGTAATGCCCGTACTGTAATCGCCCGTGGTTTTATCATCCCGTTTTCCTCTTCAACGAATCCGCGATTGCCTATACGTTTTTTCAGAAAGGCCAGACCCAGTCGACGACCCGCGTTAACCAGCCCGGCCTCATCTTGTCGTGTATGATACCTTTCCCCGTGTAGACGATACGTGCCTGCGCTACGTGACGCGACGACACGATATTGTCTTCCGACACATCTTCGGGACGGACGATGCCCGATATAACGATGTACTGGTCCTCTTCATTCACCGTCAGCTGCCGCCTGCCTTCGATAACAAGATTGCCGTTGGCCAGAACGTCCACCACCTGGGCCGTGATAATTGCCTGCAGCGCTCCGTCGCGACTTGTATTTCCCGACCCGGTAAGTGAACTGTCGGACGTTCCCCCCAGTTCGTACTTGGCGACATACCGCTTGTCGCGGGCGGGATTTTCGGGATATATTCTGGTCATGCCGCCGATGCCCGCGCTGTGATTTGTCTTCCGGCTGGTGGCCGAATCGGCGCGGTTCTGCCCGCTTGATTGCTCTTCAATGATCACCGTGATCACGTCGCCGACGAATTTCGCAGAGCTGTCGGCAAAAAGGGCGTTCGCGCGCCGTTCTCCCGGCCAGATCGATCCCGGCGCCGCTTCCTGAGGAGGAGGCTGGGGCGGCGGCAAAACCGTTTCCCCCGTGGACACCGTGTCGGGGCGCGTCGCGCATCCCGAAAAGACGATCATCGCCGACAGCATAAGCAGTAACATCCAACGCACCGCAAAGCGGCGTCTCTTCGGAACTAAATGATTCACCGTCGATGTCACGATCGTTCACCTCCACGGAAACTGCGTGTTTTCACGTTATCAGAACTCAACACGCACCTCCGATTCATCGACGACCCGGGCGTAAAAAAGATTGCTCGACGACGTATTCCTGACCCGAATGCGGTCGCCCAGCGTTCCTCCCTCGGCTGAAATTCCAGCCATCTCCATGCGCAGTCCTCCCCGTGAAAGAACAACCCGGACCATGTCTCCCCTTTTCACCAGCTGGGGATCCTTGATCATGCGCTCCTGCAGCTCCGTGTTCGGCGCGATGCTTCCACGGACCACCCTGCCCGTCACAACGTCGGGATCGTCGATCCGGTTCCTCGGCGCCCGGTCGACCCACCGCCGCACTACGGCTACGTCGTCTTCGGTGATCATCGATCCGCTGTCGAGTTGCCGCGTACTCACCACGAAATCTTTCGCAACCTCTATTCTCACCCGCAGGGACCGCTCGTCGAGAAACACGCCGCCGTCATAAAACCTGATATCGAAGCCGGTCCAGCCGATATAATCCTCATTACGCCTGGCCTCGACGCGATAATTAATAGTATTGCCGCTCAGAACCAGCTCGTCGACCGAATCGTAAAATTCGACGCGGGCCGTTCCAGGCTCCCAGGTCATGTGTTCCTCGATGTGGCCGACAATGATCTGCTGCAACCGTCCCGGGGTGAATGTCGTTTCCCGGGACGTTCCGGCTGCGTCCGCAGGAATCGCCGCAACGGCTCCGATAAGGAGCGTGAGAGCAAGAATTGCCGCTTCAACGATGTTCGGTTTCACTGCCCCTACCTCTTCAGATTGTTGACCATCTGGAGCATCGAGTCAGCCGTCTGGATCGCCTTGGAATTGATCTCATACGCCCGCTGACCCACGATCATTTTCACCATCTCGTCAACAACGTTGACGTTGGACATTTCAAGAAAGTGCTGCGAAACAGTGCCCAGGCCGTCTTCACCGGCGTTGCCCGTAATGGCCTCGCCGGATCCGCCGGTTTCTTCCAGGAGTCCCCGTCCCAGACTGCCGAGGCCTGCCGGATTGAGAAACTTGGCGAGTTCGATCCGGCCGCCGGCAAGCATGTCCCCCACTTCATCGACGGCCGACCAGGTGCCGCCGCCGTCCACAATAAAGTGGACCGTGTCCGCGGGAATGACGACCTCGGGTATCAACCGGTATCCATCGGAATTACAGAGATAACCGTCCCGATCCACCTTGAAGTTTCCACATCGGCTGTACACGGTGCGATCCTCTTTCTCAATCTGGAAAAAACCGTCTCCCTCTATGGCAAGGTCAAATTCGCTGTCCGTCTGCTGATAGTCTCCCTGGGAAAACATCTTCTGCACCGCCACGGGCTTGACGCCCATACCTATCTCGAGACCGACGGGCAGATCAGTACCCGACGTCGTTTCGACGCCCGCCTTCGAATACACCTGGTACATGAGATCCTGGAAATCGGCCCGGGCCTTTTTGAACCCCACCGTGTTGATGTTGGCCAGGTTGTTCGCTATGACGTCCTGGTTTATCTGCTGCGATTCCATCCCCGTAGCCGCTGTCCATAATGCGCGAATCATATGCGACCTCCCGCCTTGTTTTTTACGCTATTCTGCCGACACGGTTTGTTGAAAGCTCGTCCATGTCCTGAATCGTTTGCATAACCTTTTGATAGGATTCGAAAACCCGGTGCGTGTCGATGAGCCGCACCATCTCGCGGATCGCCGACACATTGGACCGTTCCAGTGATCGGCCCGCCACCTTCGAATCGTCGTCTTCCTGAAGCCCCGCCTCTTCGTTGTCGTCAAAGTACAGTCCGCTTCCAGCAGCCGCCAGGGCCGACGGGTTGTCGAATCTCACGATACGAAGCCTGTCGGCCTCGATACCGTCGACCAGCAGGACGCCCTCCGCATTGACAGAAACGTCGTTCCCGTTGATCACGACTGCTCCCCGTTCACCCATAACGGGGTGGCCCTCCAGAGACGTCAGTTCGCCGTCGGCATTGATTGTGAATCGTCCATCCCGCGTGTATGTCTCCCCCTCGGGCGTGGACACAACGAAGAAACCGTCACCGTTAACAGCCATATCCAGTGGATTTCCCGTCTCGGTCACGGCGCCCTGGCTGAAATCGACGTATTCGCGGGGCATGGTCGGAATCCTGCCGTTCCAGCGCCCTTCAGAATCCGGCAGAAAAGACAGGTTCACCGCCTTGTACCCCGGCGTATCGATGTTGGCCACGTTGTGCGTGGAGGCATCGAGCGCTTGAGCGATGCGCGATGATCGAACAGCCAGCATTTCCATACCGAATACCATGTGATCTCCCCCTGGTGTCTTTGACTGATGATCAAGCAAGCAGCGTGCCATCATACGAACAGGGGTCGCGCCTCGAGACAGGCGTGCAAAAAAAGGCGGCGGCAGCCACCCGGGCGGGTGGTTCAAGGTGAAAAAGGGAAAAAGCTTCCGCCTCGGCGGGAAATAATTACCCTGCGGGTCACCTATAATCAGGAGGACCAATCGGAACGCTGACCCTCATAATCTTCTTCACCGTCGGTGGTCGTTCCGCTCCGATATTTTTCCGTTCATACGGTAAATGAAGGCAAGGATCTCGGCAACAGCCAGATAAAGTTGAGGAGGAATTTCTTCGCCGATGTCGAGGCGCGCGAGCATCTCAGCCAGGGCGGGATCTTCCTGGACGGGCACGTGGTGTTTCCGGGCCAGCTCGATGATATGTTCCGCGACGACCCCTCGTCCACGGGCCGCGACGCGGGGCGCCTTGTCCTTCTCCGCGTCATAGAGTATGGCGGCCGCAACAGCGGGCCGCTGATCGTCCCGTTGTTTCATCGCCGTCTCCTTTCAGATCCTGACGTCCAGCGCTTCTTCATCAGCGGCCGTCTCGATGATCCGCTGAATAGTCTCGGCGACCCGCAACGCGGTCCCGGTTCGACAGGAAAGACTCCCGACGCGAAGTCCGGCTTTCTCGAGCCCATTCTGCAGTTCTTCCAGGGAAGACTCGATGAAGAGCGCTGTTTCTATCTTCTCGCAGGTCATGGCGCAATTGATGCCGCCCGACACCAGTCGGGCCTCCACCGACAGGGGGCCAAGCGAATCCATTTCGACGAAGAGGCGAACTGTTCCGCCGGCGTCGTTTTCCTGTTCCGGTTTTCCACCGTCGTCGTCGAGATGGATGATCACGTCGGCCGTTGTTATTATACCGGCCGCCGCGAGGGGAATCTGCATAAAAAGGGACCGTTCAAGTCCGCCGAGAAGGATGTTCACCGCCCGCGCGGTCTCGACGGCTTCAAGTGATGAAGTGATGAAGCGGGCAAGCGTCGACGGCGGCTGCTCGCCTGACGCGGCGATTTTCTGTTCCGCCGCGGAAAGCATACTGCTGAGACTGCTTCCAGTTCCGCCCCGTACGGACGTTCCGTTCTGCCCCCGATCCGCGACATACCCGAATCGAAGGAAATAATCCCTGATAGTGGCGCTTTTCCCGGAACGTCTGCCGACAAAGATCAGAGATCTCAGCAGCGAGGCCAGGTTTTCCGCTTCCCGGCCGCCCATGATTCTCCCCAGAAAAGCCATCCCCTCGCCGCGAAGCGCCGATCCGGCGCCAGCAAACATCTCCGCAATCGCTCTCGCGTGGAAAGTGAATCGCCCGGCGGAACTGTCAGACGGGGAAGAGTGCTGCGCGACGTGCCCGGCAAAACGAAATATGGTTCGAGGATGTATGCTTTGAACGAGCAGGGAAACCATGTCTCCCGTCCTGAGCGGGAGAGAAGTCGCGGTCTCGACAGTCAACCCCCTGACGGCGAGCGTCACGGATCCCGCTCCCGGCCGGGTGTTCAGCACCCTGGCCGTGATGACTTCCCCCGGCGAAAACGGCGCCGTCTGTTTTGAACCCGGCGTCGCCGCGCGAGAACCCGGCACCCGGAAAAAACGAATGAGGGATTGCAATGAAAGAGGCGACGACGGCATCAGCTCCCGTTTTTCTTCGAACGATCGAGATCCAGCACGAGAGAAACTTCCCCGGCTGTCATTCCCAGTTTCCGGGCGATGGTTTCAGGTGACGCACCGCGCGCCGCCATGGCAACGGCCGCGTCATAGCGTTTTCCCGAGCGAGGCTTCAGGGAACTCAGGTCGTTTCCGTCCTGTTTATGCCGTTCCCCCGTTGCGGAGGAACGCGCCCTGCCGGCAGCCGAACCCGCCGGCTTTATCGCCCGCTCAACCCTGAATATGACAAAGAGAAGCACGCAGCACAGGGTAATATCTATGACAAGTCCCCACGGTTCACCTGTCGGCCAGCACATTGCTCTATACCTTTACATCTATGGCGTGTCCTGTCTCATCGCCGTCCACCGATTCGCCTCCGGCAACGCCTTCATCGCCGGCGGCACGCCCGTCGTCCCGTCCGTCAAACGAGCGTTTTCTTTCTTCCCTTGTTTCGTCCTCCCTGCCGACGGGATGTTCTTTCTCGGCCTTTTCGGAGTCGGGAACGGTCTCTTCCGCCCGCTTCTTCTCCTTCGCGAGAGCAATCTCGAAATAACGCTGCTGCATATCGGGATGCTGCTGCTGCATCTGCTGAATACGCTCCACCATGTTTGACTGGAGCAGCCCCTGGGGCAGATGTACCGATCTCAGCATAGCTTCACCCCCGTTTTCCGGCGGCGCCGGGCATTTTCGCCCGAACTTCACCGCCCGTTCCTTGACCGATGCGGATTATCCCGTGTCGAATATCGCAGGGGTCCCGCACGAACCCGTCCTGTTCTTTTTATCGTCGGTTGCGTGAAAAACTTGAATATTCACACTTCACGCCCCTTACCTTTCACCGTGAGGCACGGATATAGTGATCTTGTTGATATCGGCGTTGGTATCCAGAGTCACGCGGGCGTCGTATTTTTTCAGAAGTTTTACGGCGTCGATAATCCCGTGGTGATCGTTTACCGGATCCTGCCCGGCCGACGCCGCTTCTATGTCGCCTGCGAGCCCCTCATCATGAACGCCGGTATCGCTGATGACAATGGAAACGAACGCCGAATCGTAATCACTGAACACTGAGAAAATCCGGACGGGGCAATCAAGCATTGAATTCATGACGTACCTGAGAATAGCCGACAGGGCCAGGGAATAGTCGGCAACAACACCGTCCACCCCGGGAACGTCCATGGTGAGATTAACGTGCTTCTCAATGGAATGTTTAAAATCAAGATAAAAATCAAGAAAGGCCACCTCCGCCGCCGCGAGTTCGGAAAGATTGACGGGCCCCCGCCGCATGTCATGTATTCGCTGCATTTTACCCGACACCTGGGCGAAAAGTTCGTAGAACCGGTCGCCCTGTTCGACGATGAGATCAACGTCCCTGAGCACTTTTTTTCTGGCGCCGTCTGACGGCCGGTTGTCGGAGCCCTTTTCATCCGGAACGAGAACTTCGGAGGCCCGTTTCTGCAGAAGCCTCGACCGGCCCATGATCCCGTTCAGGGGGTTGGCGAAGTTATGCAGTATGCCCGGAAGCAGATCACGGATCACCGTGTCCTGGAAATCGCTTTTTAGTTTCTCGAGAAGGATCGTGTTCTCGTCCATGCTGATAAGTTCCTCCCTTTTGCAACCGTCGGATGCGGTCTATTGTGAGCACGGTGAAGACCGTATGTCCAGTGTGAAATCACGAAGCATCCGCCACGCCCGTTCCACCTTTTCGGCCTCTGACCGGTCACCGTGCGCATCCGGCGATGGAGCACCCGTAGAATATCTCATATGCCGGTTCCCCGATTCGTCTTCAACTTCCGAGACGCCCGGCCGCGACTGTTCGATCATAATGCGTATAACCGATTCATCAACACCCGCTTCCCTGAGCAGGACGATCTCCTCCGGGGAGAGGGCGAACCCGGTCGCCGCTATTGAACACGCCGCGACAACACCCGCGACAATCACCGGCAATCTCGTCATGAACCTTTTCAGCCGCATCTTCATCTAAATCACCACGAACCTCGTGAAGTACACCGCCGTTACCCCTTTTTCTTCGAGCTTCATCAGTATGCGCCGTTCTATTTCACGCCTGAGCAGTCTTGGCGGCATCGAAACGACACGTCCCTCCGACAGCAGTGCCCTGGCGGCCCGGTACAGACTGACCCTCATTTC
>LQBH01000029.1 GCA_002030015.1 delta proteobacterium MLS_D
AGGTATATGAGGACACAATAAATAAAGGATCAGGACAAATTAAATGAGAATATTTAAGAAGGAGAAGGGATTTTTTTTTGATTGCTGATGAAAAAACGTGGCGGGAAAGAACATAGTTATAGACAGGTGGCAGATGATACTAACATGGCACGTTATATCCATGTGATGAAAAATACAACATGCCATGTTAGAGCACGATTATTTACACGAGGGAAAATCACACCATGTCGATTTCGCGAACACGTTTTTTATCGCGGAGAGCTTCAGTGTGTTTCCGGATTTGCTCACGCAAATCACGCGCGTCAGGGATCGCTCGAATGATGATTGTCGGGGTGCTTTTGTCTGACGTATATAAGCGCTGATTTGGCCATGTGATTTTCCAACGGCTTCACCAAATTCCCTCTGGTTTTTTCCAATAGCTGTTTTATCGGTGACAAATCATTAATATTTTTCATAATTTTAATGTTCTTGACAAATTTTAATGATTATAATATAATATCTTCTGTGGTTGAGATATTAATCTGAAAGGAGTATAATCATGATCTTAGATGAGACTGATATCAAATACCTCCTGCGAAAGAACGGGTACAGTTACAAGAAAGTCGCCGAACAATTAGACGTCAGCTTCCAGATTGTCTATGAAGTCAGCAGAGGCATAAAAACCTCACGCCGTATTCGCACACATATCGAACAGCTCCTTGGCATTAAGGAGGGAACCCTTCGCATCTCGAAAGAGCGGTGCCCTCCCCTTATCAAGGTCGCCTGATCGCGGAGCCTCCGGAAACCTGCCGGGTCGAGGAGGCTTCGCCTTTTCTATTAGACGATATACGCTTTTCGGCCAGACGGTCAATTAAAAAATTCAGCAGGGATTTTATACGCGGTTTTTCACCCATTAACGAATCAATGAAAGCTGGTTACTATGGTTCACAACAGATTCAATCCCTCCGTGACGCTCACCGAAGCGATCTGGCAGACGGTGAATCGCGGCACACTCACTCCCGAACAGCTCCAGGACGAAATCGATTACTCCGCAAGCGCGCTGAAACGGGCTGGCTTAGACGGCGAATCGGGCGCCAGATTCAATCTGATGGTTTTCGTACATAATATTGAAAAGGATTTGATAGTATTCGACGAAGATGGATCTGTCAATGGCCTTGTAAAGAAATAGGCTTTTTGGAAAGTTACATCCTAAACTTGACAGTGTAAATATAACCACAAAAGAAAGCGCAATATGGCAGGCCTGATTTACAAAAGATATTCAAAAGATACAATAAAAAGAATGTTCGATGAAAATCCGGAAGGCGGGCGATTTCAAGTATCAAAGCGAGGCTCAAAAGGAGACGTTTATGGAAGAGAAGACCGTGATATAGAGATATGTAGAGACGGCAATCAGGGGATGAAGCTCGCCGACATCGCCCAGAAGCACAATTTATCAGGCAGGTATGTGCGGCACATTCTCAAAAACAATAATATCACGCTTCGTAAGACGGACAAGCGGTCAATGCTGAAAGAAATCAGGATTCATCTTCAAATAGGGACCCCGAAATCGCAGATAGCAAAGGAAATGGGTATCAGCAGGCAATGGCTATATAAACTTATCGAGGAAATCGGGTAAGGGCACAAGATTTTGTGCCCCTACGGAAACGGAAAGGAGAATCGACATGTGGGATTATATGGGATGGATATGTTTTATCGCGCTGGGATCGTATGTCGCGGGAATAGTTTCCGTGCTGGTGATAGGAACGTGGTATACGAAAAAAATACAACAGGGAAAGGTGAGGAGCATTTTTCGCAAAGGGGAATAGGGCATAAGATTTTATGCCCCAACGGAAATGGGCACAAGATTTTGTGCCCCAACGTGGAGGGAACCATGACAAAAGCATTGGGAAACAGAAAAAAGGAAGTGGAGCTTCCGAAAAAGACCGGGAACAGGATCGGGACGATCATCAGGAAGGGACTCTCGCTCAAACGGAGCATTGCCACGATCAACACCAAGATCAAGGAAAACACCGAGGCAATCATTCCGTTTGCCGCAATTCAAGCCGAGATGACCGGTATGAAGAGCGCCACATTCCGCAGCGAAGACGGCGAAGTCACGGTGAAATTCGGGGAAAAGATCACATACGATGAGGCCGATATCCCGAAAATCAAAGCCATTCTCGGCCCCATTTTCGACCAGATGTTTCACACTATCCCGACATTCGCGGTGAACACCGAGGACATTCCTGAAATCGAACAGCATTTGGGCCGGGATTTTTCACGGCTGGTGCAGAAACAGGAAACGGTCCGTCACACAAAGGATTTCCTCGCGCTGATCGCCGACGCCGACAGCCCGATTTCCAAGAAGGTGCGTGATTTTGTATCCGTACAGGCAACTAAACCGGCGGTGAGTTTCGATACGGTGAAGGGATAATGGCGGTAAAAAGGGGCATAATATTTTATGCCCCTACGTGACCCCAAATGAATAAGGGCGGACACACAGGTCCGCCCCTACGGGGGAAAAGGGCACAAGGTGTTGTGCCCCAACAGAAGGAGAAGGACAATGGTTCAGGGCGGAACACAGCTTGACATATTCGACGCGCTTTCGATGGATACGGATTCCCAGCAGATCCTTGCCCTGATAAAGCGGCGTGTCGGAAGACCCAACGCGATATCGGTAGACGATATATCCTCGTCATCAGGGATATCTCCCCGCGTTGTCCGTGATATAGTCAAGGGCCTGATAGAGCACCATCATATCAGGATCGGTTCCGCCCTGGGCCGTCCGTCCGGGTATTACATGATCGCCACCCAGGAGGAGGCGGACGCGAACGAGGCGACGCTGCGGCATCTGGCCATATCGATTCTGACCAGGGCGGCGGTTTTGAAGAAATTAACGGTTCGGGAATATTTGAAAGAAGTGCAGGGGGAGATGTTTCAGGGAACACAAGGGACGGGGGCATAAGAAAAAAGGGCACAAGGTGTTGTGCCCCTACGAAACGAAACAATACGGAAAAGGGCACAAGGTTTTGTGCCCCCACGAAACGGAAATGATATGGGAACGAACACGATAACAGGGGCGCAGAAGACGGCGATATGGACGATTCTGCGGGAGAACGGGATCGAGGAAGAGATGTTCCGGAATTGGCTTCAGGAGCATTACGGGAAACGGTCGACACGGGAACTCTCGAACGCGCAGGCGGCCAGTGTGATACAGTCACTCAAGGCGTTTGTCGGCGAGGAATACAAGCCCCGAACGATGACGTGGGGAATCACCGACCGTCAGATGTGGGCGGCACGGGCAATCGCGAAACGTATCGGCTGGGACGACCCGAAACGGTTAGACGGCATGGCCAAGCGGATGTTTACCGGGAAGTTCCGGCTGGAACTGCTCAATAAAGCGGAAGGGAGCAAACTGATACTGGCATTAGAGCGGATGGAAGACGAAGTGAAGCGTGGCGAGCGGGTATACGCGTAAAAAAGGAGCTGTGGCGGAATGGAGACGCTCATGGTGGAGGTAACTTCAAACGGTGATAGCCTATAAGGCTATGCATCGGGGAGGTAGATAAATCATGGATGGTATTGAGCAAGCAATAAATCACGTGTGCCACATAAATCCAATGCAGAAATCGAATCCTGCCAGCTCCTCTTTATTAACCGCGAATGAAAAGAAAGGAACGGGGAAATGAATAAGCTTAAACTGTTTGATGGAAAAAATGAAATAGAAGAATTAGCAAATAATGCCTATAAAAGTGGGTGGACGTTAGGGGCATTTTCAATGTTTTTAATTGTAAGAAAATATTTCTATTACGAAGATAAACTACTTTCATGTAAAGCGTTAGACAATAACGAATTAGCCCTTTATTTGGAAATAAAAGAAATTATAAGCGATCCTTGTTTTGTGGATTCTGACGAATATAAAAACAAACTATGTTCAATTGTTGAAGAAATTGAGCAAAAACGTGAAGAAAGAGAGAAAACAGAGCATCTCATAAATAAAGCAGATAAAATTATGAGAAAAACAATTGGGTGGTGAACACTTGACGTCAAATCATTCGCGGGGCATGATTTCAATGAAAGGATTAAATAATGGATGATATTGTTGTGTACGGGCGCGGTGGTAATCTTGATAATTATAACCATGATGAAAATGTGGCTGGAATGAAAGCATGTATCGAAAAGCACTACACGGCGGCAACAGAATACGCGATTGAGATGGGCGAACGCCTTCTCAGGGCTAGAGAGCATGTTAATCACGGCGAGTGGGGTAAAATGCTCGATGATATAGGGTTCACGCAAAGCAATGCATACAAAATGATGAAAATAGCGCGAGTCTTCGGCGACAATCCCTCTCTTCTGGCTGATATGACCCGGCGAAAAGCGTATATGCTTACCATGCTTCCGAATGATAATCTTATGCAACTCAAGAACGATCAAGTCGTAATGACCTCTGACGGTGATATATACACGATGGAAGATATCATTAAAATGAGTGATCCGGAACTTCAGGAAAAGATCAAGCGGTTGGAAAAGGAAGTCAGGGCCAAAGAGAACGAGCTTCGCGAAGAGCGTTTCGAGAAACAGGCCGCGATCAAGCAGGCACAGGAGGAACGGGAATACAACAAAAAGCTGGAGCGGGACAAAGATTCAGCGATGGCAGAGAAATTCGAAAATTTAGAAAAATCCATTAGAGATTATCTGGATGAACTGGTGGAATTTCGCGGCAAGATGGCCGAAGAAGAGCGGATTCAGGTAGAGGGAGCGGACGCTTTTAACGCCATAACGAGGGCGGTCGGGGATTTTGTCGGCGGCGTGACCACTCTCAACACAATACGATTGACAAAAGACTACGATCCAAGGCTCAGGGCCGCTTTTTACGGAGCTATCACAGAGGCACGGGAATGGCTAAAACAAGCTGAAGAACGGGCTTATGGTTATTTCGGCCCAAACATTGAGGTCAGAGAGGAAGATGTATACCGGGATCCGGATGATGAAGAAGACCAGGCTTAAGCTATCAGAAGACACCATCCGGGAACTCTGCGGATGCTGGGAAGAATTGAGCGCCTCCGAGCGGTCGGCACGTGTGGAACATGCGGCGCGTGACTGCTGTGTCACCTCCGGCACAGTTTACCGCCGTGTAAAAGAATACCGTGAACGCGGGAGAAGCCTCTCGGAGCGCCGCACGGATAAATCATCGCCCCGCATTCTTGACGCTGAATCCCTTGAGGTATGTGTAAAAAAAGTCATGGGCCTGAAAGCTATCGATCCATACAAGCCGAACAAACGGATCGCCAATCCGAATAAGTGCATGAGTACCTCACGGGCGATAGAAATCCTCGAGCGCATGGGTGAAATTCCAGCCGGAGTATTGACCGCCCGGACAGTGAACCGCTGGGCGAACATATGGGGCATCACGGTGCGGAACATCTGCTCCGCGTCACCCGCAGTGAAACTTGTCAGCCATCACCCGAACCATGTGCATGTCATCGACTTCTCGGTCTGTGAGCAGTACTATCTCCGGGATGAGGACGGCAAAGTCATACAGAGGCCGTTCACTTACAAGAACAAGCCGAACGAAGCAAAACAGAAGATATGGTCGTTCTCGCTGGTGGACCACTACACCGGCGCAAATTTCATCAAGTATTTCCTTTCGCCAGGAGAAAGTTCGGACATGCTTTTCCAGGGCCTTGTGGAAGCCTGGTCAAAAAAGGACGATTCGCAGTTCCCGTTCCACGGCACGCCCCGGATTCTCTATGCCGATAAAGGTTCAGCGCTCCGATCGGAACGGATACAAAACCTTCTTCACGCACTTGGCGTCGAGCCGATCACCCATATGCCGGGGAATCCCCGTGCGAAAGGCATGGTGGAATCGTCATTCAAGCACCTTCAAACACAATTTGAAACCAAACTGCGCCTTCTCCCCGCGATGAGCATCGATGAGCTGAATGACCGGGCGTATAACTGGCTTATCCATCATAATTGGAGCGCGAAATCCGGTGAGGAGAAAACACGATTCGCCATGTGGCAGGGAATTACGAATGAGCAGCTCTTAGAGATGCCGAACATGGATGTGCTGCGGAAGGTAACGGCGTCTCACGAGATCAGGACGGTCGACGCGTACTGCTCTATCAGCCTGAACGGTGAGAAATACGGGGTGCCGGAGATTCTCATGGGCAAGAAAGTGCGTGTCTGGCACAACATGGACGGTGGTATTTCTGTTCAAGACATTCAAACCGGTGAGGTACATCCCACTGAAGACATACGCAGAGCAGTATTCGGGACATTCAACGCGCACAAAAAATCAGAAGTTGAACGACGGCAGGACGCGGCGATATCAGAGGCCGACGACATTCGGAAACGAATACGGCCTGAACATCTTCTGTATGACACACCGAACATGCACGCTTTCCCGAAAGAGGGCAGTCCGATCGAGGTTGACAGCGAGCTTGCGCCGAAAGTATTCGGGACGCATTTCGAAAGCATGTACCAGGCGAAACTGGCGATTGCTGATGAGCTGCGTATCAATTTGGGCGACCTTCCGGGATGGATGTTAGAGGAGATCGAGGCGGCGCTCGAGGTGACGCTGGAGCGGGAAAAGGTTATGGAAATAGCGAAGTATGTGGGGGAATTGGTGGCGCAGAGGGGCGCGGTATAGAATAAAGGGCACAAGGAATAAAGGGCACAAAGTGTTGTGCCCCTACAAGACCCCCTTCCGGCTGACGCCGGTGTCGGGGGGAACGATAAGGATGGGATTATTAAAAGAAAGGGGACAGTATGAGGACACCACAGCCATTTTGGACGCATTTCGGATTGAAACGCAATCCATTCGGGAATATCGAAAGCAAGGACGATGTGTTCGAGAGCCGGGAGCTTGCGAGAACGATGGACCTTCTTGCCGAAGCTGTCGAGGAGGGCGGTATTTACAGTGTCACCGGAGAGCGCGGTATCGGTAAGACAACCGCAAAGAACGAGATCATCGCGTATTTCGATGAAAACAAGTCGCGATATGCGTATTCGATTCTCGAATGCATGGACCTTGAAGTTGTCACGATGGGAACGGTGCTTTCCGCGCTGGTCACCGACCTGTCGTCGGAGCCGGTGAAACAGTTCGCCGAGCAGCGGTCCCGTCAGGCACGGCGTATTATCGGTGAGATCGCGGCACGGAAAAAGGTTGTGCTGATAATCGACGAATCCCAGCGGCTTGCGGCGAAAACCATGGAGCAGCTCAAGATGCTCACCGAGATGAAGTGGGGCATCCGCTCCCGGCTTATCACTGTGCTGCTGTTCGGCCAGCCGGAACTGATCGCCCGGATATCCCGCGACAAAGGGCTGTTTCTCCGGGTGACGCAGTACAACATGCGCGGCCTATCGGAGGATGAGGTTCTTCAGTACATCGATGTTCGCTGCCGGATCGCGGGCAGGAATATGGATGAGATATTCAGCAAGGATGCCCTGCTTTATATCAGCCAGAACCTTCACAGCCCGCTCCATATCAATCACATCTGCTCCGGGACGATGCGGGAGGCGAAGTGCGCCGGCGAAAAACAGGTGTCAATCGAGATGGTGTACAAGAGCGACGGGATACGGAACCCCCGTCAGATACTCAGGGACGCCGGGTTGAACATCCATGCGTTTGCGAAGGAAGCGGGCGTACGGGTAGATGACGCGGCCAAGGTTTTAGACGGGCAGGGCGATGATGTTGATCCGGAGAAACGGGAACTGGTTCGCTCGGCATTCCAGGGCATCATCAGGGGCGCGCGTGAGCAGGCGCCCGAACAGCAAAGGAACGCGGGATGATCTATACGGCGTCTTTTTTCGAAAGGAAATACTGGGGAGCCGGGGAAGGACGGCTTGTCAGTATCGCCATGGACATGCCTGATGGGTACACGTGGAACTACCACGGCTTTCACATCACCGAAAACGAACTGCTGAAACCCGAGTGGTGGCTGGTCAACGGTTTCAAGAGCGGGAATATTTTACCCAAAGGGTATAAGAGGGAATATTTTACGATACTCAAAGGGCGATTCGGCGAGAACTGGGGCGCGCTATACCGAGGTTTTCTCGGGCCAGGAAAAGCATTGGAGGTTATGGAGTTAGAAGACGGCGACAGGCTGCTTTGCTGGGAAGGTTATGGAACGTTCTGCCACCGGATACTTGTGGCTGAACTGTTAAGAAAGAACGGGATTGAGGTACGGAGGAGGTAATGTAATGGAGCTTAAAGCACATATTGACCCTTTTATTTCAATAACCAAAAAAGGGGTCATGATTTGGAATAAAAACGTTCTCGAAACCTATGAGCCGGGAACAAAACAATCTTTCCGCATTTTTTACGACAAACGGGAAGAGTTGCTCGGATTTTCGCTTTGCCGAAAAGACGCCGAGGGCGCTGTCGAAATGAATTGTTCAGAAAAAACAAAGCAAAATTCTTTCGGCATTATAAAACTGTTTAAAAAAATCGGCCTTGACTGGCAGCAATATATCGGCAAGTACCGCGTCCACAGCTACGAATCTGATCATGTGATAACATTTTATATCGATCTAAAACAGAGAATGGCGGCAGGTACCAGATTATGAAAAGTGGAGCGGTGATTATCGGGTTTATCGTCATCGCATTGGGGGCGTTTCTCCTGGGGCTGATGATAGGCGGGTTGATGTGGGAGGTGTTATTATAGACAGGGGCATAAGATTTTATGCCCCTACGGGTGACCTCCCTCGGCTAAAGCCGTGTCCCCCCTGTTAGGGGGGAATGATACGGATAAATTATATGGGGAGCGGAACATCGCTCCCCTACAAAAAATAACCATAGGGAATGAGATGGTTTTGACGGATAAAATACATTTGGCTGCAAAGAATCGAGAAGAACTTCACGCGTTCGCGGAGTCAATCGGGCTGAAACAGGAGCAGTTTCAAAACCACCGGCACCCGCACTATGATTTGAAGGACTCGATGGTTCAGGCGGCAATAAAGGCGGGCGCGATCGTTCTCAATACGAAGACGCTTGTCGGCGTGCTCTCAGGCCGGGCAATCATCCAGAATACGGGCACCGGGCCGGTCATTCTCTGGAATTGTGAGCGCATCGGCTGCGAGATATGGACAAGAGTAATGGGGTACTACCGCCCTGTCAGCGAATTCAACATTGGGAAGAAGGCGGAACACAACGAACGGGTTTTTTTCAATGAACAGAAAGCGGCTCATTCGCTTCACTAAACATGCCCTTGAGCGGGTTAGAGAACGTCATCCGGACTGGACTGACAACAACTGCCGTGACCTTGCCGCGATGGTGATAGAGAACGGGCAGCTTCTTCCCGGAAACAATGGCTGCAAGCGGTACCGATATATGGGATTCGAATTTGTGATCAAGGAAAATAATTGCAACAATGTTATAATAACGGTGGTTTGATGTGGGTAAATACAAGGCCGAAGTAAAAGAAAAAGCATACGAATTGTTCATGATCCAGCAGATGCCGTTCCTGCGGGTCGTTGACATGATGAAACAGGACTACCCGACGTTTTCCAAAGGCACGCTGACGAAGTGGAAGAATGATCCGAAGCTTGACTGGGAGGGGCGGTACCAGACGTACTGCACCGCTATCGCGATCCGGAACGACGCGGAGCTTGCCAAAAAAACACGGCCGATTCTTGACACACTGCGGATAACGCGGCAGAAGGTGTTCGAAGAAATAAAAGACCTGTTCGACGACAAAACCCGCGTGATCAATGAAAAAAACATCGGGCTGGTGCTCTCCAGTTTTGTCCGGATGTGCGACCTTGAAGTCAAGATGACCGGCGGGGCGCAGAATCAGACATCAGCGGCGCAGATAGTCCAGGTGATAATCATGGTTTTGGAAAAAGACCCCAATGTTGGCCCGGTTCTCACGGCTCACAAAACGAATATAGTCGACGCCATATTTGAAGAGATAAAAGAGAAATAATGAAAACAAGCTTTGACGAAAAGAACGAGATTCTCCACCTATTTCTGGAAGGCCTCAAAAATCAGAACCGGCTGATTCATGAATACAAGGACCGGCCAATAGAGTTCCTGGCCAAGACGGGGAGCTACTACCCGCCGATCCTCCGCGAGATGTTCATGGACATCTACCGTCAACGGGTTCTCAGGGCAATGGTTATCGGGCCGCGAGGCGGCGGGAAAACCTATTCCCTTGGCGATATCGCGGCAAGCCTGTTTCTGTTTTATGGGTTCGATGTGCTGATCGCGTCCGGCGGTGAAGGCCAAGCGAAGGAAGTATATGAGGAAGTGACCAGCGTCCTTGGCGAGGAAGAGGTCGATGAGTATGTCCCCACGCTCACCACGCAGATATCGAAGGGGCGGTCCGGGAACTGGATACGGTTTATCCCGGCCAGCACACGGCGTGGCAGAGGCCCTCATCCGGGACGGGGACACGGCGGCCTGATCATCCTGGATGAAGAAGGCGAAATGGAGGAGAAGATCGTTAACGCCGTTTTGGGCACCGGCTCTACCGCGAATCCACTGATCATCATCCGGGCGTCCACAGCCCACAAGATTGACGGAACATTCGCCGATCTGCTTGAAGAGTATGAGAAAAAAGGGTATAGGCTATACCGGTGGGACGCGTTCGATGTTGCAAAGAAGTGCCCGTATGACTGCGCGAACTGTATCGAGGAGTTCCGCGAAGAATACTGCCGGGGAAAAGCCAAAAAGAACAGCGAATTAGGCTGGATATCGATTGACTATCTGAAGCAGATGTGGATCGAACAGACAAAGGAATGGTTTGAAGTTGAGCTTATGGCACGGCGGCCGTCAAAGGCAGGACGGGTTATCGATACGAATGACATCAGGCTTGCGGCGGTGAAAGAATGCCCGTATGTAAAAGGCGTAGACGGGGCGTTTGGGATCGACTGGGGGTTCAAGGGGTATACTAAAATAGTCGCCACGCAGATGGTTGAAGAGAAACTCAGAGTGTTCGACGCGAACTCATTCAGCGAGACCGGCATCGATGATATCGCGGCGTTTCTCAAGGACTGGCGGAATATGTACGGCGGGATCAACGAGGTGTACGCCGACAGCTCTCACCCGTTCGAGAACGACAAGCTCCGCAAGGAAGGATTCAATGTGACCGAAGTGACATTTGTGAGTTTCAAAGAAGCGGGCGCAGGCGCAGTGAAATGGTTTTTTGAGAAGCAGAAAATCGAGATAGCGGAAAAATTTAAGGAACTATTGGATCAGTTAAAGAAATGGCGGCGGGACAAGTCCGGAAAGATTGTAAAAAAGGATGACCACTACCCGGACGCGCTTCTCTGCACGATGATGAAATGGTGGAACAAGGCCCGGCGAAAGGTCGGCTATTTTAAAGTGACGAGGTAAGACATGGCGCAAGTGACTATCGGCAAGCGGAGCCGCGAGGCGGCTCTCAAGACAATGAAGCACCTTATCGAAACGGAATTCCCCGACCCGGTTCTCCGTCTGGATGCCAGCAAGAGCGGCTCTCAGCAGCCCGATCTAAATACGGTGTATACGCAGTATAATCTGATAAAGCCGCCGTTCTCGATGGCGATCATGGCCCGGCTGCTGGACCTTGACCCGTATCTCTCTGGAGCTGTCGACGCGGTTGCTACGAACGTGAGCGCGTGCAAAATGTATCTCGAATATACCGGCGACGGGGACGCGCCCGAAGAACAGGAAAAAACGCTGCATGAGTTTTTCTTTGAATCGAGCGACCCGACGAACCCCATGTCTTTGCAGGAAAAAATAAAAGCCTGCGCGGTCGATTATATTTCCCTGGGAAACTGGAATTTAGAGATCACGGGCACCGGCAAGCGGCTTATCGACCTTGTTCACGCGCCCGCCGAGTTTGTCCGTGTGACAAAGGGCATGGCAGGCTATATGATGGTGAAGGACGCCACGAAAATTGATTTTTCCCTCTATGGAGGTGCACAGTCTGGTGATACAAATCAGATATTGCGGGCGATAAATAAGATGCCCGGACACCGGGTATACGGCAAGCCGCTGACCTATTCTCTGGTGAATACGGTTCTCATGAACAGCCTCCGCGATGAGAAAAACCTTGACTGGTTCGACCAGGGCGTGCTGGCTGACCTGATGGTGTTGGTCGAGGAATCGATTGATGAGGCAATCAAGCAGCGTATTGTCACCGATTTCCAAAACACGAGCGACGGAACGCAAACGATGTACATCCTCGACGGAGTCGGCAAGGGCGTTATCGAGCAGATCAAGCGGGAACTGGAGGGCAAATCGTTTGATACGATGGAAGAGAACAACCGTCAGCGGGTGCTTACGGCTCTCCGGGTGCCTCCCGCGAAAGTGGCGATCTACGAGGACGCGAACAGGGCGAACACGCTGACGCAGGACGAGGTATTCCAAAGCGAGGTTATCAAGCCGATTCAGGGCACGTTCAAGGTGCGGTTCGACCATCTGATCAAGCATGGTTTTGGATTCAACAACTGGGAATTCAAAATGAAACCGATCAGCCTGAAAGACCGCAAGGCTGAGGCAGAAATAGATAAAATATATCTGGACAGCGCTGTTTATAATCTCAACGATGTGCTGATAAGGCTGGGTATGAAACCGACACCAAACGGCGACCGGCGGCTTATCAATACGCCGCTGGGCCTGGTGGATGTGGACACGTGGGAGATCGCGGTTGCCGACCCGACACAGAATCCGGCGGCGACAGCAGAACGGCTGGCCAAGAACAACGCGATCGGATTAATTGTGAGATTGGCCGAACTGCGCCAGGAACTTCAAAAAGAGACGGGGCATACCTGTGATACCATTCACTCTTAGAAAGCGCCTTAGCGATGAGATATACGGCCTTCTTACCGATATCGGGATGGCAGCACAAAGGACGGACTCGTTTGTCGATCAGGAAAAATTGGTTAACGGATTTATATCCGACTGGTCGAGGGAAGCGGATAAAATAGAACAGGCTGTATTAAAGCAGATCGAGAACGGGAAAGTAGAGGTGTCTCTCTGATGGGGAAATACAAAGAATTCGAGAAGATTATATACCGCTACACCCATGAGGCGTCAGAGTTGGGCGGCCAGGCGGCGGTCGACACGATAGAGCTTGGCCATCGTTTCCACTTTGAGGACAAGGACGCGCTGAATTTCTTAAAAGAGAATGCGGTGCAGCTTTCCGAAAGCTCTCTTTCCCGGCTGAATGGGGATATCAACAAGGTAATCGCGGAGGGAATCAAAAACGGCGCGCCGATCCGGGAGATCACGAAGGAAGTCAAAGGCATATTCAATGATTTCCGGGGCTACGAGGCGGAGCGGATAGCCCGTACGGAGATAGCGAGAGGCACGAACAACGGGGCTTTGGTCGGCTATGACGGCATGGGAATCAAGGTTGTCGAAATATATAGCAATCCCGGGGCGTGCCCGCTCTGCCGGGCCCGTCACGGCGACCTGATGTCAATTGACCAGGCGACTAACACCTTGCCGTTGCACCCTAACTGTTATTGCTTCTGGCTTCCCAGGGCGGATATCACGAATCCGAATGTAGATGGATGGAAAAGCATGGGAGATATTTCCGGCGAAATAGTCAAGGGGCTGGCTATTGATACCGCATTCAGGAGAGTTTCCATGGCTCCTGAGACGATGGTAAAGCTCAAAACAAAACCGGGCCATATACCATCACCGGATGAAGTCAGGCTGTTTATTGAAACCGCCGATATGGGTTTTATCGATGAGGCCGGTCAGATATGCCTGGTATCCCCCGCCGAATCCGGGCTTTGGAAATTTGCGCCTATAAAGGAAACCGAAGACCTTGGTAATATTAGTTTAAGCGGGTATTATATTGGGAAACGGCAACTGACACGACAACTCAAAAAAGCGAGGAAAACGTATGGCTTCTGACATCACACTCACCCTTGAAGAACAATTTCTAAAAACGGACGCTATCATACTTAAGGCTGACGAATACGACGAATTTGAGGAATATATCGAGCAACTGGGCCGCGAACAGGACGATTCCATGCTCATGATCGGCGTACACCGCGATACCGGCGAACCGCTGAGCATCATTCTCGAGCAGTTCGTGAAGGAAACGGAATACGCAATAAAAATGCTTCGCGAATACCCGCTGCCGTGGACGTTCTCCCTGCCGCAGATGGGGATCAAAGAGAAGCCATTAGAGGATATTCTCCTGGCAATATACAAGAAGCATAAGAAAACAAAGATGGAATGGGAATAAATCAGCGGGGATGTGATGATTGTCATCGACGAACAGTTCAGGGAACGGCTGGACAAAGTAAAAAAACGGCACTCATGGCCGGTTGCACTTCTGGCTAAGACTTTGGGAAAGCCAAGATGTTACGTTTATCGGAAAATCGAGGAAGAAAAATTCGATGTCGTTGAGGACAGCGGACCCGCAAAAGTCCTCTCAAATTCGGTCATAGAATTTTTTGAAAACAGACTGAAAAAAGTGTAGCACTATTCGCAGTATTATCATTGACTATTATGTATATAGAAGCCGTAGGCATCAACGCCTGCGGCTTTTTTCATTTGGAGGCGGCAGTGAAAAAACAGATCATCAGAGTCCCCATTGTCCGGCTGGAATCAGAGAAGCACATGGTGTACGGGTACGCCTCCACCGGTGCGCTGGACACCTACGACACCCGGTTCGACCCCGCATGGTGGCCGCAGGCTGTCACCGGGTATCTTGCGAAGCGCACTATTTCCTCGATGCATCTTGATATCAATAACGAACCAATCAAAGACACCCTCCGCGAACCGAAAGTTGTCGGCACGGTCCCGATGCTGGAAATCAACGAGAAGGGCCTCTGGATCGGGGCAGAAGTGACCGATCCGGCCGAATGGGAACGTATCGCGAACGGTGAATACAACGGATTCTCCATCGCGGCACAGCCGTTTGAATTCAGGGAGGAGACGGCAGACGGACGTGAGATTCTGGTGTTCACGAAGTATCACCTGAGCGACATCACCATCGGCTATCCCGCTTCGAACCACGAGGCGCAGTTCCAGCTTATCGAGCGCCTGGCGTATGACGATTCGTCCAACTGGGACTTCGATTGGGGCAAGGACGCGGATGCGATTATCGCCCAGCTTGGCTGGAAGGGCATGGAGCAGGCGTGCCTGTATAAAGACCCCAACGCCGACCCGGAAACAAAAGCCGCATACAAGCTGCCGGTGGCCAAGATGAAAGCCGGTGAACTCACTATATACTGGAACGGCGTCCGAGCGGCCATGGCAGCACTGAACGGCGCGCGCGGCGGCCTCGATATACCGGAATCAGAACGAAACTCCATATACGCGAAGATCAAAAAACTGTACACCCAATTCGACCACGAAGCGCCTGAGCTGCGCTTAGGAGGAGAGATCACCATGAGCACATTCGGAAAAAAAGTGTCTGAATTCGTTCAGCGGCTTACCGGCAAGGAGCCGGACGAAAAAGTCAAAAAAGAGATCGAGGACCTGGAAAAAGACCTGTCCGGCAACCAGAGTAAGCAGATCGATGATTTGACAGCCAGCCTCAAGACTATCACCGAGCGTATCGAGAAGATCGAGAAGGGCGGCGACGCCGGAAAGCAGACACCGCCAGAGCCAGAGACAAAAGCCCTCGAAACCATATCCGGAACACTGAAAAAAATCGAGGAACGGCTGGAAGCGGTCGAAAAGGCCGCCGCCAAGAGCCAGCAGCCCGGCGAAGGAACCGGCGGCACCGGTAACACCGGCGAAAAAACAAAAGAGCCGGATGTATTCGCCGGAACGTTTTTCCCAGGGCTTTAAACCCGATATCAACTGAAAAAAAGAACTTCTCATTACGGAGAACAGTACCATGCCGAAAAAAAGATTAAAAGACATGACATCGGATGAGCGCTGGGCGGTCATCGAACAGCGTATCGCCACGAGCGATATCGCGTCCGCCGGAAAGCTCAATGCCGACCAGGCCGACAAGTTCATTCAGCTTGTGGTTGATAACACCACGCTGAAGGATTTTGTCGATTCACTGACCATGCGGGCCGCGACGCGCGACCTCGACACCCTCGATTTCGCAACCCGTCAGATGACGAAGCCGACCGAGGCAACGGAAACAACGGATACTATTTCCGCCACGTTCGCGAAACGGACACTGACGGCGCTTGAATACGTGTATCCGGCTGATGTGAGCTACAGCTTCCTCGAAGACAACATCGAGAAAGAGAATTTCGAAGGCACACTCATGGAGATGATATCCAAGGCGCTGGCGCTCGATTTAGAAGACCTCAATATCAACGGCGACACTGAGTCAGGCACGACATTTCTCCAACAGAACGACGGCTGGATCAAGATCGCGAAAGCAGCCGGGAATGTGTATGACATCACGTCCCCTGGCGACCGGCTGGATTCCATTTTCCCCGGCATGCTGGCCGACATGCCCGACAAGTGGAAGGCGAACCGCAGCAACATGGCGTTCCTGCTTTCATCTTCCGATTACGAGGCATACGAAGAAGAGATTGCCACACGCAACACCGGTTTGGGCGATATGGCGATTACGACCGGCAAACGCATTCCGTACAAAGGCGTCGAGATGATCACTCCTCCCGCCTGGCCGAGCGGCACGTATATGCTCACACTCAAAAAGAATCTTGCGCGCGGCATACACCGTGAGATTCTGACAGAAACCGAACGCGTACCCCGGAAACGGCTCATCGAGGTTACCGTGTCGGGCCGTCAGGACGCAGAAATCAAAGTAGTCGACGCTGTTGTCGTCGGCTATCAGGCAACCTAAGCAGATTCACGATAACCTATGGGGAAGGGGCGCATCCCCCTTCCCTTCTTTACCCTACAGGAGCCACCACGATGAAACGACTATTTACTTTTGCTCTTCTTGTTTTCACGATCACCGGACTGGTATTCAGCGTGATCCAGTCCGAACCGGCTTTTGCAAAACGGCTGACGTACTATTTGGGCCAGTGGAGCTCGTCCACAGATAAGACATTCACGGTCAGCACAACCGGTTCAGATACCACAGCGATCTTTGAACTCATGGAGAACATGAGTTTTTTGGCCTTAGTCTCTCAGCGGGACACCGACACCAGCATATGGGTGAAGCTGCAACTGCTGCCCTATGATTACGCCGATTCAAACGGATATGTTGTCGATTACGATTCTGCGCGAGTGATAAGCGATGGTGTACAACTACTGAATTTTACGAATTTCGACACCGACAGCTCGCGCGTGAAAACGCCGCCAAACTATTACGGCAGACTTATTTTCAAAGGCGTCACCGGCAATGATACGACTGATGTTAAAATCAGATACGAGTCTGCTACGGAAGGCGATTTTTAATATAAGGGGCACAAGATTTTGTGCCCCTACAAGAACCCGCTGACGCCGTGCCCCCCCAAGGGGGAACAATACGGCGGGGGTATAAAGCCCCCCCTTCCCCCCGGCGCCGCCCCCCCCCCCCCCCGGCAGGACAATGACTTACGTACGAATCAAACCTCCGCAGAACAAAGGGCAGGATGTGCCGCAAAGTATATCAACCGGCGGCGTGAAAATTGTCCGGGGCGGCCCCGGAATTGAAGTCCCGAAAAATATTATCGGCGCGCTGAAAAAAATCGGCGGCGGTCATATCGAAACATCCGAGAAGCCGTTCGAGGTTGTGAAGAAAACAGGCGGCGTCATCGATTTGGAAGCGGGAAAGATGCGGTATCCAGATGAGGAAGACGCGACTGAAAACACAGAGAAAACCGGAAAAACAGACAAGGCCGGGAAGTAATGACGAAAAGGGGCGCGAATCATTGCGCCCCAACAAAGAAGACCCCTCGGCTACGCCGTGTCCCCCCTGTTAGGAGGGAACGATAAGGAAGAGAAATGGCAATCGACGCAACCGACAACGCGCTTATCGAACTCGATGAGATCAAGCGCTATCTAAAGCTGACCACGAACGACGAAGATGATTTCCTTCAACAGGCAATCAACGACTGGTCAGACGCTTTGGAAACACGGCTGAACCGCGTTATCAAGTCAGCGGACTACGAGGACGAACGGCACCACGGCGGCAAGCTGGCGATATTGCTGAAGAATATGCCGGTCAGTGCCATCTCCTCAATCACGGTGGACGATGAAGAACTCGACAGCGATGATTATACGTTCGATACGGACAGCGGTATTGTCAGAATGGCCACCGGATATCCCTTCGACGGCGGGCCGGGAAGTGTACTGGTGAGCTATACCGCAGGGTATGAGACGGCGCCGGGCGATATCAGACGGGGGATCATGCAGATCGTAGCGCTGGAATACTACCTCTCCGCGAGAGGGCAGAAGGCGCTTATCAAAAGCGGAGAGAACATTCAGGGCGGTGGCGTGACCTATAATCGCGGGCCGCAGGATCAGGAACGAATCATGGCCGGGCTGGAGCGCCGGTATTCGAGGCGATAATGCAGGCAAGTTTTGATTTCGAAGGCGGCGAAGAGCTGCGGAAAGGCGTTGAGCGGATCGCGAAGAATACTCCCGGAATGGTGTACTCGACGGTCGTCCAGGCGTGCACGCTCATAGAAATCAGGGCCAAAACGCATCACCTTGCCGGAGTGACACTTAATCCACAAACACACCGCCTTCAGCAATCTGTAAAGACCTCAGTCGAACGGAAAGGTTTGTTTGGCAATGAAATCATCGGACGGGTCGGCAGTCCGGTTGTGTACGCGGCTGTCCATGAATTCGGCGGGATCATCAAACCAAAAAAAGGGAAATACCTGGTATTCCAAATTGACGGAACATGGATACGGACAACGCAGGTGAACATACCAAAACGGGAATGGCTGTCGAAATCGGCAAAGGACAACGAGGCGGCAATCGGTCGGCTGTTCGGGCGCGAAGTTACACTGCTGATAGAGAAGCAATAATAGAAGACCCCCTCGGCTGACGCCGTATCCCCCCCTTTTAGGGGGGAACAAAAAGGAATGGACGTGGCAGACGAATCAAAACGGGAACTCATACTCCAGAATCTGAAGAGCGCCTTAGAAGGCATAGACGGCGACGACCCGTATTGGACGGAAATCAAAACAGTGCGACGGGTGCCAGCGGTGCCGACCGATTTTGAGGGAGAGGAGAAACCGGCGCTCCTTATCATCGCGACCGGGGGCAGTGAGGATATCGAGAACCATCACGGCTATCATGACCGGCGGACAATGAAGGTCGGAATCGTGGGCGTGATGGACCGCCCGGCAGACGACGAAGGCGCCGCGCTCAACCGGCTTATGCAGGATGTGGGAATAGCGGCTATGGCCGATCAGACGCGGGGCGGATACGCGTCCGCAACGTTCAAGACCTTTCAAGTAGATCATTCGAACTTATTCGGCGACCTCTGCCTGTTCGAGACGGAGCTTGCCATACGATACCACGTGGACGGGAGGACCGAGCAATGATCATTAAATATACCGGCAAAGACAATAAGCGAATCGAGGGGTTTGGGTACATGCATACCGGGGAAGAGAAGGATTTTCCGGAATTCGTCGGGAAGCAGCTTTTGAAATTACCTGGTTTCAGGGAAGTGAAAAGGCAGACACGCAGGCCTGCCCCTACATTGGGAGGCGATGAAACATGAGCACAGAATACGCATACGGACGCGAGGAGATAGTCTATGTGACTGAAGAAACAACGTTCGGGACACTGGTACATCCTACCGCCGGAGACGCAATGAAGGTTCTTTCCAGCGGGATGACCTTCTCGCAGGAACGGAAAGACCGAAACGAAAAAGGCAGCACGCGGTCGATCATCAGCAAAGTCACCGGGCGGAAGAGCGCTGAGTTCGACCTTGAGATGTACGTTCTGCCGTCAGGAACCGAAGACAGCGCGCCGGACTGCGCGCTTCTCTTAGAGCACTTGTTCGGCACGGAAACCATCGTACCCGATACGAGTGTCGCGTATTCCCTTCTTGCGGAGCCGACGAAGAGCCTGAGCCTCTTCCGTGACATTGGCCCGCACCGCGAAGCGCTCAGCGGCTGTGTGCCCTCAAAATTCGGACTGAAATTCGGCGGCGGCGACGAACCGAAATTCACGTTTTCCGGAGAAGCGAAGGACCATTACCTCTGCGGTAGCGACACGCTGGCATCAGCGGCGTCCAGCGCGTCCATCGTAGTCAGTGACGCCCGTCAGTTCGCGGTCGGCATGGTTGTCAAGGTCGCCGACCTGACGACAGAGTTCACGATTACGGCAATCGACTACGACACGGATACGCTCACTGTGGACGAAAGCTGCACCGCAGACAGCGGATCTGCTATTGTGCCATTCCCGATCACCCCGACCACGGCAGGCAGCATCATACCGGTGATCGTGGGATCATTCAAGATAGGCGAAGTGACGGTCTATATCACCAGCGGCGGATTCGATGTCGACCAAAAAGTTTCGATGCGGAACGATGAATTCGGGTCCATCTCGGCCAGAGGATACCGGCATCCGGAGTTCAGGGAGGTCACGTGCAATTTCGACCTGTATTTCGAAAAAGGCGCGGCCAAGTGGCTGAACGACGCCAAGCGGTTTACCACGCAGGATATTCAGGTTGTCCTGGGGAACACCGCCGGATCGATACTGACTATCGACGCGAATCAGGTCGAGTTCGACATTCCGAACGTCACGGTTCCGGAGACCGATGAGTGCACGATATCTGTGACCGGGAAATGCCTGGGCGACGATGGCGAAGACGAATTGACATTGAAATTTACGTAAGTTTAAGGGCGGACACACAGGTCCGCCCCTACAAACATTGATTAATGATAAAGCGGAAAGGGCAGAATAATGAAAGAATATACGTTCGACCGGGACTGGATCACGTATGTACCTGAATATGACGGGAACCGGCTGGAGAATGACCCCGTTACGGTCGAGATCAAGGCGCTGACGGTCGGTGAACAGCGGGCGATGAGCAAAGGCGTAATCGCTAAGCGGACAAAGGGCGGCGGCTTCCAGACAAACGCTGCGGAAAACAACATGCGGCTCGTCCGCTCCCATGTCCGGAACATCCGGAACCTTCGGGTTAACGGGGCGGATATCACCACCATAGAGGAACTGGAGGACACACCGCTCACCGAGCTATTGGGTGAGATCGAGGAAGCGGTCACCGATATATCGGTATTGAACGAGGGCGATATAAAAAACTTCAAACCGCAGTCCGATGGTTCAGCAGGAAGGACGTCTGGGACTGCGGCGACTGTGACGAATCAAGACAGCAACTAAGGAACTGCGAGGGAGCATACCGTGACGACGGCCCACCAGTCATCGTACTCGGAAAACACGCGCTCAGGGAATGCCCGAACTCTTATATCACCGACTGGACGCGATCGATGCTTGACCTTTTTTATTTATGCTACGCCGTCAGCCCGTCCCCTGGGGGGGCTGTGATCATTCCGGGCCCCCTCCCCGCCCCCGGCGGCGTGTTAGGCCAGGATAATGCAACGATGGAGGCATTCAGAGTGATAACGAGCGAACTGCTTTCCCTTTCTGCCGAACAAACGAAAAAGAAAAAACCAGGCGCGAAATAACCATGGCAAAAGATTACACCATATCGATCACACTGAACGGCAACGACAAGGCGTCGCCCGTGCTGAAACGGTTCGCAGGCACGGCGCAGAAGTGGCTGAAACGCGCCGAGATGGCAGCTATCGCCGCCGCTATAGCTTTCAGCACCATGTCCATGAAATGGGGCATGGATTTCGAACAGCAGATGTCGGCGGTGAAGGCGGTGTCACAGGCGACTGCTGTAGAGATGGAGGCCTTATCCGGCAAAGTGCGACAATTAGGCAGGGATTCCGCCTACAGCGCGACGCAAGCCGGGCAGGCCATGGAAGAATTGCTCAAAGCGGGTATATCTGTTACTGACACCATATCGGCGGTTGAATCAACACTCTATTTGGCGGCAGCAGGGGTGCTTGAACTCGCGGAAGCCGCCGCTATAACCGCGCAGGCTATGAATACTTTCAGACTGCCGGCTACAGAAGCTGGCCATGTGGCAGACGTGTTAGCGCAGGCGGCGGCGTCAGCGGCAACCGATGTCCATAATATCGGCGAAGCGATGCAGTACGCCGGCCCGGTGGCGTCAGCGCTGGGCGTGTCCCTGGAAGACACGGTGGCGGTTGTTTCGCTCATGAGCAAAGCGGGCATCGACGCGAGCATGGCGGGCACGACATTCCGGAACATCATGACAAGTCTGATCAACCCGACAGACGAAGCGCGAAAGGCAATGGAAGATCTGGAAATCACCATAGTTGGGGCGGACGGAAAATTGCTCGGCATTACCGAAATTCTCAGCCAGTTTGGACCGGAAATACTGGAATCGGCGGACGGAGTGGCGAAGCTAAACAAGATTTTCGGAGAGCGCGGCGCGCCGGGATTCATCCAGCTTGTAAGAGAAGGCGCGGGGAACCTCGTTCAATTCAGAGACGCGCTCAAGAACGCGGACGGAGCGGCAAAACAGATGCACGATGTCAGGCTTGACAATCTAACAGGCGCATTCACGCTGCTAAAGTCGAGCCTCGAAGGCGTCGGCATAGCGCTGGTGCATGGCGGGGAGAAGAGCCTCGCGGGCAGCATGAAGACCTATATCAGGGATGCGGTCATACCGGTAGTCAACAACATGGGCATATGGATCAAGCAGATGGGCGGGCTTCCGGGCATACTGACGCTGACGTGGACAATCATCGCCGCGTTCGCGACCCGAATCAAGAACGGATTCAAGAGCCTGATGAGCTGGGATATATTTACGGGATTTGTGGAAGGAATGACTGTCGCACTGATGAAGATGACGGAGTCGGCGCTGACGTGGCTGGGCAACATCGCCGGGGCGATCATACAGATAGCAAGTGTGATATGGATACCGCTGGCCGCTCCCTTTGTGGTGGTCATGGATCAGCTAAAGGAACTATTCGTGCTGTTTCTGAATTGGATCGGCCCGAAAGTCATAGACGCATTCAACTGGATATTAGAGCCGCTGCGCCCGGTTCTGGCCAAGATCGGGGTAGAGATCGGCGAATTCGACTGGACGCCGCTGACGGTGGAGCCTGCGATGTCAATGCAGGACGCATGGAAGGCAAGCTGGCAGGTGGTCGGCGACAAGATCGACGAACAGAAAACCCGTGTTCTGAACGCCACCGACGCCATGAAGACCGGGTTTGTTGCCGCAGGGCAGGAAGCCAACGACGCGTTCGGGCTGATGGGCATGGGGGTTGAGGATTTTACGAAGGATATCGAGGCGGCGATAGCGAAACAGAAAGAGATGGGAGCGGCGGGAGTTGCCGCAGCGGATGAAGTCACAAAGCCGATAGCGGCTCTGCCGCCAGCGGTGACAGATGCGATAGACAAAACCAATGACGAACTGGACAAGCATGACGAAAACGTCAAACAGAGCGCAAAGAACATCGAGGAAGCATTCACATTCGGCTGGCAGAACTATCTGGACAACATCCCCGGCTTTCTTAAATCTGTGGAGGCCAGCGTATATCACATGGGGCTGACGATCGAGCGGGAACTGTCAAACAGCTTTGGCACCTTCTTCCGGACCGGAAAGATATCGATTCACACATTCGGAAAGGTTATCAGCGAGACCGGGCGGACGATGCTTGCCGACCTGTTCGCACAGGAAGTTATGAAAAAGGTTGTCGGCGGGGCTGTCGGGTATATGGTCGATCTGTTTTTGGGCGACGAAGAGGGAGATTCGGGACTTGCCAAAATCAAAAAGGATTTGGGCGGACTATGGAACTGGCTCAAAGAACAATGGACAGAGGGCAGCATTATCGCCGCGCTGGGCGACGCAATCGGATGGCTTATCGGACTATTCAAAGGCGCATTTAACTGGATCACCGGAAAGGATGGCTCGCAGAAGATGTGGGCAGGCATATCAGCCGCGCCGGGGACGGCGTGGAACACGATGCGCTATGTTCTCTTTGACACCTATATAAGCATGCTGTTTCAGCCGTTCTTTTCGCAAGTGCGAGAAAAAGCGTTGGGCATGTGGTCTGGAATATCGGCCGCACCAGGGACGGCGTGGAACACGATGCGCTATGTTCTCTTTGACACCTATATAAGCATGCTGTTTCAGCCGTTCTTTTCGCA
>LQBH01000030.1 GCA_002030015.1 delta proteobacterium MLS_D
CTGCCGGGCGGTGGCCGATGGGAAGGCAAGCCCTGAAACGGTCCTGCCGAATATGCCTACCTTAAACAAGATGGCAACGGCATTGAAGAACAGCATGAATGTCCCGGGGGTAAGGGCTGTCTCTGAGACTGATCCGGCTCGTTTTGGATGATTTAGAAAGAGAGATAGGCGAGGGAGAATGAAGGATTTTCTACTACTTATGGAGGTGGTCGGATAATGGCTGACTCATATTATAGATTTTTTCCGGGCGATTATCAGCGCGACACGGGCGATTTGACCCTGGTGGAACATGGAGCGTACCGTGTGCTGCTCGACCATTACTATATGCAAGGATCACTCCCCGCGAATCCGGATCGTTTATATCGGATTTGCCGCGCGTTCTCGGATGAAGAACGAACCGCGGTTGCAACCGTGGTTAAAAGATATTTTCAGCCGGACGGCAACCGGCTACATAACCGGAAGGCCGACCAGGAAATAAGTGACCGGCAGGTATTTATCGAATCACAACGTGAAAAAGGGCGTAAGAGTGCGAAAATACGAGTAGAAAGGGCAAAAGAGGAAAAAACAACAGCCAACCGGGGTTCAACCGGGGTTCAACCGGGGGACCAACCGGAAGGCAACCTACCATCTCCATCTCCATCTCCATCTCCATTACCAACAAAAGAAAAGAGAGAGGGGGGTACAACCCCCCGCTTCGCTCCCCCCTCACCCACCGAGGTTGAAAATTACTGCCAGGAGTCAGAATACTATATCGACGTGCAACAGTTTATCGACTTCTATGCGTCGAAGGGTTGGATGATAGGCAAAAATAAAATGAAGGACTGGAAAGCCGCCGTTAGGAACTGGCACAAGCGCGACAAAGAGCGACAATCATCTCGGGCATCGCCGCAACCGGCAACATACCGGCAGGCACAGGACTTAGAGCGGCGGAAACTTGTGAAATTATTACAGGAGGCTGACGATGGCGACATTGAAAACGATACAGCGCGAGGTGCTCCGGCTGTCGCTCGTATATCCGGTCCCGCAGCGGGGCGCAGATGAACTTCAGGAACTAGCGAAAATATGGAATCAGGACATGGCCGGCATATCCGACACCGAGTTCGTGGAGGCTATACAGGAACACAGGAGATCGTCGCAGTGGTGGCCGACCGTGAGTGAGATCGTTCAACGGTGTGAGGAACAAAAAAAACGCGCGCAGAGACAGCGCCAGTTTTTACCAGAGGATACGGGACCGGTGGGATTATCGGACCATGAGCGGAAACGGAACCAGGAGCGGGTTCGGGCGCTCTTGCGTGAGATTGGGGGGAATACATGATGACGCTCGAGGATGTCGGGATCATTGAGGGGCGGGCGGCGATCCTCCGGTTTTTCGGCGTTGCGTCGTGGAATACTATACGATTGCGCCGGGCGAATGATCCGGGGTTCGGGATGTTGTTTCACCGCAATCCTGCGAACGGGCGCCCATTTATCGTTGCGAACGAGGCTGCTCAATGGATGATCCGCGCGGGGAAAAAGCCCAGGCCGGCTAGGGGACATAGCCGATAGGTCAGCTATATGATTTTAGTTCAGGTCTGTTAATAGCCCTTCCTGTTCATCGTGAACGCCACTTATTTCATTAAAAAAACTGCAATTATTTTTTATTTTTTTTCTACGTGTGATTCCGGGGGGTTAGGCAATAATTGAGATAATACAGAGATAATATAGGGATAATATAGGCTGATTGACTCCCCCGAAATATAAGGTGAAATAGAATCATGGAAGAAAAAGAGAGATCCATCGAGGCTGCGAAACAAGCAATAAGTGATACCGAGCGCGTGTTTCGTGCGGCCTTTAACCTGCGGAAAACAGCAGAGGAATTACGGAGAATCGCGTTTTCTGATGTGGCCGATTATGTTGAGATCGGTCCTGGCGGCGAAATGCAAGCGAAGGCCCTCGAAGATATACGGCCGAAGAAAAAGACGCGGGCAATAAAGTGGATCAGGGAAAAAACAACAATAAAAGAGTCTGCCGACGGCGCCACGATATCAAAACACAGTCAGGTTGAATATGTAATGCACGACAAACTAGCGGCGCTCAAGCTGGGCGTTGACCTGGCGGGATACACGCAGCCGCAGCGCCACGAGATCACTATGCCGGGCGTGCTGAAGATAGATGAGATTACTCCAGAGCGCCGGGAACTGGCGAAACTCGCCGCGAAAATGGCGGCAGACCTGCATCGGGGGAAGTAGTGGAAGCGGCGGAATTGGCGACATACGATGAAATGATGGCCGTGGATGCCTGGTACTGGGCGACGGAAATCGGGTTGCGGCTCCAGTCAGGGCCGTTTACCCTAGCTGGCCACGAATACCAGATCGAACCAATGCAGATTGACGGGCGGGACCGGTGCGCCATGAAAGCCGCGCAAATGGGATGGACCGAGGGGCAGGTCATACGGAATCTTCACGGCATGATTTACGGCCGATACCCCGCCGGCGTGCTCTATCTCTTCCCGACTGCCGACGACGTGGCGGACTTCTCAAAGGCCCGGTTTAACCCGCTGATACGCGACAATCCGAGTATTGCGGCGCACGTAAGGTCAACAGACAGCGCGGCGATTAAGCGGGTCGGCACCGGGTTTCTTTACCTGCGCGGCGCGCGAATTACCCAAACAATTCAGGGCGTCAAGAAGGACTCGTCGAAGCTCCGATCAATCCCGGTCGATTGCGTTGTATGCGATGAGCGCGACTTAATGGATGATGCCGCAATTGAGATGGCGACGGAGCGGATGGCGCACAGTTACGTACAGGAGTATACCGACTTATCCACGCCGACGATCCCGGATTATGGGATCGCAAAGCGTTACGACGATTCGGACCAGCGCGTGTGGATGATACGGTGCCGGCACTGCAACCACGAGACCTGCTTAGAGACCGAGTTCCCCGATTGCCTGGGTATCCGGGCCGACGGGTCAGTGTTCCGAAAGTGTAGCAAGTGCGGCAAGGAGATATACCCGCGCGACGGTAGGTGGGTAGCCCGGCAGCCTGGTCGCGACAGGATTGGTCATTGGATTTCACAGCTCAATTCTATTTACGTCGATCCCGGTGACATCCTGCGGGCCTATGAGTTCCCGCCGAACGGCAACCTTCAAGAGGTTTACAATTCTAAACTCGGTATGCCCTACATCGCCGCAGAGGACCGGCTGACAATACGTGATGTCCTGGCGTGCTGCGGCAATTATCCAATGTACACGCGGCACACAGGCCCCTGCGCGATGGGCGTGGATGTCGGGAAGGTGTTGCATGCAGTGATCGGTGTCCGGGTCTCTGAGGATCAATACAGTATTGTACGGACCGAGCGACTATCTTCCTTCGAGGATTTACACGACCTGGCGGCACGGTTCAACGTGACGAACGCAGTTATTGACGCCTTGCCGGAGATCCATAAGGTCCGGGACTTCAGGGCGGCCGAACCCTATGAAGTATTCTTGTGCCAATACAACGAGCACCAAGCAACCGGGCCGAAGTGGAACCTGGACACGGGCATTGTGCAGGCCAACAGGACCGAGGTGTGTGACCAGACGCACGCACTCATCACCACCGCCGGGCGCTGTGAAATACCGCGACGATGCGACGAGGTGGATGAGTACGCAACGGAGATGTGCAACATTGCAAAGGTGCTCGAAGAGGATCAGGAGACGGGATCACGCCTGTACCGCTACCGGAAGCTGGGCGCGGATCATTACAGGCACGCCACGAATTACTTTTTGATGGCCGCGTCACGATGCAACATTGCAGCAGGGGCGGGTGGCCGTCGATTCAGGCCGCGGCAGGAATACGCGGAGAACGATTTCAGCCTATAAAGGAGGGGTTATATGAGCTTCGGAGGGGGAGCACCATCAGTACCGCAGCCGTCGTCTGAGGAAATTGCCCGGCGTGCTCGGGAGCTGGCCGAAGAGCAGGAGCGGATCAAGACGGCAGCGGCAGAGGAGAAGCGAAAGCAATTACTAGCGTCTCGTTCGTCACGGTCGGGCACAGTTCTAACAGGCGGTTCAGGCGTTACCGACGAGGCGAACGTCGCGAGAAAGAAACTCCTGGGGTCGTAGTATGGAAGAGAGAGACGAGCAGACGCAAAAGCGGGCGGAACGTATCTGTCGCGAATGGGAAACACTGAAGTCGAACCGGGGGCAGTGGGAAGGTCACTGGAACGACGTTGCGACGTATGTTGCTCCCCGGAAGGCCGGTATATTCGAGGCACCGACTGTCGGCGGGAAGCGTATGACGCGGGTGTATGACTCGACCGCAATACAGTCATGCTCGAAGTTTGCCTCCGGTCTGTACGGCAATCTATGCCCTCCAGACCAGCGATGGTTTGAACTTCGCGCCCCCGCCCCCGACCTGGAGGTTGCAGAAGAACAGCGCCATTGGTACTCCGAAGCGACCCGCATCTTGCACGAAGAGCTGGCAATATCGAATTTCGGACTCTCAATACATGAGGACTTCAAAGACCTGGGATGGTGTGGCACCGGTGGGATGACGGTAGAAGAGGGCGATCCTGGCAAACCGACTTTACGCTTCAGAACAATGCACATACGGCAGTACATTCCCATCGAAAACGCTCAGGTACAGATTGATCGGGCGTTCCGGCTGTTGTCCTTCACTGCGTCGCAGGCGATAGATGAGTTTGGCGAGATGAACCTGCACCCGGAGATTACCGGCAGCCAAGCCGATCCGCAGAAAGCATCCCGGCGCTGGCAGTTTATACACCTGGTGGAGCCGCGCAGGGATCGCAACGAGGAAAAGCGTGACGATCAGAACATGCCGTATGCCTCGTATTACGTGGACGTGAAGCACAAAACACTGATTGAAGAAGGCGGCTATGAAGAAATGCCGATCATCTGTCACCGGCTGGACTGCGAAGAGCCTACAGAGGTGTACGGGCGGTCGCCGGCGATGCAGGTTCTTCCCGAGATTAAGGTGCTCAATCGAATGGTACGGGCGTCCCTGCTTGCCGAGGAAAAGCGTGCGGACCCGCCGCTGGATGTCCCCGAGGGTAATTATCCCTTCGGTCTGCGTACCGGTCCCGGTGGGATAAATTATTATCGGGACTTTGCGAAGGGCCGCGTAACACCTATGGAAATCAGCGGTTCGGTTGAAACCATCCTCAAGATGAAGGAGCAACGGCGGCAGCGGATTAAAGAAGCCTTCTTCTTAGACCTGTTTTTGCTCCTGGACCAACTGGACCAGAACCAGAAAACCGCGACTGAAATACTGGAGCGTGTGAAGGAAAAGCTGTTGATCCTGGGGCCTATGCTCGGACGCTTGCAGTCAGAACTCTTTAATCCCTTGATTGACCGGTGTATCGGTATCCTGTTCCGTGCAGGGAAACTCCCGCCGGTTCCTGAAGGTGTGGCGTTCTATGAGATTGAGTATGTCTCACAACTGGCGCTTGCCATGCGGATGATCGAGGTGTCCGCTGTTACTCAAACCATTGCTCAGGTCCAACCGTTCATCGAGATGAACCCTGATGTCATGGATAACTTTGATGACGATGCGATTGTGCGTGGCGTATACGAGCGGATGGGCGGCAATCCGAAGTGGCTGAGGGATACAGACGCCCGCGCTGAAATACGGAAGCAGAGACTGGAACAGCAACAGGCAATGCAGGCACTTGAAGCCGGCGGACAAGCGGCGGATATGCTTCCAAAGGCGGGGAAAAAGGCCGAAGAGGGCAGCCCGCTTGCTGAAATGATGAAGGTGGCCGGAGGATTATAATGACAGAGGACGAACTTGAAGAGCACATCGAACTGTACAAGCAACTGACCGCCGATTATAGCACGGTGTTCCGGGGCGAAGGCGGAGACCGAGTATTAAAAGACCTGGGCCTGTATTGCAACGAGCGGAACCATTGTTTGTGTGCGACGGATCGGGAAACATTTTTCGCATTGGGCCAACGCAGCGTGTATTTGCATATCCTGGATATGCTGGAGGGGAAACCCCTCGAAATGATTCAAAAATATACAAAGGAGGTAGATTATGAGTGACGATTCCGGGAACACCGGGGAGATCGTGTTGAGTGGAGAGAACCAGTATGCCCTTCCGGAAAACTGGAGCGAGGCGCTTCCTGAAGATTTAAGGAGCGAACCATCGTTGCAGACGGTGAAGGATTTACCGGGCCTCGTGAAGCAGTACGTGAACGCGCAGAAGATGGTCGGGAAAGACAAGATACCGGTGCCGGGGGAGGGCGCCGGTCCCGAAGAGTGGGAAGATGTATTCAACCGCCTGGGACGGCCGGATACACCGGATGAGTACGGGCTGAAACTGCCCGAAGAGCTTCCTCCGGGCGTTGTCGCAGACGAAGCCGCGCTGAAGGAATTTCAGACGCTGGCACACGAGGCGGGCCTTCTTCCGCACCAAGTAAAAGGCATTTATGATTGGTACAACGGAAAGATCATTTCCGCCGCGACTCAGGCGAACCAGCAGCAGCAGGAGCAGCTTGCAGACGCGCAGAAAGAGCTGAAAGAAGAATGGAAGGGGGCCTATGACGAGCAGTTACGGCTCGCTACTCGGGCCTTCAAGTCATTTGCCGAGGATGATCCGAAAATTGCCAAACTGGACGAATCGTTCGGCAATAACCCGAACTTTATCAGGCTTATGGCACGCATCGGCAAGGCAATGAGCGAGGACAAGCTGAAGGGTGTGACGCAAAGTACATATACCCCTGAAGATGCCCGCTCCGAATTGACACGGATTATGAACGATCCGAAACATCCCTATTTCAGGAAAGAGGCGTCTGGACACGCGGAAGCAGTGGCGCATGTCGCGAAATTGAACGCCGCTATTTACGGGGATGAAGAGGTGCTCAAGAAGTAACCGGGGGAGGGGCAGCTCTTACGAGTCCTGAACCTTTGTTGTACAGGAAATCCGGGTAGCTCTCGAAAGGGGTCCGGTTGCATGCCCGTAAGTCGGGCCGTCGAACAGACGCTAAATGCAGCATGGGTCCGCAACGTTGCGGGTAGCTCGCGCGAAAAGTTGATGGAGTGAAAAAAAACTTTTTGTGGAGGTACAAGCAATGTCTTTCGATATTACTACCAGTTTTGTCAAACAGTACGGGTCGAATGTACAGCTTCTTTCGCAGCAGAAAGGTTCGATCCTTCAGAAAAACAATGCCGTTCGCGTGGAAACGGGCGTCGGCGAACATTGGTTCTTTGACCAGATCGGGGCAACGTCGGCCAGGAGAGTCACGACACGGCACGCGGATTCACCGCTCATTTCAACGCCTCATTCACGGCGTCGGGTCACGCCCTATGATTATGACTGGGGCGATCTTGTTGACCAGCTTGACAAAGTCAAAACTCTCAACGATCCGACGAACGAATATGCCATTAACGCCGCGCATGCAATGGGAAGGGCGAAAGATGACCTGCTGATTGAGGCATTTTTCGCGGATGCTTCCACGGGTCAGGACGGCGGAACAACCACGTCCTACGATACCGGTAACGATGTGGTGCATGACTCCAGTGGAATGTCCGTTGCCAAACTTCTTTCAGCGAAGGAAGTTCTCGACGGCGGGGATGTTGACCCTGATATTCCCCGGTTCATTCTGGTGTCTCCGACGGAGATTACGGATTTGCTGAACACGACCGAGGTAGCAAGCTCCGATTACAACACGGTGAAGGCACTCGCAAAAGGCGAAATCAGCGATTTTTGCGGGTTCCATTTTCTCGTGTCGAATCGCCTCGAAGAAAGCTCCGACGGTAACGAGCGGTACTGTCCTGTATGGGCGCAGGACGGCATGTTGCTGGCAGTAGCCCAGGACTACACGGCGCGTATTGAGGAACGGTCAGACAAGCGTTTCTCGACCTATGTGTATTTTTCCATGTCAATCGGCGCGACGCGCATGGAAGAAGCGAAGGTAGCGCGGATCAAGACCTGGATCGGCTAAACGATAACCCGGCTCCCTGGTGGTCGCGCCAGGGAGTCTTAACCATAGTTTTTTGGAGGTGTAAAAATGGCGACGGTTAAAGCAGTAAACTATACGAAGGGTGACGATCCGTATGGATCAAACCTGATGGAAGCGAACCTTCAGTACGGGAAAGTCCGCTACATCTACGACAAGTACGAGGCGGCGAGCCTTGCGGGGGCGAGTGTCATAAAAATGGCGCGGCTGCCGAAGGGGGCGGTGGTTCTTCCTAACTCCTGCATCGTTCACGACGCCCTGGGGTCCGGTGTGACGCTGGCAGTGGGCGACAACGACGATACGGACGCGGACGATGCCGACCGCTATCTCGAGGCAACGTCAGCCGCTTCTGCGGGTGTCATTCAGTTTAACGACGACGCGACGTGCATCGACAAGATGCCTTACAAGGTCCAGAAAGATTGTGACCTGACCATTACCACGGCGAACGAGGCAACCGGAACCATCGAAGTTCACTTGCTTATCGCGGTGGAATAATGGCGGAAGCCTGGGAAATAAACGGCATAGAGGGGAGGGGGAAGCCCCCTTCCCTCGCCGGATCATACACAGGCAACCTTCTGATTGTCTCAACGGGCTGGTCCGTATGGGATGATATTGCGATATTCCATACGCTCGGCTTCGACACGGAAGATGACGCAACCGCGAATTGTCATGTGATGGCAGTTAACGGTATGTCGCTTTACTGGCGCGGGCGGTTGCACCATGCCGTGTCTCTGCATCCCGAAGAGCCGTGGTTATGGATGCAACTGCGCCGGGCGTACTCTTGCCGGATGGCGCATACATATACTCATTCTCAGCGAGAGCCGAAGCCTCCCGCGTCCATTGATTTTACCTGGGAGATTGCTTCCGGCGCGGGCGGCACATCATCGCTTTTTGCCGTCTCTATCGCGCTCGCGTTGGGATACGATCATGTCATGCTGGCCGGCGTCCCGCTCGATAATGGGGGGTATTGCTACGCGCCGCCGAACGATCAATCACAGTTCGGATCACGTACCCAGGAATTAACGTGGAAGGAAGCCGCGCGGCATATTTCCGGTCGTGTCAGGTCGTTTTCCGGGAACTCGCAACGGTGGCTCGGTGATGTAACTCCTGAATGGCTGGCGACAGGGAAACAGAAAGAGGCTGGTCCATGGAAGGGCGCTCGTAATGCTCGAGTCCATAAACCGTTTTTAGAGGTGAAATAATATGTCACGTACAAAAGTAAGTATCTGCAACGAGGCATTGGTTACGCTTGGCGAAAAATTGATTTCTTCGCTGGAGGATACGACGAAGGCCGCAGGGTTGTGTGAAGAGCTGTTTGATGCCTCTCTGGATGAAGTTTTGCGGATGAGCGAATGGAATTGTGCGATTGCACGTCAATCTCTTACTGAACTTGAAGATGCTCCTGCTTTCGAGTGGGACCATCAGTATTCCCTTCCTTCCGAACCGTATTGCATCATGGCGCTAGAAATCAACGAGGACCGGCATTACAGGTTTGCTATTGAAGGACGGGTGCTGCTGACCAACGAGGACAGCGTCAATTTACGGTATATCAAGCGGGTAACAGACATGACCGAGTTTGATCCGTTGTGCGCTCGAGCCGTCGCCCTGAACTTGGCGTATAAACTGGCATACCCGCTTATGCAGTCCCGAAAAATGAAGGAGTTAATTTATTCAGAATTGCAGGAAATACTGAGTATAGGGGGGATCGCCTCCAGGCGCGAGGATAGTCAGCGGGCCGAAACCGAGCAGCAATTTGATTGGCTCACGTCGAGGATATGATGACTGAACAAGAAAAATACGAGGCAATGTATTCCATCGAAGAATACCGCGTTGTGTCTCCGGGGTTTTCACGGGTACGGCCGTTCCGGGACCGGTTTTTGAAGGGGGGAGAAACAATTATCGACGTGGGTTGTGGCCCAGGTCGCGCCGGGAAGTGGCTATACGATCATGGACATACAGTATATTTGCTTGATATCGCCGGGAATTGTCTGGATGAGGAAGTCAGGAAATCGCTGAATGATGATCTCGTATTCATTCGGGCGGACATAACACATCTTTCTGATGGTGTTCGCAAGCTGCTTCCGGTCGCCGACTTCATTTATTGCTTCGATGTTATGGAACATTTACCGACCGAAGATATCCCGAAAGCCCTTGATGCCATGCGGAGTCTTGCATATTCGGCCTATTTCCAGATTTCCGGGGTAGCTGATGGATGCGGAAGATTGATCGGTGAAACCCTGCATCTGACCGTGAAGCCCCGCGAATGGTGGGCGTCAATGCTTATCAGGTATTGGCCGGAAGTTGTGGACATAAATCCCGAAAACAAGGGGTCGTCATATCAGTTTTATTGCGCGCGGGTGAGACCATGACGAAAGCGGCACCGATACTAACCAATTTCACCGCCGGGGAATTCTCTCCACGGTTGCGCGGGCGTGTGGATCTGGAAAAGTATTACAACGGCTGTGAAACTCTTGAGAATTTTATCATTATGCCTCACGGGGGCGCGACGAAGCGGCCGGGGACTCATTTTATTGCGGCGGCTCGTAAATGGGAATCCTCGGGAGATGATTATTCTTTTCCGATACGGCTTATTCCTTTTATTTTTTCCACGGAACAAGCATACGTGCTTGAATTCAGCAATTACCGGATGCGGGTGTTTATGGATCATGGACAGGTGCTTGATGACTCAGGCGCCATTTATGAAATTGAGACACCCTATAATTATACTGACCTGTTTGAACTGAAATATGTGCAGTCTGCCGACGTGATGTACATTGTCCATCCCGATTACCGGCCACGGAAGCTCATGCGGACGGATCATAATGCGTGGACACTGGAGACGGTCACGTTCGAGGTGGGCGGCACGACCTACGGCAATGTGGCTGATGATGATATGGCCAATGATGATACCGCTGACTGGACGGAGAGTAATATCACCCTTATTTTTGATACCGACCACTATGGACAGATAAGCCTTGATAATATCGAATTAAAAAAAGGGTATGTGTACCATATCGGATGCAAGGTGAAGGGGGCGAATGTAACCGGACGGTTTTTCTTGCAGGATAGCTCGGGAACCTATTGGGGTACGCCTTTCACGCCGCCGAATACCACCTATCAGAATTTCGGGAAAAATCTTCGCTGCCGATCCGATACGACTACCGGCAAAGTCGGGATACGGTTCACGTCGTCAACACCTGATTACGTATTTGCTGAAATGAAAGATTTTTCCTGCGGGCAATTTACAGAACAGTTCGACTATACCGACCATTACCCGGCGGCTATTGCAATCTTTGAAGAACGTCTTGTCCTGGCGGGAACGAATGAACGGCCTCATACCGTGTGGATGTCGCGAACGGCGTCGTATGAGGATTTTACGCAGGGGCCGGATGATGATGACTCCATTGAATATACCATTGGTTCGGACGGCGTCAACGCGGTCCTGTGGTTGGTGCCTGAGAACAAGCTATTGATGGGTACGACCGGCAATGAGTGGATCATCGGGGCCACGATGGGGGGCGATCCTATCACGCCGACGGATGTTTTGTGTAAGCGGCAGTCAACGCACGGATCGGCGAATATACAGGCGTTACTTATAAACGAATGTGTGTTGTTTGTGCAACGATCAACGAGAAAAGTACTTGAAATGGCATATAACTTTGAAAAGGACGCCTATGTATCCCCTGACATGACGCTGCTCGCTGAGCATATCGCACACGCCGGAATTACTGAAGTATCCTATCAGCAAGACCCGGATTCGATTTTGTGGGCGGTTACGAACGATGGTGAACTGCTCGGGATGACTTATTTACGGGAGCAGGACGTTGTTGGCTGGCATCGGCACATCACCGGGAGCGGCGACGATCTTGTTGAAAGTATTGCCACTATTCCCGGTGAGAACGAAACGGAGGTATATGTTTCTGTCCGCCGGAAAACCGGAACATACACATCTGAACGGTACATTGAATACTTTGCGTCGCGGGATTTGCCGGACTCGGGCGAGGAATATGTGTTTCTGGATTCAGCCTTAACATGGGAAGGAGAAAGCAATGTCCTGACATCCTACACCAACGCCACGCCTATTGTGGTCACGGCGGTCGGGCATGATTTTACCGCAGATATGGTCGTGCGTTTTGAGGATGTTGTCGGCGACGGTGAAGGCGATTCGCTTAATCAGCAATGTTTTATTGTGAAAAATCCGGCGGAGGACACGTTTGAGCTGTACACGTTGGAAGAATCGCCTGCCGATGGATCGGCGGTCGAGGCATATACGTCGGGCGGGCATGTCTATCAAGTGGCAAAGACCTTCTCGGGACTGGATCATCTTGAATTACGTACCGTGTCCGTGTTGGGTGATGGGTATTACCGGGACGATTATGAAGTTTCAAACAATGAAATTACGATTGATGAATATGCTCATATCGTCGTGATTGGCCTGCCTTATACCGCGACACTTCAGACGATTGACCTTGAATCAGGGGCACAGCAGGGAACCGCACAGGGCCGTATGAAGCGGATACATAAGGCAATTATTCGATTTTACGAAACGATACATGGGACAGTCGGATATTACGACGAAAACGAGGTTCTTCTGGAAGAGGAAATCGCCTTTTCCTATACGGGCGATGAAATGGATTCCCTTCCGGAGTTGTATACCGGCGATAAAGTGGTGGCTTTCCCGAGCGGGTACGACCGGCAGGCGAAGGTCTGTATCACGCACGATAAGCCGTATCCCTGCACCGTGCTGGCGATTATGCCAAGAATGGAAACGTACGAGGGGTGATATATGATGCAATCTGTTCCCTGCACGCTGGATCACTTAATAGCGATACGGGATGACGCACGGGAAAAAGGCATCACGGCGGTTGACGCATACCGCAATTACGCGGCGCGATATCTCGATGAAGGTCCGGCTATTGCCGTTATTGAAACCGAGGACGGGCGAGTGTTGGGATGCGGCGGCCTGCGGGTGCAGTGGCAGGGTATGGGCGAAGCCTGGATAGTGCTGTCGCTGGCTGCTATCGCGAAATCGACGACCGAACAGTTTCAGCATTATCGGAAAGCGGCTTATACCATTGCAGGAGATTTCCTGCGCGACGTGTGCGGGGATATGATCCGCATACAGGCACATGTCCGGGTAGATGACGCCGTGGCGATTCAATTTGCGGAACGCCTCGGGTTTGCCCGTGAGGGGTTACTGAAAAAGTTCGGGATGGACGGTGCGGATCATTACATTTATGCGATTGTAAAGGGGGAATCATAATGTCGTTCATGACGCCGGGGGTTGTCGCGGCCATGACCGCAGCTTCGACGGCTGTTACCGCCTATTCCGCTATTCAGCAAGGTCAGGCGCAAAAAGATATGGCGGAATATAACGCGGCGGTGGCGCGGGCCAATGCTGACGCGGCGGTTGAGGCGGCGGCGCATGAGGAATTACAGACGCGCGAAGAGGCCCGCCGCCTTCGGGGGCGCATGATGGCGCTGTACGGGAAATCTGGCATTACAATGGAGGGATCGCCTCTTGAGGTGATGGCGGATGCGGCCGCAGAGGAAGAACTTGATGTATGGGCGATACGGAAAACCGGTTCGACAAAAGCGGCGCGGGCGCGGTCTGAAGCTGAATTATCCCTGATGGAGGGAAAGGCACGTGAAACGAGCGGTTATTTGCAAGCGGGATCATCGCTGTTGAGTGGTGCCGCTGATTATGGCCGGGCAACAAACAGGCCGAGGCAAAAGTAAATGGCTAAAATACCGCAATATCAGGCAACCAAGAAGCTACCCGATTACGGTCCGGGCGTACAGGGGAATGTTGCGGCTGCCGGTGTAGAGTGGGGCGGGTTGCAGAAATTCGGGCAGGTTGCGACACAGGCAGGTCTGGACATGCTCCAACGGATGCGCGAAGCGCGCGAAGCGCATGAATACTCAACGGCCAAGACCGCTGCTAGCAAAGCCTTTAACCAGTTTGAACTCGATATCGCCCGTGATCCTGAATATCAGGCGTATAATGATAAATTCGGGAAGCACGCCACGACGTTGAAAGAACAAACACTCAAAGGAATCACGGAACCGAAAGCCCGCGAAGCCTTTACGGAGTGGTATGACCAGAAGGCCACGGACCACGCCTTCGTTATCCAAAAACTTGCTCAGCGGAAAGAAATCGAACACATGCAGGCGGGGCTGTATGAAAACCTCGAAGAAGCGACGAAGCAGGGCGATGTCAAGCTGATTGATGAACTGCTTGCCGGTGCGGTCGCCGGCGGCATTATGTCAGCCGATAAAGCGGCACTTGAACAAACGAAACGGCGGGCGCAAAGCGAGATATATCAAGCATCGGCACGGATCATAGAAAACCCCGAAGTGGCGATAGCTGAAATCAATAATAAGGAATTGTATCCGCATATCGACGAGAAAACGCGCTTTGAGCTGATCCGGCGCGCGGAGATCGAACAGGCCCGCCGGGACCGCATCGCCGATAAAGAGAAAATAAAACGGTACGACGCACAAGACCGCGATTTTCTGGCGAGGCTAGGCGAGGACACCTTGACGCGCGGCGAGGTTTTGGAAGCGATTAAAAATGATAGCTTGTCATTGGAAGATGGACGCTTTTACCTTTCCGCGCTGGAGAAAGAAACGTCACTTGAAACCGATCCGGATATCTATGTTCAGCATAGAACCGATATTTTTGAAGGCGAGAAGGAACCGCATGACATACTCCAGGAAATCAAAGAATCCTATTCGTTAAATTACTTGACCAAGACAGACTTTAATACGCTGGTGGGGCACCTCGACACTGCGCGGGGGAAAGGCGATGGCAGGATTATCAAAGACCCGTATTACAAGCGTGGGGTGGATTATCTGAAATCACAGATACAGCCGCGCCGAAGCATGTTTGCGGGTGAAAGCTCGGAAGAGGCAAACGACTTAATGCTGGCAACACTGGAACTGGACCGCCGCATAGAACAAGCAGAAAAACAGGGGAAGCCGCTTGACGGGAACGAGATTGTCCGTACCGCAATGGAAATCGCGCCTCTTTATACACCATCAATGGCCGAAAAAATCAGGCGACAGAATGAAAAATTAAAGGAAGAAACAGAAGGTCTCAGAAGGATACGAGAAAATAAGGAACGGGAGGCGGAACAAAACGAGCGATACCGCAAGGTGGCGGAAGAAGTCCTACGTTCTGAGGGGTTACTGATTAACGAGAAAACCATCAACATTGTCGTTGAACAACTAAAGAACCTGGGAGATATCGGCGAGATAACGGTGGAAGAATGAATCTTGAAGAGATTAAGCAAAGGCTGAATCTGGCAGACCTGCCGTATGATCCGGCTGCTATTGCAGAGCGTCTTGATTTGTCGGGCATACCGGTCTCGCCGTCGAAGCTGACAGAAAAAGAAAAATTGCCCGAGGATGTCACGCTTCTTTCTGGCGTTGATACTGGTGAATATGACGATGCGACGTATGGCGATGTGGCCCGCGATATTATGGACCGGTTCAAGAGCCGGGATTTACGCGCCGCATCGCTTGAGGAACTTGATACGCTTGCGGGGTTCCCTCTGTACGAAGAGGCACCGGAAGGCGGAGGGGGGCCGGAAGCTTCTCCTGTAGAACCAAGGATTGACGAAGAAACCCGGTTTAACCTCACGATGATGAAGCGGAAGGCGGCATACGAACGGATGCGCCGGAAGCACATGGATAAAATCACACGTTCCCGCACACTTGAACAGTGGGGGGAATTGCCTGTTTCAACCGATATATTGGGTGGTGCGCCCCGCGAATTACGGGGTGATGCCGAAGCCGAAGAGAATATCATTGGCATTATACAGGCCGGTCTCAGGCGGATGCAGCACAATGTAGAGGGATCGGTTTCGTCCATTGATGAATTGTCTCATCTGACAGGCGAAGTCGAACCATCCGAAGCCGCAGCACACGACATACGGGCAACCATAGAACAAACGTCGCATTTGCCTGACGATATCAACCTCTTATCCGGCGTCCTTCTTGACGATTATCCTTATCTGGACAAAAAGCCGGATCTGTCTACCGGGTTCCCGGATACTATCAATCTCTTGTCTGGTGCGCCGCTTGCCGGTCTTGAGGAATCAGAAGAGGCTGCCGATGCTCTGGTTCCTGTGCTGGCTCCCTGGGTGCAGCCGTTTCAGGCTGTTGGTTTTTCTGCTTCAATGGCACTCAACGCAGGAATGGCCGGTTTCGCAACACACCTTGATGTAATTGCCGATATGATTGAAGCCGAAACCGGGGTTCCAGCAGGGGGGTTCTTTGAAAAATGTGCGAAAACATACGAAGAAAATACGGTGTATTGGCAGAAACGGGCGAATGAAGTAGGGGCAACCTTCCTGGAAGAGCTTTTCGGAAGCGCCATAGGCGGTGCGGTTCCGGGTATCTCTGAATTTATGCTGAACATTCCTTATTATGGTTTGTTGGGAGCTGCGGAAGCGCACAAGCAGGGCGGCAATGTCCTTATCGGTTCGCTCATGGCGGCGGCTGAACGTGGTGCCCTGGGGCTTGTCTTTCGCTCGATTCACGGATTGAAACAATATCTGCGGGCACCGGTTATGGGGAGTATATTCGGTCTCCAGTCGGCCAAAGAGGGGGGGACGCCCCAGGAGATCGCAATGGGGTTCGGAACAGGCATGATTTATAGTGCCTCTTCCCGTGGCGGCCGGATCGGGCTGAATGATTTGTACGAGCGGATCAAGCTGGAAACAAACACGCGAGAACGAAGCATTATAAAAGAGCAACGCAGTATTGAGGAATATCAAGACCTGTTCCCTGATATATCCGGGGTGCAAAAGCCGCGCGAGGCCCATTATGCCGAATATAAAGACCTTGCCACGAATGACGCGGAAACCTTTACGAAGGTTCAGGGAAAGAAGGTGTTCAAGACCAATGCCCTGCCGGAAGGGAAATTGACGCTGTACGACAAGGACACCGGAGCCGTTTATATCCGCGATAACCTGGATGTAGAAGAATTTGGAAAGGCAATCAATCAGGCACGTCTCAAGATAATGCGGGAATCCGATGAAGGGCGATTCACGATGCCCGAACCGGAGTTCAGGGAAGCCCTGAAAAATACGGAAGCGGAGGCGGAACGCTTAGAAGCCGACCTTTCAACCGATGCACGGGATAAAGACTTAACACGAGAATCCGACGCGGTTAAGACAGAACCCGCTACTCCTGAAAAGCCCGCTGCCCCCGAAAAACCCGCCAGTCCAACAGCCGGAACAAAGCAGGCGGGGAAATTCCGGGAACTCGCCGACAAGATGCAACCGCAGATTGACAACAAACTTCATCCTGCTACGGCCGACCAAAACCCGACGCCGCGCCGGGCGCGCATAATAGAGGGTATGCGGCAGGATGGGGAACGGATGAAGAAAGTCCAGACTGTGCTTCGCGGCATGGCAGACGACATTGAAGCAGGTACGCTCCCGGGTATCTTGACGGGGCTGAAAAGCAAAGCGGACGTTGAAGCCGTTCTTACTAGAAGTCATCTCGACGAGAAAAGGGCAAAACGGCTCAATATCACTGACCAGGCGAGTCTTGATGCGGTTAGGGCTGAGTGCGAACGGTATATCAGGCCGCCGACGGAAGAAGAATTGCAGGCGAAACGGCGCCAGGAGCTTGAACGGGAACTGATTGGAACAAAAATACCGGGCTTTTTCCCGACACCGAAGAAAGTAGCCGAACAGATTGTCGGGAAGGCAGATATTCAGGAAGGTGAACGAGTCCTTGAACCGTCGGCGGGGAAGGGTGATATAGCTGATTCCATTCGTGCTCGTGGACACGAACCCGATGTTCTGGAAATAAATACAACGCTATCGGCGCTTCTCGAAGAAAAGGGGTACAGCGTTAAACAGGGAGATTTTCTTGAGGAAACGGGGAAGTATGACAAGATTATAATGAATCCACCGTTTGAAAAGTCTCAAGATATCGCCCATGTACAACATGCGTATGACCTTTTGAATCCGGGCGGTCGTCTTGTTGCCATCATGAGCGAAGGTTCGTTCTTCAGGAACGACAAAAAGGCGACGGCGTTCCGGCAATGGCTGGAGGAAGTCGGCGGTGAAAGTGAACAGTTGCCGGAAGGGGCGTTCACGGGGGCTGAAGCCTTCAGGCAAACCGGGGTTAATGCGCGGGTGGTGACGATTGATAAACCACGGGGGGCCCCGCAGCTCAAAGATACTCCCTGGTTAATGACCTCGGCAGAATATATCGCCGAAATGACAAAGGGGGAACAACCTACCCAGGGAGCTATTGATTACTGGAAGAGGAAGCACGGGGAAGAAGTGAGCTGGGCTGCTTGGTCGGAACAGGTTCCTCGCCATGTCTTAGAAGAATATCGTGGCAGTGAGTGGGCTGACAGGATACTCAAACAGTATGACGAGGGAGAGTTTTATGGGTTAATTGGGCGAATCCGCGCCAACGGCAAAGATGCCGTATCCAACATGGGAGCGTTCTTAAAAGAACATACGGGATATATTGAGAAAATACCGTATGGTTTTGCCGATTATTTCCGCGAAAAATATCCGGCGCTATACAAGGAATTATCTGAACGCGACAAGAAGTATAAAATTGTTCATCCGACAGAAGATGCGCGTAAGCTGATAGATCAAAAAAAGTACCTGATTGCCAAAGTTGACGAAGAGCTTAAAAAAGCCCCTTCGGACCTGGGAAAAACGGATGCCCTTGAGGAAGGCAAGGAGTTTATTGTCTTTCATGTGCCGCATGATGGGAGCTATACCGTTAAATTCAACAAAGAAAGCCTGAAGGAATTTCGGAAAGCCCTGCGGAAATACCCTACAGTTGAAAAACCAAAGCCGGGGAAACATGCGCCCCCCCGCCAGAAACCCACCGGGAAACGCATTACGGGCGAAGATGTTCAGTATTACAATGAATTTCGGCCCCGGCAGCAGGAAATTATTGAAGAGGAACATAATTATTATCTGAAAGATGGGTCTTTCACAACCGGTCATTACATCGTGAAGATATCGAAATCCAGGCTCAAGATAGCAGACCTCCTTGAAGGAGACAAGGCGCCGCCCCAAACAATGAAAGACTTCGTGCCGGATCGTGCAGAACCGGCGTTCCTGGCCGCAGAGTATCATGCAGGTACAATAGATACAGTCGTTGCGCATGTTGTGAGCGAGACAGGGCGGAGTGTGTTTTTGGATGCTCGCTATGTCGATGTGATCCTGACCGAGTACCCGAAGGCTCGGCCGTTGATAGATGCTTCGGGTCACAATGAAAAGCAAATGGTGGCTTTCGAGAATCCCGACGGGAAAGTGGTCGGCGTGGTTGCAATGTTGACGGACAGTGCCATTCCTAAAGAGGCGCGCAATTTTGTTGTGAATCGTGCGAGGGAAGTTCTGGCAGAAAACAAGGATTTAAGACACCTGACAGAGAAAGATGTATCAACATTGTTCGGAACCCCCGAGAAAGAATCCGCAGGGAAAGAACCAGCAGAGAAAGAACCTTCGGAAGAAGGTGCGGCAATGGGGTTCAGACCGCAAAAGGGATATAAGGGAACCACCGAAAAGACTGAGCCTGCCGGAGAAGGGGCTGATAGGGGCGAGCCGATGGGCCGGCGTGAGATTGTTCAATTCCTGCGAGAGAAGTTGGAAATTCCCATCAGGACCGGCCGATATAGAGACCGGAGCGCCCTGGGATTGTTTTATATCGAACAAGAAATGATCCGGTCCCGGTCGGCCAACGATGTGCCGACGATTTGCCACGAAGCCGGCCATGCTTTGCATAAGTACCTGTGGGGACGTACACGGGGCGGCCTTCCCGCGAAACCACTGCAACAATTCGCCGATGAACTTACCCCTATTGCCTCGCAACCACGGCCCGGACAATCACCGTTACCGGAAGGCTTTGCCGAGTTTGTTCGCATGTATGTTACGGCACCGGAACAGGCGCGGAAGGCCGCCCCTCGTTTTTACGACCATTTTGAAGAATTGCTTAATCTGAAAGCGCCCGAAGTCAAGAGCATTTTTCTTGAGGCGCGCCGGATGTATAAGCGATACCTGGAGCAGGACGATCTGAAGGCGGTGGTGGGGCAGATATCCACGGACCAGACCGGGGATCGTAAAACCACCTGGACGGATTTTTATACCGCGTGCGTGGATGATCTTTACCCCATGAAAAAAGCGGTAAAAGAGATGATGCGGGGCGAGAAACTTCCCACGGAACGCGATCCTTACCAGTTACAACGCCTTGTGCGCGGGTGGCACGGCAAGCCCGCTGCGTTTCTTCGACATTCACCGTTCAAGTTTCGTACATACGAGGATGTGGGGAAATCCCTGCAAGATATTCTTAAACCCCTGGGGGACCGCCTTGATGAATTTCGAGCGTACATCGTGTCAAAACGGGGACTCGAATTATTTGAGCGAAAGAAGAACATTGGTCTCAACAAGGAACGAATGGAACGGGTCGTCGCGCGGTATGACAAGGATTTCGGCCAGGCATTTGAAGAATTGAAGGAATACCAGGATCATGTGTTGGCCTATCTGCGCGACAGCGGCGTTGTGAGTGATAAAATGCTCACTCATATCCGTAAGCTGAATCAAGATTACGTTCCGCTGTACCGTGTCTTTGAACCTGAAGAAGTGGGGATGCGCCGGCCGGGAACAGGGCGGGGGTTTGAAGCCCGGAACCCGATTAAAAGCATTAAGGGATCTGAGCGTGAAATTATTGATCCGCTCGAATCCATTGTAAAAAACACGTACCTGTATATCAACCTGGCCGAGAAAAACGCCTGCGGTCAAGCGTTGACACGGCTCGCGGGGGCGAAAGAAGGTCTTGGAAAGTGGGTTTTCAAGATTCCGACGCCGATACATGCGGCAAAAATGCCCGCCGTTGAAGCACTTCAGCAGATCAAGAAATCCCTGGAATTGTTACCGAGTGATAAGGCGATAGAGTTCCAGGTTCTTCTTGATGACATGATTGCACACGGGAAAACGGTCTCTGAAATCCTGAAAAAGATGAACGACCCGAAATTTATGTCTGAACAGGGGATAGAAGGCATTAAGTCAATGATCGAGGCCGCCGGGCTGAAACCGGAAGATTTACGGGTATTGAATAGTATGGTTGCAATCTTTCAGCCGTCGGCTTTCGTGCCGCGCGATAATGTTATCACCGTATGGCGGGATGGGAAGCGACAATTATACGAAGTGCATGAAGATATCGCCCGGACATTCCAGGCGCTTGATGAAGAAATGACAAGTGCCCTGGTCCGGTTCCTCGCTGTCCCGGCGTCATGGCTCAGGATCGGGGCGACGACGACGCCAGATTTTATTATTCGGAATCTCGAGCGCGACACCTTGACGGCTTTTGTGTACTCGAATTATGGCTTTTTGCCTGTCGTCGATACCGTGCGCGGGATGTTCCACCTGGTGAAACGTGACGATCTTTACTGGACGTGGCGTAAGGCCGGGGGGGAACACTCCATGCTCGTTTCAATGGATCGGCAATACCTGAAGGATAGTCTCGGCGACTTGATACAAAAATATCAAGTGAAGAACGTCATTAAACATCCACTGGAAGCCGTTCGGGTTTTGTCTGAAATTGCAGAATCGGGGTCGCGCCTGGGCGAATTTGAACGAGGGGTCAAAAAGGAAATGGCGGCGACGGGCGACGCAAAGGCGGCGGCACAGCGGGCGGCGTTCTCTTCCCGCGAGGTGACGCTTGATTTCGCGAAAAAGGGAGCAAAAACAAAGGCGGTCAATATGATGATTGCCTTTTTCCAGGCGCAGATTAACGGGACCGACCGGATGGTACGGGCGTTCAAGGATAATCCTGTACGTACCAGCCTCAGAACCTTGACGGCGATTACACTTCCTTCGGTTTTGTTGACACTGTCACAACGAGACGATCCGCGGTGGGGAGAAATCGAGCAGTGGAAGAAAGACCTGTTCTGGATAGTGCTCACCGATAATAATATCTATTATATCCCGAAACCGTTTGAATTGGGAATTCTTTTCGGGACAGTCCCGGAGCGGATCACTGAATATCTGTGCGAGCAAGACCCGCATGCCTTTGATGATCTTCTCGGCGCGATATGGCGCGGGGCGGCCCCTGGTATTGTACCGACGGCGGCGGCACCATGGATCGAGAATTGGGCGAATAAGTCAATGTTCCTCGACCGGCCCATCCTCCCGAAGTCGATGGAAAACATCCTGCCGGAATACCAGTATAAGCGGTACACCACGGAAACGGCAAAAATCCTGGGGAAGTATCTCTCGAAAATCCCGATCCTGCCCGATGCAACGCCGACATCACCTGCAATGGTTGAAAACGTCGTTCGCAGTTGGACGGGCGGTTCAGGTCAGTATGCGCTGGGATTTATAGATCATGTTCTGAGGAAAACCGGAGTAGTTAAAGAAGAGGACTATGAGGAACCGACGCGGCACCTTGCCGATTGGCCGATATTCCGTGCCTTTGTGGTCCGATACCCTTCGACGAACGCGGAAAGCATCCGGGATTTTTACGACAATTATGAAAAGATAGAGAAAGTGCAAAACACAGCGAAATATCTCATCTCTGAGGAACATGATTATGACAAGGCAATGGGACTGATGATGGAAGGCAGTCTCGTTCGCCTGAACAAATACGCCGATTCTCTGGCAAATATCCGGGACATGATTGACGCTATATATATCGCTCCGAGCATGACGGGCGATGAAAAGCGGGCAATGATCGACCAGTTGATTATGCAGATGGTGGCGGTGGCTCAACAGGGGAACGCCATATATGACGAACTTGAACAAATGGGGGAATAAAAAAAGGGGGGGGGTCGTGCTGAACTTACCGGATGCAATCGCGCTTTCAACGCTCTTGGTGATGGGGGGCGCCATGTATATTAAATCTCGAGTTACGGAAAATGGTGCCGGGAATGGAACGCATGTCACGGAACGGTTGTGCCGCGAACGGCACGGTTCCCTAAAAGAGGAACTACACGAGGCGAGGCGCACACAAGAAAAGATATTCAACGAACTGAAGGAAATTCGCAAAGAGATTCAGGGGGTGAGGTGATGTACTATAAGTGCAGGCATTTTAACATTAAGGAACTGGTGGACAAAAAGACCTTTGCACGGTTTGGTGAGGATGCCTGGATGTTTTTCAACCCGATGGCGCTCCGGATGCTTGATGCGCTCAGGGATTACTTCGCTACAACCGTGACGGTGAATGATTGGCCGTTCGGGGGGAAAAATCAATATCGGGGGTTCAGGCCGCCGGGGTGCAAGATAGGCGCGGAATTCAGTCAGCACAAGCGAGGTGCGGCCTTTGATATTTCAGTCAAGGGTTTCACGGCTGAGACAGTACGAGAAGAGATACTTACGCACAAAGATACGTATTTTCCGCAGATAACGTGTCTGGAGGGGGAGATTCCATGGGTACATTTTGACTGTCGGAACATTCCTGATCGCATACGCATAGTGTATCCTTAAAAAGGAGGCGGGAATGGAAAAGCATCCAAACCCATCATTGCGCTGGACAAACCGCAGACGAATGGCGTGGGCGTCTGTAGTAGCGGGGTTAGCCTATCCCATTCTTGTTGCGGTAACTAAGAGTGAGCTCTTGGTGGATATTGCAGGACCATTTTACATCTTTATTGGTGGATTATCTGGAGTTTATGTAGGCTTTGCCACGCTCGATGACAAGTGGAGGAAGCCATGATTAACAAATTACTCATCCAGATCGGTGTAGGTGTAGGGGTTTTATTCCTTATCGCTCTGCTTTGGTACTCCGGGCAGGTAGCACAAGCAGAACGAGACTTAGCGGAGGGAAACTATGAAATTGCTCAACAAGCTAATCAAAGCATTCTTGACTCTCTTCAGGCGGAACGAGCAGAACGAGAAAGGATCGAACAACTCCTTGCCAATCGAATTGAAAGGCAAAAAGAAATTGAACTCGAGGCAGAAGAGAGAATACATAGAAAGGATGAGGAAATTGCGAGCCTTAGAAAAGCGAGCGCAGAAGTTGATGCTTATCTTTCTATACCTGCCCCCACTGCTTATCTTAAGTGGTTGCGGGAGCGGACAGGTGGTAACGCAGACACAGACGACCAGGATGTATCCACCGGAAATGCTGGTACAGCCGATCCCTGAACCTGAGCCTCCCCTCGTACCGGAGACGATGACAACAGGTGATCTGCTGGACTGGTGGCGCGATTGGAAAGAAGCCTATCGCCGTGCTTGGAAGGAAGCAGAGGCAGACAAAGCGGCTATACGAGAATGGATGACAAGAGGGGAATAAATGGCGGTTACGTCAGAGACTTCAACTATTTCTTATGCGTGCGACGGGGAACAATCCATATTCCCGTTTTCCTTCGCCGTGTTGAGCGAAGATGACCTGGACGTTGTCCTGGAAGAAGTCAGTGGAGCGAAAACGACCCTGACCCTGGGCGACGATTATACCGTGGAACGATCCGGGGCATCGTGGGCCGACGGCGGGAATGTTGTTACGTCTCTGGCGTATGGGTGCAGTTATACCCTGCATATCATCAGGGAAAGAGACTTCACGCAGGAAACAGACCTGTCGTACAAAAGCGCATTTCCTTCGCAGACCGTGGAAAATAGCCTTGACCATGCTGTGATGCTGCTCCAGCAGTTAAAGCGCGCGTTGGACAGAACGATACAATTTGAACGGTTCTCCACGTTCACGGGCTTAACGCTTCCGACCCCCCAGGCCGGGCGGTTTATGCGCTGGAAAGAAGATTTGTCGGGGCTTGACAATGTGAATCTCGAGGGGCGTCTACCGGGGCTGGCCTTTGCGCGCGTTGCTACTACCGAGAATATATTTTTATGGGGGCCGCAGGAGGTTGATGGTGTTTCCGTTGTTCCCGGCGATGTTGTCCTTGTGCATAATCAGGCGCTGGCTTCACAGAACGGCGTGTATGTCGTATCTAACAATGCGTGGGTGCGTTCTGACGAGGCTAATTCCTGGACAAAACTTGTCCTGCTCTTTGTCCTCGTGTCTCAAGGCACCGCATATTGTGATACCGGGTGGGTATGTTCCATCGCGGATGATGGCATTATAGACACCAGCGACGTTACGTTCATTCAAGTAGCGCACAACCTGATGCTCACCACGTTGGAATCGGGCTTTTCCGCTTCCGCTGGCGGTAAGACGCTTGTGGTCGATGAGGACCGTTCTGTTTCGGAAATGCGCCGGTACAATGAATCTATTGCCTCGGGCTTTGATGGACCGTACTGCATGATGACGGCGGGAGAGTCCCTTTCTGCTAAAGATATTTGTTTCATGTACGAGGATGGAAAATTGTATAAGGCCAATGCCTCGTCGATGTACACATTGCCGGGCTTGTGGATCGCTGCGGCAAATATGGCCGGCAATGAGAGCGGCCAGTTTATTCTCCCCGGCAGTTTCGTTTACAACGCAGCGTGGTCATGGGTGCATCGAGAGGGCTACAGTAATATGTTGTATGTTGATTCCGCAATTCCGGGAGGGTTGATACAAAGTGTTCCTCCTTCTCCTGCCCGCGCACAAGCGGTCGGACACGTCATAAGCGAGCATGTAATGTTCTTCTTCCCGTCAAGCAATATGGCAGAACTGCTGTATTACTTGTACTACGACGGGAACGGAGAGGACTCGGGAGAGCCGGTAACGCAGTACACACGTCATTCAGCCGGTGAATCTGCGGGGATACAGGGGCAGGGAACTCTTGAAAAGGAATACCATTGGTGGAACGGGTGGAACACCGAGCCTGATGGGAGCGGAGATTTATATTTGCCTGAAGAAACGCTTGAGATGCCCTCGCATGATGTCACCTTATACTCACTTTGGGTACCGACGATATTTTTCCTTAGTGTGCCTGAGCCTCCCTCTGAAGAGGTTACTAGTACCAGCGTTATAGCTGAATCTCCCGTTTCCGAAGGACCGATTGAGCTTTCCGTACTTTCTCTACCGAGCGTAGCTGTAGAAACCATGTTGCGCTACCCCGATTGGGTTAAGTATGACGGGCATTTCAACACGGGGGGAGATGTGCCGACCGACGACGGGTATTATGGAGCGGGAGATACAGTAACAGCGGAGGGGCCAGGGACACTAGTAAAAAGTGGTTATTCTTTCGGGCATTGGAATACAAAGACTGATGGTTCAGGGACAGTCGTTGCTGTTTTGGGAGAGTACACTATCAATGAGGCAACAACGTTTTACGCAATGTGGTACGGCGATATTGTGGTTACGTACCTGGGGAACAATTCAACAAGCGGCGATCCGCCGACCGACGCAAACGTATATACCGAAGATGATACCGTCACAGTGCTTGGCGAGAATACACTCGCACGATCTGCCTATGAATTTGCTGGGTGGGATACCATACCGGATGGGAGTGGTACACACTACGATGAAGATGATACGTTTACCATTGGCGACCTGCCGGTGTATTTATACGCGCAGTGGGCGTTCTTAGGCTCACAATGGGTTGCTTGGGGATTTAATCCGTTCGATCCGCTGTACGACGCTTCGAGCGACGTTTTATCTAACCAGTTGTTCGCCACAGATGATTAAGGAGGCATAAAATGTCAGTAGCAGTGAAGAGGAAATTATCAGGAAGCACCGACGGGAAAGGGATTGAGGTTGCCGCTACAGCAACGCCAGGAACGGCAATCCATACCGCTGTCGCCGGAACTACAGCAGGGACGTTTGATGAAGTCTGGCTCTGGGCGCAGAACAATCATACCGAGGCAGTGACATTGACCGTTGAATTTGGGGACGCTAATACGGAAAACAATATCATTATAGAGATTCCCTCGAAGGAAGGGCTTGTGCCGGTGGTGCCGGGGTTCCTCTTGCAGAACGAGGCAACGGTGAAGGCGTTCGCGGGAACGGCAGACGTGATAACGGTGCATGGCTTCGTAAACAACATGGCGGATTCATAAAATGAAGCGGTTGCGAGACAGATTCTTCGGGTACGACCTTAATCAGAAGGGGCACCTGCTTTTTTCGGGTCGTAGTCGATTGTATAATCATCAGTGGACAACGAAATAGAAGGAGGAACATAATGCCGTTAAATACGAGAGAAGAACAGGAATTTAAGAAACTGCATTTAAATTTAAACAAACGCATGCCGAGACTCTGGCTCAGTATCACAGTCGAGCGGAACGGGATCATACTCGAAGATCGTCGTGAAGAAGGACATTCGTGGACACGTAATGCCTGGTGGTTGATGAATGGCGTTATGCTGGATTGCGTGAGCGATGGTGGAACCGAGGCATACAACAGGTTCGGCGTTACTACGAGTGGTAGTGTTACGGCAAGTTCTTACCCTCCGGTTCGGGATGTTTCTTTCGCTGGGGTAATTCATTTGGTATTCAGGTCGGTACAGGCACCAGTGCCTTTCATGCGTACCGATATGAGCTTGAGGACCTGGTTGCTCATGGTAATGATGCTGACCAGCTTTACTATCAGGCTCAGTCAGCGCCGGTTACGTCGTATGATTCAATCACCGGGAAACACACACAGACCATTACACGGATATTCAATAACAATTCCGGGGACGCCATAGAGGTTGCCAACGCTGGCCTTGTTTGGCAAGGGGGAATCTTCTATCAGTTGGACACTGGTAAATATCTCCTGTCCTATGACCTCCTGGACCTCCCCGTTAATGTTCCCGGCGGTGCGCAGCTTACCGTGACCTATGAAATCGAGACCGCGGTTCCTGACTGGGCTACCGATTTTCCCCTTCCTGAACTGGGTGATGCTGCCGCCGGCGGCACACTGGTGCATCTTTCGTTTAAAAACTATACACTGATGATCGTAGCACCAAAGAGTGGTGGAGAGAGCACGGCGATAAATTGGAGTTATCCATATTTTGGAGGCCCGTCGAGCGAAACCGACGGCGCGGCAAATACCACGACATTGGAAGCACATGCTGATTCGGAAATCGGCGCCTTTTCCGCCGCCGCTAACGCGGCAAGTCTAGGCGGGTATGACGACTGGTTTATACCGGCAAAGGATCAATTTAATACGTTGTACACCACAAAAGCTAATTTGCCTGTTGGTGAAGAATACGAGGAAGAAGAGTATTGGAGTTCAACTGCTTCTTCATCGATGAAGGCATATTACACCAGGATGAGTACGGGCTATGCTTCCTCGGCTTACCAGGACTACGATTACCGTATTCGCCTAATGCGTTTACTTACGTTCCAGGAGTATTGGGATTCATTATAAGGAAGGAGGCATTTATGAAATATAATATAACCATAAAGTACAAAAATATCACTGCCTCAACACAGAAGGAAGCGAATAGTGAAGAGGAAGCGATCAGGGCAGCGGAGAAGGCGCTATTGCGGATAATCAGAAGGAAATATCCGGAACTGAAGGGAGGCAGCATCTTCCCCTCGTCGGTTGAGGACACTTCAAAAGAGCCGCGCCTTGTCAAGAACGAAGATGGGGATGAGTTTACGGAATACCCACGGATAGACGTCCCCTCGATTGATGCCGAAATCACGGCCACTCTGATTCCCGAACCTAAGCCGGAGGATGAGCTGGCAAGCCTGGAATCTCAAAAAGCTGAGATTGAAGAAAGAATTGCCAGAATTAAGAATAAGTAAAATTGTGGACTCTTTGTGGACCTTTTGACTGTAATAAAGGGGTTAGGTGTAATGCCTAACCCCTTGATTTCATGGAGCCGATGCGCGGATTTGAACCGCGGACCTACTGATTACGAATTATGTTCTCTGCTCCAGAACTATATGAATTGTCTTATGTATTCTGTTGGCCTTTAGGGTCCACGTGGACCTCGCCCCTGTTTCTCAGGGCCCGCACCAGGTCAGCCGCTTCGGATAACCGCTGTTGTTGTACTTGAGCATAAATGGTCGTCGTGGTTATTTGCTCGTGTCCTAATGCCTGTTGGACCAACCGGAGATCCCCGGTAGCCGACAGGGTATCCGTGGCATAGGCATGTCTAAGCATGTGATGGGTCATGGTGTACCCGATGCCCGCCCGCTTGCTGGCCCCCTTCAGTGTGCCCTTGATGCTCTTCCAGGGGAACACAACCCCTCTTTCCTTCCGATCCACCAGCTTCATGAACTCCGGCGGCAGGGGAAGAATAGACTGCCGGCCGCCCTTCAGGGTGACGACAAAACTATCCTTATATATATGCTCCCATCGGAGGGCCAGGGCCGACGATATTCTGATGCCCGACGACCACATAAGAATGACCAGTGCCCGCTTCAGGGGGTCTTTAATCTCCTTCAGTACCGCCCGGACCTCGTCCGGGGTCGGTGTCCGGGGCAGTGGCCGGTTGTATTTCGGCACCTGGGGCCGGAACGAAAGCGGCGCCGCATAGCCCTGTTCCACCATCCATCGAATGAAAGCCCGTAAATAATATATGTCTTTCTCGTTCGCCCGCTTTTTATCACGTTGTGAAACAAACGACGTAATGTGCCGGGGGCGAATATCTGATACCCGCAGTAGCCCGAAGTGGTCCTTGAGCGACTTTTCCCAGGACAACTTAAAGTCTGCGTGTGTCCGGGGAGACCTATATTGTTTATGCCATATCAGGTATTCGGGGTAACAGTCGATCAGGCGTTTGTATTCCTCGACACGATGCGATCTGAGGCCGATTTCTTCCCGGATCGCCTGTTCATACAGCACTGCTTCATCATAAGTACCTTCAAAGAGCTTCCGGCGACGGACACCATTTCGCCCGTCCGGTCGCCAATCTACCCTCCAGACCGCCTCACCGGGCTTGTCACCATCCCTGACATACGTTATTGCCATTAGTACAGTAACGACCTGCTTCCGCGCGGCTTTGCTTTTGCGGGATCACCAAGGGTTTGTTCGTCCCTGGGATTGATACGCATAGGATCACGCTGAAACCGGTCATCTTCCTGTTGCTGGTGGAGCATGCCGCGCCGGTATCCGTCCCGCTCATCTTCGTTGGAACTGCTGTAGGACGTGCCGCGCCGGTATGTACTGTTCCAGTCGTCATCCCATGCCTGGACCGGCGACGCCGCCATGATAAAAAGGCAGGCCATAAAAAGTGTAATATACCTCATGGTGTTCCTCCTTTTTGCGTACGAACGTCGTTTCTTCCTCCTTTAGTATAGTATAATCAGATTGCCTTCCGTCCTCGCGTGCCACGCCGGAGAGGGGCCGGGTGGCCTGGTTCTCCCGGTGGTTTCTCGACGTGTCCGGCGTGTCCATAATGAGTGCCAAGATGCGTTGCCCCTTCAATCGCCAACTTGACGAGCTGCTTCTGTGCATCGGAGCCGTGTGTCAGTATCTGGTCCAGGAGAGCGTGTAAGCGTTGCCGGTCGGAGTCTGGCGCGGGCGTGGTTGTACCGCGCCCCTTCTGGACCATTTCATTGAAAGACACTCCAAGCGCTCCGCATATCTTAGCTATGACATCGCGAGACGGATTGTTCTTTTTCCCATGCTTTAACTGCGACAGGTACGACTCAGACAATCCGGTGTCCAATG
>LQBH01000031.1 GCA_002030015.1 delta proteobacterium MLS_D
GTATCGAAGGTAGGCATTGATGAAGGTTCGTGCCAGGGCGGTGTAGCCGTTTCCCTCCAGATCCATGGAAAGAAAGGCGATTTCCGCCGCAACGTCGAGACTGCGAAAACGCCGGTTGAACTCGATACAGTCAAAAATGACGATTTCATCTCCATCAAGGCAGATGTGTTGAAGATGAAGGTCGCCGTGGCAATCCCGAATGTGGTGTTCACTGACGCGCCGCTGGAACAGTTCCTCGTTGTCTTTCATAAATTTGTGGGCGCAGGCCTTCATGAACGCGTGTGCCGGAGCCGAAATCGTCCTGTCGATAAAAGGTTCGGTCTGATCGAAATTTTCATCGTGGTTCATCCTGATCGTGTCGAGGCTTCCCAGCTGGTCGATTTCACCGCCCGTATCGGCCTTCCGGTGAAATTCATGCAGGAGGCGGGCGATATCGTCCATGACCGTGTCGTCGACGTGTCCTTCTTGAAGAAGCCGGTAAAGCATGCGTTCTTCGGGAAGGCGACGCATGACCACGGCATATTCGATCACCGGCCCGTCACCGTTTAACACCGGATTTCCCGCTCCGTCGTCGGTGATGGCCGCCACGGATTTATAGACGGACGGTGCGAGGCGGCTGTTCAGGCGGATTTCCTCATCGCAGAAAAACTTCCGCTTTTCCAGAGTGGTAAAGTCCAGAAAGCCGAAGTCAACCGGTTTTTTGATTTTGTATACCTTGTCGCCCGCGATGAACACTGAAGATATGTGCGTCTGGACCAGATCGACCGATGGCGGGTCATGGGGGTAAAAAGATGGGGAGAGCATAAAACGGACAAGCTGATCGTGCGATATGGACATAGTAACGGAAGATTCCCTTTCGTATGGATTACTACTAATAGTGCATGACGGCAACCGGTGTCGCCAGGCGCGTCAGGGGCGCTTCAACGCCATCAGTTCGGCGCGGCGGTTCATGGCCCTGCCCTCGGTTGTTTCGTTGGGAGCCAGTGGTCGGGATTCCCCGTAATATCGAATTATCAGGCGATCGGCTTGAACGCCGCCCTGAAGAGACAGGTATTTTTTTGCCGCTTCGGCCCGCCGTAAGGAAAGATCCCTGTTGTATTTTTCGGAGCCGTGATTGTCAGTGTGTCCCGCGATATAGACGACGCAATCGCGAAGCTCGTTTCTGAGAACGCGGGCAATGTCGTCGAGCAGCGTTTTGGCCGTGTCGTCAAGTTCGGCCTGATTATAAGCGAACAATACGATCGGATTGCGTTCAGGTGTGATGTACGAACCCAGGTGCACGTACCCGGACTGCTTCGACGCCGCGGGTGTTTCCAGCCATTCACGGGCGCCCTCGTGTCCGAGTCCCGCCGCCTTGATCATATCTTCACGACCGTCTTCGTTTTTTAACATGAAAAAAGACATGCGCCCCCGCTCGTAAAACGCGTCGGCGTTGTCGGGATCCAGTTCGATCACCGTGCTAAGATCATTAAAGGATTCTACCGCCCGGTTCGGCGACAGGGAAAAAAGAAGACTGCCGCGTTTCAGGTACGCCGGTGCGAAAGAGGGGTTTCCTCTGATCGCCTCGGAATAAGCATTGAGCGCACTCTCATACCGCTGAGAGCTTTCCTCCTTCAGGCCTTCTTCGTACCAGTCACGGGACGTTTGTGCATAAGCAGGTGCCGTCCATACCATGATCACAATGAAAATGATGCATAATATTTTACCGTTCATGGTTCAGCCTCGCATCGAATAATTTGTTTCACCGGAACCTTGCAGGAGCATACGAAAAAAGAAGCGGTTCGGCAAGCCGGCGGCAATATTTTTTTACCATCAGGCACCGTCGAGCCCGCCGCCGTGCTCTGTGGCCCTGAACCATGCGGCCGGATCCAGAAGATACTCTTCAGTTTCTTTCAACGACCGGTAATGTTCTTCCTCCATGCCGGCGAGAAGGTCAAAAAATTTCTTTTCCAGCGGTTCCGATACCATACCGCTCAACTTTCGGTAAAACGCCGCACCCTTCGCCTCGAAGTCGACGGCCTTTTTCAGCGCGGCGAGGTCATCATCGTTACCCCGCCGCATATCGGCGGCATCCGCCGTCAGGGATGAAAACACCTGTTTGACGTTGGTTTGTTTAACCGTGAGCGGTACCGTATCAGGCCAGTCTTTACCCGCCTTCCACGTTTCGTGCAGCTTTTTGAGACGTTCGTAATGCTCCAGTTCATCGTTCGCGATTTCCAGGAACATAGACTTTCCGAGGGCGTTTTCGGTCCGCTCGGCCTGGGCGAGATAAAATTTTCGTTCATTCATCTCGTTTTCAAGGGCTGTTTCAAGGGCATTCAGCCGGTCGCTGCGTTCCATCAGAGATCCCCCTTTTTTTATTATTGAGTGAAGTGAAACTGGTGATCAGTATATCATTACGGAGGGACGTTGAAAAATTAAAAAGGATAATGAGGAGAAAAACATCGGGCAGGGGCAGGAATGACCGGAATCGGTATCAAGGGGATGTCCTGCGCGCGTTGCGCGGCGACGGCGAAAAAGGTTTTCGAAGAGATCAGGGGAATTAGCAACGTGTCTGTTGACCTTAAAAAGGGGAAGCGGTTTTCGAAGAAGATCACCCGGTGTCCAGGGAACTGTTGCGTGAGAAAATCGCAAGTACGGGGCACGGGATTGATTAAGGAACGTCTTTATCTTCAGGGAATGACCTGCGCCGCCTGCGTCCGCCGCGTAGAAAACGCGCTCAAAGCGATGCCCGACGTGGTCGACGCGTCGGTCAATCTTGCTACTTTCACGACAACCGTTGTTCATCAGCCGGGTACGGTTGACAGATCGGTCGTCGAGGACGTGCCGCGGAAGTCGGGCTACGAATACCTCGGCGCGGCGGGATCGGCCGAAATGGATCCCGTCGAGGAAGCGCGAAGGACGGAGCAGAAAGACCCGGGGCTGAAAGTTGGAATCGGTGGCGTCTTGTCGGTTCTTATCATGATGGGAAGCATGATCGACTGGTTTCCCTTCCCGGGATTAATTTCTCCCGAAATCATGCCATGGCTCCTCGCCTTTCTGGTCTTTCCCGTTGTTTTCTGGGCTGGCGCCCGTTTCTTCAAGGGGGCCGTCGCGGCGGCCCGCCACAAGACCTCCGATGCTCCTTCGACGGTCCTGGCAGCGCAAACAAAAAAACGATATTGCCGGGGCGGCTGGCTGTTTCTGAGGGAGTCTTTATGGGGCGTAAGAAGTGGTGCTACGCCGCCCTGTTTCCCGGCGCCGGGGCGATGTCGGCCATGACCGCCAGGTGATCCGACAGAGGTTCGTATATCGTGTGGTAATTCCTGAAATCAAGATCCTTCGACAGGAGAATCCAGTCAAGCCGGCGTTCCGATGTCGGGTAGGTGGCCATATTCGTCGCTTCGGGTTTGAAGGTTTTCAGGTTCAGTGAGCGGGCAAGAAAGGGAAGAGTCGCCTCACCCGTGTTCCATTCGCAGTTAAAATCACCCATGACAATCAGGGGGCGTCGCCTGTCCTTGACTTTCTCGATAAATTCATCAACCTGGCGGATCCTGACGGACCTTCGGGCGAAATCAAGGTGCAGGGACACAACGTCAACGGCCGTGTTTTCGGCATCGGGAAGATGAATGGTTGAAATCACGGCGCCCTTCGCGAACGTCGGGGGCGCGGGAGAAAAACGGATTGAAAGAGGATCTTCGAGGGGGAACGATGAAAGCAGGGCCGTCCCGTAAATGTTGCGTTTCCCCTTAACATGTCCGCCGAAAACAGAATGGGGGAATCCGGCATAACGTGACAGGTGACGGACATGATCAAACATACCGCTCCATGCAGAGGGGCCGTCTGTTTCCTGGAGAGCGACGATGTCGGGATTCACCCGGAGCAACAGGTCCGCTATGTCGTCGAGATTAGAACGGATCGCCGCGCGGCTTTGAAGCATCCGGTGCGATCCCTCTTTGCGCCCGTGTGCCGTGTTCAGTGACAGGACCCTGATCGACGGTGCCGGCGAAGCGATCGGCGTTTCGTGAAAGAAACGGTTCGGGTTCGGCTCCCATACCTCGGGGCCGATCCTCCGTCCGGTAAAAAGAGGACCTATCTGGTAAACCCTGTCGAGAACGGCGATGCCCGTAAAAAGAGCCGCCGCGAAAACCCGGACGGCCCGTACCGTATTGCGATCAGGACGCGAGGGGCGGGTAATTGCCGATACCGTACGATTTTTCCATTTCATCCTGCTGTGTGGTTACCTTTTTAGATAAAGAATACCGATCATCGGTTCATAATCAGCGAGGCCTTATACCATAGATTATCCTTCCGGTACCAGAATAATAAAAATAAAAAGAGCTCTTGGGGATCTCTTAGCCTTGACATCTCGTAAATAACAGCTGACCGTGCCCGTTGATAAAATAGGTTCATTGCGATATATCAGTTTCGCATTCGATCGATACAGAACTGGACATGCAGGTTATTTTCTTATTACAGAAAACCCAAAACCGCTCGTCGGTGTGTGCAGGCATAATATTGCAGAGAAATAGTGATTCAATGACCGAATATAAAAGAAAGTTCAGTATATCGGAAATGTATCGTGCCTTTATGATGTTGCCGAGCGTGACTGCAGGAATGATTGAAAACAAAAGAAAGAAATTGGTCGGCGGAGACTTTATCGAAAGAGTGCATCTGGCGGTGACGGAAGTGAATGGGTGCGCGGTTTGTTCATACGCTCATACGTACCTGGCATTGAGACAGGGAATGAGCAATGAAGAAATTAAGAGTTTCTTAAGCGGCGATGGAAATTTTGTAAGGTCGGAGGAAGCAAAGGCGATACTGTTTGCTCAACATTTTGCTGATGCCCGGGGATTGCCGAAAAAAGAAGCTTATGAATCGATAGTTGATGAATACGGAGAAGTGAAAGCAAAAATCATTCTTTCAGCGGTACAATTAATGACTGTTGGAAACATGTTTGGTATTCCCTTTAGCGCGTTTCAATCAAGATTACGGGGGAGACCCTATACAGACAGTTCATTGATCTATGAAGCAGGAGTGCAGGTAGCGGGAGCCATCCTGGTGCCGATTGGTTTTGTTCACGGGGTGATACGAATGGTCGGGGAGGCCTTCAAATCTAAGACCTGATGACAGCCCGGCACATCAGAGTCGATCTGATGGAAGCTCCATGAAATATAGTGAACTTATCTGTGTGAAGTCCGGCCGCCCCCTTGCGAGAGATAACTCAAAACCCGGGACCGGGTTTTGAGTTATCAGCGTTGTTACAGGTTTCTTACCAATACTTCCGAACTATCCCCGTCCTGAATCCGCCTCCCATGAATAGTAACCCTCAAGAAGTGAAACGTATTTGTCGATAAATATACGGTAACCAAGGAGGGACGAAACTATGAAAATAACGTCATTTCCCCTGCCGACACAGGCGATGAGACAGGTCGGGTCTCCGAAGCCCGAACCGGGACCGCGACAGGCCGAAACCAGCGGGGCAGGCACGCCGATAGACAAGGTAATCAGAAGGGCAGTGCCTTTCGAAACACCCACCTATGAACGCGCCGCGGCGTCGAGAGACGAGGCGACTGTCGCGCGCCTGATGCAGGAAGCAGAAGCGGTTCATCAGAAACTGTGCGATCTTGTAACAACGCTGATCAGGAAACAGGGTATCTCCCTCAACCGACTTGCACGCCTTGCCGGCCAGGGAGAAACCGACAGAGCTCCCCGCGTCGAACTGGAAGCACTGCTCGGCCGCCACGGCGAACTGGGCGTGGAAGCCGTCAGCGATCGGATCATCGCCTTCGCCAGAGCACTGTCCGGCGGGGATCCTTCCCGAATCACGGAACTTCGCGAAGCAATAATCCAGGGATTTCGAGAAGCGGAGGCCATGCTTGGGTATCTGCCCGACATATCCCGTCATACCCACGACAGAGTTATGGAGAAGCTTGATGTCTGGTTGGCCGAAACGTAATTTTTCATGATGTCAGGGGAACACAGTCAGCGTGTCAACGTGCCACTTCCCTGCGAGCAACACCCCGGGTCGGTTGCAACAACGTGTCCTGAAGCCACCGGTGGTATGAACATAAACGGCATTTCAGAACCTCATCCGCCGGTGATTATAACGAGGGGCGTTCTTGCCGGTTAAGAACGCCCCCCGTGTAAAGTATCACTGACAGAATGTACCTGTTAGAATGGAAGTACCTGTTGAAGCTCTTCGTCTGTAAAATCAAAGGTGGCCCCGGTCATTGGAGACGCTTCTTCGTAGAAAAACCGGGGTAGCCGGTCGTCCTCCGGTGTGAATCCAGCTTTCCGGTTGAATTCCTTTTCCATCATAATCGTTTGGATGCCGATGCCGTACACCCGGTCGGCGTTCCATTCGCCGCCGTATTTTCCCGCCATCGCTTCCGCGATGTGGTCGATGGCGTATTTATGAGTGCTTGCCAGAGGAAGCCCGGCGAAGTGGCACATGAAATTGTCGACGGTGGCATATAATACCTGGACTTTTTGAGACATCTGTATGCGGCCGGTCTTGAGAAAGTCACGCGCCGATCCACTGGTAGTTCCCACCGTGTGATCGGCGCCCTGGGGAGACGTGGCGTACCCGACACCGGTACCCTTGCTGTTTCGAGGGTCGTAGCCGGGCATAGCCTGTCCTTTCACGGTGGGGATTCTCCTGGCGCCGATGTGCTTTCCGGTTACTTCCGTACCGTGCGCCAGTATTCGGCCGAACTCGGTATCGTTGATTATTTCATTGACTAAATTGAGGGCGCCCTCGCCGTCGCCGAAGGGCAGAATCCCCGTGTCCATGCACACGCCGATTGTCGCTCCGAGTTCGATAGTGTCTATGCCGAAGTCATCGCATAAGCGCTCGATCTTGGCTATAACATCAAGGTCGGCAATATCGCAGTTCGAGCCTATCATGGCGACTGTTTCGTATTCGAACGCCGCGGTCAGGTAGTTTCCGTTCCCGTCGTTATAGATATTCGAACATTTGATTGGACATCCCGGCTGGCAGGGGAGCGAGGACGAGCCGCCGCGTTGTGAGATATTCTGCTGGAATTTCGTGGCACCGATCTTGTCGAGAATGGTGCATCGTTCACCGCTGAAGTTTCTTACCGGCAGGGCGCCCGACTTTCCTGTTACCGCCATGCCAACCATGGTGCCGAAGAGACGCATGGCTGTGGCCGTGGCCCTGTTTCGTGACAGTACATTAGTGAAGTCCCTGGTTCCCCTGGTGAACTTCGCTCTGTCGGCGTATGCTATTTCCGCCTTTTTTGACGCCCGCTCAATTACAATGGCCTTCAATCCCCTGGATCCCATGACAGCGCCAACGCCGCCCCGCCCCAGGGCCCTGTTGGGATGACCCGTACTGTAGTCGGTAACCTGGATGGTGGAATTGCTGTATCCCCGTTCGCCGGCGGGACCGATGCAGGCCACGGCACTATCGTCACCGTAGATAGATTTGACCTTTTTGGTCAGTTCGTAGGCTCCCATACCCGCGTATTCGCCGGCTTGTACGAGCTCGGCGTTGCCGTTCGCGTCGATGCGAAGGATGAACAGGGATTTTTCACTCGGCTTTCCTTCCACGATCACGAGCTTGATTCCATGACGCGAAAGAAACGTGGCAATATTACCGCCGGAATTTGATTCCTTGATGCCCTTTGTGAGCGGACTCTTGGTTCCGACCGACAGCCTGTTGGCCGTGGGGAAAGGTGTACCTGCAAGCAATCCCAGGCTGAAAACGAGTTTGTTGTCCTCACCGAGAGGATCGCAGGCGGGATTTACCTCTTCCGAAAGGACCTTGGCGGTCAGTCCCCGGTTGCCGAGCAGAACGTGATCGTCCTTGAGCGTTTCCCATGCAACAGTTCTTTCTGTCATATTTATACGCAATACTTTTTTCATGGCCATTCTCCTGTAAAGTTGTGTCCGGGCATCGTGCTCAGCTCAGGCTTTCACACGCCGCCTCAAGTATCTCCGTTAACTGTGCTCTGGACGGTCTCTTGGTTGCGGTGATATACGTGTATTCTCCAAGGGCCAGCTCGATGATTCTGTCCATGCCGGATCGATCGGGAATGACTGTGTCGGTTTTCGGACAGCCGAGATCCAGGTAAAATTTGCGCAGTGCCTGTTTAAAGTCTTTGCCCACGTCGGCGATCGGTCGACCTTCGACGTCCACTCCCAGCATGGCCGCCATTTTTTTTGTCTCATGGGGGATTTCGTCGGCGTACCATTCACATACCTCGGGCAGCGCGAAAGCACAGGTAATGCCGTGAGGCACGTGCGTAACGGCCTCGATTGAATGGCCGAGGGCGTGCCCCAGGTGGAAGCCTGCGTAAGAGCCGACAAGAATGCCGAAAGTGGCCGCCATGGCCATGTGTTCCCTCGCTTCCAGGTCGTTTCCATCGGCCATCGCCCTGGGAAGATAGGTGAATACCAATTCGCACACCGTCATTCCCCAGGAGGTCATCATGGGATTCCGCCGAATACCGCCGATGCCTTCTATCGCGTGCGCAAGCGCGTCGAGTCCTGTCGAAGCCGTGAGAGACGGCGGCATATTGACGTGCAGGAGCGGATCGATGATCGCCGCCGTCGGCGTGATTTCGGGTTGGGGCAGGGCCTTTTTCACTCCTTCTTCTTCGTCATAGACGACGGCAACGTTTGAGACTTCGCTTCCCGTTCCCGCCGTTGTCGGGATGCATATGTACGGCTTCATCAACGTTCCATCGAGAAGACCGGCGTCCAGAGTACCCACGTATCGCTCGAATTCTCCCGGTTGGGTAAGGGCCACGTTCACCGCTTTACCCGTGTCCATGGCGCTTCCACCGCCGATCGCCACCATTGTGTCTATGTGTTCGTCCGCCGCTATTTTCGTGGCTTCCTTAACAGTGGAATAGGGTACGGAAACCTGAGCTCCGTTCCATTCGATCACCCGGTACCCCGCCACCTGCATGGCCTCGACAATAGGATCAACGATACCGGCTTCCTTGACGCCTTTGTCATAAATGCATAAAACATTTTCGGCCCTGTAGCCTTCCAGGACGGCGCCGATGGTGGTCGAACTTCCATCACCGAAAATTATTTTTGTCATTGGATATATAAATTCCATTGCCGCCTCACCTCCGTGCGTGATGTTATCCCCGGTTAGTACATGATCCAACAGATAAGGGATGTCTTTTTCAATGAAAACATTTCATGGGCCGTTCCTGAAAAGACTTAGTGTACTATAATAAATATAGTTTAATGCTCAATGAGGGGCTCTGTGTCCGTGGAAGAGAAAGGGATGTAAGAATCGGTACTCGGTTGCAGGATCTTTAAAATTGACGATACCCTTATGCCACAGAAAAATACGCCTGACAAGGCAGTGTTTTTTCGATCCATACCAACGGGAATCCTTAGCCGACCGGGATCGGTTTCTGAAGGGGATATAAAATACCGGTAAGGATCGGTCGATTTAACCGCACGTGTCAAAGGAGACAGTTTTCGCCTGTGGAACAATTTTTAACGGCAGTTCCCGGATTATGCCGGATAACGACGGAGAAAGGGCGCACAGGCCGATCTCTAACAGGTGAGTGAATCAACGACACGAACACTGCTGCTTTTGATCATGGCATATACTGTGTCGCCGGGTGACAGGCCGAGGCGTTCGAGGGATTGATTTGTCACGAGGACAGTAAATGACGTTTTTCCTGCGGTAAGCGATAGAAGGGATGTTTTTCCTTCGTAGAGGATCGAGGAAACTGTCGTGCGGATATTATTCTGTACGGACGTGTCCTGAGGAGGTCGGGTGGCGACGATGATGTCTTCCGGGCGAAGCGCAAGCTTCACTTTTGTCCCGATGTCCACGTTGTCGATTGTTCTCATGGTGAAGCCGTTGACGTTTATAACGGACAGGCCGTGGTCATGGCCGACGACCGCTCCTTCCAGCAGGGTTGCCCCCACGAAATCCGCCACGAAAGGTGTCCGGGGGCGTTTGAAGACTTCTTCGAGAGAACCGAACTGAGCGAGTAAACCGTCACGGATAACGGCGACCTTGTCGGCGAGGGCCCAGGCGTCGTTCAGGTCGTGCGTTACGTGAATGGCCGTCGTATTCTGCCGAGACATGATTTTTTTCATCAATATTCTCGTGTCGCGCCTGGTCTGCGGGTCGAGGGCGGCAAAGGGCTCATCCATGAGAAGCATCCTGGGTTCCACGACAAGAGCGCGAGCCAGCGCTACGCGCTGCTGTTCGCCACCCGACAGGGTCGCCGGTTTTCTGTGAAGCAGATGATCGAGCGAGAGTGCTTCAGCGATCTCGACGATTTTCTGTTTCATGCCGCGCGGGTCTTTTTTCTTGAGACCGTACTCGATGTTTTTGTAGACCGTGAAGTGAGGCAGAAGGGCATAGTCCTGATAGACAATGCCGATATTTCTATTCTCGGGGAGTTCCTTCGTGATAGTGTGCCCCCCGAGATAAATGTCGCCCTTGTCGGGGGGCCAGAACCCGATGATGCTCTCAAGAAGTATCGTCTTTCCCGCGCCCGTCGGTCCGATGATCGTCAGGTAATCTCCCCTGTCCAGATCGAACGACACGCCCTGAAGATAAAACTCGCCCAGATCAATGTGAAGATCCCTGACGGAGAGGAAACTCATAAACTTACCTCCGTCTGTTCAAAAACAAAAATCGCCACGAATGAAACCACCATCAGGACGATGCCGCTGGTAAGCGCCATTCCCATATTACCGTAGGAAATATTAAGATACAGCGTGATGGGGAGCACTTCCGTTTTCATGTACGTTCCGCCGGCCAGGATCAGGACCGTGCCGAAGGTTCCGATGCAGCGCGCGAAGGCGATGACCGTCGACGCGAGAATGCCGTTCCTGGCGAGTGGCAGTGAAACATTCATGAATGTTTCGAACATGGAATATCCCAGAGAACGGGACACGAATTCCATGCGCGGATTGATATAATCAAAGGTGGACTTCATAATGCGGCACGCGTAAGGCAGGGCGGTGAAAAACTGGGCGGCTACGATGCCCTGCGTCGTAAAAACAAAATTAAGCCCGAGGGCGTTGAAAAACTTTCCGATGAAGGTGTTTCCGAAAAGCAGTAGCAGGCAGAGTCCCAGAACGAGTTCCGGAAAGGCGACCGGAAGATCAATGATCGTCTTCACGAATCCCTTGCCGGTGAACTGGAAACGCGAAAGCGAATACCCAATGGGAAGGGCGAAGACCATGACAAGGGCGGTGGACAGAAGCCCCGTCCAGAGAGACAGTTTGAGCGAAAATATCATTTCTTCGCTTTGCAGGCTTTCCCATACGTCCTTGACATCGGGAACCATAAAAAGAGCGGCGATGGCCATGACGAGGGTGGCCGTCACGATAAACGAGATAAAAATCAGCCCCGCCTTAAAAAAGTTGAGTCCTTCCGGCGTGACTTTCTTTTTCAGCGTCGCCATCGTTCAAAGCCCCATTTTTCCCAGATTGCCAGTCCCTCGGAAGACGAAACGTAGTCGTTGAATTTCGTCGCCAGATCCATGAGAGGAGCCGTGGTGCATACGGCCGTGGGGATGTTGTTAATGATATTTCTGTCTTCAGCAATACGGACAACTTCGAGTTTTCCCTTGCCTTCAGCCCAGGTGACAAGGTCGCCCCAGATCATTCCCGCGTCGACCTGTACAAGGGCGACATAAATGAGAAGCTGGTTGACCGTCGGCGCATAGACGCTGATGTTCGGCGTGACTTTATCCCACAAATCGTTTTTTATCAGAATCTGTTTGCTCACCCGTCCGATGGCGGGGGCCTTTGGATCGCCGATCGCCACGCGGACGCCGTTTCGAGCCAGGTCATCCAGGGATTTGATGCCCGCCGGGTTCCCCTTCGGGACGGCGATAACAGGAATGTGGCGCACCAGGGGGCGGATGGTTTCTTCGATTACCCACCCGTTCTTCAGGGCGTCCTGCGTATATTTTTCGGCGCCGGGAATAAGGATGTCGCAGGGTTGGCCTGACGCAACCTGCGCGAAGATTTCGCCCGAGCTTCCATAGTGGACGTCCGCCGTTATGTTGTGGGCCGATTCAAAATTTTTTCTTAGTTCTTCCATGGGCTTCATCAAGCCGGCGCCGCTGAAAACAATAAGATCGGCGGCGAAACACTGACCGGTCCAGAGAATCAGTATCGCAACGAACATTAATATTTTTTTCATGTCAAGTTCCTTTCTCTGGTTTGTGGCTATGTTGAAGACAACACAATGCGAGGACGTTCATACATAATTAGTTACTAAATGTCAAAAAATATCATATTTAATATTTAATGGTAATAAATAGTAACTATAAGGATTTATTAGTTGTGAATACTGCGATTATTCTAGTGACAGGGATATCCCGACGGAAGAATATTTGACCGGACTGTTCGTCACGTTAATACGTTAAGAACGTCCCCGAAGCTGTCCGCAGGCCGCGAGGATGTCGCGGCCCTTGCTCTTGCGGACAACGGCGGTGTAGTTGTGCTTGACCAGGATGTCCCGGAAGGCGTCGACCCGGTCGGGGGGCGATGTTTTAAAATCGCTTCCGGGATGTTCGTTGAAGGCGATGAGGTTGAACTTGCAGCGCACGTTTTTCACCAGACGCGCCAGCTTTTCCGCGTCTTCGGGGCTGTCGTTGACATCCCTTATGAGAATATATTCCATGGTGATGCGCCGTCGCAGGGGCATGGGATAGTCGCGGCAGGCGTCCAGGACGTCCGCCAGGGGATATTTTTTGTTTATCGGCATCAGGCGGTTTCTGGTTTCATCGTCGGGCGCGTTCAGTGACAGGGCCAGGTTGACGGACAGGTCCTTTCCCAGGCGGCGTATCATGGGGGTGATACCGCAGGTGGAGACGGTGATCCGTCGCTTCGAAATGTCCAGCCCCACGTCGGAGGTCATGATGTCAATTGCTTTCAATGTGTTGTCATAATTGAGAAGGGGTTCGCCCATGCCCATTAACACCACGTTCTTGATAAAGGGGCCTTCGGGCGTGCCGAAGCGCAGGGCTGTAACCTGTCCCGCGATTTCCGAAGGAAGCAGGTTGCGCCTGAATCCCGATGCCCCGGTGAGGCAGAAGGCGCACCCCATGGCGCAGCCGGCCTGGGTGGAAACGCAGACAGTCCAGTGGTTTTTTTCCTGGATAAGAACGGTTTCGATGGTTTCGCCGTCGGCGAGTCGGAAAAGAGCCTTTTTTGTTCCGTCCGCCGAAACCTGGATTGTTTCCACAGGCAGGAACCCGACGCGGGCGATCCTGTCAAGATCTTCCCGGAACTCCCGTGAAAGATTGGTCATTTCACCGATGTCGCGGGATCCCGCCTGGTAGATCCACTTCATGAGCTGGCGCGCCCTGAAACGTTCCTTGCCGAGACACTGTATAAAAGATTTCAGCTCGGCGGGCGTCAGGTTTGTCAGGTCGGTTTTTTCAGGTCCGCTTTCCGCGAAGCCGCTCCGCGATTGCATCGATAAATTCTTCCGTATTGACTTTGCGGTTGTTCGAATTCGAATCGGCCATGGTGAGCAGGTCGCCCGTCATGATGCCGGACTCGATGGTTTCCACCGACGCCACCTCGAGATCGTCGGCAAAGGAAGACAGCTCCGGCGTGCCGTCGAGTTCTCCCCGTTTTCTCAATCCGCCCGACCAGGCGAAGATAAGCGCCATGGAATTGGTCGATGTTTCTTCGCCCTTAAGGTGCTTATAGTAATGCTTCTGTACCGTGCCGTGGGCGGCTTCGTATTCATACCAGCCGTGGGGGGACACGAGAACGGAGGTCATCATTGCCAGGCTGCCGCAGGCGGAGGCAATCATGTCGGACATGACGTCGCCGTCGTAGTTTTTCAGGGCCCAGAGAAAACCGCCCTTCGACCGGACGACGCGAGCCACCGCGTCGTCGATGAGCGTGAAAAAGTATTCGATTCCCGCTTCGCGAAATCGATCTTCCCAATTTTTGTGCTCTTTCTCGAAGATGTCCCGAAAGCGGGCGTCGTATGTTTTTGAAATGGTGTCCTTGGTGCTGAACCACAGGTCGACTTTTTCTTCCAGGGCGTGAGCGAAACAGGCGCGGGCGAAGCTTCTGATGGATTCATCGGTGTTGTGCATTCCCTGAATGATGCCCGGTCCCGTGAATTCGTGGATGGTTTCCCGGCTGATGTCGCCGCCTCCGGCGGGTGTAAAGACAAGCTCGGTGGTGCCGGCTTCGGGCACAGTCATTTCCACGCCGCTGTAGACGTCGCCGTAAGCGTGGCGGCCGATGATGATGGGTTTTTCCCAGGCGGGAATCAGGGGCTTGATGTTTTTCGCCAGAATCGGTTTTCTGAACACGGTACCGTCGAGCATGGCCCTGATCGTGGCGTTCGGGCTCTTCAACATTTTCTTGAGATTGTACTCGGTCACCCGGTCCGCGTTGGCCGTTATAGTGGCACACTTTATACCCACGCCGAACTTCTTGATGGCCTCCGCTGCCTCGACGGTCACCCTGTCGTCGGTGGCGTCGCGGTTGGCGACGTGCAGGTCGTAGTAGCGCAGGTCGGCGTCTATAAAGGGCAGGATCAATTGCTCTTTGACCATCGACCACATGACGCGGGTCATTTCATCGCCGTCCATTTCGACGATGGGTGTTTTGACAGATACCTTTTCCATGAGCCTCTCTCTCAGCTTTATTTTCCCGGACGACCGGGAGGATATCGAGGGCGGGGCGTCGCTCGCCTCAATTGCCTTTCTTTTTCCGGACCAGGTTAAGGGCGCCCCCTGCGAGCAGGATCGACCGCTGTCTTTCCGTAAGATTGAAGCCGGCCCGGAAATTGATTCCCTTCGTTCTGTTGTGAACGGTAAGGACGTTTTCGTTTGCTATAATGTTTCTGATTTCCGGAACATCAAGCAGATCTCCCGGCTCAACGGTGTCATGGTCAGCTTCGTCGGCGAAAACCAGCGGAAGAATACCGAAATTCACCAGGTTTGCCGCGTGAATCCGTTCGAAAGACTTGGCGATGACAACACGAACGCCCAGGTGCATGGGGCACAGGGCGGCATGTTCCCGCGACGATCCCTGGCCGTAGGAGAGGCCGGCGACGATGATACCCTTGAAACCTTCGTTCTCTGCCGCGCGGGCCCGCGAGGGAAATGAGGGGTCTATCGGTTCGAAGACGAAGTCCGCGTAGCGGGGTATGTTGGAACGATATTTCATTCTCGCGCCCGCAGGCATAATGTGGTCTGTTGTCACCTGGTCGTCCACCTTGATGAGCACCTTTCCATTGATGGTTTCAGGAAAGGTTTTGCCGACTGGCGGCGGGCCGATGTTGGGTCCCCGGCGTATTTCAAGGCCTGAAGCGGTGTCGGGGTCCGCCGGGTGAAGGATCATGCCGTCGTTGACGCGGAATGTCGACGGTAATTTTATTGGGGGGAACGGCATGTCCAGGTCCCGCGGATCGGTGATGCGTCCCGTGACGGCCGCCGCCGCCGCCGTTTCGCAGCTTACCAGGTACAGGTCGGCGTCCGGCGTGCCCGATCGGCCTCTGAAATTCCGGTTCGAGGTCCGCAGTGAGACGCTCTTCGACCCGGGACTGCAACTGTTGCCGATGCAGAAGCCGCAGGCGCATTCGTCGATGCGCGCGCCGGCGGCGACGAGATCCGCGAGATACCCGTCGCGGGCGAGATTTTCAAGAACCTGCCTGGATCCGGGTGCCACGATAAGACTTATATCTTTGTGAACAATTTTGTCTTTGAGGATGGAGGCTGCGACGGCAAGGTCGCGATAAGACCCGTTGGTGCAGCTTCCGATGCAGACCTGGTCGACATGAAGTCCCGAGAGGGCGCGCACGGTCTCCACATTGCCGGGACTGTGGGGTGTCGCGGCAAGAGGTTCCAGCGAGGAAAGATCGATTGAGACGACGCGCTCGTATTCCGCGTTCCCGTCGGGGGATAGTTCGACCCAGTCGTTACCTCGATCCTGCGATTCGAGAAACCGACGCGTTGTCTCGTCACTGGGGAAAATCGAGGTGGTAACGCCGCATTCCGCTCCCATGTTGGCGATGGTGGCCCGTTCGGGAACGGAAAGCGTTTTCACACCGTCGCCGAAGTATTCAAAGACCGATCCCACGTTGCCCTTCGTGGAAAACAGGCGAAGCACTTCGAGGATGATGTCCTTCGCCGCT
>LQBH01000032.1 GCA_002030015.1 delta proteobacterium MLS_D
AAAAAGCTTCCGATGGGAACAGACTCTGATCCTGATGCGAAGAGCGCGAAACCATGTATCGTTTGCCAGTCGAAAACGGCGTTACAGGTTACGTAAGGAGAGTGAGCGGAATGGATGCTTCAGAGAAAAAATTCAGGATCCTTGAGGCGGCGGAGCAGGTTGTTTCCGAGAAGGGGCTCAGTGACGCAACGATTTCTGAAATCGCGGGCGCGGCGGGCCTGGCGGATTCCGTCATTTACCAGTTCTTCAAGGGGAAGCAGGATCTCGTTTTTTCACTTCCCATCAGCCACGAGGAGGAGTTTTTTACATCCCTGAACGAACACCTGAAGGGTATATGGGATACCGAGAGCAGGCTGATGAAAATTCTCTGGTTTTATCTCCGTTATTCCGACACCCATCCCCAGTACTCAAAAATACTGTATTTTGATTGCTTTTCCTCGGTCAATTTTTATCGGAGTGCCGGGTACGCGTCGATTCGCCGGTACGCGAGGATTCTTCTGGAATGTCTCGAGCAGGGTGTTCGGGAAGGAAAGTTTTCCCGAGAAGTCGATACGGTCCTGGTGCGCGACATGATACTCGGAATGATGGGATGTGAAATCGTCCAGTCCATCGCTTCAAAGACAATTGATGCCACGGCGGCTGACGTTGAAGACATGATGTCTCTTATTCTGAGTATTCTGAGACCCAGGCCCGAAACGGAAGAAAACAAGGTCGACAAGATACTGGACGCGGCGGAAAAGGTGTTCGCGGACAAGGGTGTGTACCGGTCGCGTGTGCTGGATATCGCGAAATTGGCGGGTGTCTCTGAAGGTACCGTCTACGAATATTTCGGAAACAAGGAGGATCTGCTGCTGTCTCTTCCGGACCGGCATTTCCGTCGCTACCAAGAAGGACTTCCGGAAATATTTGAAATCAGGAGCCCGGTTTTAAAACTGCAGCGCTTCATCAAATACTATTTCTCCCTGTTCTTCGAAAAACAGGACTTTCTTAAGGTATTCCTGGTCCAGATTCAGCTTACCCGCCGGTTTTACGAAACCGAGCAATTCAATTTCTTCGTCCAGTTCTTCGATATTCTTCAGTCGATCGTGGAAGAAGGCATGGCCGACGGATCGTTCCGTCCGGATGTGAATCCGATGGTATTCAGGAACATGTTCATCGGTACCTTCAATAATCTGACGCTCCGCTGGTTTATCGTTCACGGCGACCGCCACGAGGATAAAATGCGGAAAATCGAGGAAGTCGCGGAGCTCCTCTGTTCAGCAGTAACCAACACCCAGGCACAACCTGCAATGACCGGCAGTACAGAATACGTGCTAGATGGAAAAGGAGGGACTGTATGAAATGTTGACCAACATTATTGTAAACGGCCTTGTTTCCGGGGGCATATACGCCGTTCTCGCTGTGGGTTTTTCTCTGATATTCGGAGTGGCGAAAATCCTGAACATGGCCCACACGGCTTTTTATATGCTGACCGCTTTTCTCGTTTTCGCCTGCACATCCCTGGCGGGAATGCCGCTTTCTCTTGCTTTGCTGATAGCCATAACGGCGACCACAATACTGGGAATGCTCTGTTTCATGTTTCTCTTCGACCGGATCAAGCATCATGAAACAGCTGTCATGATCATTTCCGTCGCCGTCGCCCTTCTCCTTCAGGAAATCCTCCTGTTGATCTTCGGCGGGCACTACCGGGGCGTTCCCCCTTTCGCGCGCGGGTTCCTTGAAGTGTTCGGCATCAGGCTGGCCTACCAGCAGTTGATCGCCATAGCCGCTACGGGCGTGATTCTCGTCGGACTGTGGATACTCCTCGAGAAAACACGACTGGGGAACTCAATCCGGGCTGTCGCCCAGGACAGGGAAATCGCGAACCTCATGGGCATCAACGTGAGCCGCATATTTCTCATCGTCATGGGTATTTCCGTCGCCCTGGCGGGGCTTGCCGGCGCCGTCGTGGCACCCCTTTACGTGGTTGGTCCCATGATGTGGATGCAGCCCCTGACGATCGTCCTGGCCGCGGTCGTGCTCGGTGGTCTCGGCAGTGTCGGCGGGTGTGTTCTTGGGGCGCTGATTCTCGGTTTCGTCGAGACCATCGTCGTCTTTACCATCCCGGCCGGCGCCTTTCTTCAGGGGACTTTCTCCCTGGGAATCATGGTGCTGGTACTGATGGTCCGGCCGGAGGGTCTCTTCGGCGTGGTGTTTGAAGAGGAAAGGCTGTAGCGATGATATACTTCAACCTATTTTTCGGATGGATCAGACAGGAGATATTCGCGATACCCGGACGGGCCATAGCCCTGGTGTTTTTTCTGCTTCTCATCGCGTTGCCCATGGTGACACAGGATCCTTTTTATCTCCGCGTGTTCACGCTGGCCCTTATTTTCGCCATTTTTGCCGCGAGCTGGGACGTCCTTTCGGGATTCACCGGCCAGCTTAACCTGGGGCATGCCTTGTTTTTCGGCGTGTCGGCCTATACTGCCGGTCTGCTGAATATCCACATGCAGTTTTCTCCCTGGCTTACCATTCCCTGCGGCGCCGTGCTGGCCGTCGCGGTGGGTCTGTTTGCGGGTATTCCCGCATTGAGGCTTCGGGGATTTTACCTGGGGCTGGTTACCCTGACCTTCCCGCTTATTCTTCTGGGAATCCTGTTCGCTTTTCCCAACTTTACGGGAGGAGAGCTCGGCGTGTCCGGCATATCGAGAATTTCATCGTCTCCCGTGGTCAATTATTATGTCGCCATGGTGGTTTTCACCGTATCGGTCATGATCATGTGGAAGTTTACCGATGCGAAGAGCAAACTGCTCCGAACAGGCATCATACTGCACGCCATCCGTGAGGACGAAATTACGGCGCGGGCTTCGGGAATCAACACGACGCGTTACAAGTTCATGGCATTCGCTCTCAGCGGTTTTTTCGCGGGAATCGCGGGCGGGCTCTACGTTCATTACATGCGTATCGCCGGTCCCCAGACGCTGGATCTTTTTTTCTCGTTCCAGGCGATTCTGTGGACCATCTTCGGCGGTATCGCAACCATTTACGGCCCCGTGGCGGGTGTCTTTATTCTGTACCCGCTTCTCGAATTCCTCAACCTGACGGCATGGGGGGAATTACTGCGGCAGATAATCTTTGCGCTGCTTCTGATCGCTGTACTTATGTTCATGCCGGAAGGAATCACCGTGTGGATACTGGATAAAATCGAAGTGAAGTGTCCGCGCTGTAAACTGGTAAACGTGTTCTACCGCAAGAAATGCAGGGCATGCAGGGCTCCCTTGCACCTCGTGAGGGATTCCGCTCACCAATACAATAAAGGGGAGGTGTGAGAAGTGACGTCAATCTATGAAGAAAGACCGTGGCTGCAACATTACCCGGAAGGCGTGAGTCCTGAAATTACCTTTCCGTCCATGACGCTGGGCGAGGCTTTTGATGAAAGCACCGACAAATGGAGCCGCAGGACGGCAATAATTTTCTACGGCAACAAGATCAGCTACGCTGAACTGCGGGACATGGTGGATCGGTTCGCGGCGGCGCTGTCTTCACTGGGCGTGAAGAAAGGAGATCGGGTGGCACTTCTCATGCTCAATTCGCCGGAATACATTATCAGCTTTTACGCTGCCGCGAAGATAGGCGCCGTGGTCACTCCTATCAGTCCCGTCTATGTTTCGAGCGAAATCAAGCACCAGCTCGAGGACAGCGGGGCGGAGACCATCATCTGTCAGGACATTCTCTACGAGGGTGTTGAAAGAAGCGAGGTTCCTCTCAAGAACGTGATTCTCACCAATATCGCCGACTCGCTTCCGAAATTCAAGAAAATGATGGGGAAGAGCATACTCAGGGGCGTGTACCAGAAAATGGCCGCGCCGGCTCCGGAGATTTTCGAAAAGCCGGGTATCATGAAATTTCACGCCACGATTGCGCAGCACCCGCCGATTCCCCCGCGTGTGGATATAAATCCCGAAGAGGACCTTTTGATGCTTCCTTATACCGGCGGCACCACCGGTCCTCCCAAAGGCGTCATGATCACGCACGCCAATGCCATTGCCAATGTTCACCAGATTCACCAGTTTCTGTCGTTCCTCAAAGAAGGCGAGGAAACGCTGATAGCGTACATGCCCTATTATCACGCAGCCGGTAAAAGCGTCGCCGTACTCATAGGGATACTCCTGGGGTACACTCAGGTGACGATCACGACGCCTGATCTGGACGATATCATCTCGTCGATCATCAAGTACAAGGCCACCTTTTTCATGGGCGCGCCGACCATGTACGAGATGCTCAAAGATTATGAAAAAACGGACCGGGTATCCTGGAAAAAGCTGAAAGTAATACTGGCAGGGGCGGATTCGCTTCACGACGAGACCGTTCGTGACTGGGAAGAGCGGACCGGCACCCGCATCGTTGAAGGCTACGGCATGACTGAAACAACGGCGACGACGCACATGGATCCTCCTGGAGGAGAGATATACGGATCGATAGGATTTCCGATTCCGGGCACGATGTCCGCCATTCTTGATCCCGATGAGGACACGTTTATGCCGCCCGGTGAAATAGGAGAAATCGTGAGCAGCGGTCCCCAGGTGACGCCTTTCGGTTACTGGAAAAGATCTGACTCCACACAGGATTGCGAGGCCTTTATCGACGGACGACGGTGGTGGAGAACGGGTGACCTGGGCAGGATGGAGAAAGATGGTTATTTCTATGTCTATGACAGAAAAAGGGATCTCATCAAATACAAAGGGCTGCGAATATTCGCGCGCGAGGTGGAAGAGGTGATCAAAACCCATCAGAATGTCAAGGAGGTGGGTGTTGTCGGCGTTCCCGACCTGAAGGTGGGAGCATACGTCAAGGCGATCATCGTCCTGGAAGGGGATGCCCGCGGCAAGGTTTCGGAAACCGATATAGTAGAATTCTGCAAAGACAAGCTGGCCCACTACAAGATTCCTGCAATGGTCGAATTCGCGGGCGAAATTCCGAAGACCGATATCGGCAAGGTTTCAAGAAGAGAAATCAGGGACCAGGTTGAGGAGGGCTGATATGACTGCTCCTTTTCTGGATGTTCAAAATGTGACGAAAATTTTCGGCGGACTGAAAGCTGTCAACGACGCGAGCTTTCAGCTCGAGCGTCATGAAATAGTGGGTTTGATCGGGCCGAACGGCGCCGGCAAATCGACCCTTCTTCGGCTTATCACCGGCATTCTGCAGCCGACGTCGGGCAAGGTGTTTTTCAAAGAACACGACATTACCGGCCAGTCCATATCGAAAACCGTGAACAAGGGGCTGGCATGCACGTTTCAGATTGTAAAACCCTTCCGCCAGCTGCCGGTATTGGCCAATGTCATGGTTCCCTGTCTTTCTCCGCGGTCGAGACGCAGGGGCGAGTGGGTCAAGACGGTCGAGCTGAGGGCCCGTGATGCCCTCGAGTTCTGCGGTATATCAGACCTTGCCAGGGAGCCCGCTTCGGTACTTTCGCACGGAGACCTGAAACGACTCGAACTCGCCAGGGCAATAGCCACGGAGCCCGACCTGTTGCTGCTTGACGAACCTTTCGGCGGGCTCAACCCGGCGGAAACAACCCTTGTCGCCAAGTCACTGAAAAGGCTCCACAAGGGAGGGCGGTTCGGCAGACTTCACAGCGAGGGTCCCGCCATGTTGATCGTGGAGCATAAACTGGCGGATCTCATGCCCATCGTCGATCGGGTCATCGTGCTGGCGTTCGGAGAGATTATCGCGAATGGCCTTCCCGAGGAAGTCGTCGCCGACGAGAGGGTGATTGAGGCCTACATCGGGAAGGAGGTGAAGGGATTTGAAGCTCGAAGTCAATAATATATCCGTGCTGTATGACCGGGCCGTCGTACTCAACAATGTGAGCCTGCACGTTGACGAAGGAGAAATAGTGGGTCTCGTCGGTCCGAACGGCGCCGGCAAGACAACGCTGCTGCGGGCCGTGTCCGGCCTGATCAGCTGGGAGAAGGAGGCGCTGAAGGGGACCGTGGGCGGAAAGATCACCCTGGAAGGAAGCGTCAACTACAACGGTGAAGATATGCTTAAACTGCGGGCCTTCGAGATCGTCAAACGGGGGCTGGTTCTCTGCCCGGAACGGGGGAGGCCCTTTCGGGAAATGACGGTGCTGGAGAATCTCGAGGCAGGAGCGCATCTTTGCAAGGACAAAAAAGTCATCGAGGAAAACCTGGAACGTGTTTACGAACTGTTCCCTGTTCTGAAGGCCAGGACCAACCAGATAGCGGGTACCATATCAGGCGGTGAAAGAACCATGCTGGCCATCGGGCGGAGCCTGATGGCACAGGCGCGTTTTCTTCTCATTGATGAGCCTTCGGTGGGACTCGCTCCCAAGATCAAGGCGGATCTGTTCGAACGAATAAAAAATGTTCACGGTATGGGAATAACAATCCTTTTGACGGAACAGGATATCGGATTCGCTTTCGATTTGGCCAAACGACATTATGTCCTGTCCCAGGGACAGATGATGGCGGAGGGGTCGCCCGATCAGTTGCTTTCCGACGAAGTCATACGAAAGAGCTATCTCGGTCTGTGAGAAAAGGATCGGGGGTCCCCGGAGGTCTTCCCTTAAAGATTTCCGTGAGGGATCGGGTTCCGTTGCTGACGATGTTTCAACAGAAAAAAGGAGGAAAAGAATTATGAAGAAAGGTGCAATCAGGGGATGGATGGTGTTCGCGCTTCCGATGATTTTGAGCCTGGCCCCTGGCCTTGCTTGTTACACCGATGGCCGCGGGCGCGAAAACGATCAAGATCGGTATTCTCGGTCCCATGAAGTATGTGATGGGGCAACACGGCTGGTATGCAGCTGAGATAGCTGCGGAGGAGATAAATGCTGCGGGGGGAATCCAAGTTGGCTCGGAGAGAATGAATGTTGAACTCGTTAAGGTGGACACCAACGAACTGCTGAGTATGGCAGACGCTGTTGCGGCTGTTGAAAGGGCTATCACCGGGGACAAGGTTGATTTCATAATAGGGGGAGCGAGCTCGGGTGCAATACTCGCTATGCAGGACGTGGCCGCAGATTATAAGAAAGTCTTTCTGATTGGTGGAGCCGGTTCTCACCCGGAGCTCACCGATCGTGTGGGAAAAGATTATGAGAAATACAAGTACTTTTTCCGACCTGTGCCTATCAATGCCCGATATGTCGCTACATTGGTCATTGAGAATACCGCTGAGTTAGGCCGAATAGTGAGAAAGGAACTAGGTATTGAAAAGCCGAAAGTTGCTCTTCTTCTCGAAGCCGCCAAGTGGGTGGATGCCCAGATTCCTTATTTCGAGAAGGCGCTTCCTCAGGCAGGAATCGAAGTGACAGGACTATGGCGTATGTCGGTAAATGCTATGGATGTCTCATCGCAGATTCAAGCCATTCACGAGTCAGGAGCCCACATAATTCTTGCCATGTCTTCCGGACCGGTGGCCATCCCCCTTTACAGACAGATGGGCGAGCTTCAGATGCCGATAGTTATAACCGGCGTGAACGTTGAGGCCCAGGGAGCAGACTTCTGGGAGGCTACGAGTGGTATGTGCGCTTACGGTGGAGTCCTTTCCCAGGGTTCGGATGTGGCTATGACAGAACGGACACTCCCTTTTTACAGAAAATTTCAAGAGAGACACAAAATTCGTCCCAATCAGGCGAGTAGTTCCTACGATGCATTGTTAATACTTAAAGAGGGAATCGAAAGAGCGAGATCTCTCGATTCGGACAAGATAGTAACAGAACTTGAAAAAACGGATTTTAACAGCACCGTAGGTCGTGTTGTTTTTGACAAAAACCATGATGCCAAGTTCGGACCAGGATACCTAACCGGTGCGGGCATGCAGTGGCTACCAGGAGGGGAAATAGGCACCTATTGGCCCAATGGCTGGGAAGGTGTGATCTATGAGGGGGTCCAAGAGTTTCAGCTTCCTCCATGGATGGTAGATTACTGGACGGGGAAAAAGAAATAATAAAACTATGGTTGGGTATTCTGCTTTGCTAATGATGTTTCAACAGAAAAAAGGAGGAAAAGAATTATGAAGAAAGGTGCAATCAGGGGATGGATGGTGTTCGCGCTTCCGATGATTTTGAGCCTGGCCCTTGCTTGTTACACCGATGGCCGCGGGCGCGAAAACGATCAAGATCGGTATTCTCGGTCCCATGAAGTATGTCCAGGGAGAAGACGCCTGGAGCGGTTCGCAACTGGCTCTCGAGGAAATCGAGGCGGCCGGCGGCATCGACGTGGGCGGGACAAAGATGCCGGTGGAACTGGTTAAAATTGATACCAACGAAATTGCCAGCATGGTGGACGCCACAAGCGCAGTGGAACGGGCGATCACCGTTGACAAGGTGGACTTCCTGGTGGGTGGCTGTAGTTCGGGCGCGATTCTCGCCATGCAGGAAGTGGCCATGGACAACAAGAAGATATTCCTGATCAGCGGTTCCGGTTCACATCCTGAGATTACCAACCGCGTCGGAAAGAATTACGATCGATATAAATATTTCTTCAGACCTTCGCCGATCAACGCCATATACATAAGCAATATCACGCTTAATTATATGCCTGATCTGGCCGACGCCATCAGAGAACAGCTCGGTGTCGAAGATATCAAGCTGGCCATGCTCTTTGAGCAGGCCGTGTGGATGGAACCCCAGATTCCCATTTACAAGAAGGAGTTTCCCAAGATGGGTATCGAGGTTGTCGGTCTCTGGAGAATGTCGGTGACGGCAGCGGATGTGTCATCCCAGCTTCAGGCCATACGTGCGAGCGGCGCCCACATTATTCTGTCCATGACATCCGGACCCGCGGCGATTCCGTTGTACCGGCAGATTGGGGAGCTGGAGATTCCCGCCTTCGTTACCGGTGTTAACGTGGAAGCCGAGGGGGCCGAATTTTTTCAGGCTACGGGAGGCATGTGCGCTTATGGTGGCGTGTCGTCAACGTTCGGCAAGGTTGCGATGTCCCATCGCACGCTGCCTTTCTACGAGAGGTTTGAGGCGAAATACAAGCGGCGTCCGACCCTGACGGCCATAGCATACGATTCGACGTTGATTCTCAAGGAAGCCATCGAGAGGGCCGAATCGCTCGACCCGGACAAGATTGTTGTTGAACTTGAAAAAACCGATTACCCGTCGATCGCGGGCAGGATCGTTTTTGACAAAAATCACGACGTCAAGTTCGGTCCCGGGTACCAGGTGGGACTCGGTTCGCAGTGGTTGCCCGACGGCACGATGCAGGCGTGGTGGCCCAATGGCTGGGAAGGCATGACGTACGAAGGTGTCCAGGATGTCCAGTTCTCTCCCTGGATGGTGAAACACTGGACGGGTAAAAAGAAATAATAAAACTGTGGTTGCACTGTATTTGCGTTGCCGGAACGGGTCCGGCAACGCAAATAAATCTGGTTCCGTTACTGACGATGTTTCCAACAGAAAAAAGGAGGAACTGAGTCATGAAGAAAGGCGCAATCAGGGGATGGATGGTGTTCGCGCTTCCGATGATTTTGAGTATGGCCTTGCTTGTTACGCCAATGGCCGCGGGCGCGAAAACGATCAAGATCGGTATCATCGGTCCCATGAAGTTTGTCCAGGGTGAGGACGCCTGGAGCGGTGCGCAACTGGCTCTCGAGGAAATCGAGGCGGCCGGCGGCATCGATGTGGGCGGGACAAAGATGCCGGTGGAACTGGTTAAAATTGATACCAATGAAATCGCCAGCATGGTTGACGCCACGAGCGCCGTTGAGCGGGCGATTACCGTGGACAAGGTTGACTTCCTGGTGGGGGGATGCAGCTCCGGCGCGATTCTCGCCATGCAGGAAGTGGCCATGGACAACAAGACGATATTCCTGATTTGCGGTTCCGGTTCACATCCTGAGATTACCAACCGCGTCGGAAAGAATTACGATCGATATAAATATTTTTTCAGGCCGGCGCCGATTAACGCCATGTACATAAGCGAACTTACTCTCAATTATATGCCGGATCTTGCCAACGCTATCAGAGAGCAGCTCGGTGTCGAAGATGTCAAGCTGGCGATGCTCTTTGAGCAGGCCGTATGGATGGAACCCCAGATTCCCATTTACAAGGAGCAGTTTCCCAAACTGGGTATCGAGGTTGTCGGTCTCTGGAGAATGTCGGTTACGGCAACGGACGTGTCATCCCAGCTTCAGGCCATACGCGCGAGCGGTGCCCACATTATTCTGGCCATGACATCCGGACCCGCGGCGATTCCGTTGTACCGGCAGATCGGAGAGCTTGAGATTCCCGCCTTCGTTACCGGTGTTAACGTGGAAGCAGAGGGGGCCGAATTTTTTCAGGCCACGGGAGGCATGTGTGCATACGGCGGAGTGTCGTCGCAATTCGGCCGTGTGGCGATGTCCCATCGGACGTTGCCTTTCTATGAGAGGTTTGAGGCGAAATACAAGCGGCGTCCGACCCTGACGGCCTATGCGTACGATTCGACGCTGATTCTCAAGGAGGCCATCGAGAGGGCCGGATCGCTCGATCCGGACGCGATAGTCGACGAGCTTGAAAAAACCGACTATCCGGCGATCGCGGGCAGGGTCGTTTTCGATAAAAATCACGACGTAAAGTTCGGTCCCGGTTATCAGACGGGACTCGGTTCGCAGTGGATGCCCGACGGCACGATGCAGGTGTGGTGGCCCGACGGCTGGAAGGGAATGACGTACGAAGGTGTCCAGGAAGTTCAGTTCTCTCCCTGGATGGTGAAACACTGGACAAGCAAGAAGAAAAAATAGAACTGTGGCGGGCTTTTTCCCTGCGGCGGACGGGCCACGGCCCGACGCCGCAGGAGGCCCCCTGTAACACGATTTGAAAGCGTATCGACCGCTAGGCGCGGTTAAAAATAATTATCACGTTGTTTATTACAAGGAATGGGGGTTCAGGATGGAGGATAGAAAGGAAGCTTTAAACAAGTTGGTATCAATTGTCGGAAAGGATTTTGTTTCCTCGGAACCGCCCGACCTTATTCCGTATGTCAAAGATTCATACTCCACCATGATGGGAATGAATGTTGGTCTGCCGGATTTCGTCGTGCTTCCCAAGACGGAGGATGAGGTCGTGCAAATCGTGCGGCTTGCCAATGAGTACAAAATTCCCATATATCCCCGAAGCTTCGGTGTCAACATCGCCGGTTCGGCACTACCCTATCAAAGCGGCGGAATGGTCATTGATTTGAAAAGGATGGACCGCATTCTTGAAATTAACGAGGATACCATGACCGCCACCATTGAGCCGGGAGTGAGCTGGGGGCAGTTGAGAAAGGCGGCGAAAAAGAAGGGACTGGACGTCATTCCGATCGGAGGACCTTACGAGACAAGTCCCGTCGGGAACCATCTGCTTACGAACATTACGCTCTACGCGACAAAGTATAACTGTGACAGGGCGGTCGCGCTGCGGGTCGTTCTTCCCAACGGCGAAATTTTGAGAACCGGATCGTGGGGAAGCGCGGTAGGCGGCGATATAAATCCTTATTTCAGATATGCCTATGGCCCGGACCTGACGGGAATGTTCCGCGGGAGCATGGGAAATTACGGCATTATCACGACAATGATCGAGCGGCTTCGACCGATGGCCGAGGTGGAAACGAATATTTTCAGCGCATACAACGATATGGCGTCGTGTCTCGAGGCGATGAAAAAAATCGAGCGACTGGAAATAACCAGGACAAGTTTCGGATACAACCACGTGTTCGCGGAACATATCATTCTGTCTCCAAACAGGATCAGAAACCGGGAAGAGAGAGAAGCGCTGAAAAAAAAGCTGCCTCCCTTCATACTGAACTGCGGGATCGGCGGTTCCCCCGAGATGATTTCACTGTACAGTAAAATTATCGAAGAAGAGGTGAACAAGACGGGCGGAAAAATAATCGACTGGACCCAGGGAGAATACGAACTGCCGCCGAAAGACATCGAGTGGATGAACCAGAGCTGTGAAGGCGCCAGCAGGGGCATAATTCATATGTACTCTCCTTTAAGTGGATTTGCCGCCGTTATCGGGTGCCTGCCCATAACGAACGTCGACGAGGTCTACCACACCGTGAAAGACCTCGTGAAACAATATGAACTCAAGGACGCGCTGACAGGCGAAGACCTCGATCATCAACTTATTATTGTGCCCTTTGACCGATGTTCCACGGTCTATGTCGAACAGGAACTTCTCTACGATCCGGCGGGGCCGCCGGAGTACCTGGCGCAGGTCATGAAGTGTCTCCGGGATTGCTACAGCAATATTGTGGGGAAGCACGGAGCGACACACACGATTCCGAACAAAACGTTTATGAAGATGCTTGTGCCTGCATACGCGGACATCCTGAAGGGATTTAAAAAGATGGTCGATCCGAACAACATCATGATGCCGGGTGGACCTTATTCCCTGGAATAAGCGGCGTTCTGTCGATGACGGCGATAGTATGAAATTAACCCACTCGAAAGTTGGAGGGAGTAATGCTTGAAGAATACAGGGATAGAATATTTCACTGTTTGAAGTGCGGTGCCTGCCGGCTGTCCTGGGAGGTTAGTATGCCCATCTGTCCGTCGGGGGTCAAATTCGGCTTTGATTCTCATTATGCCATCGGCCGTATAGCCCTGGCGCGGGGCGTCCTGGAAGGTCAGGTGAAGGTTGATTCGGAGTTGATGCGCCGGGTCTACACCTGCACAAGTTGCGGCGCCTGTGATGAACAATGTCACGAGGCGGTCGGTGTGGATCCGCTCCAGATAATAGAAACCCTTAAGAACATTGCCGTTGAGAGCGGGGCGGTACCACCTGAAATAAGGGATTACTTGAAAGCCATGACTGTACACGGTAATCCCTACCTGCTTCCGGCGTCCGAGAGAGGCGCGTGGGTGAAAAACGGGCAGGTGGAAGCGTTCTCGGACCAGGAATACCTTTTTTATATAGGCGATGTCGGGTCCTACGACGAGAGAGCAAAAAAAACGGCTTCCCGTGTGGCCGAAGTGCTCGCAAGCGCCGGCGTATCTTTCGGGTGCCTGCTGGAGAATGAACTCAGCGACGGAAATGAAGTGAACCGGGTCGGAGACAAGTGGTTCTACGAGGTGCTTGCTGAAAATAATATCAAGCTTTTTAAAGAAAAGGGTGTTCGAAAAATCGTGACACTTTCACCACATGCCTTCAACGCCTTTAAAAATGACTATCCCCAGTGGGGTTTCGAAGGTGAAGTGGTCCACTATACGCAGCTTTTTTCCCGGTTGATAAGAGATGGCTCGTTGAAAGCCGCCGGTACGGGAACCGTAAAGGTCACCTATCATGATCCCTGTTTCCTCGGGCGGCACAACGAGGTGTATGAAGCGCCCCGTGAAGTCCTGGCGTCTATACCGGGAGTGGAGCTCGTCGAAATGGAGCGCAACCGGAACAACGCCTTCTGTTGCGGCGGCGGCGGCGGCAATTTCTTTTCCGACATGCTGGGATCGGGCGAAATGAGCGCGAGCAGAGTCAGGGTGCGGGAAGCACTGGAAACGGGAGCTTCCGTTATCGCCACTGCCTGTCCCAAATGCTTCAACATGCTCGACGACGCTGTCAAGGTGGAAGGTGCTGAAGACGCGATTGAGGTCAGGGATATTTCACAGCTTCTGTAGTCGGGAAGATGCGGGTTCCGGCCCGCAGTGACCCGGACCGCGGAATGAAAAAGCGGAGACCGCAGAAAGATTCATGGATGCCGACACGTCAGCGATTAACCGCGACTTTCGGTCGGCCGTCAGGAGGAAGATACCATGACTGAGGAAAACGGGAACATGAATTCACTTTTCAAAGAGATAGTTGCTGTTGTCGGTTCCGAGCATGCAACCATGGAAGAGTTCGCCCGCAGATCTTACACCAGGGCGCCCTTTTATTCCATGGGTGCGGGAGGACGGGGTAAAACTCCGGCAATGGTTGTTCGCCCGGGGACTACTGAAGAAGTATCGGAGATCGTTAAACTTGCCAACAAGAGCCGAACCCCGATTGTTCCCCGCGGAGGCGGCGGCAGTGTTTCGCCACTGCCCCCCCTCCATGTCGGCGGCGACAATAACATTCTCATGGATACGCAGCGCCTGAACCGGATTATAGATATCGATACCGACTACATGACAGTAACGGCGGAATCGGGGGTTATACTGTCCGCCCTCGCTGAGGAAGTGCGTAAAACGGGATTCCACGTCCACACCGTTGACGTCCCCATTCACATGGATTCGATCGGCGGCGTTCTCAGCGGGTTCCTGGGCGGCGGAGAACCCTCGGACATGGCAACGGCGGGAACCATGAACGATTATCTTCTGGGTCTCAAGGTTGTTCTTCCAACGGGTGAAATTCTTCAAACCGGCGGGGGGCCCGCGACAAACATCAACCAGGCGCGTTTTCTTCACCGGGAAGCGGGCGGTCCCGACATGATGGGTATGTTTGTGGGCGACGGCGGGGCCTTCGGGATCAAAACCGAAGCTACCTTTGCCATCCATCCCCATCCGCCGGTTTACCTTCCGGGGATTACGGACATGGGTTCCAGGGAAAACATGTGGAAGGCTTTCAATGAACTGGTGAGCCAGGCGCCCTATCCTTACACCCGCTTGCTTGCTTTTCATGAAGAGGGAGGACCCTGGTATTTCGTCCACGTCATCCGGGCACACAGCGAGGCGGAAGCGGCAAACAGGAAAAAAGTCATCGATGACATCTGCAGCGCGAACGGTGGAAAGCCGGCCGCCGTGGGCGATGAAATCATGCAGATCGCCGGCATGTTCTCGGCGCGGCGCCTCGGTCAGCAGGCCCTGCCGGCCGGTTCCACCATGACCTATTTCGGTGAGGCGCTGATACCGAGACTTCCTTCGCTGGAATATCTTGACGATTTGAACGCCCTTCTGGATGAGACGGTTGGGGACCTCGACATATATAAACGTGTTGATTTCGTTGTCCCTTACCTGAGAGCCACCACGATCACCGGGATCCTTCTTTATTTCGGAAAGGGAACAACCCGCGACGAAGCGAGCGGCCGAATGTTCCAGACCGCCCTGCACCGCATGGAAGAACTTTACACCGAAAAATACGGCGGCTGGACGGAGACGCACCAGGGAACGAGCATGTCTCACAGCGCGTCCGCGTGGTCTCCGGCGTTCCGTTCATTCATGCGTACTATTAAACAGTCGCTTGATCCCAACGACATCATGATGCCCGGTTTATGGAGGATATGACATGGAAGCTCTGCATTTAAAAGCGCTCAGGGACAAGATATCGAGATGCATGGGTTGCGGTATCTGCCGGGGCGTATGGGAACGTAAGGACCAGGCAATGTGCCCCGTGTGGGCTACAGGAATAGGTTTCGAGGACAGCACTCCCCGGGGGCGGGTGACCGTCGCGCAGGATATTCTCGATGGTTTTATTCAATACTCCATGCCCCTGGCGGAATCGGTTTTCCGTTGCACCGACTGCGCCTGTTGCGTGACCACCTGTGATTCAATGGACCCCGAGACAGGCGATCCCATCGTGGATGTACCGAGTATCGTGTCGGCCATGCGCATGGACCTCGTGGAAAACGGTTTTGTTCCCCCTCACGTGCGGGACTATTTCAAGGCCGTCCACGTCAACGGCAATCCCTATAAACTGCCCCAGGAGCAAAGAGGGCAGTGGGCCAGGGGGACCGGTATAGAGCCTTTTGCCGGCCAGGACTATCTCTTTTTCGCTGGCGATGTCGGGTCGTTCGATGAACGTGGCCAGGTGATGGCACGTTCCGTGGCGGCACTTCTCGTGAAGGGAGGCGTATCGCTCGGTACCCTGTCGGACCGCGAACTGAGTGACGGAAACGATGTACGCGTTCTCGGAGAGGCAGGCCTGTTTCAGTACCTGGCCGAACACAATATAGAAACCTTCAGGGAAGCGGGTGTCAAAAAGATTATTTCTCTTGATCCCCACAGCTTTAACGCATTCAAGAAATACTATCCCGAGTTCGGTGGAGATTTCGAGATCTTCCACTATACGCAGATCCTTGAAGCATTGATTCGTGACGGAGGGCTGGTCCTTTCCGGTTTAAAAGCCCGGGTTACTTATCACGATCCCTGTTATCTGGGACGTCATAACGGTCTCTACGATCCACCGCGCAATATTTTGAAAAAAGTTCCCGGTCTCGACCTCGTTGAAATGAGAAGAAACAAGAAAAGCGCTTTCTGTTGCGGAGGAGGCGGGGGCAATTTTTTCACGGACATGGTGGGTGGAGGAATTAACAGCCCGAGCCGTATTCGGGTCAGGGAGGCGCTGGAAACGGGGGCGGAAATACTGGCAGTGACGTGCCCGCTCTGCGCGAAAATGCTTGACGACGCCGTAAAAGATGAAGGTGTGGAAGACAGGCTCAGGATCATGGACGTGTCCGAGATCGTGGCGGAAGCGGCGGCCGGCTGAAATAGTGAAAGAGAGAGGAGTCAGCAAATGAGTGAAATAGAGGTTCCGAAACTGGATTGGTTTGAGCGGTACAAAAGAATGGTGGGAATTGCCTACGCGGTGATTATGCAGTCCGACATGCAGACGCACGCGGATTTCGAGGGTGAAGAGGCTGCTTCGCGGATAGCGGCTTTTCATAAAAGTGTGAGCAGCGAGTGCGGGGAAAAACTGGTCAAAGCGTATGATCTGAAACCGACCGTGGAAGACGCCCTCAAGCTTTTTTTGCTCTACAGTTGCGAAGTATGGGGTTACGGGTCCTATGAATATGTCGATGCAAAACTTGAGAATGAAAACAAGGGAACCTTTGCCAACCTTGTCTGCCGCGGCTGGGAACTCGCGAAGCGCATGGGTAAAGAAGATGAGCTCAGGCGGCTGGACTGCGCCAATGGTTGCACCACCGAATATACGGCGTTGCTGAGAGCGCTCTCGGACGATCTGACGCTTACCATGACGAAGGCTTTTCCGCGGGGAGACGACCGGTGCGAATTCACCGTGGAGAAATTGTAGGTATTCGGACGCGATGAGGCGGGCGGCTGCCCGATGGACGAAATGATTGTATGAAAACGGTGCCTTCGGGCATGTGTGTAGCACACGCCGGGCATCACTATAAAAAGGCGAAAGGAGACAGGAGATGGGAATGCCTGATTTTTCATTGAAGGGCAAGGTCGCTTTAATAACGGGCGGGAGCCGCGGAATAGGAAGGTCCATAGCGCTCGCGTTCGCGAACGCGGGGGCCGATGTCGCGGTAACGAGCCGCAAAATCGAGAGCCTTGAAAAAGTGGCCGAGGAATGCCGTGAATTCGGCGTCCGCGCGTTTCCGGTGGCGGCCCATGCCGGCAAGATGAGCGATCTCGAAGAAATGGTGCAGAAGGTGAAGGATGAGTTCGGCCGCATAGACATCCTGGTAAACAACGCGGGGACAAATCCCGTGAACATGCCGATCATGAACTACGAAGAACGCCTCTGGGATTCCATCATGAACCTGAATCTCAAGGGCGTTGTGTTTCTCACCAAGGCAGTGGCCAATATCATGAAGGAGCAGGGCGGCGGCGCTATTATTAATATTTCATCAGTTGAGGCTTTCATGGTCGGCGATTTGTCCTGTGCCTATGATGTAAGCAAGGCGGGTGTTTCACATTTCACGAGAACAGCGGCCGCCGAAATGGCCCTGAGCAACATCAGGGTGAACGCTATTGCTCCGGGAGCGACCAAAACAGCGCTGGTACACGCCATGTGGGAAGATAAAAAGATGGAGGATCTGGTGACGCAATATATTCCCATGCACCGGTTCGCCGATCCCGATGAAATAGCGGGGGCGGCCGTATACCTGGCCTCCGACGCTTCCAGTTACACGACAGGGACGTGCATCGTGGTTGACGGCGGGGCGAGCCTGGCACTCATGTATCACGATCCGTTCTAGTCGCGGGTGACTCGACCGGGATCACGGGAGTGCGCATTATTGTTCCGGGGGTGCGGCGTGCGGTTACCCCGGCGATATGTTTTTTCTCCTGTCCCTGCCTCCCTGCCCTTCATGGGTTTTCCGGATCGGAATGGTCCGGAAAACCCATAAGGCAGGGTAACTGGCGATGTTGCAGTCGGTTCGGTCATGTTTTGTCGAGGGATTCGGCTTCAGGAAGTCGAAAAAGAAGCATGGCCGGGAGGATTTGAAGTTTCTGAATATTTTACGGGAATACCGACGGTTCGGACGGGACTGCGGCTCGAAGAAGTCCCGGTTCTGCTGCGATTCCCGGTTTGGAGGCGCCCGTGCAAGACTATGATGTAATCGTAATCGGGGCAGGCAACGGAGGTCTTTCCGCCGCCGCTACCCTGGCGCAAAACGGCATGCGTGTTCTGATCCTCGAACGGCACAATATACCGGGCGGATCGGCCACCAGCTTTTGCCGGGGACGATTTGAATTCGAGGTAGCCCTTCATCAGCTGAGCGGAATGGGAACAACGGAACAGCCGGGGCCGCTTCGCAGCATGCTGGGCAGACTGGGCGTTCTTGAAGAACTGTCTTTTGTGGAAATGCCCGACCTCTACAGGGCCTTCATTCCGGGAAAACTCGATGTCACCCTTCCCGCTGACAGGAGCGGCGTTCTCGAGACTCTACAGAAGCGTTTTCCCGGTGAGAAGGAAGCGATCGGTAAATTTTTCGAGCTGGTTTACGCGTATGCCATTGAGCTGTACACCTTTCTCAGGAATCCGAGTGCCGCGCAGGGGACGTTTCCGCTGCTTCAGCGCTACGCCTTCAAAAGCGCGAAAGATGTGCTGGACGAATTCTTCACGGACCCTCTGCTCAAGGCCGTACCGGGAGCGTACTGGGGATTCATCGGGCTTACGCCGGACAGACTTTCTTTCTCATACCTCGCCATCCTCTTTTTCACCTATATAGAGATGAAACCCTGTCACATCAAAGGCGGGTCCCAGGCCCTTTCAAATGCAATTTTGAACGCCTTTCTCGCGCATGGCGGCCGAATACGGTTCAATTGCGGCGCCGGAAAGATCCTGGTGGAAAACGGGGCGGTCCTGGGAGTGATCACGGAGGACGGTGATGAAATCACGTCGAAGTATGTGGTTTCAAACGCCTCAAAGATCACGACGTTCGTGGATCTCATCGGTCGGGAGCATATCCCTGAAAAATTCTTCGACGACATGAGGGGATTGTCCCGGAGCCCGTCGGGGTTCTGCGTCTACGTCGGACTGGATCGTGAACCGGCGGAAATGGGAATCGATGCGTCCACGACGTTCATTCTTCCCGACGAAGACATATCGGGGGAACAGTTCAAACGGATGAAGGTTCTGGATACGGAAAACGATATGGTGGCTTTCAGTTGTTACGACGTGGCCGATCCCGAATTTTCTCCACCGGGCGCCTGCCAGGCGGTCCTCGTGACACTGAAATACGGCGAGCCGTGGATGCGCGTTCCACCCAGGCAGTACGCGCGGGAAAAATATCGTTGCGCCGACGCCATGATACGTCAGGTGGAGAAGGTCTATCCGGACTTCAGGGGTCACATGGAAGAGGTCGAGGTGGCTACGCCGCTGACATTCATGCGTTACCTGGGCACACCGGGGGGGTCCATCTACGGTTTCGAACAATACATGAAGGATTCGCTGTTTTTTGAACAGCCGCGCGTTTCCCCCGTAAAGGGTCTTTTTATGGCGGGGGGCTGGGTCGCCAATTGTGGATTCGAACCCACGCTTATGTCGGGTAAATCAGCCGCCGGCGCCATTCTCCGCATGGAAGGATAAGCATGCACAGGTGGGCGAAGAAGGAGGAGGCATGAAAGAGGGATTGATTCAGCAGTTTGAAGGATACGGCGAGGTGGCCCGCGATATTGAGGTCTGCCGGAAGTACGGAATCGACTATACGCTCGAGAAGGGTTCAGTTGAAAAATTCATCAACCGACTGCACCCCGGGCGCATGACGTTGCGGGTGGCGGATATCATCGAGGAAACACCCTTGGACGGCACGCTCAGGCTTGTCCCGGAAGACGGTTATCTGCCGCCGTTCCAGGCGGGGCAGTATATCACTGTTTCCCTCGAGACGGGAAACATCAGGACCAGTCGGCCCTACAGTATCGCGTCACCGCCGAACCAGACCGGTTATTACGATATCACGGTGCGTCGCGTAAAGGACGGGCTGGTATCCAATCACCTTCTTGACCGAGTCGAGCGGGATGACGTCCTGGTCTGCTCCGGGCCTGCCGGTAATTTTTATCACAACCCGCTTATTCATGATCGGTCCATGGTATGCATCGCCGGCGGAAGCGGTATAACGCCCTTCATGAGCATGATCCAGGAAATCGTTGATTGCGGTCTCGACCGCGAAGTCTTTCTTTTTTACGGAAGCCGGACTCTGGAAGAAGTCATTTTCAGAAAAAGGCTGGAAGCAATCGCCGGGCGTTTCCCCAACATCCATTTTCACCCGGTGATTGAGAATCCTCCCGAGGGATACGGCGGTTACAAGGGGCTTATCACGGGGAGTCTCGTAAAGGACGTCGTGGGTGACGTGCCCGGCACGACTTTTTTTATATGCGGCCCCCAGGGTTTGTACGATTTCTGTGTTCCCGAACTCGAAAAACTCGGTATTCCAGGAAAAAAAATCCGTACCGAGGCATACGCGCCCGCGGCCCCGATTTCAAACCAGCCCGGATGGCCCGAAAACATTAGTCCCGATGACCGGTTCGAAATACGGATTAAAGACGGAAAGGTTTTTTCGGCGCGTGCCGGAGAACCCCTGCTCATGACACTGGAAAAGGAGGGGATATTCGTTCCCTCGGAGTGTCGGTCCGGTCAGTGCAGCCGCTGCCGCGTGAAAATTATTTCGGGAAAGGTTTTTCAGCCGGCGGGGACGCCGGTACGACGATCGGACCGGCGTTACGGGTACGTTCACTCGTGCGTTTCCTATCCGCTGGAGGATCTCGAAATTATGATCTGACAGACGGACGCCGGCTCGAATAAACCGACGCCCGTGAATCGATATTAAAAAACAATAAAGGAGGAAAATCATGACGACTGAAGAAAAGGTACAGCAATTCATCCGCGAGCACAACCTGGATCCGGCGCTGGTCGAGCGAATCAAGATGTTTATCGGCTACACGGATGAGGACATCCTCAAAACCACGCCCCGCCAGCACAAATCCTGGAAGGCCCAGGACATACTGAACGAGTGGTTCCTGGTCGCCGAAGTGGTCGAATCGAACAACTGCGGCGCGCGCAATAATGTGGGCGACAGGTACGTGATTCGAAGCGCGACATCGCTTGTGCCGGAAGAGTGCACCGTCCGTTTTCTGTGCACCGCGGCGATCGCGCCGATATCAGCCCTGGGCATGGTGCTTTATGAAAGACTGGCGGAAGGTGTTGATCCGAGAGATTTTGCGTTCAATGAATATGTGTACTGCACGGACACGGGCGTCGAACATGGGGGATACGGAAGAATCCTCATGCAGTGCCGGTTCGAGCACATATCAGAATTCAAGTCCATGAAAGGCGGCCAGGCGTACTGGACGAAAAACAAGAAGTAACGCCGGTTGAAATAACCGCTTCAGGCTGCGGACGAGAAACAGTGTGGCTGTCTGGTTCCGTGCCCGGGTTGGATGAATGACTGATCGACCGGTCCGATCCGGGCAGGGACCGATGACGGATCAACTCGGTTGTTGCTGTTACGTGTAAGGGTAAATCATGAGTGACTATGATGTGATCGTTGTCGGGGCAGGTAACGGCGGATTGGGAGCCGCCGTTACCCTCGCCCGCAAGGGTTTGAAAACGCTTTTGCTCGAACGTCATAACGTTCCCGGCGGGTCGGCGACCACATTCTGCAGGGGACGTTTTGAGTTCGAAGTCGCTCTTCACCAGCTGAGCGGAATCGGAACGCCCGATAACCGGGGCCCGCTGTGGAACAGTCTGAAAAAGCTCGATGTCCTTGATGATCTTGAATTCATCGAAATGAAAGATTTGAATCGAATAGTCATTCCCGGTGTCCTGGACATCACGTTGAGAACAGATGTTTCTTCCGTGGTGGAAGAACTGGGAGGACGGTTTCCCCGGGAGAAGGATGCTGTTTCACGGTTTTTCGAACTAGTCTACCGGTATGCATTTGAATTGTATTCGTATTTCACGAATCGGGACGCCGGCGCCGACGCGGTTCCCCTGGTGAAACGATACGCCTTCAAAACGGCGCAGCAGGTTCTTGACGAGTTTTTCGAGGACCCTGTTCTCAAGGCAGTGTTCGGCGCTTACTGGGGCTTCCTGGGACTGACCCCCAATCGCCTGCCCTTTTCGTACCTTGCCATTCTGTTTTTCTCATTCATCGAGATGAAACCCTGCCACATCATGGGTGGTTCGCAGGCGCTTTCCAACGCCCTGGTCAACAAGTTCATCGCCCACGGAGGAGCGGTTCGTTTCAATTGCGCGGTGAAACGGATACTGGTGAAAAACGGATCGGTCGCGGGAGTCGAAACCGGGGAAGGAGACGAGATAACCGCCCGGTACGTTGTTTCGAACGCTTCGAAGGTTTCTACCTATGTTGAGCTTCTTGATCGTGAACACGTGCCTGACGAATTTCTCAAAGAAATGAGCATAAAGACACCCAGTCCTTCAGGCTTCTGTGTCTACCTGGGTCTGGATTGTGAACCGGAGGAAGTCGGGATAACGGCGGCGACAAACACCATCATGAACAGCGCGGACCTGTCCGACGGGCAATACAACAGGATGCACGCCCTGGAATTTGACGCGGATACAGACATGGTGGGATTCAGTTGCTACGATGTCGCCGACTCGCGATTTTCTCCCGAGGGCGCCTGCCAGGTGTCGCTGCTTACATTAAAATATGCCGAGCCGTGGCTCCGTTTGCCGCCGACGCGGTATTACAGCGAGAAATACCGCTGCGCGGACGCCATGGTGAGTCTCATGGAGAAGGTTTGTCCCGATGTAAGAAATCATATCGAAGAGGTGGAGGTTGCCACGCCGCTGACGTTCATGCGGTACCTGGCGACGCCCTACGGATCTGTTTACGGGTTTGACCAGTACGCGAAAGATTCTCTCTTCATGGAGCATCCGCGGGAAACGCCGGTGGAAGGACTTGTTCTCGCCGGCGGCTGGATCACGGATTGCGGGTTCGAGACGACCATCAAGTCGGGAATATCGGCAGCCGGGACGATAATGCGGTCTCTGGGAGCGGAAAGATGAAACCACGCGCGGACTGTCAGGAACGACGGGCCTGAAGGGCGGCGGGTGAACAATTTTAAATTTTTCTTAATACAGGAGGGATGAGCAGTGGAAAAAATTGTGCCGGACCGTAAATCACACCTGATGAAAATGAGCAGGGAAGAGATTATCGATTATATCGGCGTATTGAGCCGTAATTTCTGGACTGTCCAGAATAACTGGATGGCGAATGTAACCATGAAATACGGAAGCGAAGAGGCGGCGGTATTCGACGAATTACTATGGGCTAAATGGCCGGCCGTTGAAGCGTACAGGTTTAAAAAATTATTTAATCTCGGGGATACTCTTGCGGATGTGGCAACAGTGATGACCCTTTCCCTGGGCGCCGAGGAGGGACCGACAGCGGCATATTTCATGTCCGACGACAGGATAGAGTTCAGGGTTTATGATTGTCCCATGCAGCGGCAGAGATTGTCTCACGGCTGGCCCGAGTTGAACTGCAAACCGGCGTTTACGGCCATGTGGAAGGCGGTCGCGGGCGTTATCAACCCGGATATCAAGATAGAATCGGTCTATGCGCCGCTGGATCCTCATCCGGACGACAACTGGTGCGGCGCCGCGCTGACATTGAAAAAATGACGTTTCCGGCGGGTATTCGACAGCGGCGATAATGGAGACGAATGATTTGCGCGCCGGAATGCCTGCCCGGGTTTTCCGGCCGGATTTATTACGAGGATAACGAGGTAAAGGAGGCATACGGGATTGATGACTGGCTTTGACATGGGATTTGCCCTGACCATCGCGGTAGGCGGGTTGGGGGTAGTGTTTCTCATCCTGATTGTGTTGTCGTTCGCCATCGGCATCACGCGGCGATTCTCTGAGTGGATAGACAAGAAGCAGGCGTCGGGGAACAATTAA
>LQBH01000033.1 GCA_002030015.1 delta proteobacterium MLS_D
TGTGGCAGGAGCGCGCAGGCTGGCGCTCATGAATATGTTTCTGCACAACATCGGCGATATTGATGCGGATACATTCATTCTGCCTACGGATTCGCTTGTTGCCGACACGGGTTTGCGGGTAGATTATGTGCTCACCAATCCCCCCTTCGGGAAGAAGAGCAGTATGACCTTTACCAATGAGGAAGGTGAGCAAGAGAAAGAAGACCTCACATACAACAGGCAGGATTTCTGGGCGACGACAAGCAATAAGCAGCTCAACTTTATCCAGCACATACACACGATGCTGAAAACCACGGGTAAAGCGGCGGTGGTACTACCCGATAACGTCCTCTTTGAAGGCGGCGCAGGCGAGACAGTCCGCAAAAAATTACTGGAGACAACGGATCTGCACACCATCTTGCGCCTTCCCACCGGCATATTCTACGCGCAGGGCGTCAAAGCCAATGTTTTGTTCTTTGATAATAAACCGGCCAGTAAAGACCCGTGGACGAGCGAAGTGTGGATATATGATTATCGTACCAACATTCATCATACCCTGAAAAAATCACCGTTGAAGTTTGAAGACCTTCAGGAATTTATCGCGTGTTACAAACCGGACAACAGGCATAAACGAAAAGAAACCTGGCATGCCGAGCAGAATCCCGAAGGGCGATGGCGTAAATTTACATATGATGAAATAACCAGCCGAGACAAAACCAGTTTAGATATCACCTGGCTCAAAGATAAAAGCCTTGCCGATCTTGACAATCTACCCGACCCTGACGTATTGGCAAACGACATCATCGAAAATCTCGAAGCGGCGGTTGGAAGCTTCAAAGAGATCATGGATACCATTAATGGGAAATAGATCAACCTGCGAGAAGTCCGCTTTTCCTGATCGAAAGGAAGCCGCCACTGCAAGTCGGCTGCACGTACTTGTTATATCTTTCATCGTCAACGGCCTATTGATCGGAAGTTCTTTTGCGATGGTTTTTACTTCTTCCAATCGTAAGACAACTTGCCACATCTACACCTTATTCTATTTTCCACACTGTCAAAATACTTGATAGAAATGAACTTCTTACAGTCATCGCAGCCGTGAAATGTAAGAAAATATTAGCAACTAACAACGAATATCATTTGTAATATACAGGAATTCATAAAATAAAAAGCTTCCTCAGATTTGCTGTAAAGGGTTCAATTTGTCTTGCAACTGCTTACGCAGTAAAATAACATTAGGATCTTTTAATCCCTCAGTTACTTTTAATGATCTATTGGCGATCTCGGGATACTCAGGTGTACGAGCTTCTACTTCAGCAAGAGCATAATTCAATAAAGCCGAGGCCTGCAAATCAGGCTTTCCTTTCTGTTTGAACCGCGTAATAGCTTCAAGATAGAATTGTCTACCTTCATCAACATTATTTTTTCTAAACGCATACAAACCTAGTGTTGCCTGATGAAAAATATCTCGATCAGTTCCGTCCTTGATTTTAAGCCTACTAATATGTTTACTCGCTCCTGGCACATCACCAGCCCTCAGTAATGCGTAGCACAAATTATTATAGAGACCCACATCATCAGGATTTATTAGTAAGCCTCTTTTAGCTATGTCCACTCCCAACTCTGGGCGACCGGCATTACTGGCAATGCATGATCCAACATTAAATGGATAAGTTGAGTATGGCTCTTCTAATTCCCATTCCCGAGCAGTAGACATTGCCTCATCTATTTTCAATTCATAATATTTTATCCATGTTGTTGCTTCAAGACTTCGATCGAACTTCAAAACTGTTGATTCCCTCATTCCCGGCAGTCTATTTCTAAGAACCCATTCTGCATGGGTGATAACATTATCGCTTGGATTTTCCCAAGCAAGCCGGAACTGTTTCCTTGCTTTTTTATCATTGCCCGCATCAAGCTCCAAAGAACCTGAACTTTCGAAAAGTTCTGAAAAATCAAATAATTCATTATGTGAAATATTTCGCGGCAAAAATTTTTTCATATCTGGTAGTTTTCGTTCTGATATGATAGCAACATTTATCTCTGTTGCCTTAATCCAAGGGTCAAAGTGATCTTTCGACGCCTTATTTACATAATAAAAAGCCCGATCAAAATCATTTAAATGAAGAAATAATCTTACTCCACATCTCACTATATAGCGATCATGTGGCGCTAATTGGAGTGCTATCATGGCAGCTCTTTTTGCCTTTTCCTTTTGTCCTTTAATTGTGAATGCCCTCGATAGTTCAATCCATCCAATTGCACTTCTATGATATTCTAACAACCATTTTCGTAATTTTGAAATACGAACATCTACTTCTGATACAGGCTCGGCATTATGGGCTACATTTAATATTTTATCTGCGAGTTTTATTGATAATGTATCGACACCACCTCTATCTGCTATAAAAGCTGCCATATTATGTGAAAGTTGATTATCGCCGATAATTATGCCAGCACCCATCAGACGACAAGCCATTTCTGATGTTGGATTTTCCTTAAACTCTTCTATGTCGGTTTTAATGCTTTCTTTCGTTGCGGCGTTTATTTCAAAATGAATTTTCCTCGGAACAACTAGCTCTCTTGTTCCTACTGCTTTACGATATTCAAGCCACTTTGGAATGACATGTTTTCTTGAATCTTCCTGAAGATTATTCATGTTTTTGTCATTTCATATTTTTTAGACAGACGATCAATAATCGATATATAGCGATTGAGAGAATATTGAGGCAAGCTCGTATAAAATCCCTTACCTATAGGAAGGCCTCTCTCCTCAGGTATTGGATGAGTTAATTGAGATATTATCTCAATGAGTTCCTTCCTAATAGAGATATCTATTCTTTCTTTTATCTCATCAATTGTTTTATAATAAGCCTGCATTATATGTGGTTTAACGTCCTCAAAAGTGCCTCCAAAAGAATGAGGTTTATATATGTCCGGTAAATTTGAAGATAGCAGAGATAGAAAGTCTGAATCAGTAATTAAATATGTAATTATTCCACCAGCCATAAACAGGTCTGCACCAAGTCTTCTGGTATCCCAATTCGGGCTGTAATAACTATATAAAAGTTCTATTGGGGCATAGCTTAAATCGCCACAATGACAATCTCGATGCCACATAGGAGACTTTTTATCATACCTTGTTGCATTTCCAAGGTCAGAGAGTTTAGATACATTATGTCCAAAAATTAGAACATTCGATGGTTTAACATCCTGATGAACTATCCTCTGTCTATGAAGTTGGGACAACCCAACGAGAAAACCATGTATCACTCCTAGTTTCCATGCTAAGGTTAAATCTTTTTTAGATTTAACCTTCTGAAGGTTACCATCCGCTATTTCAAATATCAAATAGGGCACTGGAATTATTTCACTAGGTGGCCTATATTCACCATGCCCAATTGCAGTTACTATTCGAGACATCCGTTTCTCTTTACAAAGTTCTAGTAGTTCCTTTTCATAATTATAATTTTCGGTTAATTCTTGCATAAAATCGGTTGAAGTTTTACCTGGCTTTAATACTTTAAATGCGTAATCGTAATTCATGGCTTTCATGAATCCGAAACGTCCATCTTTTATATTTTGTACTTCATAGCCGCTTGAAAAGGCACCACTCTGGTCATCTATAGTTTTAATCCGTTTTTTTACCACTTTCCAATTTTCTATTGTTAAACCCTCAAGTCTTGAGGCCAATGGAATATCTGACACGAAAGCTCCCCTTTAGTAGGTACTTTAGGACTTATTATATTATTTTTATCATAAGATAATGACCATAACCATAACCATTTACTAAGATCACTTTTTACTTAAATAAATATAGAAACAATGTCATATTAAGTCAAGGGAATAAGGGGAATTTATACTATATGGTCATGATTCACAAATGACTGATGACCAATTCTTTCCAATAGAAAGCACGAACAATTAACATGAATACAAATTTGCGGCTTTTAGGAAGCAGTCCACAAAAAATGGGTTTTCTTGCCTGCATGCGATTAATTTGAGACATACACTTACAAAGCCTTGCCTTTGCGCCCTCAGAATCAATGATAACCAAAAGAAAGATGGAATATGGTGTTTGATAATCATGCCTTCAATATCATCCAGCTACGGCCCGGTAATCTCTGCGAATTGCCCGGTGCGGACCCGCATGCTGGGTGGTGTGGGGGCTGGGGGTTAACTATCCCCGGCTACCCGATTCTGCGGAAATTCAGTGACAATCACTTCGTCAATTCTCGATACTGCTCGTGCGTGATATTTCGATAAGCACATCGATCCTTTCTATGAACGCCGAAATTCTCGAATCCGGCAATACTCCGAATATGAACCACTGGTATTGGTTCCTCAAGTACGTGTAAGGTTCCTGAGGCAAAGACATTGGTCCACGGATATCGTGGCTCCCGCTCAGTCCGCTCAACACGGGCGATCTCTACCTCCACAGTAATCGCTTTTCGAATGTGATCATAGAGCATGAGCTTTCGGCCGGTGCCATCAAGACTTTTGTACTCCCGGGGCGTGTTCCACTCAGTCCATTGCCCAGCTTTCATCTCGGCGAGATACGCATCCTCGTAAACTTCGGATCGGTCACCAAAATCGATCTTCTGTATAATTCCTGCCTGATCTTGTGAAAACACTGTGTCGTGAATCCGTTCAAGAAACTGGCTTACAAGGTTGCCAAAGACGCTCGGCGATCGGTTAATGACGGTATTCTCAAGAAATTCGTACACCGGACGCCATCCGGCATGTACAATTAGTTGCGGATCGATCGAGACAAAATCCTCGATGTATTTGCTCTTGGGATCGTCTGGGGTCAAGAGGACTAGCCGCTTCAACGTCTGATCGCATCGACGAAGCTGGTCCAGGTGGCGGCCGATTTGCGCGGAATCAAGTTTAGCTGACACGATTTTGGTCTCGAATTGGATGCAACAATCTTCTCCGCACAACTCACCGTCTGCGGTGCCCTTAATACCTTGCAGGACACGAAAAGTGTTCAATGGGCGGTGGGGGACAATCCCGACATGCGTACGCAGGAATGAGGGAACAAGCTCAGGGTCAGCAAGCTTGGAAAGGCGCAAGATAGAGACCAACCCATTTGTGAAATGATTCTCCTCCTGCTTGTAGCTTGTGAAGATGTTGACTGAATCCATTCATCAATTCCGGGTGTAAACTTTATCAATTGGTAGAACGGAACCGTAGCTAAGCGGCGGTCCGACGACAATTTATTTTCGGAGGGCCGAACGCTTAGCCGTGTGTTTGCCAGCCGCAGGCGGATACACGCGACGGCAGATGCGGACCCGTTCACTCCGACCGCTTGCGGTCGGAGTGAACGGGCTGGATCGCTTGCTGCAAGGGAATTCCTGGCATTATAATAAGCAAAAGAAACACCGCACAGGGAGCGCATGCGATAAGCCCGTAACCTGGCAGTGATCAATGTACAGCACTTGGTTGGGCACCTTTAATTAATACGGGTCATTTTATCCCGAAGTTGAAGAGGAACATCTTCTAACAATAAAATCGAGATGTTCCCATCTATTGACGTATTGTTATGAGAAACTTTTGTAGACAAAGAGGCATTTATTTGCTCTGGGCTCAAATTATACATAGCACCCGTTAATGGATCAACGATAAACCATCCTATTAAACCACCGAAAACCAAATTACCTGCAATATACCAACCGTTGGGACTTGATACCACTGGTATTACTTGCGTTTCGTATCCATCCTTCGATATAGTAACTATATAATCTTTCCCACCCCAATAGCTACCGTCTGCCTTCTGCAGAGTTACATTAGTTGGTGTTTTCCCTGTAAATATTTCCATCCCTTTTTCATCTTTAATTTTTACTACCGCGTCACTTGGTGTACTGTTTATTGACATAAGTTGAGTTTTATCACCCATGATAGTCGCACAAGCAACCAAAGATAAAAGCGCGCACGAAACTACAATCAATTTAACCAAATTCTTCATTTTCTAATCTCCTTTTTATAATAGGATTAATAAAAATTAAAAATCCCAGAATGGGCATAAACACAAGATTTAAAGTAATCCAAACAACATTATGCAAGTCACACAGTATTTTACAGGATATCAATTGAAGATATCCTTTAAAAATCACAACCTCTTTCATTGATTAGAGTTCTTCTCCGCCCAACTGATCCGCATAAAACCCGCCATTGCATTCTTCTGTCCACATAAGACGCCAATGAATACACGCCGTGAACCTCGATAATGAGAGTTATAATAGGCCACGGCATTATTTATAATTTATTCAGGGGTTTTACCAGATCCTCATAAGCCCCCTTATAATAGCCCTTCGATCGGACTGTAAACACCGGATGGACCGCGGTTCGGAATATGAGTATAGATCAATAAGGATGTGAGATTATTTGAAAGACTGCTTACGGCAACCATTGCCGATAAATGGCTTTCTGGAAAATCTGAAGGAACGCTCCCGCTCATGGTGTAGATTCCAATCTGGATGATCTAAAGCACATGATTGAAGTACGTGAACTTGGTGCACCGTACCAGACAGAGCTGAAATTGTCATCTTTTTTTTGCTCTTCGGTCATGAATTATAGTTTGACGCAGTGCGTTACTGCAGCGGACTGCATTTATTTATTTCAAGACGTAATATCCGGAATCCGGCAAAGCCCGAAGGGCCGGTTTTCTCTGATGGTGGCTGCAACGTGTTTTTTTGTTTCGGCTAATTCTCTAAATATGCGCTTGCATCTTGCCAGGGGTGATGATAACTTCCGCACCGAAAAAGTCGCAGTGATTTTTTGTTTTGGGGGTATCGAAGAAAGTAGCGTTTGATTATTCTTTTTGATATTAGTTAGTTATGTTCTTAATTTGAATCCTGCTCCCCCAGAATATATATGACGCGACGAAGCCGGAGAGATGGCTGAGTGGCTGAAAGCGATCGCCTGCTAAGCGATTGTACGCCCCAAAAGGTGTACCGGGGGTTCGAATCCCCCTCTCTCCGCCATAGAAATAGCAAACGCGCCCATGGCTCAGCTGGATAGAGCGTCGGACTACGAATCCGAAGGTCGAAGGTTCGAATCCTTCTGGGCGTACCAGTAAAAACAGGGCCTTACGTCATTTTATTATTTTATGATGTAAGGCCCTGTTTTTGCAGCCTCAGCGGGTCACACCTTTAAAAAAGCAATGCTGAATGTCTGACGGCAGACAGCAGATTTCATGATGCCGTTTTTCTTCCACCGTGGTTCATAGTTCTGGGGCAGCGGTGAAATGCTTCACAAACTGGTCACATTACTGTTTATCCGCATTGACAAGCTTGTTATGTAAGAAGATATTTATTCGAAGAGGATTTGCCGATCATCGATTGAAAAAGGTGTCCACAAAGACTAGTATATAACCAGCATTTTTGAGGCTTTGACTCGTAACTCAAACACAAAGGAGTCCGTCATGAAAAAATTATTTTTCTTTGTATGTGTTGTTGCCGTTATGGCATTTACCGGAATGGCGATGGCTGAATCAGAACCGTTTCAATTGAGCCTTACGCCGGATGTCGCCGTTCACGATAAGAGTACCCGTATTGAAGGGGTTACCCTCAACATCTGGGGTGAAAATCCACAGTCGGCCCTTGCCCTGGGGTTTGTTAACGGTTCTACCGGCGACAGCACCGGCCTGAGCTGGGGCTTTTTAATCAACTACGCGGACAGTTACAAAGGCGTGCAATGGGCGCCGGTCAATTACACGAAATTCAACTTCATGGGATGGCAATCCGGTATCGTCAACTACACGGAAGGGTCAACGAAGGGACTTCAGACCGGTCTTGTGAACTACGCGGGGCATTTAACCGGTCTTCAGCTCGGCTTTGTCAACTATGCGGAGCGGGCGACAAGCGCGGTTCAGATCGGACTTATCAATATCATTCCCGAGAATGAATGGTTTACCGGCCTTCCGGAAGCACTGGCCCCGGGGATGGTCATTGTGAACTGGCGATTCTGAGACCGGTTTCACCGACCGGCTTTCTGTAAATGTGCCGAACGGGTGTCATGCTGAGACAACGACCCTGTTCGGCACATAATTATTATTTTCTCGTCCCGGCGGCGGCTTTTTCCCCGCTACTTGACCGTAAAAACGGGGCAATCGGCCTGTAACACAACGTGCTGAGCCGTGGATCCCATAATGAATTTTCCGACCTTGGATTTCTTCTCAACGCCGATGATTATCAGTCCGGCGTCATGTTCCTGCGCGAACTGCACGATATCTTCTCCCGATGACTGACCCCGGACAAGAAGATGGGCTTCGCAGGGGATGTTTTCCTTTTCCACGATCTGAACGGCTTCATCCAGGGCGTTCTGAGATTCATCAAGTTCCTCGACGCTCTGGCGCGGTCCGCCGGGCAGCGAGGTTATCAGATGAATTGTGCCTTCCGAGGTGCGGGCCTGTTTTATCGCCTCTTCAAGAAGCTTCGTGTGAAGATGTGATTTTCTATAAGCAACGACAATGTTCATGGTGTTTTAGGTCTCCTTCTCGATTTTTTTGTGTATCGACGACGACGGTTTTTTATAAATGAGAAAAACGGCTGCTGTGCTTTTCACTGGTTGCCTGCTTTGTCGATGCCCGGCGGAAATTTCTCGAATCCGAAGCATCTGGAGGGGCGATATATACACAAGGCGGTGGAGTCTGTCAAAAGCAGAAGATTCCAGTCCGGCGACACGGGTCGGGGACCCGGCGTCGGCAAACCGTGACCCGTTATGGAGAATCGTTACATGTGCCGCAGTTCTTTTTTGAGGATTTTTCCTACCAGGGACTTCGGCATGGCCTCGAGGATTATCACTTCCCCGGGAATATAGAATCGTTTGAGTTTTTCCCCGCAGTATTCGATTATTTCGCCGGGTGTCGCATTCCGTCCCGGTTTCAGCGTGACGAAGGCCTTGATATTTTCACCGTACACCTCGTCCTTCACGCCGATCACCGCCGCCTCGGACACAGCCGGGTGGGCGTACAGGACCTCCTCGACGACCCGGGGCGAAATGTTCTCGCCCCCCTTGATGATGAGATCTTTCTTGCGGTCGGTGATGTAGAAATACCCGTCTTCATCGACATAGCCCACGTCGCCGGTGTGGAGCCACCCATCGCGTATTACGTCCGCCGTCGCCTTGGGCATGTTCCAGTATCCCTTCATCACCATGGGCCCCCGGAGAACGATTTCTCCTTCTTTTCCCTGCGGTACTTCCCGGTCATCATCGTCGAATATTTTCATTTCCATGCCCTTCATGGGTTTGCCGATGGACCCGGGCTTGACGACCGGCAGCCCCGCGCTGGTGGTGTTGTTCGCTCCGCCCTCGGTCAAACCCCAGCCTTCGTGAAGCTCCTTGCCGAATTTTTCCTTGAACTGTTTCCAGGTAGCCACCGACAGGGGCGCTGAACCGCAGGGCCAGTACCTGACGGAACTGATGTTGTACTTGTCGGCATCAGGGAACTGAAGCATGTATACCACCATCGTGGGAACGATGGGGACGCTCTGGACCTTGTATTTCTCGATAGTGGCGAAGAGCTCTTCCACGTTGAATCTTCTCATGATTATCACTTTGCCGCGGAGGCGCAGAAACGACCCGGTCATCATGGCCACGCCGAAGGCATGACACAGCGGCAGCATGGCTAGGGACACAAGATCCGGCGGCAGGTTGGTTGTTTCCTGCTGCATTCTCGCCGAATAGGCAAGCCCCGCGTGGGTGTGCATGACACCCTTGGGCGTGCCCGTCGTGCCGGAGGTATAAATTATGGTTGCCACGTCGTCATCGGCAGTTTCGGTAATTTCCGATTCTTCGGAACCGTCGTCGACGAGTTTCTTGAAATTGTGGGTTCCTTCCGGTTCCGAATCGGAAACGACGATAATGTTCTCGATGGTGTTCGACCCGGCCTGAGCTTCTCTCACGTTGTCGAGGTACTCGGGCGACGTGATCACCGCGCGGGCACCGCTGTCACGATAAATAAAATTAATTTCTTCCTGTCCCACCATGTAATTAATGGGAACGACGATGGCGCCCGTCCGCCAGATCGCCTGGAAAGCCTGAAAGACTTCCGGGCGGTTCTGCATCTGCATGATGACGCGATCGCCTTTTTTGATTCCAAGGTTCGCGAGGGAACTGCGCAATTTCCTCACGATGCGGTCCATCTGGAAATTCGTGATTTCCTGACCCTCGAAAATATAGCTTACATGTTCACCCGCTGACAATTTTCCCAGAACCGACTCTGCAATGTTCATCGTTTATTTTCCTCAATCTGCCGTGCGATTTCTTCATCCCGCAATACTCTGCGAAGAATCTTCCCCGCCGTCGACTGGGGCAGTGATTTTCTGAATTCCACCGATCGCGGCACCTTGTAGGGCGCCAGCTTTTCCCTGCAGAATGCGATAATATTCTCGGCCGTTGTCGTGGTTCCCTCCCTGAGAACCACGAAGGCCTTCACCGTTTCGCCCCGGTATCCGTCGGGAACACCCACAGTCGCGGCGTCCTGGATGTCCGGATGGCGGTACAGCACCTCGTCCACTTCGCGGGGATAAATGTTGAACCCTCCCGCGATGATCATGTCTTTCTTCCGGTCCACGATGAAAAAGAAATCATCCTCGTCCTGGATTGCTATATCGCCGGTGTGAAGCCATCCGTCCGCGAGCTGGTTCGCTGTTTCCGCCGGGTTGTTCCAGTACTCCTTCATGACCGAGGGCCCCTTGATGAGGATTTCTCCGGGCTGTCCCCTGGGGACTTCCGTGACGCCGTCCTCAGGATCCACCAGCTTCACGTCGTTGTCGGGTACCGGGATACCGATGCTGCCCGGTTTCTTGACGCCCAGGATGGGGTTCGCCATTCCCAGCCCGGCCGTTTCCGTCATGCCCCAGGCTTCCGTTATGAAAACATTCTTATCACGGAGCCGTTCCATAAGATCGACGGGGCAGGGGGCCGCTCCCGAGTTGATGACATGGATTTTTCGACCGAGGTCCAGCTCATCGATCCGTGAAGAATTTATGAGAGCCGTCAACATGGTGGGAACGGCGGGAAAATACGTGATCTCGTCAACGCGTTTCAAAAGATCGATCACCTCATCCGCGTTGAACCGGGGAACCAGCACCAGGGTCGAACAGTTGAAAACCGACCAGTTTGCTATGAGGTTGCCGTAGACGTGATACAGGGGAATAATGACGAGCGACGTCCGTCTTTCAGGATTAATATATTGTAATATCGGGTACATGCGTGGTGATACCTGAAATACGGCGGCGATCAGGTTGGAGTGAGTGAGAACGGCCCCCTTGGGGGTGCCCGTTGTTCCGCCGGTGAACTGGATAAGAGCGGGATCCTCCGGGTTGACGGCTACGCGGGGCCGGGCGCCCGCGTCACCGTTTCGCAACAGTTCGAAAAACGAGTACCAGGGCGCTTCGAGATTCTTTTCACCCGTCGGCTGTGTTGTGGTTGTTACGTCGTGGGGGTTTGCGAGGATAATTTTTCCCGTGGGGCATGTGCTCGACAGATCTTTCATGACGGGCGCGGCTTCTTCGAGCGCTATCATCGCGGATGGTTCCGTCACGGACAGTATGGTTGAAAGCTCGTCCCGCGTGTAGGCGGGATTGATGTTCACAACTATGGCGCCCAGTGAAAGCACCGCCCAGTAAGCGACGAGATAAGGAGGACAGTTGGGCAGCTGGATTCCCACGCGGTCGCCTTTTTTAACGCCGAGGCCCGCGAGTGCCCCGGCCATGGTGAAAACAAGTTCCCGCAACCCGTGAAAAGATATCGCTTCATCTTCGTAAAGAACGGCGGTTTTGTCGGGGGCGACATTCGCGGGGATCTGGAGAAGTTCCGGTATCGATATCCGCGGGTACCTGATGGTGGTGGGAACATTGTAATCGTAATGACGATGCCATGGTCTTTCATTCATCACATAGACTCCTCGCGGGGATGGGATTTCCCCTTCGATGTTGCCGGTAAGTGTTCCCCGGTGGTTCGTATGACGTGAAGCCGTATTTTATAACAGAGAGCACCGGATACGGCGACCGGTGATTTCCGTTTCATTACGTTGCGCGGTATCGGAGGAGGTACACGGGTATCGGCGATATGAAATCTAACAGGGGTTATTAGGACAGGAGCGCTCTTCTGTCAATACCGGTATAATGAAAGGATGCTGCAGGATCTTTGAAGAACCTTACGAAATCAATAATGCCGCCATACCGACGCAGGCCGGTAGTCAGTGTTATCATGTATTATCTGGATTCACCCTTACGGGAAGGGGCATTATTCAAAGATCTCGCTACAGGGTGTTTCCCCGTTTTTATTTGAATCATACGCGGGGTAGACAAAAAATCCCGTCACACCGCTTCTGTGCTCCGGTTCCTGAAGATATCTTCCTTCGTTTTTACGTGAACAGCCAGGTGTAGACGTCCATGAAATAATAATAATACGTGTGCCCGCCGTTCCACAGACCGGCGAAGGTTATGAGCAGACCTGCCACGAGAGCGAGCGTGTTGGGCGCGGCGAAGAGCGGGACCGGTTCGCCACGCGACCGCATTTTTCGGCGGCAGAACAACTCCGAGATGCCCACGCAGAGCAGGTTGACGCCTATGTTGCCCAGAATGAGCGGGTGGAGGATCAGCAACACCAGTTCACCGAAGGAATAGATGCCAAGGAAGTAAGTATAGGTTTTCGCTATCCATGCAGCCGGGGCGACAAAGCTTGCCGCCAGTCGTTCTGGTCCCGACGCCCCGTTGAAGAACGCGAAGGTGTTAACGAAAAGCGGTCCCAGCCAGATGCTGGCGAACATGAGAAACGCCGAAACGAGAACAACGACTGTCTGAAGACCTCCGGGCCGTAATGTTCCGGAGAGGTTGTATATGTTACTGAAAACAACCATGACTCCCAGCGTGATGACGGCCGGGAGGACCATCCGTATGAAAATATTTCGTTTTTTCATTGTCTCCCTCGCTTGAATGAGACAGGATTGCCGGGGCTCACCCCCGGGTGAAATAGCGGTAACCGGTTGTTCTTTTCAATTGTTCAAGCTCCGCCTCGAGTTCCGAGCGGATTCCTCTTACATCGGGCCTGTTGACGATGTTCTGTTTTTCCCCCGGATCGTTCCGCAGGTCGTACAGCTCCTCGGGGCGAACATTATTGTGGTACGTGATGTACTTATAATCGTCGGTGCGCACCGCCGTCATTCCCGGAATGGGAATGGGATAAACCGGGAAATGTTCGTAAAGAAAGCTGGACCGCAACGAAGCGTCGGGATCCTGAAACGCCGGCGCGAGACTCACGCCCTGCATTTCATCCGGCAGGGGAATTCCCAGCATGTCGAGCAGTGTGGGAGCAAGATCGATATTAAGCGCCATGTCCCGCACCCTGCGTCCCGGTCGGCTGATACCGCCTGGATACCGGACAAAGAAAGGAATGCGTATGGACTCTTCGAAGGCGAGGCGCTTGTCGTAGAGGCCCCGTTCGCCCCAGGAGTGGCCGTTGTCGCCCGCGTAAATGATGATGGTGTTGTCCAGCTCGTTTATGTCTTCCAGCGCGGCGATAAGCCTGCCCGTCTGTTCGTCCACGGAAAGAATGGTTTCGCAGTAGCCCCGGTATAGCGTGTTCATGGGAATGGGCGCACCGACGAACATGTGGTTTCTTGTGTAGGTGTTGAAGGTGTTCGATTCCGGGGGAAGCTGCAGGTCGATTCCCTTGTAGGTTCCTCGAAGATGTTCGGGCGGCCTGAACCCGAAGTGAACCGCCTTGTGGGACAGGTAGAGACAGAACGGATTGGTCCTGGGCCGCCTCACGAATTCCAGGGCGAAGTCGGTCAGATCTTCGGTTATGTATTTGCCGGGGCGCGGCGTTTCGACGCCGTCGATAATAAGCGGGCAGTCATAATACACGCCCTGGCCGCCCTCCTTTGTAAAGGTTATAAAGCGGTCGAGTCCCCGAAGCCGGGGAAGGTCCTTCCCCGGCATGTGCCACTTGCCGATGAACGCCGTGTCGTAGCCGACGGTTTTCAGGTATTCCATGAACGTCGCGTTGTCATTGTTCCAGGGTGTGTGGTTGGTGACCACGCCGTGGCGGTGGGCGTACTGCCCCGTGAGAAAACTGGCTCTCGACGGACTGCAGAGCGAGGTGGTGACGAAGGTGTTTTCGAACATCACGCCTTCTTCGGCGATCCTGTCCAGGTTCGGCGTCTCCAGGAACGGGTGCCCCATGCAGCTGAAATGATCCCAGCGGTGGTCGTCGCTGAGAATAAAAATAATATTTGGCATGTCTGACGGCTGTCCGGTACCGCCTGCTGCCGGCATGACAAGAGGAGCGCCTCTCCTGATTCCGTTTCCGGCGAAAGCGCCGGAAGAGGCGAGAAGGTTCAGTCCAGCACCGGCGATTCCCGCCGTAACGGCAACGTTTCCCGTGGTTTTAAGAAATTCCCGGCGCGTGTAGAAAAACTTTTCGTACCTTTCCCGAGCTTTTGTCATGGTGCTTGCTCCTCCTGCCGCTCAGACGGCCGCAAAAGCCTAAAAGTGAACCACCGGTTCCAGCGGTGTAACGGGATAGATCCACCCGTTGTTGCTGGGCATTGAATTGTATACCCGTTCTATGGAGACGACTCCCAGCGTCACGCCCGCGTAGCGGTCGAATCCCTCGAACACGCCACGGACCATCACGCTTTCCATTTCCATGGACAGGCAGAGAACCGACACGGTCGATCCCGCTTTCAGCTTTTTCAGCTCATCGCCGAAGGCGCCCGGGTGGAAGGCGAGCCTGCCGCTGTCGGCCGCCTGGCACTGCACGATCGGCGTTATCGAGGGGACCCCGTTGTCCTCGACGCGGGACAAAAAGGAGAGCGAATCGAGTCTGTTGAACAGTCGTTCCGCGAAGTGCGTGAGGACGCGCTTGTCCTCCGGTCGGCCTGCTCTTTTTTTGACCGCTTTTGTCAGAATCGCCGAACCGACAACGGCGGTCATGGGAAGCGGTTTGCCCCCGGTGATTTCCAGGAGGTCGAGGTAGTGAACCGTGTTGATGCCGAAATAGGAGTTGTAACGGAACATGGGCTGGTTATTGTAAACATCATA
>LQBH01000034.1 GCA_002030015.1 delta proteobacterium MLS_D
CAGGTTATGGGAACGGCGGTCAGGGGAGATTGCACCGTGACCTTCGGCCTGCCGAAGATAGGGAATATTCTTCACCCGGGATGCGAGACGGGCGGGCGCCTTTTTGTCAATCATATCTCTTTCCCCCGGGAACACTATGAGCAGGACACTATTGGGATCGAGCTGAATGAACCGCCGTCTCTTCCTCTTCGTAATCCGGCCGGTCACAAGGGTGATTTCGGAGACGCACTCTTCATCGCCGGCGCCGCATCTTACTACGGTGCGCCGTCGCTTTCAGCGGGGGCTTTTCTCCGGGCCGGCGGCGGGTATGCCCGGCTCGCGGCGCCGCGTTCGATGATTCCGACGCTTGCACAACTGGGGAGTGAAATCGTCTTTGTGCCGCAGGATGAGACGCCTTCGGGCAGTATTGCCGCATCGAATGTGGATGCACTGGCCGGTTTATCCGGGGACGTTGATTTCGTTGTTCTTGGCCCGGGTCTTTCGCGTGACGGTGAAACACAGGGGCTTGTTATGGACCTGGCCCGTCGAATCGAAAAGCCCCTTCTTGTCGACGGCGACGGCATTACGGCCCTGTGCGACGATCTTACCGTCCTGCGAAAAAGAAAGGCACCGACGGTTCTCACGCCCCATCCGGGTGAAATGGCACGAATAACCGGCAGGTCAGTTCGCGCGATCGAGGAAGACAGGGTGTCCTGCCTCCGGGAAACGGCTGTCGATCTCAATGCCGTTATCGTGCTGAAGGGCGCCCGTTCACTGGTAGGTTACCCGGACGGAAGAATTCGCGTCAACATGAGCGGCAATTCGGGGATGGCGACGGCCGGTTCCGGTGATGTCCTGACGGGAACCATTGCGGCCATGTATGGTCTGGGGTTGTCCTTTGACGACGCCGTCGCCAAGGGTGTTTTTATGCACGGTCTCGCGGGGGATATTGCGGCGGAAGAGACAGGAGAAGACGGGATTACAGCCGTCGACATACTGGAATGTCTTCCTGCGGCCCTCAGGGAGGAACGCCTGGGTGTCGGCGGAGACCTTTTTAGACGTTATAGGCCGGAGATCGTCCGTTGATTTCAGTGGGCGCCACCGAGATTGAACGAGTACTGAAGGATCACGTAGACGAGGTAAACCGACAAGAGCCATGCTCCCTGCCAGCGGCGGAAGAAACCGTCACGGTTCATGAAAATGAACAGGCGGAAGGAATAGAGAATAAGAAGCATGGCGGGAAAGTGAAAGTAAAAAAAATTGTCCGGAATCGCCAGGGGTCTCACAGCCGCCGATGCCCCGATGACGAACAGGCAATTGAGAACATCGGCCCCGACGATGTTTCCCACGGTCAGTTCCGGGTGGCCCTTGCGAACCGCGGAAATGGCCGTCATGAGTTCGGGCAGGGAGGTTCCCAGCGCCACCATGGTGGCTGCGATGACGTCGTTCGGAACGCCGATCCTGAAAGCGGTTTCCGTAGCGCAGGGAATAAGAATTCTTGCTCCTGCTATGACAAGAGCAAGACCGCCGATGATCATCACCCACGATTTCAGAAGGCCGAAGGACTTGACCTCGCCTGTTTTGCCGGGTGCGACGACGATGCCGAGGTTGCTATGCATCAGCGCCCATCGCACTGAAACGGCCATATATCCGACAAGCATCAGGATGAACAGCATTCCCACCCATCGGTGAAGGATCGGATCGTCGGGCGTGCGACACCAAGCACAAAGGGCTATAGCAACGAGCAATGTTGCCGCACCGACCTGTATCCAGCCTGTCCGGTTGAGAATGAAACGGTCCGCCGGGGTGGCTGCGAGAATGCAGGTAAGCCCGAAAATCAAACCCGTGTCGGCGATGATTGATCCGACGCCGTTGCCGAGGGCCAGCCCGCCGTCACCCATCCAGGCGGCAAGAACTGAGACAAAGGCCTCCGGCATGGTCGTACCCAGCGATATGATGGTGGCGCCGATAATTATCGTAGGAATGCGGGTTCTGCGGGCAAGCGAAACTGCGCCGTCGACCATCCAGTCAGCCCCCTTGCACAGGACAACAATGCTCACAACGGTTATTATAACAAGGATGGACGGATGGACCTGTGTCAGCGCCGCGGACAACTGGGATCCATCATGAATGTAATGAAACAGCGCCATTATTTTCGCACTTCATTTCTTCAAGGGGGTTTCCGGTTGAAAAGATCGGCCGCGCGATCCCTTGCGCCGCCGTGATGTAAATTCTCACAACGAGTAACCACCCGCCGTGACCGACAGTTGTTCAATTTCAGTAGTTCTGTTCTGAAGATTTTTAGCGCAGGACAGGTATGCTTCAAATTCACGTGATCCTTTGACTGAAGGGACCAGAGAGGCCAGGGACGAAGGCGCGTAGCCGAGCAGTCCGAAAAGCCGCTTTTCCAGGGCGAAAGATTCCTTGAACATTTGGTGAATCATGTCACGTCGAGCCGGCTCGGTTCCATAGCGTTCCAGGATATAGCGGCGGCGTGCATCAAGCGATTCGATACGGTCGTGCAGAACCCGCTTGTCGGCATAGTTGACGATTTCCTCCTCCCTGGGAAGAGACGATGGATCGCCGGGATCATTCAGCCGAACGTGTTGAGCCACGATACGGCCGACTTTTGCATAGCCGAGCGAAACAAGCAGCTCGCCGCCCGTGGCCGCGTGGTCTTCTCCGGTCGTGAGGCTTTTCGTTTTAGTAATATCGTGAAGCAATGCCGCCGTTCGTATCAAATCGCGGTTGAGCTGTATTCCTCGAAAAGTAAAAAGATCCGCAAGACAGGTCGCAGTGAAAGACACCTGTATGGAATGAGCGGCGATATGCGTCAACATACCCGTTTCCGCCATGAGGCGAAAGCACTCGTCCGTCGTCGGTATGCGGGGGGACTCTTTCATTACGGTGGTATTGTTACCAGAACGGTGTCGTTATATCCAGACAAAACAACTCCCGGTGTTACGGCGGGAAAGGGACTGTTTTTTCCTCGAAAGCCGATTTCAGCGTTATTACGAAGAAAAAATATTACAATTCAAGAAAAAATCATTTGACATTCGTAATTCTATCTTTTAATCTTCATCTTAATAAAGGCAGGTTAATTGCCTGATGGCAAGAGGAAGCAGAGATAAAAAGTTGGGTTCCGCTGTTTGGATGTAGAAAGTCAAGCCACCATGCTCATGACGGGCATAGGTGGTTTTTTTTCGACCAGGGAGGAAACCTGCTTTTTAAATTCAGGTAAGGAGGGTGTAGTAATGGCGGAAGGTATCGTAAAGTGGTTTAATGAAAAGAAGGGATTCGGATTTATTCAGAAGGACGAAGGCGGCGATGTGTTCGTGCATTTCAGTGCTATTCAGGGTTCAGGATTTAAAACCCTTGCGGAGAACCAGCGGGTGAGCTTCGATATCGAGGAAGGTCCCAAAGGCCCCGCGGCGGCGAACGTAAAAGTCCTCTAAACAACTAAACGGCAGGATAAACAGCTTGGTGCAATAGTGTTCCGGCTTTCTCGCAAGGCCGGGACACAGGCTCCTTGCTGTCTGCCCGGCGCTATTTCATAACAGACGAGAGCAGGGAACGCGCTTTCTCGAAAAGCGGTTTTTTTACGCGCAACGTCAGGTACAGATCGCCCGGCGGCGCCCCGCCGGTTCCCGCCTCGCCCATGCCGGCAAGTCTGATCTGTTGCCCGTCGCGAACGCGGGGCGGAATTCTAACGGCCAGTTTTTTCCCCCGATTTTTAACGTAATAGGTGGCGACGCCTCCTTCGAGAGTATGGCGGCTGTCGACGCGGAGGATGCCGTGTATATCTTTTCCTGAAATGGGAAGCTCCACGCCGGTCAATTTTTTAAAGAAACGGCCGGCCAGCTTCATGGTCTCACGAGTCGTGAACGAAGAGAACGGTGATGAACGGTGCTTCCCTCCTGCGAATGCGCCCGTAAACACGTATCCTTTTCCTGAAAAACCGGAATCACCGCCGAAGGTGAACGTGCGGAATTGGCGATCCCGCCTGTTCCCGAATAGTTCATCAAACCCGCGGAGACCGAATGAGCGGGCCAGTTCCTCGAAAATGCTCTCGATATCAGATCCGCTGAAAATATCCTGTTCTGAATATGACCGTCGGAACCGGCCGGTTGCGGAATCCCCGTATCGGCGACGCAGTGCGTCGTATTCGCCTCGTCTGGTCCTGTCAGAAAGCACGGCGTAGGCTTCGTTGAGCGTTTTCATTTTCTCGACCGCTTCAGGATTGCTGTTGTTGCGATCGGGGTGATATTTCAACGCCTGCCGGCGGAAAGCCGACTTGATTTCCTGTTCCGAAGCGCCGTCATCAACGCCGAGCACCTGATAATAGTCAATATCGCTCATAAACTGTTGTTCTCTACGGGGAATGATCCGATTTATTTCAAAATCCCGGCGGACTGGTCGTGATTATGCATGCCCGTCAATTTCCGTTGCGTACCGCCGCCAGCGCCATTTTGGCAGCTTTGAAAAATTCAGACTGTTACCACATGTATCGCTAATTTTCTGACGGACAAACTGTACGGTCCCCGTATCCTTTCTGGTTGTGGCGCGGTTGAATGTTCAACTATTTTATGGTGTACAGACAGAAATAATAATAATGACGATATAAAGAATGTCAATGCGGGGAGAAAAAGCGATAGTGTGGAACTGCGTTCCGAGAGTAAAAAGGGGTGCCTGAAAGAGGAGAATTGCGCCTTCCTGGGAGTCCGGTCACTGGAATCTTCTTTTTCAGGCACCCTGAGAAGAAAACATCAAAAACTGAGTGTATTCGAATCTACCACATTTTGTCATCTGTGCAACACCAATTTATTACGGTAACAGTATCATTCAAAATACGTAGTAGGGAAGCTTTTAGAAATATCCGGTCAGGTAAACACAGATGTTTTTCGGTCATTTAGGAGCAGAAGCACGCGTAGGGATTTTGAATCAATAATGGTTCCTTCTCTGATCATGGCCATGGCCCGAGAGAAGGGAACGGCATGAACTTGAATAATTCCGTCATGATCCAGGCATTGTTCGGAGCGGACAAGTCCGTCGGCTTTACAAATATAAATATGTTCGTCCGACATCCCCGGCGCCGGAATGACAACGCCGACCCGCTGCGAGTCGCGCGCCTCGTAGCCTGTTTCTTCTGTAAGCTCCCGCCGCCCACAGGACGACGGATCTTCACGGCTGTTCATGGTTCCAGCGGGAATTTCCCTATAGATATTTACCGACGGCATGGCGATACTGGCGGATCAGAACGATCGTATTATCATCCAGGAAAGGAACGACGGCTGCTGCACCCGGATGATGTATCACGAGCGGGGCGGTTTCGAAATCGTTGTCGAGAGTGATCGATTAACGGGTCAGAACAATGTCGTTTACTCTGAACAGTGTTTCTTTTTTCCGAATCAGCGTCATGGCGTGCACCGCTTTTTATCTGTGGGTGTCACTGATATCGAAAGAACAAAATCAGTAAATAGAACGGATTCTTCCCGTCCGCCTGTCTATTATAACCACGTCGACGAGCGAACCTTCGAAATTGATTATTTCAGCCCGGAAGAACATTCGTTGCTTTTCCAGTTTGGCGACGGTCACATCGCGGCCCCTGTAATATTGCGAAAGAATGGCGAGAGCCTCGGCTTCTGATTCAACGGCACGTGTAGCCCCATAACGACCGTGTTCTTTGGGACAGTAATCACCGTAGGGTCTCACGTGGGGGGGGGCGGGTCGCTTCATTTCGATTGGTTGTGCGGACACCGCCTGAAGCGGAAAGAAAATGATCGAAATACTCAGAGCGATGATCGCGAGAGGACAAATGCCTGTTTTTTTCATTGTTCGGCCGGTGACCCGCCTTGCACCGGACATGGCCGGTATAAGGCGGGTCTCCCTGTTTGTTGTTGAGCGGTTCTGTTTTTTACCGCCTTTTAGAGTTACGCCGGTCGCCTCGTTTCCCGAGCTGTTTTTCGGGAGGTGCCAACGGACCCATCGATGTTTTCAGGTCATCGATTTCCTTTTTGAGTTCGGTTAATTTATTGCAATCCAGCGTGTCCTTTCGAATCTCGTTTCTGAACTCCAGTTTTTTTTCACGGAACTCGTTCCGCAGTTGAAGTTGTTCATCCGTTAAATTGCAGTAGTTCTTGGTCAACTCCGGGCTGCAGACGGGGCCGGATCCTCTTCCCGGACGCGCGTCCGCGGGCTGGACCACCAGAAACAACACCATTGCAACGGCCAGAACAACCGTTCCTGTTATCATGTTTCTTACCATTTTTTTCTCCTCCCTGTGTTGGAATTTGATTGAATCCTAACACGTGTATATGAAGAGAAAATGAAGACATTATGAAACAGTGTGAAGATCGGGGATTGAAACGGTGAATATCGTTCCCCGGCCCTGTTCACTGTCAACACTGAGTCTCCCTCCGTGTGCTTCTACCAGTTCCCTGACAATGGAGAGGCCGAGGCCGAGACCGCCGGGGCGTGTGCTGTAAAAGCGCTCGAAAATATGGGGCAGAACAGCGGGATCGATTCCGCTTCCGTCGTCTTCGATTTCCAGGAGGGTTTCACCACGGTCCGGGGCCCGTGATCCCCGCATTATCACCCGGCCGTCCGCCTTGGAGGCGTTCAGTGAATTACCGAGAATATTATCGAGAATCCTGTTCAATTTTTCAGGATCGGCACGTATCGGTGTTTTATCGGGACACTCCACGTCCAGCCGGATATTCGCTTTTGCGAACAGCGGTCCAAAACGCTCGGCGACATCATGCAGAAAAGACCGCAGGTCAATGGATTCCGGTTTCAGTGACAAGGCGTCCGCTTCGGCGTGAGCCATGTCTTCGATGCCTTCAATAAGCGAAGTCAATCGGCCCGTTTCTTCCAGGAGCGATTCGAGTGTTTCTTTTTCAGCAGGCATGACTCCGTCGATCATGGCTTCCAGCTCCGCCCGGACGGCGGCGACGGGAGTTCTCAACTCGTGGGCGACATCAGAGATCAGTTTCTTCCTGAGACTCTCCTGGCGGCGCAAGGCATCAGACATGCGGTTGAATGTATTGGACAGAACGGCGATCTCGTCACTTCCGGAGACCGGTACTTTTCGACCGGTTTCACCCTTTTCAATGCTCCGTGCCGCCTCTGCCAGTCGGTTTATGGGGGCTGTTATTCCTCTTGCGAGACCGAAACTTGCGAGTATCACCACAACGCCGGTGAATGTCAGGGCAACCGCGAGGAGTGTGTCGGCGCGCTTGATGAAGGCCAGGTCCTTTTCCCGCTGCATGAATGTTACGTCAACAGAACCTATCTCCGTGCCATGCACGAACAGGGGAAACGCCATCGTTTTTCCCGCCGATCCGAGCCGTTGAGATGCGAGCGCGCCTTTGACCTTTTCACGCGTGTCCGGAGAAAGCCGTTCCAGCGCCTTTGCAGAGTTCATGACAACCCTGTTTTTCGAATCGAGTACGGTTATGTCAAGACCCAGCATCAGCGCCCGAATAACATCGTGTGAAACAGTTCTTTTGTTCCACTCGTCCGTATACTCGTATGTTGCTTCGATGGATGCCGTCAGCCACTGGACCCGATCGAGCAGTTCGCCTTCCCGGTATTGCTCGAAGTCGGCGACAAGCAAGAAACGAAGAGCCACGGCGGCGCCCAGGGAAATAAGCGAGACCAGTAGAAAAAGAAAGAGAATCTTTATGCGGAGCGTTTTAAACATCGGGATTGCCTGAAAAACGGTATCCCACGCCGTAAACGGTGAGAATAAAAAGGGGATGTTTGGCGTCGGGTTCTATCTTGCGCCTGATATTTTTTATGTGGGCGTCCACGGTTCGGTCATACCCCTCATATTGGTATCCAAGGGCCCGTTCCACCAGCTGGTCCCTGGAAAAAACGGTGCCCGGCGACCGTGCAAGCGCGAAAAGAACCTTGAATTCCGTCGGTGTGAGGTCCAGGGGGGCCCCCTGTCTTGTCACCCGGTAGGTTCGCCCGTCGATGACGAGATCACCGTTGTTGAAGCTCATGGGAGTCGATTCGGTGAGATCGTCTTTCCGCCATCGTTTCAGAACCGCCTTTACCCGCCATACCAGCTCGCGAGGACTGAAGGGCTTGACGATATAATCGTCGGCGCCGGCGGCAAATCCCGCGACACGTTCCTCCTCTGAAGCCTTGGCCGTTACCATAATAACGGGAAAGTCGCCGATGGTCTTTAACGCTTCAATGAAATCCTCTCCTTTCCCATCGGGAAGCATCAAGTCCAGCAGAACCAGGAGCGGCATTTGCCGCTCAACCGCCTGAAGCGCTTCTGAAACCCTTTCGCAGCGCAGCACGGGGAAGCCAGCGCCCTCCAGGTAAACTTTCATGACCCGGGCGATTTTCAGATCGTCCTCGACGATTAATACGGGTGAATCAACCATGTCGTCAAACCCGGCACCGCGTTACTTTTGCTGCCGTTTCCTTGCTTCGTATCGTTCCTGTCCTTCCTTGAAAAGCCGGATTTCTTCTTCCGTGTAGACAGTAAGGGGAGGGACTTCCACGGGTCGGCCCTGTTCGTCAACGGCAACCATGGTGTAGTACGCCGTCAACGCCTTGACTCTCTTTTCTTCCGATATGTGCTCCGTCTCCACCTCGACGCGGACCTCCATGGATGATCGCCGCACGTAGGTGATGTGGGCATTGATGAGAACCAGGGATCCGACCATGACAGGGTGCATGAAATGAATATCATTCACGAGGACCGTGACCACGTTGGTGTGACTGTGGCGCGCCGCCGCGACACCGGCGGCGTTGTCCATCATTTTCATTAATTCACCGCCGTGGACGAACCCGGCGGGATTCGCCTGCGCCGGAAGCATAAGTTCAGCCATGGTAAGAGCCGAATGTTTGACTGTACGGCCTTTAAGGGGAATGTTATTTTCCAGGTCGTGAAGAATTTCGCGGAATTTCGCGCTGTGGCCTTCCTCGACAATGCCTATTCGCGTGAAGAATTCGGCGATATCCTGAAATCCCTCTTTTTCGGCCTGAAGCGATGATTCGCGGTAAAATGCCGTGGCCTCGTTTTCGTGCTCTATGGCTGTTACGAGATTTTGAATGACGTCTTTATCGCCGCCGAGAAAATTGAACTCGTGCGTTGCGTGTTCCAGTTCGTTGAGCGCCGTCTGGTAAAAAATATCGGCCACAAGGTCGTAACCGGCGTTTCTTGCGGCACTGGCCGCGGTGATATATCCGAAATGGGCGTGCAGCTCGAGTGTCAGGGCCTTATGAAGGTTTTCTCCGGTAACACTTTTTTTTAGATCCATGTCGATAATCCTCCCGGATTAAACGCCGCTGCCCGGCGCGGGGATCAATCCCGTTTTTTGCGGTTTGGTGGACACGCGGGCGGGATCACGTGCATTATGAAAAATAATAGAGAATCATTCGAAAAAGATCAAGTCGAACTAACGCCGGGTCCTTTCGGAACCGTTTTTCTTTCAGGAGTATGACGCCAGGAAGTTCTTTATGATCGGTGCGATACGCCGGGCGTTTTGACGAGCCGCTTCCTGGACGGCTTTAATGGAAAGCACGTTGTTGCTCACGCCGTGCGCGTAATTGTCGACCGAGCACAATGCAGCATAGGGAAGGCCGATCTCGCAACAGATAACGGCTTCGCCTGCCATGGTCATACCCACGATATCGGCGTAATTCGCCATCATTTGTATTTCAGCCCTGGTTTCATAGCGGGGTCCCGTTGTTTGCCAGTAGACACCCGACGGGACCGTGGCGCTCTGGCGGGGCACGGTCGCCGCGATCAACTTCTTTCGCAACGCTTCATCGAGATTCGGCGGCACGTGGGCGTCACGGTCATGGAATACCGTCTGCATCGGTGACAGGGCGATGAAGTCATGGGGAATGACGATGGTGCCGGGTGCAAGGTCGCGCTTAAGGGACCCGGTTGAATTAACGCCGATAACAGCGGCGACGTCCAGCTCTTTCAGGGCCTGCATGTTCGCGCGATGATTGATCAGGTGAGGCAGAATATAATGGTTGCGGTCGATTCCGTGACGCGGCAGAAAGACCGCGTTCCCGGCAAGAAAAACGGTGGCGGTGCCGAAGACCGTTTCCACTGTTTTACGTTCCATGTCCTCGAACAGGGGTTCTTTCAGGAAAATCGTTCCCGCCGCGATACCGAGTTTTTTCATTTTTTTCCCCAGCCGCCGCCGCGGCGAAAAGAAAATAGCAGATCGCCGCCGGTGTGTCAAAATGTGTTCTACCGGACATCGGCGGAAGTCGTTCAGGTTGAATGTATCAAGATGCGACGATGTCCGGCACGGAATGTCGAACACGGCAACAAAGATAATGTTACAATACAGGAAAATATTGTAAAAAATATTCTATAATAATTTTTAGCGGGCAAAGGCGGTAAGGGAAATGGTTGAGAAAAACCTCTACTCTACCGACGATATTGCCGGAACATACAGGGCGGTCGCCGATCATATCGATACAAGGCACCACATTTTTCGCTATTCCGAGAATCATCGGGATGTCCGGGACGTGGCGCTGCAGGGGATCGATCTCGGGTGGGTGAGATCAGCGCTCGATCTGGGATGCGCCTATGGTTTTTTTACGGAAAAAATCGTCCCCTGCCTGCATATGAACGCCCATATTACCGGTATTGACCTCATCGACGACGGGAACCGCTCTTCATTTCTTTCCATTGTCGAATCGGCCGGGAGGCGGGGCTGTTTTATCGCCGGGCACGCCGATTGTATCAGGGAAATGAAAAGCGGGAAGTTCGATCTTGTCATAGCGAGTTATTCACTGTATTTTTTCCCCCATCTTATCAGAGAGATAGCTCGCATACTTCAACCGCGGGGCGTTTTTATCGCCGTCACACACACGGAGCGGTCGCTGAATGAAATTATTCAGCTCATACCGGGCGCCATGAAACAAGCCGGAATAGAACCTCCCGGCGAACTTGCCATAAGCAGGCTTCTGCAGGTATTTTCCATGGAAAACGGTGAACGGCGGCTGGCGCCTCACTTCAAAACAGTGGAAATTATCCCCTATCCCAACAAGCTCATCTTTCCTCGGGAAAGAATAGATGACTGCATCGATTATCTTTCAAAAAAGAGAAACCTGCTGTTCAAGGAAGTAATTGAAAGAGACCGCAATCGATTACAGGATGTGATGGAAGTTTTCTTCAGCGGCCTGCGGGAACGGGCGGAACATGGTGCTGTTCTGGAAATAACAAAACATGATTGTATTTTCAGATGCCGTTATCCGAAGGCAGAGTGAAACACGCGAAACGGAGTGAACCGTGAAATCGAAACGCATTTTCTGTACCTATTGCTCACGCCGACTGGTCGAGCGGCACGTGGACGGCAAGACGAGGCCCTATTGCCCCCACTGCGATGTCGTGTTTTATGATAACCCATTGCCGGTCGTGAGTGCCATTGTTGTCAATAGGAAGCGGGAAGTACTGCTGGTAAAGCGCGGGCGGGAACCTCACCAGGGGGAATGGTGTCTGCCCATTGGCTTTGCCGAAACCGGTGAAAGTATAGAAGATGCGGCTCTTCGTGAGCTTCGTGAGGAGACCGGTCTCGAAGCCGACATTTTACGCCTTATCGATGTGGACACGATTCATGATGATTATTATGGAAGCCTTACCGTCATTACCTATGAAGTCCGGAAAACAGGCGGACGGTTATCGCCGGGGGACGACGCGTCCGAGGTGAAGTTCGCACCGGTCGAGGATCTTCCGTCTCTGGCATGGAAATCGAACACGAAGGCGGTCAGGCGGTATGAGGAAATCTACCGCGACGCCTGGGCAATGATGGATTCTTTCGGCCACTTGTTTACGGACGCGGAAGTTCCGGAACTGCTGGACCCCGGGCCGAAAGTCGGAAAAGCTTTTCTCTCGAACGTTCTTGTTCGGTCCATCGAGCGTCGCGGCGATGAAATAACGAAGCTCTGGATGGAAGATATGAATACGGGTATTATCAAAACCAAACGGCATCGGGAGATTTTTCTGGATATTCACCGTGAGGCTCTTCGAGAAGTGGGCAAACTGCTTCGAGGTACCAGCGACGTCTTCGATAGTTTCTTCTTTTTCAGCGCAGGTCTAAAACTCAAAACAAGCGGTATTTCCATGCCGGTCATGCTTACCGCGACGGCCCTGAGCCGGAAGGCCATCTGGACCTACGCCATGAGGAGAAGAGTAGCCCCGTCGCCACTCGAGTTGTACGCCACGCTGGAATTGAACAACCGGATCATTTTTCTTTATGATCGTGTGAACTATCACCTGGCTATGGGCTACTCCTCGTCAGCTGCTGATTCCGAAACCGCCGGGCACGCATGCCAGGAATAACCGGATCGTTGATTTTCAACAGCAAAAAACTATTGCCTGTCCGAAGCGGGATAAGCTGGAACAACACGACTGTTTTCATTTTTTTATTGACACACAATCATGTTTTAAGCTGCTATGCTCCTCAAAAACAATTTCCTATTCAAACAGCGTCACCTCCCCGGGCTTACTGGCCGCTTTTTGTGTACGTTTCAATTTGACCGCCTCTTCCTGCGCCAGGCGCATCTGATGCACGGCCGGGATCCGCTTTAGGAATACGTCGCCCGTGTCCGTGTGGAAAAAGATCTTTCGTGTATCTGCCCCGCCCACATCCTTGCTCAAGACATAGATTCCTTCAACTCGGAGAAACTCAAGGGCGAAGGAGACGTTTTTTTCTCCCATGGCGTTATTGCCGGAGATGGTCGCGATCACATTGCCCCCGCCGAAGACTTTGGCAGCCAGCCGCCGGCGAGTGCCTCCCAGATTGATGATCTGGTTGATCAGCAATTCCATGGCATTGATCCCGTACCTAGCCGGTTCGTCATAGTGTTTCATATCCGCCTTTCCAGGCAGGAGGATGTGGTTCATCCCCCCGATGCGACATTCCAGGTCAAAAAGGCAGACCGCCACACAGGATCCCAGGACGGTATGGATCACGGCCGGGTCTCTGCTGGCATGATATTCGCCGATATGAATGCTGATCTGCTTTTTCATTTTTCCAGTATCAGTAGCGGTGAGTAGCCCGGGGGAATCTCACCCCCAGTCCCTCGTAGAACAGTACGTGAGCCTCTCGACTCATACCGCTCCCATCATCCAGCCACCAGCAGAATCCCCATCTGCCAGTGGGCGAAAAGCTGAGGTTCACGTCGTGCGATCCTCCTCAGCCAATGCTCCGCCCGTCTTCGATGGCGACTCAGCTTCTTGTATTTCCGTGTTGTCAAATAGGCCTTAATATCAAACTCTAGAAGCCAGTTGTAGCGTCAGCATCTCTTCCGTGTAACACCCACTGCGTCCAGAGCCGACTTTCCAGGCCTGTTACCATATGAGTCTCTGCAGAAGTACGGCTCCACCAAGGGCTCCAATTCCATCTTGGCGACTATCTGGGCAATTCGATCAGCTACTGTCGGAACAGCGAGAATCCTTTTCCCCCCTGTCTTTTTCGGTATCTCTACCACTCTTACAGGAGGAGGGAAGTAACTTCCCGATGACATACGGTTCCAATTCTTGTAGAGGTTGTTCTTCAAATCCTCCTCAAGAGCTGCAATCGACTTGTCATCAATCCCCGCGGCTTCTTTATTCGCTTTCACTCGCTTGTATGCGTCCCAGACCACATGCTTGGAAATCTTAAACGGCTTTGCCTCGTCCATTGGCTCCTCTCACACATATCCGCGTGGTTGACCAGCTTTCAAAACTGGATGACACGGCCCCTTCGCTACACTCCCATTACGGAAGCTTCACCACTACTACAGGCCGTTCCGCCCCTATCCGCCGCATCGGTACTCTCATCCTTGTGGGTCTTCCACTTGGATTTCTCCCTTGTCATCGGCGGCGTAGGTTCCCACGTTTCACACAAGAGCCTGCGCCAAGTTCACGCCGCCTCCATGTCGGTCCCCGCCTGACCAGTCAGCAAACTCCCTCCAGGCTTATCCCAGGTTAATGACTCCCCCCTGGTTTTGATGGCGTCCCTATGCTTTCGACACTTTATCAGCGATTCACTGGTGCTCGTCTCCATGGCGCTCACCTGACGGAGTCCTGCTCCGCCTTTTCCTTAACGCTCACTACCGTGGCTTTTGACCACAGCAGCTTAGGGTGGTTTGGAGCCTCCACCTGCATGTCGGCACCGAGGGGCCTTCCCTCATCTCTTGTGCAGCAAGGCACATTCTCAGGCGACCATAACAGCTACCTTCCTGCGCCGTCGTGGCGCACTATCATCCACATACCTAAACCGGGAGATCTGTTTACAGAATCTTTTGAGTTCAGAAGCGTCGGCCGTCAACTTGTCGATTTTTGCCAGGGACAGCTCCATGTCGCGTTTGAGGTACCGTGCGCCGCACCGGGATACATAGTCTCGGGTGACCGCCTGGTGGCGAAACTGCTCCTCAACGTTCCCGGACCCCAGGTAGAAGGCGTCCATCATCTCGGGCGTCCGGACGCGCATGGGGCAGAGTGTGAACCGACAGTGAAAAGACTTCACCCTTTCCACAACATATGGCGCGTTGGGCGAAAAAAGACGCAGTGCGCCTCCCTTTTGAGCTTGAGCCCCCCGGAGTGCACGCTGGGCTCGGTTGCAATGTAGGTCTTGGAAAAGCCGCCCCACGTCACCCCCAGGTGGT
>LQBH01000035.1 GCA_002030015.1 delta proteobacterium MLS_D
GTCGCCAAAAACTATCTGTCCAAGGATGAGTTGGCATCACTTGGACGTATCGTCAACGCCTATCTGGATCTGGCCGAGGAGCGCGCAAAGCGGAAAATCCCCATGACCATGGAGGACTGGGCCAGGCGGTTGGATATGTTTCTGGAATTTGACGACCGTGAGATTCTGCAGGACAGCGGCAAGGTGACTGCCAGGCTGGCTAAGACCCATGCCGGGGATGAATTTGAAAAGTACCGCATTGTGCAGGACCGCTTTTTCGAGAGCGACTTTGACCGGGTGATCAAGCAGCTGGAAGAGAAAGATGAAGAAGATGAATAGAGGCTTTCAGACTCGGGTTGTGATATCACCGCGTTTGATGTGCAAACGGGAATCGAACCCACGTCCGTTCTCTGTTTGGGGAAAATGTGGAGAAAACGATTTCCCGCAAGGGACGCGGAGAATGGGGGATTGAGACATCGTAAAGCACTGTAATCAAATGATTTATTATGTTTCAGCGCGTATGAGACGGATTTGCCGGAAGGCGGCAAGCCCTCCACCATTCATACACACTGCGAAATCTTTTATAATACCGCCTTTTGTCATTCCTGGCACGGGCAGATATCTTCACCGCGCCATCACGGGGAAGTTTTCAGCCCCGCGCGAAGCAGAGCGGAACGAAAACGGCCGTGTCTCACCGGCAGTTTTCACCGGCGAAAACACGGCCTCGTTCTCGTTATGCTTTCCGGACGCTTGTAACTGTTACAATCAGAAAGCTCCGTCGTCCCGAAATGCCTTCATGTCCTCATCGGAATAACCCAGATCCTTCAGTATCTCTTCATTATGTTCCCCGAGAAGCGGGGCGGCGGTCCTGACGCTTCCCGGTGTCCCGTGAAGTTTTATAGGCACTCCCTGGATTTTTATATTCCCAAGTTTCGGGTGCTCTACCTCCACGATCATTTCACGGGCAGCGGTGTGGGGATGATTTACTACGTCATCAACATTCAAAATCGGGGCCCCGGGAATCCCGGCTTCTTCAAGCAGGCTTTCCAGTTCTTTCACCGATTTTGTAGCAGCCCAGTCGTCCATGATGCTTTTTAATTCAGGGATATAATTATTCACCCGGTCGTTATTCGATGCAAAACGGGGGTCCTCTGCCAGTCCCGGCTGACCCATGACGTCACACAGCCGCGACCACAGCGCGTCCGTTCCAACGCCCAGGAAAAAGTATCCATCGCTACACGTATACATGTCAAACGGCGCGATGGCGGGATCAGCGTTTCCGACTCTTTCGGGAACTTTGCCGTCAATAGTATACGTCACGATAGCATTTTCCAGCGTGGAAAAAATCGCATCCTGCATGGACACTTCGATTCGCTGGCCCTTTCCGGTTTTGCTCCGACTATGTAATGCCATCATTATTCCTAAAGCCATGTAGGTCCCTGTGAAAGTATCCGCGACAGACGGACCTACCTTGGTCGGAGGTGCATCGGGAAATCCCGTGATACTGACGATTCCTCCCATTGATTGAGCAATAATATCGTACGCCGGTCTCGATGCCAGTGGGCCGTATGTGCCGAAGCCAGTTGCCTGGGCATAGACGAGACGAGGATATTTTTCCTTCAAAACGTCCCAGCCGAATCCCAGTCTCTCAAGCGTCCCGGGCCTGAAGTTTTCTACCAGCACATCCGCTGTTTCCAGTAATTTAGCGAATATTTCTTTCCCTTTCTCAGACCGCAGATTTAATTCCATGCCTTTTTTGTTGCGGTTCAGAAAAGCGTAGTAGCCGCTCTCGCCGTTTTTCAGCGGTGGAAAATACCGTGACTGCTCTCCCCGTCCGGGAGGTTCGATTTTTATTACGTCCGCCCCGTGATCCGCCAGATGCATCGTGCAAAAGGGACCGTTATATACGTGTGTCATATCGACCACTTTTATGCCGTCCAAAGCGCCTTTAGTCATTCTTTTCCTCCCTCTATGTGTTTTTAAAACCACTTTTTGTCGATGGCTCGAGTATTTATTTTCCTCACTATGCATTGCGTCTTTTCAGGATCTCATGGTGTCGGCATCGCAAACACCCGAAACAATTCCGGGAGCAACGCAGCTTTTTAAACCGGCAGGAGCAGGCATCCCGCGGGACGGGTATCGGGAAGTTCAGCGGCGTATCACCGGCACACGCCCTTCCGTGTTCGCCGCCGCATTTCCCGATCCGCCGATGAAGGTCCGCTTTATCCTTCCCGTCACATTTCCTACAGCAGTTCTTCGTGAGAAATCTGCGCTCCTCGCTGGCACTCTTTAGGAACAACACAAACCCCGGTAGCCCTGGCAACCAGAACCGGTTCGCTCAATACGTCGCAGGCGGAAGGATATTCGGCATCCTTGACCGGCTGTGCCACCTTCCAGACCTCAAATTCCATTGTTCGAGAGGTGTTTCCCATCTTGGTAAACCAGCCCACGGCCTCGATAAAGTCACCCGCATATACCGGAGCCAGGAACTCTGCGTTTTCGTACGCCCTGAACAATCCTTCATCTCCGTCGCTCCAAATGAGCAACTCGGTCGCCACGTCACCCATCAAATCAAGCATATGGGAACCATTAACAAGACCGCCCGCGTAGTGCGCGTCGTGTTCACTCATTCTCAGTCTGATCATTGCTTTTTTCATCGTGCATTCCTCCTGTTACAGTACCGGCGAGGGGACATCCCTCTGTACCGATGTTATTGAGACGCCTTATCTTCACGATCTCCACGGTCGGCGGAAGGACAGGGTGAACTTTCACCGAATAACGGGAAAGACTCCCAGGCATCTCGTGAAACATTCAATCGCTTCAGGAAAGACCGTCTCACCGGGCGGCCTTCCCTGAAGTCCTGAAGTTTAAAAGAAAACGGCGTCACGTATTTCGTGATACCGGCGACTAATTCGCCGGCTCCGCTTCATTGCGTTTTTTGTAATAGAAATGACCTATCAGGGCGCCGATAACCGCCAGCGTTATCCAGCCGAAACCCGCTCCTCCGAGGGGGAAGAGAGCTTTTACATGCTCCAGGGTCACGCCCCCACCCATCAGATTTGCGTAACCGATGAGACCGTCAAACAGTCCCCAGGCAAACGCACCGATTGTTCCTCCGGTCCGCGCGCCCCTCAGGTTAGGCGCCAGCAGAATAAAGAGAACCAGAACGATTGCGGGTGGATAAATAATATCCAGGATCGGTGCGGTTAACGTGATGATCTGCGTCAGACCGATCATGCTTACCAGGCAGCTGGCAGCCAGGGTCACGATGGCGCAGTTCCTGTAACCGATCTTGCCCTGACTGGCCTCCTCGAAATAGGACGCCGTGCCTCCACCCAGGCCGACCGCCGTCGTCAGGGCCGCGAAAATGAGGGCTATGTTGAAAATGGTGCCGCCAACCTGGCCCCAGGAATTGATGATGACGGTCGCGTAAAGACGAGCGTAGGAAACATCTTTGAACATATCCCCCGTATTCGCCCCCACGATCATCTGAAAGAAATGGCTCGTGCCCAGAATGATAAAACCGATTATTCCGGCCATGGCCAGGTATTTGCTCACCTTGCCTGCCGCGACCTTTTTACCCTGCGTCAGTGTCGCGATGACGATGCCGGCAAACATGAGCGCCGCCGGCAGGTCCATGGTCTGATAACCGTTTATGAATCCGTAATAAAAAGGACTTTCGGTGAAAGCAGGCTCCACCCAGCTCGACAGGGGCTGGAGCATACTTTTAACAACCACGGCGATAACGGTTAAAATCAGGACGGGAAGCAAATATTTCGAAATTTTATCGATGATCTCTTCCTTCTTGAAGAGGAACCAGTAAGCGACCAGGTAATAAACGATAGTAAATATGGCCATGGGAATAAAAGGAGAATGTTCCACGCCCAGCAGCTGACAGATAGCGTCCCATGAGGCCGCGCTCATTCTTGGAATAACAAACAATGGTCCGAGAACCAGGACTGTCAGGCCGCCGAAAATCTGCGCGAACCGTGGACCGACTGAATAGGCGAGCTTGAACAGGGACCCTTCCCTGGCCACCGCCAGGTAGCCCATAGCCGGGAAAAGAATACCCGAGATAAATACCCCGAGATAGGCGAGCAGCACGGTGTTCCCGCTCTGCTGACCCCACGTTACCGGCCACAACATGCATGATGCACCGAAATGCATCGCGAAAACCGACCCACCGATGGCCAGTAATGCCAATGGTGTAATGCCACTAGAGGAATTGTTGTTCATCGTTCTCCCTTTCCTTTCGTCATGATTTTGAACAGCCGAATCGCGAACCAGGCGTCGGGAAAAGCCGTGGTGTCGAGTCCCTCCCGTTTCCTGCCGCGAAACGTTTCCTGCCGATACCTGCTCCCTTCTGTGTTGACGCCGTAAAAACAGCCTTGAACCGGATACGCCGTCGACCGTATCCTGTCCGGCCACCCGCGCACTGCGCGTCACCCGGTTCCTGCTTGTTCAAAAACACCTGCAGTTTGCTGACTGGAGAAATGGCAAGATGCATGCCATAGCGAAAAAATGAAAATAATCAATGCATTAGGGGTTATTTCGGGATCAACGGATCATGTGCCGTATTGAAACAGTCCTTGCGCTTTTTTTACCTAACTGTTATGCGGAGCAAGGAAAACATAAGAACGTTTCACAATGAAACATGTTTCATTGTGGTTCGGAAAAAATGGCGGCCGCTTCGACGGCTCTGCCGTCTACAGCTTCAATCTGTCAGAAAATCCTGAGCATTTGGTTGTTGTAGCCGGCAACAGGACCCGGTGCCGTCGGATCCCCAGAGAGGCGGTTTCCACCGCTGAAGGTTCCGGACGCTCCGCGTGACCGGGAATTGAACAGTGGCCGCTTTGCAGAGTTCAGGGCGCCTGGCGCGGCATACGCGGCAGGTTGTGATTCAGGTTGATTGAATGACTCGTAGTAAGCACAGTATTGAAAAAGCCTCACGAACACCCGAGAACCATTACGACGATATCACGAAGAACCCTGATAATGAATCCACTGAACGGGTTGAGCTGTCGTATCTCGTTGAGGGACTACGGGACATTTTACGGTTAAATGTCTTTTTTTCAGGCACTGTTTTTGTATGCGATGAAAAGGGCGGAATTGTTTTTACCGAAGACGGGCAGAAACTGTTACGCGCGGTTCCCGGTCATCAATGCTGGCTGGAACAGAGCATGGGAACCAACGCGATAGGCCGGGCGATACGCGAACTCCAAACAACGGTTATCACAGGTAAAAAACATCAAAAATCTGAACTGCGCGACGCTGTTACCATTGGTGTTCCCGTCCTCATCGACAACCGCCTTATCGGATGCGTCGGGTTTCTTGATTCCGTCGGAAACAGGGTCGACATCGGGCTTGTGGAGAAATTCATCGAAAGCGCCGTGTTCGCCACAAAAAAAATAATAGAAGCCAGAAAAAAGGTGGATGAAGTTTTTCTCCTCAAAAATTTTCTGAATGATTACGATGAAAATAGTGCCGCGATGGTCTGGAACGCAAACGGAACAATCTGCCAGATTAATAAACTGGCTGAAATCATGCTGGGAATGCCGCGCGAAGAACTGATTGGTTCTCACATCGACGATTATCTCGATGATCACTGCACCCGACTCATGGTTGAAACTGCATTGAGGAACGTAACCCTTCACACATCCCGTGGCGACACAATCGTTAATGCGTTCATTCGCCCGCAGTTATTCAACGCCCGATTGCTCGGCTGGAGTTTTTCATTTGAACCGGCGGGGTCAAAGGACGTGTCGGCCCTCACTTCACCCTGCCACTATGAATTCAGCAATATTATCGGCAAAAATAAAGATTTGATCCGCCTGTTGAAAACGGCGCGGAGGATTGCGGACAGTCCGTCCAATATACTTGTCAGTGGTGAAAGCGGAACAGGCAAGGAACTCGTTGTCCAGGCGATTCACCGGGCCGGTTCACGGTGCCGGGGGCCCTTCGTGCCGATAAATTGCTCGGCCATACCAAAGGAATTGATGGAAACGGAATTATTCGGATACGCCGAGGGAGCTTTTACCGGCGCGAAAAAAGGGGGAGTGGCGGGAAAGTTTGTTCAGGCGAACGGCGGAACGCTGTTTCTGGATGAAATCGGCGATATGCCCTATGATCTACAGCCGAAACTGTTGCGCGCCATTCAGGAAAGGCAGGTGATACCGATAGGCGGAAATAAGTCCATTCCGATTGATATTCGTCTTATCTGTGCCTCCAATCAGGATCTGGAACAGTTAGTCGCGGAAAACCGGTTTCGCGCCGATCTGTATTACAGGCTCAATGTTATCACGTTGCAGGTGCCGGCTCTTCGCGAAAGAAAGGATGATATTCCGATTCTTGCCGACTATTTCATTGATCGTTACAGCCGGCGCTTGAACAAACCAGGCCTGAAAGCAGACCAGCAGTTCATCGATTATCTGGCCGATTATTCCTGGCCGGGCAATGTCCGTGAACTCGAAAACATTATCGAACGAGCGGTCAATCTTGCCAACGAGACGCTCACCCCCGAATTGCTTCCATCCGAGATCAGGAATTTTCATCAGGAAAAGGACCAATCGGGGCCGGATCATGATGACAGCGACGCCCGAAACGATGTTGTCCCGATGGCAGTGATGGAAAAGCAGTTGATTCAAAAAGCGTTGATCCGCTTCGAAGGAAATATATCCCAGGCTTCGTCGGCTCTCGGTATCGGCCGTACCACGTTGTACCGTAAAATCAAGAAGTTCGGCCTGACCGGGTATGTCAGGAACGCGGATGAACATAGTGACGACATAAAGAACGATACATATTAGTTAACGATTATCGCGTTATGAGAAAGGATTCCGAGGTGCCATGAAAAACAGTATTCTCGCCCGCCTGCTGGCATATATACTTTCCACGTCTATTGTTCTTTTAATAGGAATAAGCACCCTGAATTATATCTGGGCTCAAAAAATGGTCGTGGATGTAAGCGAGAAGCGGGCCGCGGCCCTGGCGGATTCAGCCACAGCCCGGCTTGAAACATTCCTGCTTCTCAAGGGACAATACGCCTGGATGCTGGCGCAGAACGAGCAGATTCACGCCTTTGTGCAGAAAGTTTCCTCGCGGGACGAGGATCTCTCCCACGACGCCACGTACCACGAGATGCACACGTCTTTTGATCGTATCGTACAGCAGGATTCCGATATAAAACACGTGTATATCGCCGTCGAGAAAAGCCAGCGGTTATACGGCAATATCGAATTTGACTATCCGCAAAATTATCGGGTCGGACCACGTCCCTGGTACAAGGCGGCGGTTAAGAACGGAAAGCTGTCCTTCACGCCTCCCTATATCTGCCCGCTGACCGATTATCACGTGCTGACGGCTTCGGTTCCCCTCTACGACAGCGAAGGCGGACTGTTGGGCGTCGCTGCGGTCGATATCCTGGTCGATAAGGTCCAGGATATCGTCAACGATTTACATATATTCGAGAATGATTACGCCTTTCTCATCGATGACCAGGGAAACCCGATCGCCTATCCGAATAATCGTCATGTCCAGCCACTCACCATGCTTGATGAATCGTATCCGCACATGAACAACGTTGTTGAAAACATGCTGAAGGGCAGGAAAGGAATGACAAAAATCGGCACTGATGAAAACACCAAGTACGTGTTTTTCGCCCCTATAAACCAAACGGGATGGTCCCTGGGATTCATGGTGCCGGTCGAGGAAGTAACCAGGCCCGTTCTCGCGCTCGGCAAGACATCGATAACAACGGTCATCATAGGCGTTTTTGTGCTTTTCATACTGATCACCGTTCTTACGTCCAGGATCACGAAACCCGTCAACAGATTGAGCCGGCTCATGAAAGACATAGCGGACGGTGATTATACCCTGCGAGCGGAGGTAAAGAACGACGACGAGATAGGTACGTTAAGCCGGAGTCTCAACAGTATGCTTGAGAAAAAACAGCTACTTATAAAACAGGTAAAGGAAAAGGCATACAAGATGGGCGTGGCGGGACACGAGCTGGCCATCACCATAGGAGAGGCCCGGACAACGTTGCCCATGGTCACCTCGGATCTGAGTACCGTCATCAAGAACCCGACATTGGACAAAAAGGAACGACGGCAGGAACAGCAGAGGTACTCCCAGGCCATGCGCGTATTCCTGGAACGTCTTTTCATGGTGAATTACTCTCATCGGTTGATCAACGCCCGGATAGAAGACCTCCAGGCACTCATGCAGGAAACCGCCGGAACAGGTATTCGTAACGACACAAACGCCCGGGCGGGAACCGGTTCTTCAGGTGAAAACAACGAACCGGTTCCGGGAATTTCGGACATTCTCGATGAAATAAAGGAAGAAGTCGCCAAGGCATTGCGGCTGACGGAAACCATGCAGGGTGATTTCGAGGATATAAGCACGTCGATAGAAGAAACGTCCAAAGAACTCATCGACATTACCTCGATCCTCGAGATAGTGGGGACTCATCTGAAGAATATCTCTCTCATCCAGGCGGACTCCGTTGAGAGGGCAAGCAAGACGTCGATTGAACTCGTTGAATGGTCGCAGGCCCTGCTTCAGCTTACATCAGCCTTCAAGATCGAGAACGGCTCAAGCAACGATAAGGAAACCGGCATTTAATTCTTGATTTAAAAATAAATATTTTTCATAGTATTTCGCTTGCCGGCGACGGGATCCTTCAGTCAGCCGGGATTATTGACCATACGGATACTCATGATGAAAAATCGAATCGTTACCGCGCTGTTTCTCTTCATTATCTGTTCTACATCTCTGGTCTTTTTTCCTGTCGCGCTGATCATCTGGGCGCTTACCCGGCCTTTCGACCGCAGGCTCCGCCTTTTGCACCAGTTCACCTGTTTCTGGGGAGCCTTTTACACCTATATCATGCCCGCCTGGCCCGTTTTCATTGAGGGTCGCGAACAGATCTCCCGCGACACGACCAGAATATTTATTTCAAACCACCAGTCGCAACTGGATATCCTGGTGCTCTTTCGCCTCTACAAACATTTCAAATGGGTCTCGAAAAGCGAGATATTCCGCCTTCCGCTGATCGGCTGGAACATGGTGCTGAACCGCTATATCAAGTTGAAACGGGGGGACAGGAAAAGCGTGGCCCGTATGATGGCCGACGCCGCGCGAAAACTCAAAGAAGGAAGCTCCATCTTCATGTTTCCCGAAGGATCACGCTCACCCGACGGCAGTCTGAAACCCTTCAAACCGGGCGCGTTTATTCTCGCCAAACAGTTGCGGCTTCCCATTCGGCCGGTCATCATCGAAGGCACCCGCAAGGCGCTCCCGAAATACAGCATTAATTTTCACGGCAGGCAACCCATCAGGGTCCGCGTCCTGCCCGAACGTCCCTACGAAAGTTTCGCCGACAAGAGTGTGGAAGAACTCATGGAAGACCTGTGGCGGTATCTGAACGGCGAGCTCCTCCGGCTCAAAGAGGAAATGTACGGCGAGAAAATCGCGGAACCGGTCCGCCAGGTCAACACCGGCGTTTGAGAAAACGCCCGCTTTGCTGCCCCTACTTCTCTTTCAAAAACCCAGACCGTGCAACTTCCCGTTGCAGACCGTGAAGGCGCGCGGACTGCAGGAGAAACGCCTCGAGCCTGGCCGTGATAATCTGGGGAAACCTTGTGCCGTCGCTTTCTATTGCCAGGAAAGGAAGCTCGTCGATTTGACCGTCGAGCCGGCGGACTATCTCGCTGCGGACACCCGCTGAACGTTTCCCCTCCATGTTCATTTCCCTGGTGAGTATGGCTTCCGCCAGCCGGTTCGGCATGCATCCGAAAGGCCCGATGGCGATAACACCGCAGTAGTAATCCACGATTTCGTTGAGTGACGAACCAATCGTAAGAATCGCCTCACCGGCGAGATCCGGCTTCATGAGGTGGATCGTGTGGGCCATAACGTGGTCCACGTCTTCGCATCGGCCGGAACAGAGCCCCGACACCGCCATGATCTTCCGAATAGTCTTCTCGCGTCGTTTCATGTAAGCGGTCCTGATGCGGAGGGCGAGACGCTCCTTCCAAGTACTCGGCGCCGTGGACACCTTCTTTTCCACGCACCAGCCCGTGTAATACACCCACTCGGCGAGCGACGCCACTTTAACGGCAAATCCCCGGCGGGAGAGTTCTTCCACGAGATATTGCCGGGAGATGTCGTCATGGCGGACATAAATTTCTCCGGCCAGCAGGATCACTGGTGTCTCCGCCAGAGAACGGCGCAGGGGAATCCCTGCCAGATCTTTTGCCGTTTTCTCGAGTGCCTTTTGCAGCCCGGCGCCGTCGCGCCGGGTTTCCATCCCGCCGATAACCTCCCGCCAGGCCGTGTCGAACATCCTCATGGCCGCTTCGACATCGACGGCATTGGTCAACAGGGTGGAATACATTTCTTCGAAAATATCGGCCGTGATAATGCCATCCCAGAGAGCTTCCGGCAATCCCTTTCCCCCCAGGTCGGCATAGCTGTTTTCGGCTGAGGGCGAATAAATCGCCGTGTCCTCAATGCTCAGTTTTCCCGCAAGCTTCGCGAGAAACTCCGAGTACTGGCCGAACCTGCAGGGCCCTCCCGCCGTGGGCATAAAATAAATAAGCTTTTCTTCCGTGTCGGACCGCTCACGCAGGTAATGCAGCAATCCTCCCGTTGTCAGCAGCAGGGGAAGGCATTCCTTGCAGGTGGTATGGGCGCGGCCTATCTTCAGCACCTCGTCATCCGGGGGCGGGAGTGCCGTCGATCGAACGCCGAACCCGCGGAAAATAGCCGCCCCCGCCTCGGACGTGAACCGGCCCATGGAAGGAAAGAGCAGGTGAATACGCTTGTCGTCAAGGGGCAGCTCCGCCCCCCGGGAATCGACATACACATACCGCCCGTCGCGCGCCGTCACTTTCGCGGGCCGAAACGCGGCGGGTACCGCCCGAACGCTCTGCCGTTTCTCCAACTCACGGTAACGCGCGACGATATCCAGAAATGCCTCGATCCGGGTCTCCAGTCCCGCGTCCGCCACGTGGCTGTCAAGCTCGAGCGTGAGGGAAGGCTTTTTACCCATGATATCCCTGAAATATCCCACCAGGAAGGAATCGGGACCACAGGAGAAATTGGTTATGTAACAAGCGAAAAGCTGGCTGTGATTCTTCACGAGGCGGGCGGCCTTGAGAATCCGCCGTCCAGACGACCAGTACATGTCCCTGTCGTTTTCCCTATCTTCAAGCATGTTGAGACTGAACAGGGGAACAACCGGTATACCCCGCGACGAGAACTTATTGGGAATGCCCATGTTGGCTTCCGTTACAAAGGCGTTGTATGACCGGCCAAAAAGAACGATGGCGATGTCATCGGGATTATCCGCCAGCTTTTCAAGCACCTCCCGCCCCCGCTCCTCGATATCACGTGAGACCTTCTGGTGTTCCTCGAGCGCGCCGAAAAAGGCTTCCCGCGATTCTCTTCGGCCGCGTTTCATTGTCTTTCCCAGGGCCGTGAAAACCGGTTCTGCTGATTCGAGACCATCCGAAAAATCTATCACCGGGCCGAGAATCCTGTCGTTTCGTTTCAGTTCCCGAAGGACTTCGTGGTCCTTGAAGGCCGACGCCAAGTAATAAGGTTCTCCCTGGCAGAGGGGACAGGTAATGCTCGTGCCCGTGACGCCCGGCACGTAATCTCCTTTGAACTGCGGAAGAAAAAGGTAATCGGGACGCCGTTCGAGCAGGTCTTGAAAAAATCCGTGAGCGATCTCCGCTGGATAGCAAAACGGCGCGTTTTTCCTGTCCATGCCTTCCTGAAGCGGCCGTTGCGCCAGCACGACTCGGAATCCAAGCCGTTCAAAGAACCCCCGGTAAAGCGGGAAATAACTATTTACCAGGAACGACTTGTTTATTCCCACCGTTGGGTGGTCGCCGGGAACGCCCGAGCCGCCGTCGCCGCCGAACAGGGCATTCTCGTAGTACACGGCGAGGTTGTATCGTTTCACGTCGACCTCGACCCGGCGACGGAGATTATACCACCGGTTACAGGCGCCGCCGAAAGGATAGGTCTTCCCGTTGATCCTGATGCGGGCGATCTCGCACTTCCTGTCGCACCCGTCCTTGTCTCCCTTACAGATGAACGGCTTGCCGTACTCGATCTCGCGATCGCGAAGCGCCTTCAAGAGGAATGACTGTCGTTCCATCAGTCCAAGCGACAGGCGGCGTTTTACCTCCAATGCCACCCCGAACGCGCCGATCAGCCCCGGATCAGGCGGAACCACAATGGACTTTCCCGTCAGTGCCGCCATGGCCATGGGCACGGCGCGGTTGTAGCAAACACCGCCCTGCATGAAAACCTTGTTCCCCGCTGGGCGGTTGCCCCGTACCCGGTTGTTGTAATTCATACAGATGGAATACACGAGGCCGGCCACAATATCGTCCCTGCCGATACCCTCGCTTGCCGCGTTCTTGATGTCGCTGCTGATGAAGGCGGCGCACTGGTCGTTGAAGTTGGGAGGTGAGTTCCCCTGCAGGGCGATGTCGGCGATCTCCTCCATTGGGACACCCAGCGTCTCCCAGGCCGCCTCCTCCAGGAAGGAACCCGTCCCGGCGCTGCACGCCTCGTTCATGGCGTAATCGGAGGGAACACCGTTGGTCAGTGACGTGTACTTGGCGTCCTGCCCGCCGATTTCGAATATGGTATCAACGTCGGCGTCGTAATAGAGGGCCCCCGTGGCGTGGGCGATGATCTCGTTGATAACCCCGTCGGTCATGGCGTGAAGTCCAGCGATCTGCCGTCCCGAACCAGTGACGCCCAGGCCGGTGATGCTGATCTCGTCGGCCGTCGAGCCAAGCTGATCGACCAGCGCGGCGTAGCACCTGCGGGACGCCCTGACAGGATCTCCCTCCGTACGGAGATAGACCGACGCCAGGGTCGAATCATCCGCCACGCGGAGAAGAATCGCCTTGGTCGTCGTGGACCCTACGTCAAGCCCGATAATGCATTCGTCTCCCGGGCGCGCCTCCCCGCCGGCGGCTTTTTTGAATTCAACCATGTGCTCCGCGTCGCGGAGAGGTTTCAAACGGAAAAAGAGACTTTCCCCCTTTTTGAGGACCCGGTCCACGCCGGGGAACGGAGCTGTCTCATGTTCAAAGGCCCAGAGAGCGGCGCCCAGCGCTTCGAAGTAGGGCGCTTCTTCGGGAATAACCAGATCGCTTATGTCCTCCCGGAGCGCCTCGATCATCACGTCGTTCTGAGCGCATCCTCCGATGATCATGATGTTTTTTTTCGGCACCTGTTTGATGATCTCAAGCACCTTGCCGGCCATCATGCGGCAGAGTCCCGCCACGACGCGCCCCTTCGGGACGCCCTTGTTCAGGGCATGCGTGCAGTCGCTTTTGCAAAACACACTGCATCGACCTGAAACACGGTACGGTTCTTCCCTGGCTCCAAGGGCAAGTGCTTCCTCCATGGACAGCCCCATCCTGCGTATCTGCTGCAGGAAGAATTCCCCCGTTCCCGACGCGCACTTGTTGCCCGACTGGATCGAGGCGATTTTGCCGTCCCGGCTCAGCACGTACACAATAAACGTCTCGCCGCCGGCGCTGACCACGGCGTTAACCTTTTCGCCCGTGCCGTTGACGTGACGAAGGGCGCGTTCCATGGCCTCCGGTTCGGAAAGAGATGTCAGGTTCACGAAATGCCGGAAGGTCCTTCCGGTAACGGCGATGCGGTCAAAACGATCCGCTTCCAGGTCCGCCAGCCGATCCAGAAAAAGGTCGGACGGATTGCCGTGGTGCAGTTCAGTCAACACCCGGGAAATCGACGGACGGCCGCCGCCGTCCCCGTCGAGCTCAACCATAGAGAGCGTCGACGCGCCGATAGATATACCCAATGTCGTCATGAAATTATCACCTGGTATTTTCACCGAAGCGGGAAACAAAAAGTCTGTGCCGGTCGGGGCCTCGGAACCGGGAGAATAATCCGGTTCTCATCGGGCAAAAGGCGCTTCCGGTGTGCCGCGAAGTATAAGAAAGCCTTCGGCCGCTGTCAAGAAGAAGCTGGTTTCCACAATACGCGATTGATTTTCTGTAGAGCACATTATCGAATCAGCGGTATGCAAAGTCACAGCAGGCCAAGTCGAAAAATATAACAGAAAGGCGATAGGCTATGGGCGATAGACCGTTTTCTCTGTCCCCGCCCCTTGCGGGAGAGTCTTCCCAGATCATTGTCCCCTCCCCTGGAGGGAGAGTCTTCCCAAATCATTGCCCCCTCCCCTGGAGGGAGGGGATGAAGGGGAGGGGGATTCTTTCACCCTCACCCTGGCCCTCTCCCTTCAAGGGAGCGGGTGATTTTCAGCCTGCTCTGTCATTGCAGCACACCTGATGGTTCGGTCTAAATGTGCATGGGACAGCACGTATCGTGCCGAATTAACGGGGCGTTGAACTGTCTCTGCCGTAAACAGGCTAAACCGGTCACTGATTTTTGGTGGCCATGACACCGGCTTACACGCCGCCGGTCTTACATCAGGCCCATCGCTTTTCTATTCCCCGATGATTTTCACCAGCACCCGCTTCCGACGTCGGCCGTCGAACTCACCGTAGAAGATCTGTTCCCAGGGTCCGAAATCAAGCCGTCCTTCCGTGACGGCCACCACCACTTCCCGTCCCATGACCTGCCGTTTCAGGTGGGCATCCCCGTTATCCTCGCCGGTGCTATTATGCAGGTACAGCGACAACGGTTCATGGGGCGCCAGCTCCTCGAGCCACCGTCGATAATCCTGGTGCAGTCCCTTCTCGTCGTCGTTGATGAACACCGACGCGGTGATGTGCATGGCGTTCACCAGGATGAAGCCTTCGCGGACACCGCTTTCTTGAAGACACTCCCGCACCTGATTGGTAATATTGATAAAACCGACCCTTGAGGGGATGTCGAACCATAGTTCTTTTCGGTAGGATTTCATGAAGACACCTCCCGGCGATAATAATAAACTGGACCGGTCACGATCGTATCCCCGTTCACCGCAACGCCTCCGCCAGCCTGCGTACCGCCGCCATGTCGCGCTTTCGGCGGAACAGGGGCAGGTCGCTTGTCTCGTAGAGGCTGAATGTTTGTTCGAAAGTGGTCGCGCCCGTTTCTTCGTAGAACAGCCCCAGGGGAAGCGGGTCGTCTTCCAGGGCCCGGCGAAAGGCTGCAACCCGGTCGGACGAATCATGCGATTCGTCGAGGTAATAGGTGTGGTCGCGAAACCACTTGAACGTGTTAAGCTTGTTAAACGAAACACAGGGCTGCAGAATGTCCACCAGGGCGTATCCCCGGTGCGTGATTGCCCTGACGAGAAGATTTTTCAATTCGTCATGGTCGCCCGCGAACGCCCTGGCTATAAAGGTCGCTTTCTGCGCGACGGCGACGGCCAGGGGATTGAAGGGTTCCAGGTTCACGCCCGCCACCTGCACGGGTGTTACAAAACCGCGAAGGCTTGTCGGCGATGCCTGCCCTTTTGTGAGGCCGTATACCAGGTTGTTATGAACGATATTGGTGATATCGGGGTTTCTTCGTATGGCATGAAGAAAATGGTTCCCTCCTTCTCCGTACATATCCCCCTCGCCGCTTTCGGCGATCACCATCAGGCCCGGATTTGCTGTTTTGATCGCCGTCGCGACCGGCAGCGCGCGACCGTGCAGACCGTTGAAAAAATTGCATTTCATGTAATGGGGAATTTTCGCGGCCTGCCCGATGCCGGATACCATAACCAGTTGTTCCGGCACTATATTCACCTCTTCCAGCGCCTTCTTCAACGCCTCCAGAATCGCGTAATTGCCGCAACCGGGGCACCAGGCTATATCGATATCGCCCCCGTCGAACAGTCCTGTTTTCATGGCTCCACCTCCCCTCCGTCAAGCGCGGCCAGCCGCCGCTCCAGTTCCTCCACGGTGAACGGGAGGCCGTCATACTTCAAAATACGGTCCGTCGCTCTGTATCCCGTTTCGGCCCGCAACAGTCGCCCGAACTGGGACGTGGCGTTTCCTTCCACCAGGATGATTCGGCGCGCTTTTTCCAGGTAATGCGCGGTATTCACATGCAGAGGAAAAACCTGGCTGAAATGGAGTTGAGACACGCCAGGGCGGCCGAGTCGTTCGAGCGCTTCCCGAACGACCGGTCCCGTGGATCCCCAGCTCACTACCAGTGTATGGTATTCCTCCGAACCGACCAGCGACGGCTGCAGGACGTCCCGTTCCATCGCCGCATATTTTGCCATTCGCTTGTCCACCATCGCCGTCCGAACCTGGTGGTTTTCCGTAATATGTCCCTCCTCGTCGTGCTCGTCGCTGTCCACCATCACCAGGCCCGCGCCCCATCCGGGAATGCCCCGGGGAGACACGCCGTCCGGCGTCAGGCGGTAGCGCCGGTAATCTCTCTCTGTCTCTACGATGTTCGAGATCGGCGGTGAACCGTCGATTTCGGGTGGAATCGCAGTATAGTAGGAATCGATAAGATACTGGTCCGTGAGAATGAAAACGGGTACCTGGTACCTGTCCGCCATGTGAAATGCCCGCCGGGAAAGCTCAATCGCCTCCCGGGCCGTGGCCGGCGCGAGCAGGATCCGGGGGAACTCACCGTGACCTGAATAGAGGGCCAGCTGCAAGTCTCCCTGTTCCGTTCTCGTGGGAAGTCCCGTGGCCGGTCCGGGACGCTGCGCCAGGTGAATTACCAGCGGCGACTCGATCATGCCCGCCAGCCCCATTGCTTCTTCCATCAGCGCGAACCCGCCGCCTGAGGTGGTTACCATGGCCCGGGCGCCAGCATACCAGGCGCCGATCGCCATGTTAACGGCGCTGATTTCGTCCTCGGCTTGCTCGACGACACATTCGAATTCCCGCGCTTTCTCGGCCATGAACACAAGCACCGCCGTGGAAGGCGACATGGGGTACGAGGAAACGAAATTGCATCCGCCGGCCAGCGCTCCGATTCCCACCGCTTCCGCGCCGCTGATGAACGCCCGGTCATGAACCACGGAATCGGGGATTATGGTGGACCGAAACAGTCCGTCGTCGACGATTTTCCGGGCCAGGTCATACCCTTGCCTGGCGGCCTCGTGATTCACCGCAGCCAGGCCGGCCCTGGGGCCGGTGAACAGGCTTTCCACCCGCGCCCCGATCAGCGTGAAATCCACGTCAAAGAGACCCGCAATAAAGCCCGAGGCCACCATGTTTGCGTAGACGGCATTTCCCAGTTCGACGGCTGTTTTACGAAAGGGCACCACCGCCGTGACCGGGCCGTCGGGCGACTGTACCGTGTCAATAATATCTTCGTCGGCGAATAGTATAGTATCGGATGTAACGCGATGGCGCACGTGCCGCAGGGCCGCGGCGTCGAAGGGAAAGAGCAGGTCAACCCGGCCGAGCGGCGCCTCGACGGAATGGGAAGCGACGCGAATAGTCGTTGAATTGCTGCCTCCCCGCACGCGGGACATGAATTCCTTCCAGGAAAACACATGGAATCCCGCACTCTTCAACAGGCCGGTGGTGACCGACTCCACCGACTGAATACCCCGGCCCGCTTCGCCGCACAACAGGAGAGACAGGTCGTTCCCCGATCGTACTTTTCCGGCAGACATAGGTTCCTCCTTTTCGTTGTCCTCGCCTCGCTCCCGTCGGCGCCCGCCCCCCGATCGCGCTCGTCCGTCGGTCGCTATTTATGAGTAAATCGCTCCGTGATGCCGCCGATCCAGGTAGTCCCTGAGAGCGTCACGGGTGCTGGCGAAAGCCAGCGACTGCCAGGGAATCCCGGACGGATCGAACAGCTCCAGTTCACTGGATTCGTCACCCGCGGCCGGGGTTCCACCGGTGATAACCGCCTCGTATACCACGATGACGACGGAAACATCGGGATAAGAGTATACCCCCACCAGCGACCCGATCGCCACGTCAACCGACGCCTCCTCCCGTGTTTCGCGAACGGCGGCGCCGGGCACCGTTTCCCCGAGATCAACAAATCCTCCCGGAATAACCCACGAACCGAGCGCGGGTGGAATGGCCCGTTTCAACAGGACGATCCTCCCCTCGACCTCAATAATCGTGCAGGCGGCTATTTTGGGATCAAGGTAAAACACGAATCCGCACCGCCGACAGACCAGCCGTTTCGGCTCTCCATCTTTGACCTGTCGCCGCTCCAGCCCACCGCCGCAGCGGGGACAGAACCGGTATTCTTCATTCCGGCGCATGAGATTGATATTCCATGAAGTAGCGGTAAAACGCCACGACGACAAGGGAATGCGTTATAATGCCACCCCGCACCAAGTTCGGAATCTCAGATATACCATGCAGGACGATGTCGATGTCCTCCTTGTCGTCGAGATCCTGGTTTCCGTTGCGGACGACGTCCTTCGCCAGGTACGTGTAGCACCGGTTGTCGAGAAAGGCGGGGTTGGGATACACGAAACCCAGTGAAATCATATCGGCGGCCTCGTATCCCGTTTCTTCGAAAAGCTCCCGCCGCGCGGCCCGGAGGGGCGTGTCGTCCTGTTCGATGATTCCGCCGGGTATTTCCAGCGTTTCCAGCCCGATGCCGTGGCGCCACTGCCGTATCATGACTACGTTTCCTTCCGCGGTCATCGGAATGACGTTGACCCAGGAAGGTGATTCGAGAACGATGAAATCATGTTCTTTGCCCGTCCGCGGCGACCGGGACCGGTCGCGTCGAAGAGAAAATATGCCGTAGGACCCTTCCGTTCTGCTGTACAGCCGGTGCCATGGTTTCGGAGACATGTAATTTTTCTATAGAAAAACTAGAAGGCCGTCAAGGACAAACGCGACAACTCCCTCCTGGTATTTCCTGTTGTCATTGCGCATTCAAGCCGTTATGATCGCGGAAAAACGAGAATGCCGCGCACATGATTCCTCTCTCTCACAATCATTTAAAAATATTAAAAAAATTACGCCTGAAAAAATACCGGGAGCGAGAAGGTCTTTTTATGGCCGAGGGACTTAACGCGTGCGAGGAAGCACTGCGGAGCGGGCGGTACCCGGTCCGGGAGATTATTGTATCGAGCGACTTCCTCGAACGCGTTGAAAATAAGGAACTTTCTCGAAGAATACCGGATGATATCACGGTCTATTCCTGTTCCCGCCACGCCATGGAAGAACTTTCCACGGAGGAAGCCCCCCGCGGTATCATCCTCGTCTGCGGGACAACCACCCGTTCACTCAACGAACTCGAAAGGACGCAGCCGGACAGGCTGCTCTACCTGGAAGGAGTCGCCGACCCGGGCAACCTGGGCACCATTATGCGCACAGCCCTCTGGTTCGGAACGCGTCACCTGCTGCTGGGGCCCTCCTGTGCCGATCCCTTCAACCCGAAAGTCGTCCGCGCATCGGCGGGCGCCTTGTTCGACGCATCACTCTATCGTTCAGTGCCACCGGACGTCCTTGTTTCGTTCGCCCGCAACGAGGGGTACAAACTGGCCGCGACGGCACCCCGTGGAAACATGCCCGTCGACAAGTGGAGGCAGGAAGGACGATACATCCTGTTGCTGGGTGGGGAAGCCCGGGGACTGTCGAGTGAACTTCTGAAGATGGCCGATGCGACGCTTTTCATTCCGGGCTATGGTGCTGCGGAATCCCTCAACGTCGCTGCGGCGGCTGCCATCACGCTCTACGAACTCTGCAGAAGTGACAGAAAGAAAACTTTACACCGTTGAGGGAGACGCGGACTACACTTTGGGCGTGTCCACCCGGAATCTTGACGGGAAGGATACCTCCGACAGGATCATTCCTACTAAAATCAGCGAAGCGCCGAAAAGTCCTCCCGAACCGAGCCTTTCATTCAGGGCGTAGGCGGCGAACAGGGCTCCGAAGACCGGCTCCATGCAGAAAATGAGCGCCGTGTGCGTGGGGGTGGTAAAGCGCTGCATGGATGTCTGAACAAAGAAGGCGAACACCGTGGCGAAAAGGACGCATATCACCAGTGCGTTCAGTATTTCGGGATGCCACGCCACGATACTGTTTCCGTCGCCGGCGACCACCGCGCCGCCCGTGCTCAGTAGCGCCACGACGCCGAGTTGAACCGCGGTGAGCCAGTACACGTCGTACAGCCGCGCGTAACGCCCCGTGAAAACAACATGCAGGGCGATAAATACGGCACAGGTCAACGCCAGCAGGTCACCCACATTGGCCACCCACCTCCCGCCGGTACAAAGGAAAAAAAGTCCGACAGACGCCATGATCACGCCTGCGATCATGAACCCCGTCAGGCGCTGCTTCAGGAAAACGCCGCTGATAATGGAGACAAACAGGACATTCAGGCCCGTAAGAAAAGCCGTATTGGACGCCGTGGTCCAGGCCAGGGCCGCCGTTTGAAACGCGAAGGCCCCGAAAAGCAGCGCGCCCAGCGTCAGCCCCTTCAACACGACGTCTCCTGAAATGGGGCGGCGTGCGACGACGCAGATGCCGGCCATGATGATAAACGCCAGAATAAAACGCTGGGAAAGAAAAAGGAATACGCCGACCACTTCTACGGCTTCCTTGACAATGACGAAGGTCAGGCCCCAGAAGACGGTAACCGCAAGCAACAGTCCGTCGGCACCCAGCTTTTTCAGCATTGAATAAGAGCAACTCCGAAAAATAGTATTTCAGCGGCATTCGCGTCCCGGCTTTATATCTCCTATTTTAAGGGGAAACACAAATGGTTTATTTGTCTTGACAAGACGATACCTCAATAGTAACAACAGCTTGTATTTTTGCAGGCAAGCACATACTACGTTCCCTCAAGAAGGAGGAATCCATGAACATCTTCCGCGTTATTTTTTCCCTGTTTGTCGCATTTTTATTGATGGCCGCTCCCCAGGGCGCCGTGACAGCAACGGCCGACGATACGCCCCGTTCAATCACAGTCGCCACCGACGCCACCTGGCCACCTATGGAGATGGTTGACGAAAACAAAAACATCGTCGGCTTCGACATCGACTTTTTCACGGCCGTCGCCAAGGAGGCCGGGCTGGACGTGCAATTCAAAAACACGGCCTGGGACGGTATTTTCGCGGGAATCGCCGCCGGCAAATACGACGCCATCATTTCATCGGTGACCATCACCGAGGAACGCCGTGAAACGATGGACTTTTCGCTGCCCTACATTAACGCGGGGCAGGTACTCATCGTTCCCCGCGAGGTCGATGACGTGACGGTCCTCGACGACCTGAAAGGCAAGCGCGTGGGCGCGCAGATCGGGACCACGGGCGCTTTCGAGGTGACGAAAACGGACGGTGTCGAACTGAGATCCTACGACGAAATCGGGCTTGCTTTCGAAGACATGGCGGCGGGGCGGATCCACGCCGTGGTGTGCGACACCCCGGTGGCGGCCAACTACGCCCTGCAGCGCGATGAGTACCGGGACAAGTTCAAAATCGTGGGCGAACCCTTCACCGACGAATACTACGGCATCGTGGTACGAAAGGGCAACCAGGCGCTTCTTGATCTCATCAACAAGGGTATCAAGGCGGTACAGGAAAAAGGCATCGACAAAGAACTGGAAGACACGTGGCTCAGGTAACCGACAGCAAGTCTCCCAAGACGGTTATCGCCGTCACTGACGGCAGTGCCATTCCCACCAGGCGGGATCTGGGCCTGTTCACGGCGTGGAGGGTCTCTTTCGTGGGGGCCCTCCTGATCGTGATCGCGCTGGTCACCTTAAAACCCGATCCCTACTGGGAGATCCTCAAATTTCTTCCCGACGGTATTGTGGTCACTTTCCAGGTGACCGTCATGTCCATTCTGCTCGCCCTCGTCATCGGTCTTTTTACCGGGCTGGGCCGCCTGTCCAGTAATAAAATAATCAACGGCATCGCCTCGGTCTACGTGGAAGTCGTGCGGGGCATCCCCCTGCTGGTACAGTTGTTTTATATTTATTTCGCTCTCGGGCGCATCGTTAATGTGCCGCCTTTAACGAGCGCTGTCGTGGCCATGGCCGTTTGCTACGGCGCCTACATGGGGGAGATATTCCGGGCCGGCATCGAGTCCATTCACAAGGGACAGCGGGAAGCGGCACGATCTCTGGGCATGACGTCCGTGCAGACCATGCGCTACGTGATCCTTCCCCAGGCGGTCAAAACAATCCTGCCGCCCATCGGAAATGAATTCGTGGCGCTCCTGAAAGATTCATCGCTGGTCTCCATTCTGGCGGTTTCCGACCTGCTCAGGCGGGGCCGTGAATTCGCCGCCCAGTCGTTCACCTATTTCGAAACATACACCATGGTGGCATTGATGTACCTGATCATCACTCTTTTCCTTTCAAAACTTATCAGCATCATGGAGGAACGCATCAGTGTCGAGAAATAACGTGATAATCCAGGTGCGAAACGTGGTGAAACATTTCGGTGCTTTAAAAGCGCTCGATAATGTTTCACTCGATGTGTACGACGGAGAAAAACTGGTTATCATCGGCCCCAGCGGCTCGGGCAAAAGCACACTGCTGCGGGCGCTCAACCGGCTTGAGACTGTGGACTCGGGTCAGATTTTCGTCGACGGCGTGCAGATCAACGATCAACAAACGGACATCAATAAAGTGCGGGAAGAAATCGGCATGGTCTTCCAGTCCTTCAATCTTTTCCCCCACAAGACGGTCCTTGAAAACGTCAACCTGGCCCAGATGGTGGTTCGGAAACGGTCGCGCCGGGAGGCGACGGAAATATCCCGGGCGTTGCTCACGAAGGTGTTTATCTCGGAAAAAGAAGACCAGTATCCATCGAAATTGTCCGGCGGGCAGCAACAACGCGTGGCCATAGCACGTGCGCTTGCCATGAAGCCGAAGGTCATGCTTTTCGATGAACCAACGTCCGCCCTAGACCCTGAAACCATTGGCGAAGTCCTGGACGTCATGAAGAATCTCGCGCTGGACGGCATGACCATGATCGTCGTCACGCACGAGATGGGCTTTGCCCGCGAGGTGGCCGACCGGGTCATCTTTATGGACTGCGGGGCCATCCTCGAGGAAGGCACGCCGGAACACTTCTTTACCAATCCCACGCAGGAACGAACCCGGTTGTTCCTGAACCAGATCCTCTAGTTTACTCCGGATGGGCGGGTAAAATCCCGCATCATATCGCTAATAATAATACCAGATGGTCTTGTACAGATCGACGTCTTCGCCCGCCGCTTTCAGGCGTTCCAGGTAGTCATAGATGGAAACGTCCACATGCACGTAGGTATCGACGAGCTTAATATTTTTTTCCCAGGGATGAAATTCATAGACCCGCCGTCCGTCCGGCAGGATTGATATCAGATCGCGGTGCTGGGCGGCCCTGAGATAATTTTTGCCGAGGCGGGGAACGTTGAAGACGACTTCGTCGGTGCGGACCGTGCCGGGAAAGAGCCGGGCCCCCTCGGACTGTTCCTGCAGAAGCCGCGCCAGCGGTACCCTGAAATCGTTTGTCTCTTCCTTTCCTTTTGTGTTGAAGGTGTAATAGGGAGTAACCCCGATCAATCGCAGCTTGTTCCGCAGATAGGAGGCTTCGTATTTTCTGGAATTAAAGAACGTATAGACCAGCTGGTTGTAAACGCTGATACCGGCATGCCTGAATTTCTGCACCGCCTCCATCATCTGCGGCGTAATCTCGTAGGCGTGTTCACAGTGCGTGACGACAAGGACTTCTCGCCGCCCGGGCTGGTGGTACCGACTGACAATTTTAACAAACTCGTCGGTAATTCTCTGTGGCAGAGTGATGGGCGTTCTTGTCCCGATACGAATGCGCTCAACGTGGTCGATCCGCGAAAGATCCGACAGGATTTTTTCCATTCGCCTGTCCGAAAGCAACAAAGGATCACCCCCTGTGACAAGTACTTCACGTATCTCCCTGGTTTCCTCGATCCACCGGACAGCCTCATCGAGCGCCTTCTTCGGCATCCCCTTTTCCGAGGGCAGGCAGACATCGTCGATTTCCCAGTTTCGCTGGCAATAGACGCATATCTGGGGACAGGTGACGATGGGCTTCAGGATCACGATCATGGGATAGCGACGGGTAATGCCGTCGATGGGAGATGTGTCCCGCTCAAGCATAAAGTCCATTGACTGGCCCTCGTTCCGGGCACGCAGGAAGGATTCCACGTAATACCTGGACGGAATTACCTGGGCGCGGACGGTTCGGTCGCGCATTGAATCCGGTTCATTGTCCATGAGCGACACATAATAAGGCGTTATGCCGAAGGGCAGGCTATGCCGCCGGGCCTCCCGTACCGCCTCTTCTTCCTCGGCGGACACATATACCAGTTCCTTGAGCGTATCGGCATCCCGAATTACGTGGCGCACCTGCCACCGCCAGTCGTTCCAGTCCTCGTCACTTCCGTCGAAATAATCCAGAATCCGTTGCTTATTCCGCTCACGCGTTTCGACAACCTCCTCATCCATTCCCCAGGTGTAGCGCTCGACCAGGCTGTGAATACCCGCGGCCATTTCGGAAAGATCTCTGGATCTGATCTCGGCGGCTTCCCGCCCCTCGGAAGCGAAACAATCCGTCACCTCCGAGTCGTCGTAAATACTTATATGGCCGGTTATCCCCCAGACAAGGTGTTGCATTTCGGCGAAGAACCCCGGCGCGGTAGGTTCCAGCTTATCAGTGTTCGTCCCGTGGACCAGGTCGACGCAATACTGCAGAAGGCTGAATCCCGCCATGCGTTCGTTCCTGCGGGATAAAATGTTTTCGAAGGCCGCTATGGCGCTTCGCACACCCACCCAGATGAGGGGGTGCATATCCCTGTCCCGGTCATAACGGACCATAAGTTCATTGTAGAGATAATTTCTCATCTCGCTTCGCACGAAGCGCACATCGTCAGAAGAAAGAAGTATTTCCCGCAGCCTCGGAGCCGCCTCAAACACCTCCAACAATTTCATCTTCAGATCTTCTCGATTCATTACTGCTCTCCTGTACGGTTTCCCGCCGTCCCGGCATCGCCCGTCCGGTAAAGATTCTTTTCCGGAAAGCCCCCCCGGCCACACCATGAAATGACATTGCGATATATGTGCCGCGAAAGCCGATCTACCCGGCGATGAACGGATATTGGTGAATACAGCGGAATATGCTGCACTCTCGATTTTCTAGCACAAGTTTTTTTTAATTGAAAGCATTCATGTAACAGCCTTTCTCCTGTTTCCAGCCCCCGGAATCGGTTATAATAATCATGAATCGATCTCTATCGTTTCGAAAGACGGGAATGATTTCGTGTATGATTGTATTACAGCTGCAACGGGTCTCGTACTGTTTCTGTTCGCGATGGTCCGTCTCACCACGACCGTCCGCCGCACAGTTACAAGCATTCGCACGCGGGAACTGTTCAGGTATGCCGTTCGAACACCGCTCTGGGGAATAATCACCGGAATCCTGATAACGATCCTCTTTCAGAGCAGCTCGGCGACGACGGTACTTACGGTGGGACTGGTCAGCGCCGGCCTGTTGAGCTTTTTCCATTCCCTGGGCGTCCTGCTTGGCGCCGATATCGGGACCACCCTCACGGTACAGTTTGTCGTATGGCGCGTTACCGATATTTCTCCACTGTTGCTGATAGGCGGGGCGTTGCTCTGGGCGACGGGGAAGAAGCGACTCGCGTCGCCGGGGGAAGGCATTTTCTATTTCGGCCTCATGTTTTTCGGCCTCAGCCTTGTAACCCAGAGTACGGAATTTCTCAGGGAGAGCCCGGCCGCGCTTCGTTTTTTTCAGGAAACCACCGACCCTCTGGCGGGAGTTCTTATCGGGTGCGTGTTCACCGCGCTCGTTCAGTCATCAGCCGTTCTTATCGCACTCCTGGTTATTCTTGCCGGACATGATCTCGTCACTGTTGAAACCGCGCTGCCTTTTGTCCTGGGAGCGAACCTCGGTACCGCGGCCACGGCGATTATCGCCGCGACCGCCTCCAATTCGGAAGGCAGGCGCGTCGCCTTTTCGCACACCTTCTTCAAGGCCGCCGGCGTCGCCCTGTTTCTGGCGGTTCTTTCACCGTTTGCCACCGTGCTCAAAACCTGTTCGACAAGCGTTCCACAGCAGATAGCCCTGTCTCATATCGTTTTCAACCTGGTCGTGGCTGTCCTGTTTCTCCCGTTCTTACCTGTGTTCGCGCGTTTCGCCCTGCGGATCATTCCGCAACGGGGAGAAACCCTGCCGCTCTGGCCCGAGTTTATCGACGACAGGCTGCTTTCGGAACCGGAAGCGGCCCTCGAAGCGACCCGCAGAGAAATGGAGCGGGAAATGGCGCTTGCCAGGCACATGTATACCCTCGCCGTAAATCTCGTTATAAAATTTCAGCCCGGTCCGGTCCGGACTATCGGGTACATGGAAAGTGTGGTCAACTCCCTGAAGCGGGAGATCGGAGGATTTCTCAGGCTCGTATCGGAGCACCCGCTCTCCGAGGCCATGTCGAAACGTCTTTTTTTCTATTCATCGCTGGTGAACGATATCGAACGTATCGCTGATCATGCCGTTAACATCAGCGAGCTTGCGGAACTGAAGGAACAGAACGGGATCTGCTTTTCAGAAGCGGCCGACCGTGATCTCGCCGACATACTGGCCCTCGTTAACGCGAACCTGGAAGACGCATTTTCTCTCGTGAAAACCGGCGGCGAGGAAATAATCCTCAACATTTTCACCCGCGAGGAGCTGGTTGACCGCATGGTCGCCGATGCCGAAACAGGACACCTGGAGCGCTATCATCGCGGCATCTGCCTGGCCGAAGCCGGCCCCATTTTTATCGACATTCTGGTCAACCTGGAGCGCATATCAGACCACTGCGAAAATATTGCTGAATATTTCCGGGATCTCGCTTCCGGCGGGGAAAGCCACTAACGAACGCCACCAGCACGCCGGACATGTCAGTGACGAGCCGTGAGATACTGGACGGCCTCGTCGAGGCCATCCAGCGTCAGGGGAAACATGGGGAAAATGCGCCGAATGGCGCTTATCGTCCAGACAAATTCCCATTCGTCAAGAGGGGCGGGATTCATCCATACCGCATGCCGGAACGTATCAGCCAGCAGGCGGAGATTTTCGATGCTTGGCGTGCGGGATGACGTTCCGAAATAAATGGATCCTCCTTTTGACACCAGTTCGTACTGGGCCATGCTGGCGTCGCCGACAATAATAATCCTGGTTTCCGGATCCTTTACCGCAATGTCGAGCACCGATTCGGGTTTCCGCCGCCGGGGCGGATCAAGCCACACCTCGTCATAGATGGTATTGTGAAAATAGTAGGTGGTAAGATCCTTGAACTGGTTCCTGGCGTAGTCAAAAAGGGTTTTCACCACGTGAATGTAGGGATCCATGGACCAACCACCGTTGTCTATCAAGAGAATAACCTTCAGCCGGTCCATCAGGCGCCGGTCAAAAATGATTTCGATTTCACCCGCATTGCGCATGGTTTCGTAGATCGTTTTGTCCACGTTGACCACGTCCCGTGGACCTTCCGGCGCCATTCGGCGCAGGCGTTTTAATGCCTCGCCCATCTGTGACTGGGTAAGCGGCCCGTCCTGCGAGTAATCCTTGTACCGGCGGTCCATTGCCACTTGCACAGCCGATTTGTTCTTTGATGCGCCGCCCACACGCATTCCGCCGGGATGAAACCCGGAATGGCCGACGGGCGACGATCCACCCGTACCAATCCACTTGGACCCGCCGTGATGTTCTTCCGTCTGGTCCTTGAGACGGTCGAGAAAATACTGCACCACCTCTTCCGGGGTCATCGCATTCAACTGTTCTTCGGAAATACCCAGGACCGAAGCAAGTTCCTTCGGATTTTTCAGCCACTCGTTGAGCAGTGACCGGGTCACCTCGTCGAGTTCCGTCTCGTCGAGATCGGCCAGGTCCGCCCCTCTGAAATAATGGGCGAAAATCTGGTCATAGAGATCGAAATAACGCTCGCTCTTAATCAGGATCGACCGGGCAACCGAGTAAAAATCATCGACGGAAAACACCAGTCCCTTGCTCAGGGCCTGGTGAAGCCGCAGAAAGGAGGTAGGGGTGACGGGCACCCCCCGTTCTTTCAGGGTAAAGAAAAATGCCGAAAACACGTATTTCTTCCTCCGCGCGCCGCGTTTCGCCGGCTGATCAGTTCACTCCGAAGATACGGTTCGCCAAAGCAAGATCGGGACTTTTCTTGAAAAGCACGCCCAGATAAGGGGGGTTGCCCCGTTTCAACGACGATATTTTAAAATCCGGGTCGGCCGTGAGGGCCCTGATCCAGTTTATCAGCTCTCTGGTGGCCGGTTTTTTCTCGATGCCTTCAATCTGCCGCAACCGATAGAACGTACCGATACAGGCCTGCACCAGATCTTCTTCGAGGCGGGGGAAGTGAACCTTGAGAATGCGCTGCATCATTTCGGCATCGGGAAAAGCGATGTGGTGAAAATTACACCTCCCCAGGAACGGATCGGAAAGATCCTTCTTGGCGTTGGAGGTAATGACGACTACCGGGCGATGCCGCGCCGTGACTGTTTTATCGACTTCAATAATGTCGAATTGCATCTGGTCAAGCACGTCAAGCATATCGTCCTGAAAATCCGTGTCGGCCTTGTCGATCTCGTCGATAAGCAGCACCGTCCGCCGTTCAGCCGTGAACGCTTGGCCGATTTTCCCCATGCGGATGTAGTCTTCGATGTTGCTCACATCCCGCGTAGAATCTCCAAAACGACTGTCGTTCAGGCGGGTCAGCGTATCGTACTGGTAGAGCGCGTCCACCAGTTTCATACTGGACTTCACGTTGAGAACGATAAGGGGCATTTCCAGGTTTTCAGCTATGGCGTAAGCCAGCATCGTCTTGCCTGTTCCCGGTTCTCCTTTGAGCAACAGGGGCATTTCAAGCGCCATCGACACGTTGACGATTTGAGCCAGTTCGTCGTCGAGAACGTAACGGGAAGCTCCCTTAAATCGGGATAATGTTTCTTTTTCCTTCATATTCTGTTTAATCTCCAAAAAATTATTATTTTCTCCGCCGACGTCGCCCGGACCGGCCGGCGCTTCATAGTGTTTCGCGGCCCCGGGTCGCGTGGCAACGATACTATAAACGATTACACCATTTCAAGGGCACAGGCCATGGAAACGCCGCCTCCGCCGCACAGCGTCGCCAGTCCCAGTGTTTTCCCCTGCCGCTTCATGGCGTAAAGCAGTGTTACCATGATGCGCGCGCCCGTCGATCCGACGGGATGGCCGAGACCGATGCCCGACCCGTTGATATTGGTAATGTCGCGGTTGATTCCCAGTTCCTTCTCACATCCCAGGTACTGGGCCGCGAACGCTTCATTCAATTCTATCAGTTCAAAATCGTCGATCGAAAGGCCCGACCGCTCCATGAGATTCCTGACCGCCGGTACCGGCCCCAACCCCATGACCGAAGGATGAACACCCCCGTACCCCACGGCTTTGATACGGGCGATGGGCGTCAATCCAAGTTCTTTCGCCTTGTCCGCCGACATGATGACCAGCCCGGTCGAACCGTCGTTGATACCCGAGGCGTTTCCCGCGGTCACCTTGCCGATCTTGGGAATAAAGGCGGGGGGAAGCTTTTGCAGATCATCCATTGTAAGACCGGGACGGAAATGTTCGTCCTTGTCGAATATAACCGGGGGCTTCCCTTTTCTCTGGGGCACCTCCACGGGAACGATCTCGTCCTGAAAAAATCCTTCCGTCGTGGCCCGCTCGGCCGCATTGTGGCTCTTGAGCGCCACTTCGTCCATTTCTTCCCTCGTCACATCCATCATCTGGGCGATGAATTCGGCCGTATGTCCCATAATATAAGGCTTCCCTTTAAAAAGCTCGAGGGGCATGCCTTCCTTTACCGGTCCATCCTCCGGATGCGGGATCAAGTCCGACCCGCAGTGAAGGGCGTGGATCAGCCAGTCCACCAGTGTCTGGTCCTGCAGGCGGCAGCCCCAGCGGGCGCCGGGCACGGTGTAGGGAACGCCCGACATGTGTTCCACGCCGCCGGCCAGAATGATCTCGGCGAGCCCGGCCTGAATCATGGCCATGCCCGATATGGTCGCCTCCATGCCGGAAATGCACACGCGGTTGATGGTAACAGCCGGAATCGATTCCGGAATACCCGCCATGAGCGCTCCCACTCTCGCCACGTTCAGGGCGTCCACCGGCTCAAGGCAGCAACCGTAACGGACATCGTCGATCATGTCGACGGTAATGCCGGCCCTTTTGACCGCCTCTTTCATGGTTACGCTCGCGATATACGCTCCGTTGCTGTCCCTGAGCGTTCCCCCGAATGTACCTATCGCCGTGCGACAGGCTGAAACGATGACTACATCTTTCATATACACTCTCCTTTTTTCGGTTTTCAAGATTATTCAGTCATATCAGTCTTCAGTTTCAGGAACTCGGTGCACCGTTGCTCATATCAAAAGTCTCCGTAAAAAAAAAGTAAATAAGGTCCAGTTTCCGCCGATGAATCGGGCCGTTCCGGAATGTATTACCCGCTTGATGTTGAAGCCGGTCGCCGGTATAGTGATCTCTACGTCACATTCCACGTCGGAGAATTCCGCTCATGGACCAGGCCATCGTCTTTGTCACCCTCGGCATTACGCTTGTTCTCTTCACCTGGGGAAAAATCAGGTATGATTTTACCGCTCTCATCGCTCTTTTTATCGTAGTCGTCTTCGGCGTCGTTCCCGCCTCGAAAGCGTTCCTCGGGTTCGGACATCCCGCCGTGATCACCGTGGCCGCTGTGCTCATTATCAGCCGCGCTCTTCAGAACTCCGGTCTGATCGAAGTCCTGGCCGGGTGGGTGACCAGGCTGGGCAAAAATATGGTATCGCAGATACTGGTTTTAACCTTTTTCGTGGGAATCGCCTCGGCCTTCATGAATAACGTGGGCGCCCTGGCCGTTATGATGCCCGTGGCCATGCAGCTGGCCAGAAAAAACAATTACCCTGCTTCGTACGTTCTCATGCCTATAGCGTTCGCATCGCTCCTCGGCGGCATGACCACCATGATCGGGACACCGCCGAACATTATCATCGCGACGTTTCGTGCCGATGTTACAGGATCTCCCTTCGGTCTTTTCAATTTCACGCCCGTGGGCGCCCTGGTTGCCCTGGTCGGCCTTGCTTTCGTGTCTCTCGCCGGGTGGCGATTCCTGCCGGTCCGAAGTCCGCAAAACGGCTCGGACAACCTGTTTCACATCGACGATTACATAACGGAAGTACGTGTTCTAAAGGACTCGAAAATAAAAGGACAACCCATCGGCGAGATACGGGAGATAACCGGAACGGCGGTACGGCCTCTCGGCCTGGTGCGTAATAAACGCCGTATTCACGCGCCCGATCCGTCGGAGATATTGAAAACAAACGATATTCTCATCATAGAAGCCGATACGGAAGAACTTAATGCGTTCGTCGGAAACAGCGGCGTCAAGCTCGTGGGCGGCAAAAAATTCCGCAAGGACGCCGCCGGATCAAAGGATATTAAAATCGTCGAGGCTGTCGTTATGGCGGATTCGCCGCTTATCGGGGAGACGGCCTCCAGTCTCAACATGCGGTCCCGTTACGGCCTCAACCTGCTGGCCGTGGCCCAACGGGAGCGGCAGGTCCGTCTTCGTATCGACGACATCAGGTTCCGGGCGGGCGACGTATTGCTCCTGCAGGGCCGGGCCCGTAATATTCACGACGCCGTAACGGGCATGCGCTGCCTGCCGCTGGCCGAACGGGGCCTTACTATCGGCCTGCCGCGCAAGGTCTATGTCGCCGTGGGCATTTTCGGGGCCGCCATTCTTTCCATCGTTACGGGGATGCTTGCCGTACATGTCGCCTTTTCCATGGCGGCGCTCATCCTGGTCCTGTCGAACATTATCTCCGTTCGCGATGTCTACAGTACAATCGACTGGCCCGTTATTGTTCTTCTGGGGGCCATGATTCCCGTGGGAGCAGCCCTGGAATCAACCGGCGGGTCACAGATCATCGCGTCACTCATTCTCGAGAACGGCAGCCGGTTGCCCCTCTGGGCGACATTGACCATCCTGCTTGTGATGACCATGTGGTTGTCGGATATCATCAATAACGCGGCCACAGTGGTTCTCATGGCGCCCATCGCCATCAGTATCGCCACGGGCCTCGGAGCTTCGGTCGATCCCTTTCTCATGGCGGTCGCCGTGGGAGGCTCCAGCGCCTTTCTCACACCCATTGGGCACCAGTCAAACACGCTGGTGATGGGACCGGGAGGATACAAGTTCACTGATTACTGGCGCATGGGACTGCCGCTGGATGTCCTTATCGTTCTTGTCGGAATTCCGGCTATTCTTTACTTCTGGCCGGCCTGGTGAAAAACGCCGTGACTGTGAATCAGGATGATGTTGCTCCGTGACGGGACCGCGGCAGGAGATAGGGCCGCATAGTCGTTTCAAGAAGAACCCGCTGGCTTTCGAAGCTGTCGACGCCTTCGTCGGAACATGGTATCATCGGACCAAAACGGAGGGTCACCCGCGCAAAGGGTTTCGGCAGCATGAACCGGTCCCAGCTGTGAAAATACCAGGCCTTGTCGGCTTCAGTGTAGAAAGGAACGATCACGGCGCCCGTGGCGCGGGCCAGGCTGATCACGCCTGCTTTCACGACACCTGCGGGTCCCCGGGGGCCGTCGACGATGTGAGCCGCAAGCCCCGACTGTCTGAACCGGCTGACCATTTCCTTCAGCGCCTGCCCTCCGCCGCGCGACGAGGAGCCGCGTACGGTGTGCCAGCCCTGCTTCTCGGCGATGCGGGCAATGATGTCTCCGTCCTGACTCCTGCTGATCATCAGGGATGGCTTGAACGATTCATAGGACTTGAAGGGCCGAATCGCGGCGAAGAACTGCTGATGCCAGGTACAGAGGAGCACCGAGCCACCGCTTGTGAGATAGTCCATCCAGCATTCTTCGTTTTCGATGGTAATGCGGAATGTCCGGGAGTAGAGACGAAGAACTACAAGAAGCAGGATGCTTAATCTTTTAGAAATGTTGAATTTCCAATCTTTTAACACGAATACGTCTTTCCGGAACGCTGATTCTTCGCGGGGCCGAGCCGATATTACGACGAAACACCGGGCTTCCACTCGGAACTATATGAAGAACGACGGCAAGAGTCAACGCAAATACGATGCAATTTCCACTTGACACACACCGCGGCTTCGCTCAAGTTTTACTTCACGCCGCGTTATAATAATTTTCAGGGGACGTGCCATGAACGCCTATGAACGAATCGGCCGGAAACTCCAAAAAGCCAGGGAAGAAGCCGGTATGAGCCAGGAAGAACTGGCCGGGCGTCTCGGCTGTTCCCAGGCGTCTCTTTCCTATTACGAACTGGGGAAACGGCGCATTTATTTCGCGGAGCTGGAAAAAATCTGCGCCATTCTGAAACGCCCTCTTACGTATTTCCTCGAAAACCAGGACCCGGGTGAAAACCGGGGCAATAATCTCGCCGCCCTCCTGCAGGAACCGCACATGGAAGACATCTTGCTCCAGGCGGGCGGCCTGACGCCCTCGCAGCGAAAATCCGTGCTGGAATATATCGAGTGGCGGAAATTCAGGGACGGAGGGAAAAAATGATCTCGTTCACGCTCTCCGAACACCAGCGGGAACTTCAGCAGAAATTCCGCGAAACAGGTGAATTACGCCTGCGCCCCGTTGCGGCGGAAATCGACCGAGCCGCTCCCGGTCCTCTCGACCGGCGCTTTCTTGACATCCTCGGAAGTGAAGGTCTCATTTCACTCCTGGTGCCCGAAGAATACGGCGGACAGCACGTTGACGCCATCACGCTTGCCGTCATTATTGAAGAACTTGGATGGGCATCCACGGATTTCGCGGCGGTATTTCAGTCGACGTTTCACGCCGTAAAAACCATCCTCGTTGGAGGATCGCCGGAGCAGAAAAAGCGGTTCCTCAAGGAATTGCTTGCGCCTTCGGGTCGCGTGGCGGCTTTCTGTCCCACTGAAGAACAGGGCGGTTCGGACAGTTCTTCTTTCAGAACCACCGCCCGCCTCAGCGGTGACCGGTATATTCTGAACGGCGAGAAAACTCCCGTTATCAACGCCGGCAGCGCCGCTTTTTATATTGTGTGGGCGAACATGGACACGGACCGGGGGCGTTCCGGCATCAACGCTTTCGTTGTCCCGGGCGACACGCCGGGAGTGACCTGCGGCCCCTACTACGACAAATCGGGACACCGGGGCGTTCCAATCGCGACGGTGACCTTTGACAACGTCGAAGTGCCCAAGGAAAACCTGATCGGCGCCCCCGGAAGCGGGTATCTTCTCCTGATGCAGACCGTCGATTCGGGCCGCGCCTTTGTCGGCGCTTCCTGCGTGGGACTCGCCCGGGCGGCCCTCGAAATAGCCCTCGAGCACGCGAAAAAACGTACAATCAAGAGCCGACCGATTATAAGCAACCAGGGCGTGAGTTTCTCCCTGGCCGATCTGTTGACGCACCTGGAAGCGGCGCGGCTGCTCGTCTGGAAGGCCTGCGAACTGATGAACGCCGGGCTTGATCACTCGGCCGCCTCGGCAATGGCGAAGCTTTTCGCCTCCGAACTGGCCGTACATGCAACATCCGAAGGGATGCTGATCCTGGGACAGAAAAGCATGCACCGATCGGCGCTGATGGAAAAATTCCAGCGTGACGCCCAGCTCACACGAATCGTCGAGGGTACCAGCCACATTCAAAAAGCGGTCATCGCGAGTCAGCTGTAACCAGGCTCTGGCCGGTCTTCGAATACTCACTGTTGATTCGGCAGGGAATATGCCCGCCACGCACCGGTAATCCGTGGCGATTTCTTGGCACCCGGGAATATAACAAAATGGCATTTTTCTTGACAGAGATACAACCCTGTGTAATACGTGAAGTAATCTTTCAACTTATCCGACATGCTTCGCATTCAGGTCGACGGTGAAGCACTGAAAATCTTGCGGAGAATTGAGGCCGCCCGACGACCTCACTGCGAGAATGAGAAGCACTGTAACATGGTCATCAACAGTTTCCCTGCTGTTGTCAAACCGAGCACAGATTGTCCCAGGTTCAATCGCCGGTGCGTACATCGGCTCCGAGCAGACACCAACTTACTAAGGAGGGGAACAACATGAATTCGAAGAAGATGTTATGTTTAGTGGCAGGTCTTGTCATGATGGGATTCTATCTCATGGCAGATACGGGTTTTGCCGGGGAACCCGGTTTCGACGACAATGAAATCCGTATTGCGCAATTCAGTCCTCAATCGGGTCCCGCCGCGGCATGGGGGGCCGTGGCCCGTGGCGCCAAATTTCTTTTTGACTATGTGAACGAGCAGGGCGGCATACACGGAAGAAAGATAAAATATTTTATTCGGGATGCCCAGTACAATCCTTCTCAGGCAATGGCGGCAGTAAGAGAACTGGTCGACCGGCAGGGAATATTTGCGTTGACAGGCGGCGTCTCTGGAGCCGGCTGTATCGCCGTCAAAGACTTTGTCGATCAACACAAGGTATTGTGGGTTGTTGGGGGAACCGCCGCCCTGAACCCCGTGGACTATCCGCCGAGCAGGTACCGGTTTCACGCCTATCCGCTGTTCCAGGATGAGGCTAGCGTAGTAACAAAATACTTAGTGGAGGAACGGGGATACAAAAAAATCGGGTTTCTCTATCAGAATGATCAGTTCGGTAAAGCCGGTCTTGCGGGGTGCAAACAGCGACTTGCCACTTACGGCATTGAACTCGTCGCAGAACTGCCCGCGGAACCGACCACCACGGACATATCGTCTCAAATACTTCGATTCAAGAACAACGGCGCCGAAACGGTCCTCATGTGGGTAAATCCATCCCTGGCGGTCATGGCTCTCAAAACTTCCTCCAGTGTGGGGTATAAGCCACAGTGGGTCGGGTTTGACGGTCTCTCGGATTATCCGATCATGTATCATATTACCGATGGACTGTTTGAGGGTGTCATAACAACAGCCTTTATTCCGCCACCCGATTCGAATGATCCCCTGGTTGTGAAATATCGGGAAGCAGCAAAACGGCTGGCGCCCGAAGAACGGTGGTCCTATTTGTTCATGGGAGGAATCTGGTTCGCGGAACCTCTCGTGGAAGCCCTTCAACGGGTCGGACGGGATCTCAGCACGGAAGCAGTCATCGCGGAACTCGAAAAATTTGAAAACTGGAAAAGCCTGGGACCTCCCATAACGTGGAACGAGAATCGCCGCCAGGGGACGGATGCCGTCCAGATAGTACAATGCGGTCCCAAGGGTTCCACCAAGCTGCTGCAGGATTGGATGCCGAACGAACTTGCCACGTGGAAAAACGAGTAAGAAATATTCAATTTTTGTAATCAGGTGGCTTAATCACACGACCACTACCCGGAGAACCGGTTTGACCGGTTCTCCGGGATAAAAGATATTGCAACCCGCAACGGCGCGCACTGTCTCTCGGGATGTGTGCGTCCGTTGCCGCGACAGTAGCGGGACCAGATACTGGGAGAAGTTCTGTTCTTCGGGATGTCCGGCACATCGCAAGAGTAATGACCGACCACTGTGCTTGCATTGTTTAAGTCCGCGAGGAAAGAAGCTGTCACGATGTCGACACCCGATCGTAATAATCCGTACTCATTTGATGCATTTCTCGCCTGAAGAAACAAGGTTGTTTTTTACCGGGACGATTCTTTCTTTCAGCATGTGGTACGGCATTTTACGGTGAGAAATGGAAAACGATTACTCGTGAAGCCGAAATCACCTCCGAAAAGGTGTCCTTCCGGTGGAGAAGTATCGCGGATGAGACATCCCGGCCCGAAAATTAGCCCTCCATCATGCAATACGACGGGATGAATCACCGGATTGACCGCGTTGTCCACCCTCTCGACATGGAAATCACGGAACGCGAAATTTTCGCGGAGGGACTTTTCTCGGCGCATACTTCAGCATGGAAACAGCTTGTAAAAATGTACCTGGTTTTTCAAAACGGCGAGGCCTGTATCGCCTGTCCCCTTACCTGCACGGAGGGAATGGTGGAACTGCTGAGAAAATATGCAGATACGCCGGAACTCCGGCGCATACTCACACACTGTACTGAGGGAATTGACGGCAGTTTCGGCATCGGTGCCCAGTATCTTTCTGGGATGCAGGGAGGCTCGGACGTGCAGCAAAACCTGCTTTAAGCGACGTTACACGGGGACCAGTGGTTTATTATTCGGCACAAAGTTCTTCTGCTCGGCAACACACGCCGATTATGCGGTGATCACGGCGAAACCGTCCGGAGCTGGAAAAGTTGCTCTCTCCATAGTGCCCTCATCGTTGCCTGGCTAAAATGTTTCGCTACAACAAATTGGTGTTTCGCTCTTGACATGGATATAACTATATGTTGTATTCGATAGTGATTTTCATGCCGGCACGACCCGCCCGTCATGGACCACGGCCCCGCACGGGCAGTGGCATTATTAACAATAATTTCATGCAGGAAAGGGAGACAACGCCATGTCATTCGAATTTCTTTTAACGAAAGAGCAGCTTGAATTCAGGGAGGAAATCAGGGATTTCGTCAGGTGGGTGCCACGCAGCATGATCCTGGAGATGGACGCGGATGACATAAAGTTTCCCAAAGAGTTTCTCCGGGAAGCGGGACGTCGTAACCTTCTCGGATGCCGCATTCCCAAAGAATGGGGCGGACGCGGCATGGATTGGGTGACATCCTGCATGGTATCCGAGGAAATCGGCACACTGGGATATGAGTTCGCCTGTGTTTTCGGCGTCGGCGCCGATCTTGTCTGCGACGCCATCGCGCTTCACGGCACGGACGAGCAGAAAGAAAAATATGTCAAGCCGCTTCTGCGGGGCGACCTTTTCGCGGCTGAGGGCCTGACCGAACCGAGGGGCGGCTCCGACTTTTTCGGCGCCACGACGACGGCCGTTGACAAGGGTGACCATTTTGTCCTCAACGGCCAGAAACGGTTCATCGTGGGCGGCGAGGGCGCCGATTATTTCCTCGTTTACGCCCGCACCGACCCTCGTCCGGAAGCAAAACCCCAGGAAGCAATCACCGCCTTCATCGTCGACCGGGGACCCGGCGTGGAAACGAAATATCTGTACGGTCTCATGGGGTGCCGGGGCGGCGGAACCGCCCGGCTCGTGTTCAAAGACGCCGTCGTACCCAAAGAGAATGTGCTCGGAACGGTCAACGGGGCTTACGCCGTTTTCAACACGATGATGATTCCCGAACGGCTCGGTACCGCCGCCATGACCATCGGTCCGGCCCGCGTCGCCCTGGACGTGGCCACTCACTACACGACACGGCGGAAAGCCTTCGGCAGGACCATCAACCGTTTCCAGGGCGTGAACTTCCAGATCGCCGAAGCGGCCATGCTTCTTGACGCTTCGCGATCCATGGCATACGCCACCTCGCGGGCCGTGGACACACCGAGCGTCAGCCGGGACACAGTGCGGCGGATGATCTCGGAAACGAAAAAGTTCGTCACCGAATCGTGTCAGAAAATTGTGCATAATGCCATGCAGGTCGTGGGCGGCATCGGGTACACCACCATTCTGCCCATCGAGCGTATTCACCGTGACATCAGGCTCTCGTCGATATGGACCGGAACCAACGAAATCATGTCGGTCATTATCGCTCACGAGTGGTACCGGGAGTTGTACAGGCGAAAGGATCACGCCACGCGCGATTACGCGGCGGATGCAGCCGAATCCGACGCCGACGAAGAAATTATTTACGAATAGGGGGGAAAGAACATCACAACAAACATGTAAAGGAGGGACTGAAAAATGGCTAAGATCGTGCGTTGTCTGCTGTTGGCCGTCGTCCTGATGTTAATGATGCCGCTCACGGGGACGGCAACGGCACAAGTTCCGAAGGGCGAACCCATCGTTTTCGGTTACGTGGGATACACACTTTCTCCGGGAACCAGGCCCTGCATGGATATTCAGCGCGTCGCCGTTGAAGAAATCAACCAGGCGGGAGGTATTATGGGGCGGCCCGTCAAGTACGTTACCGCCGACAACAAGGGGCAGACGACCCTCACTATCGAAGGCGCCCGGCACCTGCTGCGATCTGAAGGGGTCATATTCCTGTCCGTAGAGGGCCGGTCTGAAATCGCACTCGCGGCTCAGGAAAACTCGGCGGTCATGTTCAAGGACTATCCCCATCTTCTCATTCTCAACGGTACCGGCGGGCTGGAACTGACCGACCGCGTGGTGGATGATTATGAACGGTACCGCTTCACGTTTCGCGACTGGGAACCGCTTGAACCGTCACATTACGCCCAGCAGCGTTACATCTGGGAAAAGGTATGGCCCCGCATGGTACCGGACGGAAAACGCGTGGCCATTCTCTGGGAAGACCTGAACTGGAATATTCCCTGGCGGACAAACGGCATTCCTTCCATGAATCTTCCCTCGTGGCCGGATTTCATGGAGGAGCTGGGCCTTGAAGTTGTTTTCAATCAAAACGTGGCTCCCCGGGGAACAATGTATCTTCCTGTTCTGCAACAAATAGCGCGAGCAAAAGCGGACCACATTTTCTTCGTCAGTTCATGGTTCACCGACACGGAATCATTCGTAAAACAGTGGGCCGATTCTGCGGCGCGTAATACCCTGGTTCATCTGTATGCCGGCGTTTCCCAGACGGACATGTTCTGGAACATGACGGGCGGCAGGGCGCTCGGCGTGGTGAGTAACTATATGAGCATTGATGTGCCGATCACGGAAAAAACAGTTCCCTTTTACGAACTGGCAAAGAAACACGGCATACCCACGCAGCTCAATGTTCATCTTGCCTATGCCGATATTTACTTCTTTAAGGCAGTTATCGAAAAAGCCTGTGGAATCGATGACATAGACAAGCTGATCGAAGCAATGTACACGACTGAAACGACCTATTCCCTGGGCAAGATGGTCTACGAAACACAGCGTATCAAGCCGTTCTTTCACTGCAGGAAGCGGGTCGATCCCACCGATCCTTCACGGAAAAGTTATCCCGGCGTGTTTTACATGCCCTGGATTCAGTACCAGCATGACGGCACGGTTCAGTACCTTCACGGTTCGACGGCGGAACATGAAGATTTCTGGACCCGGTACGGCATGCCTGAAGACCTGATCATGCCCGAAGAGTTACGAAAACGATAAAACGTGACTTCTCGGTGCGTTACCAAACCACGCGATCCCGCTCCGGCAAACCGGAGCGGGATCGTTTGCGTGAATCCCCGTTGCGACCTTTTTTATTGTTTGAGTTCTCCCAGCAGATCCAGATAATCAAGCAGAAGACGTGTGATGAGAAATTTCTGCCGCACCGATTCTTTCGCCCGCCTGCCGATTTCTTCCGCCATGCGGGGATCGTGAAGCAGGGCGATGACCCGTTCGGCGAAGGCGTTGTCGTCACGCGGGTCCACCAGGAATCCGTTTTCGCCGTCTTGTATCTGCAGCGGAATACCCCCGACGTTCGAGGCAACGACGGGTCGCTGTTTCCACATGGCTTCCGTTATAACCAGCCCGAAGCCTTCTTTGAGTGATTTCTGAATAATGACCGATGAAATACGCTGAAGAACATTAATAAAAATGAAATTGGAAGCCACGGGGTCGCTGACGAGTATCACGTCCCCTTTTTTGATAAGTCCCTCGGCCTCCTTTTCTGTTTTTTCATACATCCGCAGTCCTTCAGGATCGTCGGTGGCAATATTCCCGCAGAGCACCAGCCGGCAGTCCACACGCTCCTTGATTTTTTTGAAAACCCGAATAACGCCGCCCGGATCCTTCCACTTATCGAACCGGGAAATCTGGGTTATCAGCGGCTTGTCCGTCCTGATATTATATTTTTTGAGATACTTCGACATTACGGTATCGGTCAGTTCGGTGTTTTTCGCCGTCAGGGGATCGATCGCGGGGTAAATCACCCGCTGTTCCACCGGAAGCGACGGCTTGAGGTATGACTCATTTGAAACGATCATGAGATCGTATCGTCTGACCATCGTGCTGAGAAAATCCCACAATTCGGAATTCGGATTTGACAGATCGACGTGACACCGCCAGATCCAGGGTTGACGTTTTCTGTAGTATTTGATCAGGGCCAGCGGCTGGGGATCATGAATGACGACATAATCGTGGTGCAGGTGGGTGTACTCGGAAAATCTCTCATTGGTCTGGAGATAGAGTTTTTTCTTCCGTGAAGTTAAATTGACCCCGTCGCCCTGGAGCGCGTTGTGAAACTTCTTTGTTATCTCGAAAAAATCGGGGTATCCGTGCAGGGTTCTCCACCCGGTATCGATACCCACATTGTTCATCAGGGGGACGAGACTGTTGAGAATTTCGGCGACGCCTCCGCCCTGATAGGTGGAATTGATATGAAGAAGATGCTTTCCGTACAGCTTCCGTACTTTTTTCCGTATGGCGGCGATGACGTCCTCACCGACGATGTCCTGATAGTGTTCTATGTCAATCATTACCACCCTTTCCGCCGACCAGGTCTTTCAGCAGCCTGACGACTTCTTCCTGTGATTTCAGGTTGTACCGGGCCTCCGTCTCCCCGAAGCCGACCTTGAGCGTGTACCCCCGGTCGTCAACGACCGCGAACATGTCTTCGTCGGTGCGATCGTCTCCAACGGCGAGAATAAAGTCCCAGTCCCGTTTCGACATCCAGTAATTCGAAACGCGTCCTTTGTTTATACTGCTGTCTTTTATCTCCACGACCATGTCACCTTCCAGTATCTGCAGGTTATAATTGGCCGTCAGGTATATCAGGTCGTCAATCAACTCTCTCACCCGTATCGCACCCAGCTCGGAACCGGTTTTCCGGTAATGCCAGGCAATAGAATATTCCTTTTCCTCGATGAACGAACCGGGCGTTCGGTCCACGTAACGTTCGATAATGGGATAGATTTCCTCTTTCCATTCGACGCTGAGCGGCTCCAGCATCGTCCATTCCCGCTCCCTGATCCAGGCACCATGTTCCGCCACGAGTCCCACCGGAAGGTCTCCGAACCAGTCCTCCAGAATATTACGGTCACGTCCGCTGATTATCACGACCTCGTTGCCGGGGACAGCCGCCAGCCGCCGTATCAATCGCAGGAGATCGTCCCCCGGTTCAGCCTGTTCCGGTTTATGCTTGAAGGGAACAAGCGTACCGTCATAATCAAGAAACAGGAGACGAGTCGTCGCTCTCCGATAGTCTGACAACAGTTCCCGCCGCGAGGTTTCGGCAAGCCCCTTGTTCACCATTTCACGATGTCGCTCATTCATGTCTTCCAAACGCTCGATAAATTCATGCCCCCATCTGTCGACGGTATATCGCCGCAGACGTCCTTTCATTATGCGGTTTCGCCGCAGTATTTCATGTTCGTTCATCGTAAGGGCCTGTACCAGGGCGGCGGTTACTTCCTCGCGGTTGTTGGGATTGACGATAATCGCTTCTCCCAGCTCCCTCGAAGCCCCGGTCATCTCGCTTAAAATCAGCACCCCCCCTTCCTGTTTCGAAGCGATGTATTCTTTCGCCACCAGGTTCATACCGTCTCTCACGGGCGTGACAAGACAGACATCGGCGAGGTTGTACAGGGCGTTCAGCGTGGGAAAAGGAAGCGCGCGGTACAGATACCAGATGGGATTCCAGCCTATGGTACCGTATTCACCGTTGATCATGCCGATCATCTCGTCGACGTGATCCTTCAGCCGCTGGTAATGCTCCACCCTGGTCCGCGAGGGGACCGCCACCATGATAAGCACAACCCGCTCCCGGAACTCGGGATGCGTCTTCAGCAGTTCTCGGTACGCCTCGAGCCGTTGCGGAATGCCCTTCGTATAGTCAAGTCGGTCGACCGACAGTATGACCACGTAGTCGCGGACGCGTTTCCTGATATTTTTAATTTCTTTCTGCACGTTCTTATCATGGAAGGCCCCGGCGAATCGATCGTAGTCGATACCCATGGGAAATGTGTCGACGCGTACCGGCCTGTCGGCCTCGGTAAACTGCCCCAGGTTGTTCTCGTAACCGAGAATCCGGTGAAGGCTGCTCAGAAAATGCCGGGCGTAATCATAGGTGTGAAACCCGATCAGGTCTGCTCCGGCGAGTCCATCGAGCAGTTCACGCCTCTGCGGCAACGTCCGGAACAATTCATAGGAGGGAAAGGGAATATGGTGAAAATATCCGATAGACGCTTCAGGTTTCGCCTGCCTGATGATTCGGGGGACGAGCATCAACTGGTAGTCGTGAATCCATATCAAGTCGCCTTCACGCATGATAGAAAGGACTTTTTCGGCGAACCGTTCATTGATGGTCCGGTACGCTTTCCAGTAGTGCCTGTCATAGATTACGAACTGAGGGAAATAATGGAACAGGGGCCAGATTGTTTTATTACTGAATCCTTCGTAATACAGGCCGATATCCCGCTGTGAAAGAAAAACAGGGTGACAGTTCAGATCGCCTTCAAGATGTTGTGTGATGACGGCCCTGTCTTCCGAGCTCAGCCTGTTGCTCGCGATACCCGGCCATCCTGTCCAGACACCTTCTCGTTTTGTGGAGAGTGAACTCAAGCCGGTGGCAACTCCCCCGGCGCTCTGCCTGTAAAGAAAGTTTCCCTTTCTCCTCTCTATCGTTACCGGCAATCTGTTTGATACGATCAGAATCCTTTTCATACGTCAGTGTCTCGCTCTGCGTTTGACAAGGCGAAACCCGAGCACGGACCTTCCGCGGCGCCGGGCATTATCAGGTATGTTCAAAAATTTTTTCCGGTTGCCTTTCTATCACCATATTTTCCCCCGATTGTCAATGTTACCGGAACGTTCGATCCGCGCACAACAAAAATCACGTCGGCCGCCGGACGCGTTCCCGGCGGTCCGGACGTCGCTCTGTCAGGACAGGATTCTTGACAGATCGTCGTATAACGTACTATTGGTAAATACCTTGATTTTGGACGGCGCCCGCCAGCCGCAGTTACACCGCCGTATTGTATAATGCATAATGGATACATCGGCGCACCGTTGCGGAACGAAAAGGCACAACGCCGTTTCCCGGTTTTCCGGGGCTGGTTCGACAAGCCGGCCGGAATCAGGAACGTCTTTGACTCATCGTTATAACATTTCATTGGAAAGGCCGTGATAATGAGTACAAAATTTTCAGAAATCGACGCTCTCTTTCATCCGCGTTCCGTTGCGATGGTGGGCATCACCACTTCTAATCCAAACCACTGGACCCGCGGGTTTCTCGAAGGATATCTCAAGTTTGAATTTTCCTCGCGCGGGAAGCTCTACCTTGTCAATCCCAAAGGAGGAACGGTGGAGGGAATGCCGGTTTACAAAAGTATTCAGGACATTCCCGGCACGGTTGACTTTATTATAGGTCTCGTACCCTCCCGCGTCTCCCCTCAGTTGATCGAGGACGCAGCAGCCAAGGGGGCACGTTTCGCTCAATTCTGCACCGCCGGTTTCAGTGAAACAGGGGAGGAAGAAGACATACACACAGAGATCGCTTTGCTTGAGACCGCCCGCAGGAATAATGTCAGAATAATCGGCCCCAATTGCCTGGGGGCGTACTGCCCCGAAGCACAGATGTCTTTCAGTGAATTGTTCCCCCGGGAAAGCGGATCAGTCGGGTTCGTCAGCCAGAGCGGCGGCAACACTAATTATCTGATCCGCCAGGCAGCCCTCCGGGGCGTCCGCTTCAGCAAGGCGATCAGCATGGGCAACGCCTGCGATCTGAACGAATGCGACTTTCTGGAATACCTGGCCGACGATCCGAAAACTGAAATCATTGCCATGTATCTTGAAGGAATAAAGGACGGCGCGACGTTCCGTCGTTCGTTGCAGTACGCGGCCGCGCGGAAACCCGTGGTCCTGCTCAAGGGCGGCACAGGCGCCGCCGGCGCTCGGGCGGTGATGGGACACACGGCGTCACTGGCGGGCAGTCATGATATCTGGACATCCCTGTGCCGGCAGGAAGGCATCATCCTGGTTAACAATCTCGATGAAATGGCAGACGTCCTGGTCACCCTGACGATGCTGACACCCCCGAACGGCCGGCGAGTCCTTCTGTTCGGCGGCGGTGGGGGATCAAGCGTGATCGTTGCCGATACGTTCGAGAAACGGGGGTTACTCGTACCGCAGATCCCGGAACAGGTCATTCGGGAATTGCGCGGATTCAGTCAGGCGGCGGGAAATTTCTTCAACAATCCCATAGATTATTCTCAAAGCATGGGTCCTTCGAACGTGAGGCGCGCCCTGGACGTTCTTGAGAGCTGGGGAGGATTCGATTTTATCGTGAATTTCGTGGTCCCCACGCAATCAATAAGCGCGCAACGTTTCTCCTACAGTCCTTTCAGTTTCGACCACATCACGAAACCCGTGGCCGTGGTGATACAGGCCTGTCTGGAACCGGCGGAATCCGACAAAATTTATACATATTTAACGCACTACGCCGACAGGGGCTATCCCGTGTATCTTTCGTTTGACAGCGCGGCCCATGCGCTTGATCTCGTGCTCACCCATTACGAAAGACATGCCGTCCAGAACAGGACTCCGGGCGTCCCGGCGGAACAGGGGGCGTAACCAGCTGGAACAGTACAGCAAAATCGGCGGCCGATGAAGTACGGAATGCACCTGGAATAAATGTTCACAGCGTGTGTCGTCCTGTCATCATCATTCGCCGCCCGTCACCGACACACATTATTTCAAACGAAATCTGTGACCGTAGTGCAATATTTTTGACATCCTCATGAGATTCGTGTAGTTTCCGACTTGATCACACCGTGCATTATCGTTCATATTTTCAATTTTCACATTGTTCAACAAAACAGGGGGCGGGGTTCCACAAATCAATCAGGAATCGAGTGACCAGCTGGATGTATTTACTGGTTATTCCAGGCGCTCATGGAGTGAAAAAGCAAACAGGGGGGGTTTATGAAATCAGCAAGGCTTGTAACGTATTTCTTGATCGGAGTGCTCATTTTGGGTTTCTCGGGAACCGCTTCTGCAGCAGGCAATGAGCCAGAGGGAACTGAACTGGTACAACAGCTATGGACAGATATGAAGAATGCCGATGCCGACGCAATCGCCAGATACATATCACCGGATTTTCAGTCAATCCACGAGGACGGGGCCAGAAATAAGAATGAACAGATAAAGCTCATAAAAAACCTTTCCCTTGGTGAATACACGCTGTCGGATTTCCGTGTAACTGAAAACGATTCAGTAATAATTGTAACGTATTGTGTTACAGTAAAAGAGACTCTTGCGGGGAAACGGCTGCCCGCCAAAAAGTCGGCAAGATTGAGTGCCTGGCAGAAAACTGCTGAAGGCTGGAAGTGGATCATTCACGCGAATGTACGACCGATGGAATAGGCACACGCAGTAATTACTATGTTACCATAAAGAAACAGGGTGTCGTGAATATATCGCGACCCCCTGTATTTATTCTGGTAGTCCCACGGGGAATCGAACCCCGGTTTCCGGCGTGAGAGGCCAGCGTCCTGGACCGCTAGACGATGGGACCATGGCAGGAAGGAGCGTACCTTGTCCGGTTCCCCTTCACATGTAAACAGTCCGCGAAGATGTAGAAAAATTATCCCGTCTTGTCAAGCGTAAATGCGCTTGTGCATGATCTGGTTAACAGGTTTAATGCGAGAAATCAGCAGTAAACCGTTTACCCGCCGGGGGGCGGGGAAACGGGGATGCCTGTCAAAAACGGCGGCGCAATACATTGCCGGGCGTGCGGGAAAACCCGATATAAGCACCAAGTCGTTCATTGTGTGTGGCTTTTACGCCACACCTTGGTCGCCGGCGTCCTGAAATTGTTTTGTTTGATCACATTCGAGACCGCAACTGTTTTTACCGGCCGGAAAAAGAACCGGGCAATCACGAGGACTTGGAGCGGCATGAGCAACCGCCAGCCGAAATCATTCGACATCCGGCGGCAATGGTACGACAATTGCTGCTCTATCGGCGATCGGCGGTTCCTTCACGTGCGGAGCGATAATAGTTCTTGACAACTGCTTAAAACTATAATTAATTCTCTCTCTTTTTAGCGAGAGCATCCCGGTAGAGATCATGAGTATAATAGTTTCGGAAATTCCCCCGGAGGGACTCTCGATTGACTGCACGAGAGACGAATCGTGGTTTAAGAGCCGGGCACCGCAGGAAACGGCGCGTCGATTTCACGTGTATGAAATTCTGTTTCATTGCCGGGCTGACAGGGCGGGACAACGAGTATCCCTCAGGGGCAACGTCGCGGTTCACTGCTCCACCGCCTGCACGAGGTGCCTGGAACTGTTTTCTCTGTCATTGAGGGGCGATTTTTTCTACGCGATGACGCCCTCTCAGGCGGGGTACGAGCAGGACAGCGACACCGAACTGGCGGAAGGGGACCTGGAAACAGGGATTTACCGGGATGACCTTATCGAGCTGGAACCGATCATACTCGAACAGGTCCTGCTGCAGTTTCCAATCAGCGCGGTTTGCAGCGAGAACTGCAAGGGGCTCTGCCCGGTGTGCGGGCAAAACCTGAACAAAGGCGATTGCGGCCACACGACGGAAGAAACGAAAAATTCGCCTTTCACGGTGTTAAAAAATTTCAAGGTAGCGAAAAAGGGGTCTTGAAAACATGGCAAATCCGGTAAAAAGACATTCAAAAGCGAGACGGAACAAACGACGGTCCCACGACTCCCTTACGGCGCCGGCGACATCTCTTTGTCCTCAGTGTGGGGAACCAAAACTGCCCCACCGGGCATGTCCTAACTGTGGCACCTACAAGGGCAGAGACGTGATACCGGCGGAATAGCGGGCGGCCTGTGCCGATCGGCGCCCGCGCGACACCGATTTGTGGAAACGGAGACCTGACCGGTCATGACAGCTGACTATGCCTTGGTGTTTCCCGGACAGGGGTCACAGTACCCGGGAATGGGAGAGGATCTGTATGCCGCCTTCGACGAGGCGAGGCAAACCTTCGAACAAGCATCGGAGGTCATCGGCCGGGACATGGCGGCGTTGTGTTTCGACGGCAGCCCGGAAGAACTTGACAGCACCATCAATACCCAGACAGCGGTTTTCACCGTGGACGTGGCCGCCTTCAGGGTTTTCGAGCGTCACACTTCCGTGAGCCCGATTGCGGCCGCCGGGCATAGCCTTGGTGAATATGCCGCTCTTGCGTCGGCGGACGCGCTCCCGTTTTCGGATATGCTGCGTGTTGTCAAGGCCCGGGCAACGTTTATGCACGAGGCGGTGCCGGCAGGGAGCGGTGCCATGGCCGCGATAATGAACGTGGACGGCTCCACCCTGGACAGGATCTGCCGCGAGTCGAACCGGGATGGCGCAATCGTCGCGGCGGCAAATTTCAACGGACCGAGCCAGCTTGTTATATCGGGTACCGCAGCCGCCGTTGATGACGTGATCAGGCGGGCGCAGGCCGAGGGAGGCCGGGGCCGCAGGTTATCCATAAGCGTTCCCTGCCACTGCGGGCTGCTCGACGAGGCGTCCCGCCGTCTCGACGACACGCTTTCCAGTGTATCGTTTAAAAATTGTACCATTCCGGTTATTCCGAACTGTGATCCGGCGCTGACTCACACCCGGGAAACCACCCGCTCCCTCCTGGTCCGCCAGCTTACCGATCCCGTCAGGTGGCAGGAAACCATAGAACGAATGGCGGGGGAGGGCGTGACGACGATTATTGAGCTGGGGCCGAAAAAGACGCTTTCCGGCCTCATCAAACGTATCGTGCCGGGGATCCGGCTGTTCAATATCGAGGACCGTCGGTCCCTGGAGGAAACCCTGGCCGGTCTTTGATCCGGATCGGCCGGGAGGGCAGGAATATGAAGGAACCGGGTATTCTGGACAATCGAGTCGCCCTCGTTACGGGAGCGTCCCGCGGCATCGGCCGGGCCGTGGCGGTACGGCTGGCCGCTATGGGTGCCTTCGTGTACATCAATTACCTCAGCAACGAGGAAGCCGCCCGTGAAACACTTGAAGCCGTCAAACGGGTCGGCGGACGCGGCGCCCCGGCGCCTTTCGATGTCGCGCACACGGAAAGCGTCCGCCATGCGACGACAAAAATTTTAAAGGAACAGTCCAGCCTCGACATACTGGTAAACAATGCCGGCATGACCATGAACGCCCTGGTCCTTCGTACCGGTGAAGCGGACTGGGATTCGCTCATGAACACCAATCTCAAGGGAACCTTCAATTGCTGCCGCGCCGTTCTCCGCGGCATGCTTCGAAGGCGATGGGGACGCATCGTCAACATGGTGTCAGTCGTCGCCGAGGGAGGTAACGCGGGGCAGGCCTGTTACGGGGCTTCGAAGGCGGGCGTCCTGGGTTTCACACGGTCACTGGCGAAGGAAGTGGGATCACGCAACATCTGCGTCAACGCCGTCGCGCCGGGATTCATTGAAACGGACATGACCACGGAACTGGACGGAAAAAACCGTCGACGGATTCTCGAACAGGTTCCCCTGGGGCGCATGGGAAATCCCGGGGACGTGGCCGGGGCCGTGGCGTTTCTCGTATCGCCGGACGCGGAATATATCACAGGACAGGTCATCCGCGTGAACGGCGGATTATACATGTAACGAAAAACCGGCGCGCATCGCGCGGCGTTATTACAAACAGGAGGAAACGAATGGCCGTTGACATCGCGATTATCGAGGAAAAAGTAAAAGAAGCCGTCATCAATCAACTTAACATCACCGAGGAAGAGTACCGTCTCGACGCCGCCTTTATCGACGATCTCGGGGCCGATTCCCTGGACATCGTTGAAATGGTGATGGCAATGGAAGATATTTTCGGGATCGAAATCGCCGACGAGGATCTCGAAAAGATCCGGTACGTTCGGGACGTGGTCGAATATCTGAAACAGCGGGTTGCCTGATTTATGATGGATCGCGCGCGCAGAAGAGTCGTCGTCACGGGACTGGGAACAGTCAATCCTTTGGGGAATTCCGTGGCGGACACCTGGGCGGGCGTCCTGGCGGGCAGATCGGGCATAGGTCCGATCACGAAGTTCGATGCGACAGGTTTTTCCACCACCATAGCCGGTGAGGTCAAGGGTTTTGATCCGCTCGCCTTTATCGGCGCGAAGGAACTCCGCCGTCTCGATGATTTTATTATTTTCGCCCTGGCCGCCTCCCGCATGGCCGCTGACGACGCCGGGCTGGTCATCGACGAAAGCAACGCCGACCGTATCGGGGTACTCATGGGTTCCGCGATCGGCGGTCTCCAGACAATCGAACGGGAAAAAGAAAATATCATGAAGGCGGGGCCGCGGCGCATGTCGCCCACGGCTATTCCGGCTGTCCTGGCGAATCTGGCGCCGGGCAACGTGGCTATACACCTCGGCGCCAGGGGCCCCATAAGCTGCGTCGTTACCGCCTGCGCCGCCGGCAACAACGCCATCAGCGATGCGGCAAGGCTTATCGCGGACGGATACGCCGACGCGATGCTCACGGGAGGCACCGACGCCGCTGTCAGTCCGTTGGCCGTGGCTGGATTCAACGCCATGAGGGCCCTGTCGACACGGAACGACGAACCGGAACGGGCGAGCAGGCCTTTCGACGCCGAACGGGACGGCTTCATTATCGGTGAAGGGGCCGCCGTCATGGTGCTCGAAGAACTTACAACGGCACTCGAACGAGGAGCAACTGTTCTCGCTGAAATCATCGGCACCGCGTCAACCTGCGACGCGTATCACATCGCGGCGCCGCCGCCCGGCCATCCGGGGGCTGCTCGTTGCATGGATCTCGCCTTGCGGGACGCCGGTCTTTCGCCGGCCGATGTCGACTACATCAACGCTCACGGCACATCGACGCAGCTCAACGATATCTACGAAACGCAGGCCATAAAGACGGTTTTCGGCGATCATGTCCAATCGCTGGCGGTGAGTTCCACCAAGTCTATGACGGGCCACATGCTCGGCGCTGCGGGCGGCATCGAGGCAGTGCTGACCGTCAAGGCTCTTAACGAAAACACGGTCCCCCCCACTATCAATCTCGACAATCCCGATCCCCAATGCGATCTCGATTTCACGCCTCACCGGCCGGTGCAAAGGAACCTTTCCGTTGCCATGTCGAATTCGTTCGGTTTCGGCGGCGTCAACTCAGTCATCGTGCTGAAAAAATTTGATTCCGGGAGGTACTCGTGAATATCGCCATGGGAGCCGATCACGGCGGCTTCACCCTGAAAGAAGAATTAAAAACCTGGCTTGCCGGCAACGGCCACCGGTTGTTCGACGCGGGAACTGACAGCCTCGAATCCGTCGATTATCCTGATTTTGTCGGGGACGTGGTGGAAAATGTTCTGTCCGGCGCCGCGGACCGCGGTATATTGATCTGTGGTTCCGGTATCGGAATGTCCATTACGGCTAACCGCTATCACGGTATCCGCGCGGCTCTCTGTCTTGATCCCGAAATGGCGAGATTAAGCAGGCAGCATAACGACGCCAACGTGCTTGTCCTGGCAGGACGGAAAACGGACGAAGAAACGGCGAAGGCAATCGTCGACACCTGGCTGACGACGGATTTCGAGGGCGGACGACATGTACCGAGGATTCGAAAAATCGAGTTGCTCAAGCCGCCGCCGAACACGCCTCTCCACAAATAACGGAAGACGGGCAGGCGGCCCCGGGAGATGCTCCCGGGGCCGCTGCTCACATGTGCCCCGGACGATCAAGAGGCTTAATTTTATTTCAAACTTGAACTTTCAGAAACAAACCGGTAGAAGAATATGTTGCCCTGAGCGCTGAAAACGAGGAGGATAAACAGAATGTCTTTTTTACGAAACATCGATCCTGAAATCGCCGATGCCATACAAGAAGAAACACAGCGGCAGGCGGGGAAAATCGAGCTGATCGCTTCTGAAAATTTTGTCAGTGAAGCCGTCCTGGAAGCCCAGGGATCGATCATGACCAACAAGTACGCCGAGGGCTATCCCGGGAAACGGTACTATGGAGGGTGCGAGTTCGTCGATATCGCCGAAACGCTCGCCATTGAGCGGGCGAAGGAGCTTTTCGGCGCCGATCATGTCAACGTGCAGCCCCACTCGGGCACGCAGGCCAACATGGCGGTGTATTTCGCAACGCTGCAACCGGGAGATACCGTCATGGGCATGAACCTGTCACACGGAGGACACCTCTCGCACGGCAGCCCGGTCAATTTCTCGGGCCGCTTCTATAGCGTGGTCTCCTACGGAGTGGACCGGAAAACGGAAACCATAGACTTCAACGAAGTGGAAGAACAGGCGAAGAAGCACCGCCCGAAGATGATCATCGTGGGCGCGAGCGCCTATCCGCGCACCATTGATTTCGAGGCGTTCCGGACAGTCGCCGATGAAGTCGGCGCCGTTATCATGGCCGATATCGCCCACATAGCGGGCCTGGTAGCGACCGGCTTGCACCCGTCGCCGGTGCCGACCTGCGAATTCGTTACCACGACTACTCACAAAACCCTGCGTGGGCCAAGAGGCGGCATGGTCATGTGCCGGGAGGAATATGCGAAAACCCTGAACAGCCGTGTTTTCCCGGGCAGCCAGGGCGGGCCGCTGATGCACATCATCGCCGCCAAGGCGGTGGCCTTCAAAGAGGCGCTGCAGCCGGAATTCAAGCAGTACCAGCAACAGATCGTTGCCAATGCCCGGGCCATGGCCGAAGAACTTATGGAACGCGGCATCCGTCTCGTATCAGGAGGAACCGACAACCACCTCATGCTGGTCGACTTGACCGACAAAGGGATCACGGGCCGGGATGTGGAAATTGCATTGGACCGGGCCGGCATTACAACCAATAAAAACGGCATTCCCTTTGACACGCGCGGACCCCAGGTGACGAGCGGCATACGACTTGGTACGCCGGCGATCACCACCCGGGGTATGAAAGAAGAGGAAATGAAAGTAATCGCGCGTATGATCGCTTCCATCATCGACGACGTTGAAAACGGGGCGGTCATAGCGAAAGTGCGGGACGAAGTGACGGCCCTCTGCGAGGCCTTCCCACTGTATAATGCGAGGCTTGCGCTTTAACAGCGAAAGGACTACGGGTCGCGGTATTCCCGCGGCCCGCGGGAAATTCAATGAAATCACAACGAGAGGCGGCGGCTGAACGTCCCAGCTGGAACCGCTATTTCATGGACATAGCGGAGCTGGTATCCATGCGGTCGACCTGCCTCAGGCGGCGGGTCGGCGCGGTACTCGTCCGGGATCGGCGGATTCTGACCACGGGATACAACGGCGCTCCTTCGGGCATTACGCATTGTATCGAACGCGGGTGCCTTCGGGAACAACTGCATATCCCCTCGGGAGAGCGCCACGAATTATGCCGGGGACTGCACGCAGAGCAGAATGCCATCATTCAGGCCGCCCTGCACGGCGTCAGCACTCGTGGCGCCACCCTGTACTGCACCAATCATCCATGCATCATCTGCTCAAAAATGCTTATCAACGCGGGCATTACGACGATTTTTTACCGGGACGGTTATCCCGACGAACTGTCGCGGGAAATGCTGGACGAAGCAGGCATCAAGGTGACATGCCTATGAAATGTCCTTTCTGTTCCAACAGCGAAAACAAGGTCATCGATTCCCGCCTCAGCAAAGACGGGAACTCGATCCGCCGACGGCGGGAATGTCTGGCCTGTTCACGGCGCTTCACTACCTACGAATACGTGGAAGACGTCATTCCCGTGGTCATCAAGAAGGACGGGAGACGGGAACCCTTCGACCGGGTGAAGATTCTCTCGGGACTGAAAAAGGCGTGCGAGAAACGGGCAATCAGCATGGATGCCATCGAAGCGGTCGTCGACCGCGTGGAGGAGTTCTGCCAGGAATCGCAGTTGAAAGAAATTCCCAGTTCGGTCATCGGGGAAAAAATCATGGAGGAACTCCACCGTCTGGACGGTGTCGCTTACGTGCGTTTCGCATCGGTGTACCGACAATTCAAGGATGTGAACGACTTCATGGAAGAGCTCAAGGATGTTTTAAAAACCAATGAAACCAGGCGGTCCCGGACCAGGCGCACATAACGAGGCATACATGTTCACGGGCATAGTTGAGGGATTCGGCATACTGCAGTCAGTGACGCACCGCGGAGCGGACGCGGTGATGCGCTTTGACACAACGATGAGCCTGGTCGACACGAAAGAGGGCGACAGCATATCCGTCAGCGGCGCCTGTTTGACGGTCACAAGTCTCGATGCCGACGGGTTCACCGTGGACGTATCCGCCGAAACACTCTCGAAAACGACGCTGGGAATAATACGGCGGGGCGATCGGGTCAACCTGGAACGGGCGCTTCGGCCGACCTCGTTTCTCGGCGGGCACCTGGTACTGGGCCACGTTGATTGTGTCGGGACCATTCGGGAGCGAATCCCCCGGTCGCAATCCCTGGTATTCGGGTTCGACGTGGTTCCACGTTTTGACAAATATATCGTGGAAAAGGGTTCCGTCACGGTCGACGGCATCAGCCTGACGGTGAACGAATGTGAAAAAAGCAGGTTCTATGTTACCATCATTCCGCACACAGCCGAAAAGACAACGCTGGGATTCAAAAAGGCGGGCGACCGGGTCAACATAGAAACGGATATCATAGGCAAATACGTGGAGAAGCTCGTCGCCCCCGGCGGCGGCATCGACATGGATTTTCTCGCGGACAAAGGCTTTGTATGACAGCCTGGGGGCGTGCGCTCCCGATTATTACGATAACCGAGGTACAACGGCATGGTAAACAGCGTCAAGGAAGGAATAGAAGATATAAAACAGGGAAAGATGGTTATCCTTGTGGACGACGAAGATCGTGAAAACGAAGGCGACCTGTGCATGGCGGCCGAACACGTGACGCCGGACGCAATCAATTTCATGGCGAAATACGGGCGCGGCTTGATCTGTCTCTCGCTCGCGGAGGAAATCGCCGACCGGCTGAATCTCACTCCCATGGTCAGCAACAACAAGGCCCGCTTTGAAACGGCTTTCACCGTATCGGTTGAGGCCCGCGAAAATGTCACGACGGGCATATCGGCCCGCGACCGGGCCGTGACCATCCAGACGGCCATTGCCGACGGCGCCGGGCCTAACGATCTGGTCAGCCCGGGGCACGTGTTTCCCATTCGGGCCCGCCGCGGCGGCGTGCTCGTCCGGACCGGGCAGACGGAAGGATCCGTCGACCTCGCCCGCATGGCGAAGCTCAAGCCGGCGGGAGTTATATGCGAAATCATGAAAGATGACGGGACCATGGCCCGCATGCCGGACCTGGAAATTTTCGCGGAGGAGCACGGTCTCAAGATTATCACCGTGGCCGACATTATCAATTTCAGGATGCAGCATGAACGCCTGATCAGGCGCGCCGCCGAGGCGAATCTTCCGACAGTGTACGGAGGAGATTTCAAAATCATCGTCTACGAAAACGACGTTGATGATATGAAACACATCGCCCTCGTCAAGGGCGAAATCGAACCGGATGAAGCGGTTCTCGTGCGGGTTCATTCGGAGTGTATAACAGGTGACCTTTTCGGTTCGCTCCGGTGCGATTGCGGCGACCAGCTTCACCGCGCCATGGAAATGATCGACCAGGAGGGTAAGGGCGTCATCGTGTACATGCACCAGGAAGGCCGGGGAATCGGACTGACCAATAAGATCCGGGCCTATAGTCTTCAGGAACAGGGCCTGGACACGGTCGACGCGAACCGCCATCTCGGCTTCAAGGACGACCTGCGAGATTATGGCATCGGCGCGCAGATTCTGGTCGACCTGGGCGTGCGAAAGATGCGCATACTCACCAACAATCCGAAGAAAATCATAGGGCTCGAAGGCTACGACGTTGAGGTGGTGGAACGTGTTCCCATCATTATCACGCCGAATGAAAATAACAGACGCTACCTGGAAACAAAGAAAACGAGAATGGGACACTTGCTTGAATCATGATCATGTCCCGAAAGGCAATCACGACAACATGCATACACCGGAGGAGGACGGCATCATGGTCGCTACCATCGAAGGAAAACTTGAAGCCAGGGGGAAAAAATTCGGTCTCGTCGCGAGCCGTTTCAACGATTTCATCTGCTCCAGGCTTGTCGACGGGGCGCTTGACGCCCTGAAGCGGGCCGGCGCCGAAGAAGAAGATATCTCCCTCGTCAAGGTTCCCGGCGCTTTTGAGATACCGCTCCTGGCGAAGAAACTGGCGCAAAGCGGAAAATTCGACGCCGTCATCTGTCTCGGCGCTGTTATCCGCGGGGCAACACCGCATTTTGAATACATCAGCGCCGAGGTAACCAAGGGAATCGCGCACGTGTCGCTGGAAACGGAAATTCCCATCGCTTTCGGCGTGTTGACGGCGGATACGATTGAACAGGCGATCGAGCGTGCGGGGACAAAAGCCGGCAACAAGGGTTGGGACGCGGCCCTGTCGGCGATCGAGATGGCAAATCTCCTGGGCGCGCTATAGTTATCACCGAGCGAGGGCTTAATGGGTCACCGGAGAAGGGCGCGGGAAATCGCCCTGCAGGTTCTTTACCAGATAGACATGACGGGCATTGATCCCCGCGAGGCTCTGGATCTTTTCTGGTCGAATTTCGACGCGCCTGAAAACGCGCGCGAATTCGCCGCGATGTTGATCCTGGGAACAATGGAGCACCTTGTCGAGATCGACACGGCGATCCGCAACTGTTCCGATCACTGGTCCCTGGAACGCATGGCCCGCGTCGACAAGAACATTCTGCGCATGGCGGTCTTCGAACTGCTCTACCTGGAGGAGATACCGCCCAAGGCGACCCTCAACGAAGCCATAGATCTCGGCAAAACCTTCGGCTCCGAAAATTCCGGGTCTTTCGTCAACGGCATTCTCGACGCCTTTTATTCCCGCATGCAGATAGGATATGAAGATTAACCTGACCCCGACGCCCGTCCAGGAACTATGGCAGGAAGGTCTCGCGCTGGGCCTTTTCTCGGACGAACGTCCGCCCCGGGGATACACGGGCACGGTTGACTGGCGGCTGAACGGCATGATATCGCGCTCGATGGTATCAGGACACATCACCGGCGAGGAGGGAGAAACCGTCCTGCTTGCGCCTGACCGGCGCGCGTTTCCCTCTCTGAAAGTTTTAATCGTCGGCCTCGGCAGTGTGGAGGATGTGGCACCGCATACCCTGTATCAGGCCGGCACGACAATCGTGAACTCGTTCACGGCTGCCGGGTGCAGTGAATTCGCCGCTTCCGTTCCCGGAGCGGGACGTGAAGAACTTTCGACGGCAGACCTGGCGGAATCACTCATTGCGGGAATGCTGAACGCACTCGGGGCGTCGGGGCGTCCGCCTGAACAGTGGCCGTCGATTTATATCGTGGAATCGGATCATCTTCTGCGGGACGTGGAAAGAGGTGTCCGGTCGGCGATTGACGGATTCCAGCACCGCGACGACACTTCTTCCGCCCACTGAAGCCGCGGCGGCTGCAAGGGGAAACAGCCATGAAAGCTATCGTTATAGGAGCAGGCGAAGTCGGATATAACATCGCCGATATTCTGTCGAAGGAGGGAAATGATATCATCCTCATCGACAGGGACGGGGAGCGTCTGAAAGATGTCTCCGAAAATCTCGACGTGCAGATTATTCACGGAAGCGGCAGCAGCCCCCGTATACTGAAAAGGGCGAAACTCGAACAGGCGGAAATGCTGGTCGCCGTTACCGACAGCGACGAAACCAACATCGTCGCCTGCCTGCTCGCCGCCACCCAATCACATGTTCCCGTCAAGATAGCGCGAATCAGGGCGCCCGATCTGGACAAGGCGCCCAACCTTTTCGACAGAAACTATCTGAACATCGACCTGTGCATCAATCCCGAGAGGGAAGCCGTCAAGAGAGCGATCAGTCTCATGGAATACGCAGGTGCGTCGGAGGTAATGGATTTCGCCGGCGGCCGCATCAAACTGGTCGCCTTCTCCGTGGATCGATCCTGTCTGATGGTGGGTAAAAACCTCGAAGAATTCAGCGCCGCTTACGACGGCGACGCCCTCATCGCGTCCATTATCCGCGCGAACGAACTCCTTGTTCCCGCGGGGTCCACGGTGATTCGGGCCAGGGATTACATGTACGTCTTCGTTGAATCGTCACAGGTAAGGGAATTACTGAAATTTTTCGGGAAAGAGACCGAACGGACCGAACGGGTCTTCGTCATGGGCGGCGGGACAACAGCCCTGATGCTGGCGGAAGAACTCGAAGAAAGGGGCATAAGCACGAAAATTATAGAAAAGAGACAGGACCGGTGCGAAATGCTTTCCAGCCGCCTTGACAGGACCATCTGCCTGCACGGCGACGGAACCAGCCAGGGGCTGCTGCGGGAGGAAAATATCCAGGATGCCGATTACTTCGTGGCGGTCACAAGCGACGAGGAAGCCAACATTCTCGGCGCTCTGCTGGCCAAACAACTGGGCGCGAAGCGTGCCCTGTGCCTTATCAACAAGATCGATTACACGCATCTGATCCCCCTGATCGGTATCGACGGCGTTATGAATCCCCGTCAGGCTACTATCGGCAAGATTCTTCATTTCATACGGAAGGGAAAGATTATTTCCTCCACGCCGCTGAGCGACGAAAAAGCAGAGGCCGTGGAGTTCATAGCACTCGAAACGTCGGAAATAACCGGACACCCTCTCGCAACCATACGATTCCCGAAGGGAACCATCATCGGAGCCATCCTCAGGAATGAGCAGGTCATTATTCCCACGGGAGACACAGTCATCCTGCCGGGTGATCATGTTATTCTCGTGACCATGCGCTCGGCAATTCCCCAGATCGAAAAAATACTGACGGTAAAACTGGATTACTTCGGATGAAAGCCCTGGACACCTTGTCGCGAGGTATCGTCCGGCCCGTATCCCGACTTTGATTGTTACCGTAAAGTGTGGTAGGAAAGCGGCGTTTCACAGAAAGCATACCAGAATCTGGAACGGAGCAGATCGTGAAGACAAAATATAATCCCCATCTCATCGAAGAAAAATGGCAACGCCTGTGGGAAGAAGAACAGACGTTCGCGGTATCCGAGGACCCGCAACGGAAGAAATACTATCTCCTTGAAATGTTCCCCTACCCTTCCGGAAAGATTCACATGGGCCACGTCAGAAATTACACCATCGGCGACGTGGTCGCCCGGTACAAGAAGATGCGTGGCTATAACGTTCTGCATCCCATGGGATGGGATTCTTTCGGCATGCCCGCGGAAAACGCGGCCATCGAACATCACATTCATCCCTCCGTCTGGACCAACCAGAACATCGAAGTTATGAAGGAACAGCTGAAACGGATGGGATTCAGTTACGACTGGGACCGTGAAGTTTCGACCTGCGAACCCGCGTACTACCGCTGGGAGCAACTCTTCTTCCTCTGGATGTACGAAAAAGGTCTGGCCTACAAGAAAACGGGCACTGTTAACTGGTGCCCACATTGCCAAACGGTTCTCGCGAACGAGCAGGTCGAGGCGGGATTGTGCTGGCGCTGCGGCACGGAAGTGACGGAAAAGCATCTCGACCAGTGGTTCTTCCGCATCACCGCGTACGTGGAGGAACTGCTCGACTACTGCGACAAACTGCCGGGATGGCCCGAACGGGTCATGACAATGCAGAAAAACTGGATCGGCAAAAGCTACGGGTGCGAACTTGTCTTTCCCATGGCCGACGGTTCCGAGCCTATCAGGGTCTTCACCACACGCCAGGACACCATATACGGCGCGACGTTCATGCTGGTCGCCGCCGAGCACCCGCTGACCATGAAACTGGCCGAGGGCACCCCCCGCGAGCAGGAAGTGCGGGCCTTCGTGGAAAAGGTGCGCAAGCAGGACAAGATGAAGCGCACCTCCGACTACTACGAGAAGGAAGGTGTTTTCCTGGGCGCCTATTGTCTCAATCCCGTAACCGAGCAGAAAATGCCCATTTACGCGGCAAATTTCGTCCTCGCCGATTACGGCACGGGCTGTGTCATGGCCGTGCCGACACATGACCAGCGCGACTTCGAATTCGCGAAAAAATATGATCTTCCCATGATAGTTGTCATCCAGAATCCCGACAATCCACTGAATGAAAAAACGATGACCGAAGCCTACGTCGAGGAAGGCATCCTGATCAATTCCGGGCCGTTCAACGGCCGGAAAAATCTTCAGGCCCTGGAGGACATCGCCGAACACCTCGAATCCATAGGGCGCGGCAGAAAAACCATCGAGTACCGCCTGCGGGACTGGGGCATCTCGCGGCAGCGGTACTGGGGAGCGCCCATTCCCATTATCAATTGCCCCACATGCGGAGCCGTGCCCGTGCCCGAATCGGACCTGCCGGTTGTGTTACCTATGGATGTCGAACTCGCGGGCGAAGGAGGGTCGCCCCTTGAGCGCGTGTCATCCTTCGTGGATTGCCTGTGTCCATCCTGCGGCGGTCCGGCGAAACGGGAAACAGACACCATGGATACCTTCGTTGAATCATCGTGGTATTTCGAACGGTTCTGCTCGCCTCACCACGACGAGGCACCCGGTCTTGACAAAAAAAAGGTTGACTACTGGATGCCCGTCGACCAGTACATTGGCGGGATCGAGCACGCCATTCTTCACCTGCTCTACGCTCGGTTTTACACGAAAATGCTGCGTGACTTCGGAGTGATCAGCGTCGATGAGCCGTTCACCAACCTGCTGACCCAGGGGATGGTGTGCAAGGAAACAAGCCGTTGCCCCCGGCATGGTTTTCTCTACCCCGAGGAAGTACAGGACGGCGTCTGTGCGCGCTGCGGGGAGCCCGTCATTATCGGAAAAACGGAAAAAATGTCAAAATCACTCAAAAACGTGGTTGACCCGGGGCATCTCATCGAGACATACGGCGCCGATACGGCGCGCATGTTCTGTCTTTTCGCCTCGCCGCCGGAGAAAGATCTCGAGTGGAGCGACCAGGGCGTTGATGGGTCGTTCCGTTTTCTCAGCCGGGTATGGCGCATCGTGCAGGATTACACAGACGATATCGCGGACGTACCTTCCTTCGGCGAAAGCCGTGAGCCGGTCGACCCCGCAATGAAGGACCTGCGCAAAAAATACCATCAGACCATCAGGAAAGTGACCATCGATATCGAGGAAAGGTTTCACTTCAACACGGCCATAAGCGCCGTCATGGAACTCGTTAACACGCTTTACCAGGTACGTCGTCCCGGACGGGACGACCGCGAGTCCCTGTCGGTGATCCGAAAGGCGCTGGAGGTTATAGTCGCGCTTCTCAACCCCGTCATTCCTCACATGACGGAAGAACTCTGGCAAATGATGGGCGGCAGGGGAACTCTTGCTGAAGCGGAGTGGCCCTCCTATAACGAGGAGGTCGCCCGCGAAGATGAAATCACCATCGTTATTCAGGTGAACGGAAAGGTGCGCAGCAGGATCCGGGTAGCCGCCGGCGCGACGGAAGACGAAATGCGGCGCCTGGCCCTGGAAGACGACAAAGCGCACAAGCATATCGAGGGCAAGAACGTGGTCAAGGTTGTGACGGTACCGGGAAAACTGGTAAACATTGTCGTCAGGTAAGGCGGCGGCCGGAAGGAAACATTCGCCATGATACGGAACATGCTGCTGTGTATTCTCTGTCTCCTGCCCCTGTCCTGCGGGTATCACTTCGCCGGGATGGGAGACGCGGTCGATCCTTCGATACAGGACGTCTACGTGGCACCCTTCAAAAATTCGACACCGGAACCGCTGATTGAAAATTATGTAAGAAACGCCTTCGTGGAACAGCTCAGATATGGCGGACGGTTCAGCGTCGCTGGAAGTTCCGAAACGTGTGATGCCGAGATTTCAGGGACTGTGACCTCTATTCGAACGTCCCGCGCCACCTATAGAGTGGCCGAGAGCGCCGTGGAAGACAGGGTCCGCATGAGCCTTGATATAATCTTCCAGGACAGCACCGGAGAGATCCTGTGGTCGCGAAGGAATTACTCGGGAACGGAAACCTATAACGTCACCGACGACTCAAGCGCTACCGAAAGAAGCAGGAAAAACGCCCTGAGAAAATGTGCCGAGGATTTGACCGAGAAGGCCTACCGGGATATGATGTCCGGTTTTTAACCGGCGCTGCCCGAAAGGGTGTTGACTTTCCTGGTCAGCCTTGAAATTCTACGGCTTGCCGTGTTTTTGTGCACAACACCCTTGCTGGCGGCCTTGTCGATAACCTTGACAGCCCTCAACAGTTCTTCGCGGGATTTGTCTTCGTCCTTCGACGTCACCGAGGCAAGAACCGCTTTAACCCGCGTCTTGACATGGGATTTCGTCGCCACATTTCTCTGCCTGCGCCGTTCGCTCTGGCGGTACCGTTTTTCCGCTGACTTGTGAGTTGCCAACTCAGAACCTTCCTTTCAATCTAAAATACGCCGCAATAAAAGGGATTTTCTATAGCAGATGCCGTGTCATGTCAAGCTGAAAATGAAACCATACATCCTCGATTGGCATTTGTATTTCCCTGAACAGGGCACCTGACAGTCTTTCATTTCGAGAGATCGTGAGCTCCCGTTACTCAGGCGAAACGAACAAGTGAGGTGCGCGGACCGGCACCGGCAACCGTCATCCCGCGAATACGCCGAAGGGCACACGAGACGAGGATCCGGACGGAAACGGAAAAGACTGGATTCACCCCCGCGGGCACCATAGTCCCGCTTTGCGGGGTTAAAACCGGCCTCCGCCGGAATGACATTCGTACACCCGGGACATTATCAATCGCGGATTGTGGGTGAAAACTACCTCAGGGGAAACCAGCGGATGTTTTCCGGCTCTATGGCTTTACTCAGATTGAGTGCCTCGTAGAATTCCTCCTCGCTTTTTGGGAATGAGAAAATGTGATCCACCCTGCTTGTCCGACCATCCTCGACCGTCTGTAAAACACCGGCACTCTTTAAAATACCGTTATCTTCTATACCGAACACCTCGTTGGGCGACTTGTCTCCCAGTATGGGTTGATTCTCAAGCAATTCGGGTATGGCCGCCCGGATGGCAAAAGGGTCGGAAACTGTTCCGGCCTTGACCATGGCCCTGGCTATAATTTTCATGGCGGTGTAATTCAGCGCCGTTTCCCATGCGGGAGGCCTCTTGAATATACTCGTGTACTTCTCTGCAAAAGTAGTGGAATACGGCAGCGGCAGGTCGGCTATATTGGCAACGCCGATCACGCTGTTCAGCACGTCGGTGCCGTTATGATACCGAATTTCCCGATGATCAAGGAATCGGGCCATGGCGTCCATGCGCGCCTGGTCGCTCAGCAGGAAGGCCCCGTCGTATCCCAGTTCCCGTGCCAGCTTGGCGACGAGCGCCGTCGGCACCGATGCGCCGCCGATGAGGATGAAATCCGGGTCCGCCGCTATAGCATCTTCCAACTCCTTCCGGTAGTCGTCCGGGTTCCCCGAATAAGGAACCGCGTGATCGGCGGTTATGATTCCTCCCCGTCTCTCCCAGTGACTCCTGAACTGCCCGCGCCAGGAATCCCCGTAGGCCGTGTTGACGACTACCATGGCTCCCCGGCGAAAACCTTTCTGCCAGACGATGTCACAATAGGCAATAATATACGCGATAAAGTTAGGCGTGGGATTTATAAAAAGCGGGTTTCCAAAATTATGCAAACTGTGAATACTCGAATACCCCATGATAAGGAATTCGTTCCCCGGCTCCACATTCACCTTTAGCAATGGACCAATACAGTGAGCCAGGGAATTGAATACCACCGGCGCGTTGTACCTCGACACGAGCTTGCGGGCGTTGGCGACGGCCGCTTCGGGAGACATCTGGTCGTCCAGACATTCAAATCTGAAGGTATATTTCTTGCCCGCTACCGTTATGCCTCCGTCGGCATTGATTTCCCGGATGGCCAGATCCGCGCCGGTGAAGTTGTCCTTTGCATACTCTGCTGCAGGCCCGCTCAACGGCCCGGTGTACCCGATCACCACTTCTTCCGCGGCGCCCGCCACCGGCCAGCCGATACAGGCGAGTGCAGCAATTATCACCAACAGTGATTTTACAACTCTCATAGGTCGCCCCCTTCTTCTATGCTTCCGACTTTCTTCGTATTGCCGCGTCTGTCGTCATGACGACACCGGGAACAGGGCACGCGCTTGCGTGTCTCGTCACGACGGCAGGTCACTGTTTCTGAAAAAGCGCTGACGATGTCTGTGGTGGAATCGGAAAATACGCGGAGTTGGCGGAACGGTAAAAGATGTTCAAACAAGTTTATTAGTATGGAAAATAACGCGTTTTTGTCAAGTGGAAAGTATGTTCTGGAAAGCAGGTTCTCGCCGTCCATGCGTGCCCGGACGGAATGTGTCTTCGCCACGCATCCCGTCCGGCCCTCGCACCTCGGCATTCCAGCCGGAATTCACTGAATAGCACACCGAAAACACGCAAGGCCCCCGGAAGAGTTTCCTACAGCAGCCTTTCCGCTCCCGCGTAAACTTCTTCCACTTTCACGGCGGTCGCCGAATGACCGGGATGTTCTTTCGGATTCCATGTTTTCATGTCGTCGAAAACAGGGCCTTCGCGGTGATCTTCGATGCTTCCCTTGATCTGGTAGGACGTCCCGTCCTTCGTGATAAAGAGAACGGCGCCTCTGCTACCCGCGCGGATGTTTTCCAGGGTCTTGGAAAAATAATTGTTTGCGATCACGATAGTCTCGTCGCTGAATTTCGATACGCAGGTCGCGTATATCGCGTTGGGTGTTCCCGCCGTGTCAACAGTCGCAAAAACGACCGGACCTTCCCGATCTTCCCATGCCTTGATTACTTGTTCGGGCAATGTCGCCATACTATATCCTCGCCATGTAATAGTGTATTGTACGGACTTGCGATTAACCAGGAGGCGTTCCGCCCGACGTTCGTTCCTCCGCACGTGATCTGTGTACCAGATTTGGCCTCTCGCCACAAGCGGTCAAATCGCCGGGCGTTGCCCGATGATCTCCCGCAGCGCATCCACCAGCGCGTCGCACTCCTCCAGAAGACCTACCGAAATACGCAGAAACCGTGAAATTCTTTCGCCCTTGAAGTGCCGTACCAGGATGCGCCGTTCGCGAAGCAGCCGCATCAGCTCCGCGGCGTCGTAATCGGAGTGACTCACGAACAGAAAATTGGCACTCGACGGAAGCACGTCGAAACCGAGTGCCGAAAGTCCCACCGCGAGCCGTTCCCGGTCCGCCATGATCTTCCGTCTGGTCTCCTCGAAATAATCACTGTCGCGGAGCGCCGCCTCCGCCCCGGCAAGGGCGAGCCTGTCAAGGGGATAGGAGTTGAAACAGTTCTTCACGAGCCTGAGCGCTTCTATGAGCGACGGGTTGCCCATGGCGAAGCCGACCCGCAAGCCGGCGAGCGAGTGTGATTTCGACAGCGTGCGAACCACGAGCAGGGTGTCGAAATCCGTCACCAGGGAAACGACAGATTCAGCGCCGAAATCGACATAGGCCTCATCGACGATTACCACTGAGCCCGGCGTCATCTCCAGCAGTGCACCTATCTCTTCTCTGCCCAGAGCCGATCCCGTAGGTGCGTTGGGATTCGCCAGCACGACGCCGCCGTTCGGGCGCCGATAATCGTCGATGTCAACCCGGAAGGTCCCGTCCAGGGGAATCGTTTCATAGGCAATATCGAAGAGAGCACAGTATACCGGGTAAAAACTGTACGTGATATCGGGAAAGAAAACAGGTCGTTCGTGCTTGAGCAGGGCCAGGAAAGCAAACGCCAGCACTTCGTCCGAACCGTTGCCCAGAAAAACCTGACCCTCAGACAGACCGTACACCCCGGCGATGGTGCGTTGCAGCTCCGTTCCCTCGGGATCAGGGTAGAGACGGAGATCGCCGCAGGCGGCCTTTCGAATGGCGTCAATCGCCGCCGGTGACGGCGGATAGGGATTTTCATTCGTGTTCAGCTTGATCAATCCCCTGATTCGAGGCTGTTCCCCCGGCGTGTACGGCTGAAGTCCACGAATACAGTCGCTCCAGAACTTATTCATCGCTCGCGGTTACATTCTCCTTCACTATTTTTATTAATACACCGACTTCCTGCATCGGATTGTAACCTACCATGATCGAAAAAAAATGTCATTTTATTCCATCTCCTGAATACATGAGTGCCGGGAAACACCGCCGCGTTGAAAAATGCTTGACATTTTTCTCCGCTCCGGGCGATCTATCTTCCACCCGCTGCAGCGCGGAACAGAGAAAGGAGCGTGTCATGTCCGATATTGACGACAAGTTGATGAGCCCCGCGGACGCGGTCAGACGATTTATCGAAAACGGCGCCCAGGTCTCCCTCGGCGGATTCACTATCAACCGCAACCCCATGGCGGTCGCCTGCGAAATTGCCCGGCAGGGCGTGAGAGACCTTCACCTGGTTTGTCATTCCCACGGCCAGGCCCTCGATCTGCTCATCGGTGCCGGATGCGTTTCCCGGCTCGAACTCGCCTACGGCGGCAACGGCAGGTACGCTCCGACGTGCATCCGCTTCAGGGACGCCGTCGAAAATAATAAAATTCTTTTCGAGGATTATTCGAACTACCAGATGAGTCTCCGGTTCCTGGCCGGCGCGTTGGGCGTCTCCTATATTCCTTCGAAATCGGGGCTCGGAAGCGACGTGATTCGCCTGGAAGGATTCCCTCCTGGAATACGAAAAGAACGGAACGTCGCGTCAAAAAAGGTGGTGGTCGCGCAAAATCCCTTCAGCAACGATGATGACCCGGTCGTGCTCCTGCCGGCTCTCACCCCCGACGTGGCCCTGGTACACGCCCAGTACGTCGGCGATGACGGCACCGTACGCATTACCGGTTTGAGCTTCGCCGACATCGAACAGGCAAAATCGGCGGATGTCGTTATCGTGAGCTGCGAGGAAATCGTCCCCCGGTCAGTCATCAGGCGCGACCCGGATGCCAACTCCCTTCCGCCTTTTCTGGTGGATGCAATCGTTCACGCACCTCACGGCGCCCATCCTACGGCGTGTTACGGTTTTTACGACTACGATCCCGGCCATCTCAACCTTTATCGCGTTGCGGCAGGCGATGATGAGAACTGGCGGGCGTACCTGGAGAAGTGGATTTACGGCGTGCCGTCACACGAGGCGTACCTCGAAAAAATCGGCGATACCGTGCTGCGCGCCCTGCGGGCCGATCCCGAGCGGGGATACGCCGTCGGCCTCGACAGAAAATGAGGAGATTATCACCATGACAGGCTACACCGATACCGAAATGATGGCCCTCGCCGCCGGGCGTCTCATCAAAGACGGCGACATCGTCTTCGCGGGAACGGGGGTCTCGATGCTGGCCGCGACAACGGCGAAACGGATCTACGCGCCCGGGGCGGTTTTTTTCTTCGAAACCGGCGGTATCGATCCCGATCTTCGGGAACTTCCCATGACCGTGGGCGATCCGAGGGTCATGAGCGGCACCTCGATAAACACGGGCCTGATAGACGCCCTTTCACTGCTGGGGCACCGCAAACTTCGCACCATCGCCCTCCTGGGAACCGCACAGATCGACCGGTACGGGAACCTCAACACCACCTCGCTCGGCGACTATCACCGGCCAGCGACTCGCTTTCCGGGAAGCGGCGGCGCCTGCGACGCGGCCTCGTGCGCCTCGGGCGTGATCTCGTTCGTGAAACACGAGAAGCGCCGTTTCGTCGAAAAGCTGGACTACCTGACAAGCGTGGGCTGGTACAGGGGAGGTGATTCCCGGCGCAGGCTCGGACTTCCGCGGGGCGGTCCCATAGCGGTGGTTACGAACCTCGGCGTCATGAAATTCGACGATCCAACGAAAGAAATGTACCTCGCCTGCCGTTATCCCGGCGTGCCTGTTGAAACAATACTAGAGAATACCGGGTTCCCCGTCGACGTGTCGAGGGCGGTGGAAACAGAACCGCCCTCGGCTGAAGAATTAAAAATATTGCGGGACGAGGTGGACCCGCAGCGTCTGATCCTGCAGTGAGATGAAGCGATTCGCGTCGGTGTCATCGGAGATGCACGATGACGGAGAGGACAAGACAGCCCAGAAGGGTCCAACGGCCGGTCCGGGCCAGCACAATGTTAAGCGCGGGTGACAGCGGAGTCGAAAATAGTGAACGCACGAGCGGAATACTCAGCGGGAATATTTTTGTATTCCAAACAATCAGTTGCTATCATTATTTGTTCACGCAACAATTATTCAAGGAAAGGACGGTCCCGACATGGCTAAACGTCTGGTTATGGTGCGCCACGGAGAAAGCGTCTGGAACCGGGACAACCGATTTACCGGCTGGACGGACGTGGATCTGTCGGAACGGGGCGAGGCTGAGGCTCGCGAGGCGGGTCTGCTTCTGCGGGAAGGCGGTTACGAGTTCGACCTGGCATTGACGTCGGTGCTTCGCCGCGCCATTCGAACACTCTGGATCATTCTCGATGAAATGGACCTCATGTGGCTTCCCGTCGAGCGAAACTGGCGGTTGAATGAACGCCATTACGGGGCGCTCCAGGGACTGAACAAACAGGAAACAGCCCGGAAAATGGGTGAAGAACAGGTTCACCGGTGGCGGCGAAGCTACGACGTTGCGCCGGAGCCGCTCTCTTCAAATGATCCACGCCACCCGATTCATGACCGGCGCTACAGCACTGTGCCGCCAGAGGAACTCCCGTCTTCGGAATCACTCAGGGACACGCTCAACCGTGTGCTTCCCTGCTGGCACGAGACTATCGCACCCCGTCTCGAAGCGGGGGCGCGCATCCTTATCGCCGCCCACGGAAACAGCATGCGGGCCCTGGTTAAATATCTCGACGGTATCTCCGATGATGACATACCGGGGGTCAACATACCCACGGGGATTCCTCTGGTCTACGAGTTTTCCGATGATCTGGCCGTGCTGAACCGGTTTTACCTGGGTGACGCGGAACGGGTAAAAGCGGCACTTGAGACAGCCGCATCCGTCGGCGCGGGCAGCGAAACCGTCCGGTAAACCGCCGACGGGCATCACGACCCGTCATTGAAGATAATATCTGTTTTTACGAACAGGCCAGGAACCATTCCGAAACCCCGTCAAGGCAGGCGCGGCATAATCCGGACTGCTTGCCTTTTTCGGTGGTTTTACGGTATAGGGCGGCATCACGCAAAAAGAGGCGTTGTATCATGCTGAAACCGGTCGATATTCATCTCTGCCAGCCGGGACCGGAGAAGTCCTGCGGCGCCTGCTGCGGACTTTACAACTACCGCGACAGCACCCGGGAATCCCTGGAAGCGCGTCTGAAAGCGCGAACAGCCCTCTTTCACGACACCGTGCGCGGTCGGGGTGACCTGGAAACGTTCTCGGACCTCGTCACGTCGATGGAATCCATGGAAAAACGCTACGAGGTTATTTATTGCTGCGAGTACCTAGGTTTTATCGACGAGGAACACCGCCGGGTCGGCTGCCTGCTTCATCCGCTCCAGAACAACGGCGAAGACCTGCGGGACGTCTCCTTCTACGGCCGCGATCTCTGCGACGGCCATTTCTGTCCCAGCTATTACTACCTTTCCCGGTGGGAACAACAGGCCGTGGTCAACGTCATCGATGACTGGTATCTCTACGGCCTGGTTATAACCGACATCGATCTGGTGAAGGAATATTTCCGCTTCATCGCTGATGGCCTGGGTGAAGCGCCCGATCCGGGACGCCTGAAAACCGGACGTCTGAAAGATGTGGCGCAGCGGTTTTTCAATTTCAAGACGACCTGGCCGTTCAGGTCACCCGAGACGAACCGCCTGGGAAAATATTATTTCGATGGATCACAGTATATGATCAGCCACATCAATTACGACGCCCTGAGTTGTGAACGATCCCGCTTCGACAAAATATTTTTGAGTCTCACGTCGCGCTTCGACTCCCAGCGGGACCTCCGGCAGGCGGAAGACCTGGTTGAAGACTCGATAAGCGCTTTTATCGATTATTACCGTGACCATCCACAATAATCACGGCGGCCTGATACCGTTTGACAGCCCGCCGGGGTTGGTTTATGAAGAATCATCAGGGGGAACGCAATGAAGGATATACCGGGAACTATTCTCTTCGACCGTCATGCTATCGACCGGCGCGTGCGGGAACTCGCCGCTGAGATCAGCCGCGACTACGCAGGAAAAGACGCGGTGCTCGTGTCGATTTTAAAGGGATCATTCATGTTCCTCGCGGACCTCTCACGGAATCTTGATTTTTCTCACGTTATCGATTTCGCCAGGCTGGCCAGCTATGGTTCCGGCAGCACCAGCACGGGCAGCGTCGAGATCAGGAAAGATATCGAAATCCCCGTCCAGGGACGGGACGTACTCATTGTCGAAGACATCGTTGACACGGGCATCACCATCGCGTTCTTCGCCGAACGGATCATGCGAAGAAGTCCCCGTTCCCTGAAATCATGCACGCTGATCGACAAGAAGGAGCGCCGGCAGCTGGAGTTTGTACCTGACTACGTGGGATTCGCCGTCGACGAAGGCTTTATCGTCGGTTACGGACTTGACTATGACGAACAGTACCGCTGTCTTCCCGACATATACATGCTGGACGAACGGCGGTTGGCCGGAGGCGGGTCATGATCATTGAATGTCCCCGGTGCGGACGACGATATCGAGTCAGCGACGAGTCGGCGAACAAGCCTGACGCTCGTTTCAGGTGCGGCGGGTGCAAGTACGTGTTCTCCCGTCCGGCGACTCCGGAATCTGACGCCGGCGGGGAAGGGCCGATCCTCCGCGACATTCCCCTGGGTCAGGACGAAGACCTGAAAAACCTTTCAAAACTCCTCGACGATATCGAGAGCGGGCCGGATCATGTACGGCTCAAAGCGACCGGCGAAGAACCGGCGGGGCATGAAGCACGCCGGGAAGAACCTGTCGGAACGCCGACGGCGGAACCTCAGTCGGACGGGAAAAAACGCCGACGGGACTTCGGTTGGCTGTGGTTTCTTATTCTCTGCATCGTCATTGTCCTGGCTGTACTGGTTCTCTGGCGGAATTCATCAGTCCGGACTGCGGTGACGACAGGGGTTTCCCGTACTTTCGCCGTCGTTGAATCGCTGGTAGGTTCCCACGATGATCGAGACTTGCTTCGCGAAGCCCGTCAGAATATCGAACTGGCCGACGTGGAAGAATCCGTGCACAGCAACTGGATCGCGGGAAAAATTCTCGTCGTCACGGGAATCGCCGTTAACAAAAATGACTTCAGCCTGTCTTCGCTGCGGGTCAAGGGAAAATTGATGGACGAGAACCGCAGCGTCATCGCCGAAGCTGAATCTTGCTGCGGTAATCTGCTTTCAGAAGAAGAACTCCGGAATCTCACGAGAAAAGAAATAGAACGGGAATTGCTGATGACCGCCGGACGGGATCGACGGGGCGTGACGATTCCACCGGGCGGTCCTGTTCCCTTCATGCTGGCTTTCGTTAATCCCGAGAACACGGCCGGTCTTTTCGCCGTCGAGGTAGTCAGCGTGGGCGTGCCCGGCGCGAACGAAGAAGACCGGTAGCACGGAATACTCCCCAGTCATGTCCCCCGTAACACCGCCCCCAGGCGGCTCTTCGATATCACACCCTCTCTGACAACAAGCGGCGGATCGATGGTGACGTCAACGATGGTTGATCCCGGCGGCCCAGGCGTCGTTCCTCCGTCGATCACGGCATCCAGCCGGTCGCCCAGAACAGCCAGCACTTCCTGCGCGCTGCGGCATTCGTCGCCGCCGGAGCGGTTCGCGCTGGTTGCTGTTATCGGCCGCCCGAGGCGGCGTGCGAGCAGGTCGGCAATCGGATCGGAAGAGAAACGGATGCCGATTTTCCCCGTTCCCGCCGTCAGTTTTTTCGATACGGCGGGCGCGGCCGTAAAAAGAATCGTCAGACCGCCCGGCCAGAAGGCCTCCGCAAGTTTCCGTCCCGACGGCGGAATGTTTACAGTCAACCGTTCCAGGTCGGACCACGAACCGATTATAAGGGAAACGGGAGCGGTGTATGACCGACCCTTGACGGTGAAAATTTTTTCTACCGCTTCTTCGTTGGTCCCGTCCACGCCGAGACCGTACAGGGTTTCCGTAGGATAGGCTATGATCCCGCCGTCCCGGAGCAACCCGGCGGCTTCGCCGAGTGCCGTTTCCGAGGGGTATCGGGGATCGAGAGGAATAACACGCGCGATCATGCAGACATGCTCTTTCCGACTTGCGTGCAGGGGAACGGGGTATACCGCCCCGTTCCCCGCAACACCATCAGTGCCTGAAATGCCGCCTGCCGGTAAAAATCATGGCCATGCCGTGCTCGTCGGCTGCGGCTATTGTTTCTTCGTCCCGAATGGAACCACCGGGCTGAATTATCGCCGTGACACCCGCTTGTGCCGCCATATCGACACCATCCCTGAACGGGAAAAAGGCGTCAGAGGCCAGAACGGTTCCCTCAGTAGACAGTTTCGCCTTCATACGGGCGATCTCCACCGAGTCGACGCGACTCATCTGGCCGGCGCCGACGCCCACGAGCTGGTCCTTCGAAGCGAAGACTATGGCGTTTGATTTTACGTGTTTCACCATTTTCCAGGCGAAATCAAGCGCCTGGTATTCATCTTCCGTCGGCGTTCGTTGTGTTGCCACGCTGGCGGCTCGTACGTCGTCAACGACCGTGTCCCGTTCCTGCACGAGCAATCCGCCCACGACCCGCCGGTAATCCAGGCCTGTATTGCTCGACCCGCCGGCGGGAGGAATCTCGAGCAGCCGGACGTTTTTCTTGGAAGCCAGCATTTCCTTTGCGCCTGCGTCAAATCCGGGAGCTATGATGACCTCCAGGAAAATTTTCGCCAGCTCTTCAGCGGTTTCAGTATCAACGGGGCGATTTAAGGCGACGATACCGCCGAACGCGGACACGGGATCGGTTTCAAGAGCCCGCAGATAAGCGTCACGGAGATGTTCTTCCGCCGTCGCCGCCCCGCAGGGATTGGCATGCTTCATGATAACCACCGCGGGCAACCGGAAATCACGGACCGCCTGCCAGGCGGCGTCGCTGTCCATGATGTTGTTGTAAGACAGCTCCTTACCCTGGATCTGCAGGGCGTTGGCGACGCACGCAAGCGACCGGTCCCGTTCCCGGTAAAAGGCCGCCTTTTGGTGGGGATTCTCACCGTAGCGCAATTCCTGGGCCTTTTCGAACTGGAGTGACAGTGTGTCGGAAAAAGCCGAGCCGACCGTTCCGTCGGCGCTGAGCCTGCCCAGGTAGTCCGCGATGGCCCCGTCGTACCGGGCCGTCAATTGAAACGTTTTTGTCGCCAGGGCGAAGTTTGTTTCCCTCGAGACGGCGCCGCCCCGCTTGTTCAACTCCTCGGTGATACGGTCGTAATCGTCGGGATCAGTGACCACCGTCACGAAGGGCCAGTTCTTGGCCGCCGCCCGCAGCATGGTGGGACCACCTATGTCGATGTTCTCCACGGCCTCCGCCAGCGTGCATCCTTCCCGCGCCACCGTGTCCTCGAAACGGTACAGATTAATGACCACCATGTCGATGGTCTCTATCTGGTGTTTTTTCAGGGCGTCCCGGTGTTCGGCATTATCTCTCACGGCGAGGATCCCCCCATGAATCTTGGGATGGAGCGTCTTCAGCCGGCCGTCCATCATCTCCGGGAACCCGGTATAATCGGACACGTCGGTAACGGCTATACCCGCGTCTCTCAATTGCGAGGCTGTTCCGCCCGTAGAAAGAATCTCCACGCCGAAACCGGCCAGTTTCCCCGCAAAATCGATAACCCCCCGTTTGTCGGTGACGCTTATCAAAACGCGTTTAATCCTGTTTTCCATGATTCTCCTTTCTTCCATCGGTAGTGTTATCCTGTCTCGCTCGTGCCTCTGTATTCCCTCGTCTGTCACCCTCGGAGCACCTTCATATGAGCGATCCGCCGTCGAATGAGGTCTTCCGTGCCGATATCGGCGCGGTGATCCACGGGGCCGCTTATGGCGTCGATCGCCGTCTCGGCCCTGCGTTCCGCCTCGACGATATCATCGGCGATTCCGACCACGCCCAGGGCGCGTGACGATGTCATGTGAAGACCGTCATCCCGCTTGTCTACCGACGAATAATACAGGTTGACCATTTCCGCCTGTCCGATAACGATCCGCGCCTCGCGGGAAGCGGAGTCCGGGTGGTCCGCCGGCAACCCGTACCCTTTCGGCACCACGTACTTGCACACGGTCGCCTTGCGCTCGAATTCAATCTCGAGATCCACCAGCGTTCCGTCCACGATGGAGTGGCACAGATCGACAAAATCGGTTTTCAGAAGCGGCAGCACGTTCATTGCCTCGGGGTCACCGAACCGGGCGTTGTACTCCAGGAGACGGACACCGTCGGCGGTGGCGATCCATCCGCCGTACATGATGCCCTTGAAGGGAATCCCCGTTTCGCTGCGCAACGCCTCGGCCACCCGCCGGGTGACGGAAAGCGCCTCAGCCGTGTCTTCAGGCCGCAGAAAGGGAAGGGAATGGTCGGGAAAGGAATATGACCCCATACCGCCCGTATTAGGACCCCGGTCGCCGGCGAATCGCCGTTTGTGATCCTGGACCGCCGGCATGGGCACAACGGTCTCGCCGTCGCAGAAACACTGCAGCGAAAATTCCTCGCCGTCCAGTTTCTCCTCCACGAGAACCGAACCGGAATCTTCCAGGATCTTTTCGCAGACGGCGAGCGCCCCCTCGACATCGTCGAAATGATCTCCCTGGACCATGACGCCCTTGCCTCCGGTGAGACCGTCCGGCTTGATCACGGCACCCCCGTCGAGTTCCTTCAGAAACTCCCGCACGCCCGTGATGGACGAAAAGACCCGGAACGCGGGGTTCCCGGGAATCCCGTATTTTTTCAGCAGGTTCCGCGTGAAAACTTTCGATGTTTCCAGCCGGGCCGCTTCCCTGCGGGGACCCATCGCGGGCATGCCGGCCGCCGTCAGTGCGTCGACCACGCCTTGCTCCAGGGGATCTTCGGGTCCCACGACGGCCAAATCGATGTCATTGTCGCGGGCGAAGTCCGTGATGCCTTCGAGGTCGCCGTAGTTTCCCAGCCGTGTTTCGAGACAGTGGGCGGCGATACCCGGATTGTTCGATTTCATGAATGCGAAAAGTTTCGGATGATGAACCGATCGGGCCAGAGTTTCAGTAATCACGTGTTCCCTGGCGCCGTTGCCGATTACCAGTATCGATGCCATGCCTTCCTCCTCCGGCGGCGTGTTCGCTTCCGTAGTTCTCTTCCCATCAGGTCTGTTCCAGGGCACGGCGGAACCGGCGGACGGTCTCACGGGGACCAAGAATGTCGATAAGCGTCGGAATGTCTGGTCCGTGGGTGTTCCCGAACAGGGCGAGGCGCAGAGGAAAATAATAATTTTTCCCCTTCAGGCCCAGTTCTTTCATGCTCTGCTTAATAAAAATTTCGGTGTCTTCCCTGGTCCAGGCCGGTTTCGCCTCTATTTCCCCGATCCATCGGGTGTAGATGCTCCGGGACACCTCTTCGCGCATGAGCGAGCGCTGTTCATCGGAAAAACAAATGTCTTCATAGAACATTCGGCCCCGATCCACCATCTCGTCCAGGCAGGAAACGTAATCCCGCGCCACGGCGACGACTTTGACGAACCTTTCCCGGTCCGAAACATCAATGCCGGCTGCTTCGAAGTAAGGCCGCGTCCGATCGGCGACGGTTTCCAGGTCGAGATTTCGAATGTACCAGCCGTTCATCCAGTTCAGCTTGTCCACGTCGAAAACGGCGCCTGCCTTGTTGATGCGATCCAGGGAAAACTCGCGACAGAGTTCATCAAGCGAAAAGAGCTCCCGGTCGTCGGCGGGATGCCAGCCCAGCAACGCGATGAAATTGAGCAGGGCCTCCGGCAGGTATCCCCGTTCGAGATAGCGTTCCACAGCAACGTCGCCCTGACGCTTGCTGAGCTTGCTCCGGTCCGGATTGAGCAGCAGGGGGAGATGGACAAAGACGGGCAGTTCCCACCCGAAGGCACGGTACAGGTAGATGTGCTTGGGAACACTGGAGAGCCATTCTTCTCCGCGAATAACGTGAGTAACGCCCATGAGGTGGTCATCGACCACGTTGGCCAGGTGATAGGTGGGAAACCCGTCGGTTTTGATCAGCACCTGATCGTCGACGAGTTCGTTGTCCACGGCCACCTTCCGGCGGACCACATCATCGAACACCGTCCTCCCCTCCCGGGGAAACCTGAGCCGGATGACCGAAGGTTCCCCGGCTTCGAGTCTGCGCCGAACCTCGTCGGCGGGCAGGTCCCGGCACGCGCCGTCGTACATGGTGGGAAGTTTTTTCCTGCGCTGTGCCTCACGCAGTCGCTCGAGCCGTTCTTCGGTACAGAAACAGTGATAGGCGACGCCCGCGTCGAGAAGCCGGTCCGCGTATCGCCGGTAGATGTCCCTGCGCTCCGACTGGATGTAGGGACCGCAGGGACCGCCCACGTCGGGACCTTCGTCGTCTTTGATGCCGATGGTCCTGAGCGTCGACATCAACTTTTCCACGGCCCCGGGCACGGAACGCCTCTGGTCCGTATCTTCGATCCGCAGGATAAATGTTCCACCTGATTTTCGGGCAAAAAGAAAATTAAAAAGGGCCGTCCGCAACCCGCCCACGTGGAGATACCCCGTGGGACTGGGCGCGAAGCGCACCCGAACGTCGTCACGCGCCATGTTCATCACCGTTTGTCCTGTCGCTTCCTTTCACCGTATGGAGCCGTTCGCGAAAGAGCGGGATTATACCGTTCCCCCCGCTGTTTTGTCAAAATTCTTTTACACAGTCCCGTCAACGGGTCGTTACGAAAGCGTCCCCTTCTGCACTTTTTTTATAATTTCCCTTGACAGCAGGCCCCTTCTGTGTTTCTATCCGCAGAAACGAGGAGACGAGAGCAATGGCAATCATTCGATGGTGCGAAAGCAAGAACCGCCGCTGGCGGCCACGTGCCCGGGGAATGCCCCTCTAGCTTCGCGACTCTTCGAAGGATCGACAGCCATGGGCGGCAACGCGAAGGCCTCCCGTGGTTTTTTTTCGCGATGACGCGGGTCGCCGGCAAACGGCGGACCGACAAATACACCCGTCAAGGAGGAATCCTGATGCAGGAAAAGAAGATAATGTTGAAAGACGACGAAATTCCCCGGCAGTGGTACAATATTCTGCCGGATCTTCCCACACCCATGGCACCACCGCTCAATCCGGCGACAGGACAACCGCTGTCGCCCGATGACATGGCCCGCATTTTCCCCATGAATCTGATTGAGCAGGAAATGAGTTCCGAGCGATGGATCGACATACCGGAAGAAGTACTCGAAAAATTACTGATCTGGAGACCGAGTCCCCTGTACCGGGCATACAATTTCGAACGGCTCCTCGATGCTCCGGTCAAGATTTATTACAAGAATGAAGGCGTCAGTCCTCCCGGCTCCCACAAGCCGAACACGGCGGTAGCGCAGGCGTATTACAACAAGGCCTTCGGCGTAAAGAGGCTCTCGACGGAAACAGGCGCCGGCCAGTGGGGAAGCGCTCTCAGCATGGCCTGCAACATGTTCGGCATCGAATGTCGCGTTTTCATGGTCCGCGTGAGCTACGACCAGAAACCGTACCGGCGCCTGATGATGCAGACCTGGGGTGGGAACTGTTTCTCCAGTCCCAGCAACGTTACGGAAACGGGGCGGCGGGTCCTCGCCGAGCATCCCGATTCTCCGGGCAGTCTGGGCATCGCCATCAGTGAGGCCATCGAGGACATCATCGACAAGGACGACGCCCGCTACTCTCTGGGCAGTGTCCTCAACCACGTCCTGCTGCACCAGACTATCATCGGCCTGGAGACACAGCGCCAGTTCGAAAAAATCGGTGTCTACCCGGATGTGGTTATCGGGTGCGCCGGCGGAGGAAGCAATTTTGCCGGGCTTTCGCTGCCCTTCGTCCGCGATAAGATTCACGGCAAGGACATATCCATCATCGCCTCCGAACCCACTTCCTGTCCCACGTTGACACGGGCGCCTTTCGCGTATGATTTCGGCGACCTGGCCATGAGCACGCCGCTTCTGGCCATGTATACCCTGGGACATGACTACGTCCCCGCGCCCATTCACGCGGGAGGGCTCCGCTATCACGGCATGGCGCCCATCGTGAGTCACCTGGTGAAGGAAAATCTCGTCGAAGCCAGGGCCTACGACCAGCTGGAAACGTTCGAGGCCGGTGTGAACTGGGCCCGCACCGAGGGATTCATTCCCGCCCCTGAAACAACCCACGCCATCGCGACCGTCGTGGAAGAAGCACGACGGGCGAAAGAAGAAGGCAAGGAAAAAACCATTGTTTTCAACTGGAGTGGTCATGGACTGGTCGATCTTGCGTCCTACGACGCCTACCTGTCGGGCAAATTGTTCAACTACAGCATGCCCGAGGAAGATATTGATCGTGCCCGGACCATGGTGGCGCAATTTCCCCGACCCTGACCCGGCTGTTACATTCGGCCCGCGGTGAAACGGCCGCCGGAATCAGGCCGAGAGGACGCCCCGCAGAAAGGGGGGGGCGTCCTCTCGGCCGGGGGGAAAAGAGATATGCATTATGAAGCGATATGACGATTTGCTGATCAGGTGCCCGCGGCTCGGCGGCGAGGTTACCTTCGCTTACTGCCGGGTAGAACAGGGCGATCTTCCCTGCAGTCGCATCATCGAATGCTGGCCGTCGCTTCCGGTTAAAGAATGGTTGCAGGAAGTGCTTACGCCGGAAGAATGGGACAGGTTCACCAACCGGCCTCCCGGAGACCGGATCTCGACGATTTTCAGGGCCGTCGATTCCCTCAAGAAAAAACCCTGACACGGCGTCGCGGGAATGCCCGCCGTCCTGAAGGGGTATTCCTCCGTTGCCTCCGAAGCAAAGCTGTGCAATGATGTGAAAACGTATCGGCGGTTTTGCGAATACGGTTCGTTCACTCCGCCGGGGGAACAACAAGGACGAATGCCGTGCCACCCACCGGATCCAGGAAAAACAAGGGAGAGACCCGTGCCGCCGCGGAAACGGGCCTCCTTCTCGACGAATCGGGCACACCGGAAAAAAACCGGATGACGGCAACGACATCTCCCCTGGCCGATCGCATGCGTCCACGCTCATTCGACGATTTCGTGGGACAGTCTCACCTGGTGGGACACGACGGCCTCCTGCGCCGGGCCCTGCGCCGCGACCATCTCTTCTCCATCATCTTCTGGGGTCCTCCCGGTTCAGGAAAGACAACCCTCGCCAGGCTGGTGGCGACTGAAACACGGGCCCATTTCGAAACCTTTTCCGCCGTCCTCTCGGGTGTGAAAGAAATCAGGGCCATGGTAGAAGAAGCGAAAACCCAGCTTCACCGCCACGACAAAAAAACCATTCTTTTCGTCGATGAAATTCACCGGTTCAACAAGGCCCAGCAGGACGCCTTTCTACCCCACGTGGAGACGGGACTCGTAACGCTCATCGGCGCAACGACGGAAAACCCCTCCTTTGAAGTCGTCGCGCCGCTTCTGTCCCGGGTGCGCGTCCTGGTGCTCTCGCCTTACACCGAAGAGGAACTGGCCGCCATGCTCAGAAAGGCACTGGATGATCCTGAACGCGGCCTGGGACGGATGAATATTGCGATAGAACCGGAGGCCCTGGACCACCTGATCGCCGTCGCCGACGGCGACGCCCGGGCTGCCCTGAACGGGCTCGAAGCGGCCTCCGTTCTGGCGGAAGAATCGAACCGGGGCGCTCCCGTGATAACACGGGACGTCGCCGAACAGGCCCTGCAGCGGCGCTTCCTGCGTTACGACAAGAACGGGGAAGAACACTTCAACCTCATATCGGCGCTACACAAAAGCCTTCGAGGCAGCGACCCCGACGCGGCGCTTTACTGGCTGGCGCGCATGCTCGCGGCGGGCGAGGATCCCCTGTACATCGCGAGAAGAATGGTGCGGTTCGCTTCGGAAGACGTGGGGCTCGCCGACCCGGCGGCCCTGTCGGTGTCCCTGAACGCCATGGAAGCCTTCCGGTTTCTCGGATCTCCCGAGGGCGAGCTCGCCCTTGCCGAGGCCGCTGTCTACCTCGCGGCGGCGCCCAAGAGCAACTCCCTTTACCGCGCAATGGGCGCGGTTCGAAAAACCATCGAGGAAACAGGCGCTTTACCTGTTCCACTGGACGTGCGAAACGCTCCGACGAAGCTCATGAAGGATCTTGGATACGGTAAAAACTACAAGTACGCCCACGACTACCCCGACGCCCAGGTCCACCAGGAGGCGTTGCCTGAAAAACTCCGGAACCGGACCTTTTACCGGCCCACTGACCGGGGCTACGAAGCCCGTGTCCGCGACCGCCTGCTCGCCTGGAAAAAGCTGAAGCAGCGGGGTTAATCACCCCTCTCCCGAAAATCCCACCCTGCTGGTTTCTCAAACCAAATGACTGTGCAGCAACCACCCCCCTCCCGCGAGACGGGAAACTTACCGCGAAGAGAAATATTGTCTTTTTTTCAGTTATTCAATATACTTATTTTCGAACAGTCCGCATGAAAGGACGCCGCATGCACTACAACACGGCCCTCAGGACCTACAGCGCGAAACGGCTGGAGGAAATAGAAAACGCCGACATTCTCGTGGGAATCCCCTGCTACAATAACGAGAAGACTATCGAGCACGTGATCCAGATGCTCAGCCACGGTCTCGCCCGGCATTACAAGAACAGGCGGAGTGTTATCTTCGTCGCCGACGGCGGATCGACGGACGACACGAGAGAAGTCGCCAAGGAATTCCAGATCAAGCCCTGGCAGGAAAAAGTGGTGTCCATCTACCGGGGACCAGCGGGCAAGGGATCGGCCCTCCGGTCGATCTTCGAAGCCGCCTGCCGCCTGGAGATCGAGGCCTGCGTCGTGGTCGATTCCGACCTCAGGAGCATTACTCCCGACTGGATCCACTATCTGCTCGACCCGGTGCTCGAAAAGGACTACCAGTTTGTGGCGCCGGTCTACGTCAGGCACAAGTACGACGGCACGATCACCAACAACATCGTGTACAACTTGACGCGGGCCCTGTACGGCAAACGGGTCCGGCAACCCATCGGAGGCGATTTCGCCCTTTCCCGGGAGATCACGCGGTACTTCATCAACCAGGACGTGTGGGGAACGGATGTGGCGCGTTACGGCATCGACATCTGGATGACCACGAACGCCATCACCAGCAACTACCGCGTGTGCCAGTCAAACCTGGGTGTCAAGATTCACGACGCCAAAGATCCGGGTCTGCATCTGGGTCCTATGTTCCGACAGGTGCTGTGGACGGTCTTCTCGCTCATGGAAACAAACGAGACGATCTGGAAAAACGTGCGCGACAGCGAGCCGGTGGAAACCTTCGGCTTCGAGGGAGTCCTGGAACCGGAGCCGGTACCCGTGAATCTCAAGGGAATGATCGAACATTTCAAGACAGGATACAGCCAGTTTGCAGCCCTGTGGAGAGAGGTGCTCAGCGCGGAAAGCTGCGAGGCCGTCTCCCGCGCCGCGTCCATGGACGTGAAGGATTTCAACCTGTCGACGGAAGACTGGGTAAAAATTCTCTACGAACTGGCGGCAACCTTTCATACATGGAAAGTGAACCGTAACAAGCTCATCGACGTGATGACGCCGCTCTATTACGCCCGCGTCGCCACGTTCGTCAGACGTACCTGGGACATGAACTCCGCCGAAGCGGAGGACCTGGTTGAAGACCAGGCAGTGAAATTTGAACGCCAGAAGGATTACCTGATGCGCATCTGGGACGAAGGCGTCGAAACGCCCCTCAAACCAGCGGCCGGTCGCCGTTGAGCCGTTCGTAGACTCTCATGTACTGCGCGATCATGGTTCCCAGATCATATTTTTCCCGGACTTCCCGCATGATGCGCCTGATCTGCGGCTCACGCTCGATGGCGGGCCTTCGATGGAAGCGGAGGCTTTTTTCCATGCCGAAGAGCAGGCCGCCGGGATCGTAGTCCCTGAAAAGAAAACCATTCCCCACATCCTGGGGAGAACCTTCCGCCTTCAGCCGCAATTCTCTGATCTTGTCATGGTAGCCCCCGGTGTCCCTGTTCGTGGCCGTGGCTCCGAAGAGGTTCCCCACCTGGTCGATCTGCCCGCAGGGCTCGTACAGGGACACGCCGAAAACATCGCTCGCGGCGGCGAAACCGAGCATGGACAGATCCTCCTGGTAGTGGTGGTAGGCGATTTTTCCTCCCGACACCCAGGCGATTCTTCCAAGGATTTCCTCGTGTGTGCGGTCACCGCCGACTCCGTTAGCCACGATCGCCACTTGCGCGTCCGGATTTTCAATAACAAAACGAAGCAACACTTCTTCAAAGAGCATCACGCCTTTCTGCAGCGGGTCGAGTCGTGACGGCCAGTAGAATAAAATCGCCCCGGCATTCACGTTGAGACCGGTCCGGCGCTGGAATTCCAGGAGATTTTCCCGTTTCGCCGCCAATACGTCCGTGTCTGGACCGTACTTCCTGGCGAGGTGGGGACAAAACTCGGGATACATCGTGCGGGACGGGGCGTTGGTGATCGACACGACCGCCCCCACGGCGTACTTCGCCTTCACTTCATCACGGACGCTCTGCGGAATGACGGGCTGATCGATGAAATAATCATTCACCACTTCTTCGAGGAACCGGCTGCCAACAAAATTAACCATCGTGGCATTTTTGATAGCCGTTGCCTGGGCGTCGATGCAGCGCCGGCCCTGATCGTCCAGCAGGTACAGAAAGGGAACCAGTTCGTCTATCTCGATGCCGAACAGCATCTCCAGGGGAATGTGACCGGTGAAAATGTTGTGCACCGTGTGCAGAAGCGGAATGCCCCGGGATTTCACGTACGCCGAGACGGCTCCCCCGGCCATCCAGTCGTGAGTATGGACGATCAGCCGCCCCCGGCTCTTTCCCCGCACATCCTTTATAATGTGATTTATTACTTCTTTCTGGAACTCGGCCGCGTTCCGGGCGGAATCGCCGGCGTAGGCGCCGGGCAGGTCGGCGAAGACGGAGGAACTGACAAGGTGAATCCTGTCTGTGTCGTGCTGATACCGCAAGGTGCGCCAGTCTTCCTCGTCGATACGGCTGTCCTCGCGGAACCGCTTCTTGAGATTCAGCATGGCCAGGTGTACGTCCACGTTCCGTTCATTCAGCCCCTCGCAGAGGGCGGAGACCACCTCGCCGAGGCCGCCGCTTTTCCCCGATATATAGGATGCCAGCGCCCCCATGTCTTCGGGCAGACGCCCGCTTTCGGGTGCGATGAGCAGCACCGCCGTGCGTTCCCGCCGTTTCAACACCTCGAAACGCCTGATGGCGACCTCAAAATCGTCGATCTTGCGGGTAAGCACATGGGCCGCCTGGGTAATGGAACCGCCGTACGGGTTGAAATAGGAATGTACGGCGTGATCATCGCCGATCCGTTCGTGAAGGAAATAAATATGATCGGACGTGGTCAGGTGCCGCCAGCGGGTCAGCAGCTCGCCGCCGGCGCGCCGTGCTTCTCCTTCCAGTTTTTCGATATTCCGGAACAGCTCGTACTGGGTCATGGTGCCCAGCCACCCGTGGGTGTCCCGCGATGCATCGGCCCAGGACGATGTCGAGAGGCCCGGAATATCAACGGGAGGACAGTCAACGTTCTCGAACCGCTCGGCGATCTCCGTGGGATTGGCCATGACGATTGACGCATGGTCCGCGAAAGCCCGGGGAATCGCCTTCCAGAATTCGAAAATGCCGGTGTCTTCCCAGAGATGTTCCCCGATATGCTCGAAATCGTAGCCAAGAAGCACCACCGGTCCGTCTATACGGGCGATATTGGCGGCATATTCCTCCGGCGCAAGCGGCCGGTGGGTAAAACGGAAGGCAACGTCGTCACTCAGGTCCCTGTTGCGCGGAATGACGACGAGACCGTTTTCAACGGATTTGAATACGGAATCGGGTGTCAGAACCGCCCCGTCGCCATACATGTCCCGGCGCTGCTCGCACAGAATCGCCCGGTAACCCATGTCGTGAACGGCCGCGGCGATATTGTTGTTATACATCAGTTCCGTGTTGCGAAAGGATGTGGGCTTGATCCCGAAGAGCTGCCGCATCAGGTCGCGGTGGAACGACACCTGGTCGCGGAATTCCTGCCGTTTCGGATCTTCGAAAAGCGACGTGAGCGAATGGTAGTACGTTTCGTCAAGGTATTCGACCCGCTCGCCTCCGCCGGCATCGAACAGGCGCTGCAGGGCCGTAATCACGTCGGGACTGTAAAGCTGCGCCTGCTCGAGGAAGGTTCCCGAGAAACTGAACGTCGCCTTGAACGATTCCTCGCCGGACACCATTTCTTCAAAGAGTCTCAGTGCGGGCAGATAACACTTCGATGCGACCTTTTGAAATACCTCGCGGTTCAGGTCCTCCCAGAGAAACTTGTCCCGTTCGGGGTGCAGGCGAAAGGGCTGGTGCAGCTGGAAGTACAAACAGACTAGCGACATGTGAACCTCCTCCTTCAAACCCGCCGCCGACGGACGCGCGGCATGGGGCTAGGCCCAGTGGACCAGTCCCGGTTCCTGGTAGGTGAACAGGTCGGGATGCGTCGGCATGATACGAATACCGTAAACAAAAGTGCCTGATTTTTCGGCCCGGTACTCGCCTGAATATATGAGCGTTCCGTCGTCGGCGTCGACGCCTGTCTTGTTCATCGCCAGAACGGCCGCTTTGCGCAGAACGCCCCTTTCCCTGGATTCCATGATAACCAGTTCCACCCGCACTTCCTCTTCCGAGAGCCGGCCCAGGTCGATGCCCGCCTCCACCTGGAACGATCCGCCCACATCAAGGCGGTCACCCGTGAAACCACGCACCTTGTACCACCGGATGTGGTCCCGCGAAAACCGCGAGGATATTTTCTGTTTCCAGCCGGCCAGGGCCCGCGCCCGTTCGTATCCACGCGCTTTCAGGACCGCCGCGCGACGGGCCGCGGGCAGGTACATGGTTTCGTAATACTGCTTGACCATGCGGTGAGTGTTGAAACGGGGAACGAGGCTTTTGATGGACGATTTCATCATGGCGAGCCATTTTTCCGGGTAACCGCCGCCATTCGTATCAAAAAAACAGGGCAGTACCGACGATTCGAGCACGTCGTAGAAAGAATCACTGTCGGCGGTGTTCTGCGTGTCCACGTTACTGTACTCCCTGCCGTCGCCGAAGGCCCAGCCGTTGTCGCCGTTGTAGGCTTCGTCCCACCAGCCGTCGAGAATGCTCAGGTTCAACCCGCCGTTCACCACGACTTTCATGCCGCTCGTTCCGCTTGCTTCGCGCGGCCGCAGGGGATTGTTGAGCCAGACATCGACACCTTGAACCAGGCTTCGCGCCATTCCCAGATTATAATTCTCGATGAAAAAAATATTGTCGATGAACCGCTCGTCCCAGGTATAGGCGAACAACTGTTTCAGAAGCTCCTTGCCGGCCTCGTCGTTCGGGTGGGCTTTGCCCGCGAAAATAACCTGCACGGTTCTGCCGTTGTCGTTCAGCAGTCGAGACAGGCGGTCGCAATCCTCGAACAGCATGAGCGCCCGCTTGTAGGTGGCGAATCTCCGGGCAAAACCGATGATCAGGGCGCCGGGGTCGAGGCTTTCCGTTTTCCGCCGGACCAGGGACCGGGGAATCCCCTGCCGCTCGCTCTGCGCCGTCAGGCTGCCTTTCACGTAATCAATCATTTTTGTCTTGAGATCCACGTGAGTCTGCCAGAGCACCTTGTCGGGAATCTCGTCCACCCGTTCCCAGCCCAAGGTTTCAAAATCCCCGGAATACCAGTCAATCCCCAGGTAGCGCTCGTAACATTCCTTCATCGCGGGCGCCACCCATGACTGCATGTGCACACCGTTGGTGACGGCCTTCACGGGCACTTCATCCTCGTCGAATCCCGACCATACCTTTTTCCACATTTTCCGCGCGACCTGACCGTGCAGTTCGCTCACGGCATTTGAGGCGCAGCACAGATTGAAAGCAAGTACGGGCATGAAAAAAGGTTTGCCCGAACCCGGTTCGTCCCGGCCGAGCTGCCAGAAGGTGTCCCAGGAAATTCCCAGCTCCTCGGCGTATTCGGAAAAATAATTTTTCATGAGCGATTCTTCGAACCGTTCATTGGCCGCTTCGACGGGACTGTGGGTAGTAAATATGGAACTCGCCCGCACAACCTCCCGCGCTTCGTGAAAGGTCAGCCCCTTTTTTTCCATGAGACCCCTGATTCGCTCGAGCAACAGAAAGGCCGAGTGTCCCTCGTTAAGATGAAAAACGGCCGGCCGTATTCCCAGCTTTTCCAGCAACCGCACGCCGCCGATGCCCAGCATGATTTCCTGTTCGATGCGAAGCCGCTGGTCGGCGCCGTAGAGGCGCGACGTGATGGCCATGTCCTGGCTGTTATTTTCGGGAATGGCCGTGTCGAGCAGGTATAGTTGCACCGTGCCCACGGTAACATGCCAGGCCTGGGCGTACAGTTTCCGCCCGGGCAGGTCGACATGAATTTTGATCGCCTCGTCGGGCCTGCCCCCGTTTGCACAGATGCTCACGGGCATGCGTGAAAAATCATTGTCCGGGTAGAGTGCGTCCTGGTTGCCCTCGCCGTCAAGCATCTGTGAAAAATAGCCGTTCTTGTACAGCAGTCCCACGCCGACGAGAGGGAAATGAAGATTGGCCGAAGATTTCAGATGATCCCCCGAAAGCACGCCGAGACCGCCCGAATATATGGGCAGGCTCTCGTGCAGGCCGTATTCCGTCGAAAAATAGGCGACGGGTGTTTTTGCCGTGATAAGCGCATCGTCGTTCCCAAACGAACGGTCGGCGGTGCCGATGTCGTCAAGCAGGGTCAATACCCGCCGGTAAAGCCGAAGATAGGTCTCGTTTTCCGCCATTTCCGCCAGCCGGTCTTCCCTGACCCGCTCCAGCAACTCCACGGGATTGTGGCCGAGATCGACCCACAGGCGGGGATCCAATCGGGCAAAAAGTTCTTCTATTTCGGGGGTCCATGTCCAGGTGAGATCGTAGGCAATCTCCCTGAGACGGCCAAGCGGATCAGGCATCGGGACGGCGACGCTGAAATTCCGGTACCGGGGCTGCAGAGAATCAGTGCCCGCATACGTCACCTCTCGACCCGTGCCGCTGGTATCGAGACCGTGCAGACGTTTGTCCGCCGTCGCGACGGCCTCGTTGTATGCTTCGCCGTAGTGATCGTACAGAACCGCCCAGTCGGCCCGTGCTGCGATAAATCGGGCCCTGTTCCGCCGGCGCCGTTTCTCTTCGGGCGTCCAGTCCAGGACGCGGAGAAAGCATTCCTTGAGCTCCGCGACGCAGCTTTCCCGGCTCTTGCCCTGAAAATCAAGCACGAACACACCGTCGGCGGGTATGTCCTCCTGCCGTCGCACCCAGGCTCCAAAACCGGCGCGATCCGTGGTCACCACCGGAAGACAGCGCGCCGCGCCGTCCAGCGGCGTGTATCCCCACGGCTCATACCGGGAGAGAAACACTCCCAGGTCGCAGGCACCGAGTACGTCGTCATACGTGAGATTCACAATACCGTCGTACCCGTCGAGATAAACGGGCATACAAATCACATGAACCGCGTCGCCGGGATCGTTCAGAAGATTAAGAGCGTTGCACGCATTCCAGACGGGATCATGCTGGGGATCGGAAAGCTGGTGAGTGCAGATGCGGGCGACGCCGGACGGGACAACATGCTCTTCCCCTCGAATAATGCGGGATGTTTCATTCGCAATCCCCCGGTGAGCACCGAGGATGCCCAGTAAGGCGACCACCTTTCTGCCGGTCGAATCATTGCGCAGGTCGTCATTGACGCCCTTCAGCGATTCCAGGAACAGGTCAATTCCCTTGCCCCGAAAATCGTATCGTCCCGATGTGAAAAAAATATCGGTCCTGTCGACGGGCAGTTCCGTACGCAGGAACTTCGACGCGAAATCAAGCACCGTCAGACGGCGCGGGTCGTTGCCGGCCGTTTCGTCGAAACATTCAGGAACATCATCAATGGTAATACCATTGGGAAGGATCACCCGGGGAGTGCGCCCCAGGATGCGGGTCACTTCTTCCGCCGTCACCTCGCTCACGGCGGAGAGGCAGTCGGCCTGCGCCGCGGCGGCCGTCTCGATGGAATGCCGCGCGCTGACCTTCAACCGCGATGCCAGATCGGCGGTAACAGCGGCGCCCGGATCCTCCGGCAGGTCGTCGCCCGCGTCGGCGATCGCCCTGCCCAGAACCGTGGCGTGAGCGGTAAAAACCGTTGCGATTTCGGGAACATTTCGGTTGAGGTAGAGAAGTCCCGCCGCTGTTGTCCAGTCATGAAAATGGGCCACGAACACCTCGTGATGCCGTAGCAGCCGTTCATAAACAATTTCAACAATTTCGGCCGCCGCCGTCGCGAACAATACCTGTTCAATGTAGTCCGGACCTCCCGCCATGGAATCGACGCCGTAGTTCTGCCAGAGCCCGAAAAGCAACCTGTCCGTGTCGTATTTTCCGTTGTGGCTCACCAGGATGGTCCGGGGATTGCCGGGAACATCCCGCCAGCGACCGCACCGGCAGGACAGGTTTCTCGCCCCCGCGTCGAACCTGACGTCGTCCCAGAGGTCTTCGTCGGTCTCCTCGAAATCCGTGTTGTTTCCCAGGTCGGGACCGATAAGAAAATAGCCGTCTTTGAACCGATCGACGGCACGGGCGGCCTTCCCCCCGAGAACCCGGTGAATGCCGCCCACCCTGTTGCAGGTTTCCCAGCTCAATTCAAAAAGGCAATCAGCCGATATATCAATCGTTTTGTTCATCGTACCTCGCATACCTCGTTCTCTTTCTTCGTGCCGTTTTCCGCTTTACCCGCCGTTCCGGAGAAGGGACGTTTCACCTGCACGGTCCGCCGCCCGGCGGTAACATTCAAGCACCGACGCCGCCTGGCGTGACCAGGTCAACTCCTTCATGTCTTCGAGACCGTCCCGAACGATCCTCCGGCGCCGGTCATCGTCCCCCAGAATGTCCAGTATTGCCCGCGCCATGCATTCTGTATCCTCCGGATCCACGCAAGGACAGCTTTGCAACACTTCCGCAACCCCCGCATTCGCCGACAGAATAACGGGAACGCCCTGGCTGATGGCTTCGAGCGCCGTTATTCCGAAGGGTTCAGAATCGCTCGGCATAACGTAGAGGTCGCTTTGCGCGAAGGCTTCCGTCACATCCGCGCCTTCCAGAAATCCCGTAAAAAGACACCGGTCGGCAATGCCTGCCGCGGCAGCTCGCTCCTTCATCACCCCGATCATGTCTCCGGTTCCGGCTATCAGAAAACGCACCGACGGATCTTCCTCCGCAACCAGCAGAGCCGCCTCGAGAAACCGCTCCGGCCCTTTCTGAAACGTTATTCTGCCGAGAAAAAGAACAGTTTTCTCCCCTGTCGGCTCCTGCACGTCCCTCCGCGGGGCCGGCGGCAGCTGGAGCGCTGCGTTGTGAACGACCGTGATGCGCTCACCCGGTATGCCGTATTGATCAATTATTTTTTGTTTCGTGTAGTCACTGACGGCGATGATCTCATCCGCCTCGAGCATGCCGAAACGCTCCACTCCGTAAATGTATTCGTTGATCCGCAACGGGCTCCGGTCCGATTCAAGGGAGTGTATGTGCACGACCAGGGGTCGTCCCGTTTCCTCGCGGGCCGCCATGCCGGCGGGAATCGTCATCCAGTCGTGGACGGCGATGACGTCGAAACATTCCGCCCGGGCAATGGCACGTGCGCACCGGGCGTACCGGACTACCTCGTCGTACATGTCACTGCCGTACCGGTCGTCGCCACATTCCGACAGCCGCTCCCGGTAATCACCCGCCGTCATGTAGGGTGCAAGCAACACACCTGCGGGACGTTCCAGTATTCCAGGCGTTTCCCGTAATGCTTCGGAACTTTCATCGACGGGTAACACCAATCCGTCGATGATCCTGAGGTTCGGCGGTGACGCGGGTCCCTCCGCGCCCGGCGCCACGAAAACGATCTCCGCTCCGTTCGCCAGGAGCCCTTCCGCCAGCCCGCGGCAGGCTGTCCCCAGGCCGCCGCTTATGGCTGGAGGAAATTCCCATCCGAACATCACTATTTTCATAACAGCCCCCCTGTGTTCGTTCCCCGTTACGACTGCTCCTGGTTGCGGGCCGCGAAGAGCGGTTTTCCGGTCACATCACCCACACCGACTACTTTCAACAGACGTTCCGCCACCCGTTCCCGAACCGCTTTCCGTTCTTCCGGCGACATACCGGCGAGCGAAACCTTGCCACCCGCGGCCCGCTCATGACCGCCGCCCGTCCCCAGCCCGCGCAATATACGCAGGGCGATCTTGCCGGCCCACCAGCCCTTCCGGGATGTACGAACGGAAAGGATCAACTCGTCCCGGTACTCCCCCATGGCCAGCACCCACCGGATCGCCTCCATGCGAAGAAGAAAGTCGGCCATCTCGGCGGGAATATCGGGGTTGCCGATCTTGCCCAGGTCCGTCACGATAACGTTCTGGTACACCACGCAACTTTCGATCGCTTCGACATATTTAAGATAATACGTTTTTGGAACGGGCGGGTTTTCGATTGCCGCCAGCGTGCGCGGCGCCACGCGGGGAGCGAGAAAGTTGAAAGTTTCGAGATCGGCCTTCGTAACGGAACGTGAAAATCCACCCGTGTCTGTTTTCAACCCGTAGAAAAGGGCCGTCGCCAGCCGTTTGTCCACGGGAATTTCGAGTTCCCGCAGGTATTCCGTCAGAATGGTCGAGGAGCTTCCGTACCCGGGTCGTACATCGTAAAAGTCGCATTTCTTCGTCGCCGTCTTGAGAGGATGGTGATCGATGACCACGTGGGGACAAACGGCTCGTGGAATATCATTATTACCCGTCCGCGGCTGACTGTCGATCAGGCAAACCAGTGAAAAATCACGGAAAGAAATGTCTTTTATGCTTGTCATCTCGATTTTAAGCCGGCGCATCATCTGCCGGTTCTCGGCCCTTCCCACGATACCACCGTAGGCGATGAAAACTTTACGCTTGGGCTTCTGAAGAAAAAAAATTACTTTCAGGGCCTGGGCCGCGGCCATGGCATCGGGATCGGGATTGTTGTGACACACGATGAGAATAGAACGTTTACCCGACGCGAGGTCAAGCAGCTTTCGGGCGGGATGCTCCACGATATCCTGGTTCGCGTTCATACGTCTGCTTCCTTTGTTTGTTGACGCCGACAGTCCATCTTTTTTCTCACGGGTTCATGCGCGGCTTCAGCGGGCTACCGGGACCGCATGTGGTGCGGGACCTATAAGTGGTGGGCGCGGGCATTCGGGGAGGTGTTCCCCGTGTCCGGCGCGGGACCGCGTTTTCGAACCCGCGCCGCCGGGCAGGGTGCCCTGAAGCGGACGTGTCGACGGCCTCCGCGAAGGCCCGGTGAACGGCGAGCATGCATTGTGTGTAACTATCACACCGGTTTACTCTTTTTTTATTTGTCAACCCGACAGCACTGTTGCATACTATAGCTCGAAGCGGAAAAGAGAGTCAATCATGAAAGAATATATGCTCCATCTTATAAATAATATTCGGGTTTCCGATATTCTCGACATCGGCGTCATCACCGTGCTGATTTACGTAATCCTCAGCTGGATGAAGAAAACGGCTTCACGCTTTGTCTTTTTCGGCATTATTATTCTGAGCATGGTCTACACGGCGGCCCGTTTTTTTCACATGTATCTTACCGAGTACGTCCTGCGGGGATTTTTCGCCGTCTTCCTGATCGCTCTGCTGATCATCTTTCAGGAAGACCTCCGCCGTTTTTTTGAACGACTGGCCATCTGGAGACCGCGCAGCCGTGAACGCGCCTCCGTTACCTCGCCCACGGAGCCGCTCGTGACGGCAATCATGAGACTGGCGCGAAAACGGCGGGGAGCGCTGATCATTATCAAGGGACGCGATCACCTCGACCGTCACCTCGAGGGAGGCGTCGCACTCGACGGAGAAGTGAGCACGGCGCTTATCGAAAGCCTTTTCGACACAAATTCACCGGGCCACGACGGTGCCGTCGTTATCGACAATGGACGGGCCAAGCTATTCAGCTGCCACCTCCCCCTGTCCAGAAACAGCCTGAAGGTGGCGGGCCTCGGCCTACGCCACACAGCGGCCCTCGGCTTGTCGGAACTCGCCGACGCCCTGTGTATTGTCGTTTCGGAAGAACGGGGCACTGTCTCGGTCGCGATGAACGGCACCATACGCACCCTGGTAAACCCGGAGGATATCAAGGGCGAGATCGACGCGTTCTACCGACTGCAGTCCCCCGAACGGGCGGAAAGGGGCAGGCGGCTGCGGGTAACGGCGAATCCCTGGGAAAAGGGAATCGCCCTGGGGCTGGCGGCGGTTCTCTGGCTTGTCTTCGGGTTCCAGACGGAAAGTATCCGCCGGGACTTTACCATTCCCGTTTCCTACCGGAACCTTCCTGTTAACTGGATCATCGAAAGCCAGGACCCGCGGGAAGCAACCGTTTCCCTGACGGGGCCGAAACAGGCTTTCGACCTTTTCGACAGGAATACCCTGCGGGTCATCGTGGACATGTCCGACATTCGCGAGGGCAGCCAGGAAATTCCTCTGACGTCCGGAAGCGTTGAATACCCCTCGAACCTGACCGTGGTGGACATCCAGCCGGCAACGCTCAGGTTGACGGCCCACGAGCTGGTCCCCCGGGACGTGTCCGTGCAGGTGCAGACGACGGGAATATTGCGGGAAGACCTCGTGCTTGAGGGCATTGAAGTATCACCTGAGAAGGTCAAGGTGCTGGCGAAACGGCAAAGCGACGATGATCTGTGCATCGTCACCGAACCGATAGCGCTTGACACCATTACCGAGACAACCCGGTTGTCGCCGGGCATCGTCCAGCAGGCCGGCCTGTTTTTTGTCGACAGGCGTCCGCCGGCATTAACCGTTGTCATCAAAGTGGCGCGGAAAGAACCCGCCGGGGAGAACACCCCGGAGGAGACCCCGGCCGGCGCAAGTGAGAACGTGGAGTGAAGTCTGCGCTGTGACCGGCGCCGGGCGGACAAGAACGCTTATGTTTTATTCCTTCGACGGCCGCCGGAATGTTTTTCTTTCTCCATATCGCGCAGGACGTCTTCCGGTTTTTCGTTGGTGTGGATGACGACGTTTCGGATTTTTTCGGCCGCGGGAGCCGCCGTCTTGACCGGCTTTTTCTTCGTTATGACCCACGAGCCCGTTTCCGAACTGATATCCCAGTTTTCAAGGTTGAACCTGATCCGCGGCGCGTGGGACATGTGTATCATATCCTTGATCAATGCATCCAGCGCCGTAAGAGAGAAGTCGTCGTCCGGCTCCTTTTTCAGGACACCGTAAAAATAAGTCGTCGTCGACGAGCTGGACCATTTCAAGAGCGCCAGGTTTACGCCGTGCCTGACAAGGACCATTTTTACTCGCCGGTTCGTATCGTACCGCGAACCGGGTTTATCAAAAACTCCCGCCATACCAGCTCCTTAAGCGCGACGACTGTCCGGACCTGTAATCAAGCGCCGAATTGCGCGACGAGTATCGTGTGATCCGACGGTTTTTCCATGCTTCGGGGATCGAGGTCGATGTAACAGCCCGTCGACCGGGCGACCAGGGGAGGGGTGGCCAGAATATGATCGATGCGCCAGCCCAGCTTTCGATCAAGTGCGCGGGGCACCCGGTAATCGAAAAACGTGTACTGCTCCCGTGCATCGGGATTGTGCCGTCTGAAAATATCCGTCAGCCCCCATTCGATCAGCCGGTCGAACCCTTCCCAGACCTCGGGCGTGAAATCTACATGTCCGAGCAGTCGTTTCGGATCGTGGACATCGATTGCTTCGCGGGCCACGTTCAGGTCGCCGCAGCAGATGAGGGATTGTTCCGGTGACGCGTGCCGCTCGACGTACTTGCTCAGGCGCTCAAACCAGCGAAGCTTGTAGCGGAACTGTTCGTGATCCCGATCCCGCCCCTGGGGCACGTAGAGATTCAGAATCGTCACATCGCCGAAATCAAGCATCAGCAGACGGTCTTCATCGGGTGGCCCGTCATCGTCGAACCCTGCTTTAACTTTCAGAGGTCGGTCAGTCGAGGCCACGGCCACGCCGTTGTACCGTCCCGTTCCGCTGAATGCCACGTTATAACCGATCTCTTCAAAAGCACCGGCGGGAAAGACGTTATCTGCCGCTTTCGTTTCCTGGAGACAGAGAAAACGCGGGTGGTTACGCTCGAGCCAGGGAATGACGATATGGAGGCGCGAGCGAATGGAGTTTACATTGAAGGTCGCCACCGTAAAGGATTGCATGCTTCCGCTCCGTTCGGCCGATGCCGGCACGCATCACTGTATAACATACTTTTCCCGCGGGCAGAACAGCAATACAGTAAAAACAGCATCTGTCATGCCTTTATTCACCGTCGGAAAGCCCCTCTTCGATTCAGTTGAATTGAACCGGGCGTTGTGCTAGGAATGTCAACGGGAACCGGATAGCACGAGGTCATTCATGCCTGTTTTCGAGTACAACGCCATCAGCAAGAGCGGGAAACAACTCAAGGGAATCGTTGATGCCCACAGCATCACGGACGCCCGTCAAAAACTCCGGGAGCGGGAAGCCTATCCCGTCTCGCTGCGCGAAACTTCGGCGGAGGAGGAAAAGACACTACCCGCCGGATTGAGCCCGAGAAATCTTTTCAGGAAAATCGGCCAGAGAGAAGTGACCGTCATGACGCGGCAGCTTGCGACACTTCTGGGCGCCGGCATTCCACTGGTTCCCGCACTGAACGCCCTCGTATCGCAGACAACGAACCCGGCCCTGAAGAAAACGCTGGCCCAGATCAAGGAGCGGGTAAACGAGGGGAGCAGCCTCGGCCAGAGCCTCGGCACGTACGGGCGCGTGTTTTCACCTTTTTACGTCAACATGGTCCGTGCCGGCGAAGAGTCGGGGGCGCTCGACGTGGTGCTGGAACGACTCGCCGAATTTACCGAGAAGCAGCGCATCCTGCGGGACAGGGTGCGGGCGGCGCTGACTTATCCCTTTTTCATGTTCCTGGTGGGCATCGTAGTCCTCTTTGTGCTCACCGTCTTCGTGGTACCTCAGATCACGGTCATATTCGACGAAATGAACCAGGCGCTGCCGACCATCACCGTTTTTCTGATTACGACAAGTTCTCTGATACAGTCATACTGGCTCGTTGTTCTTGGAGGCACGATCGGTATCGCGTGGGGACTGAGCCGTTTCTTCAACCGCACCCGTCGGGGACACTATATGCGGGACTTGATCAAGCTTCGCACGCCCGTGACCGGCCCGCTGATCCACAAAATAATTATCGCCCGGTTCTGCCGGACACTGGCGACACTCCTCGGAAGCGGTGTCCCCCTGCTCAATGCCCTGGCCGTCGTCAGAAACGTGGTTGACAATCGGCTTATCGCCGACGTCGTCGGCAATGCCGGCAAAGATGTCGCCGAGGGCAAGAGCCTGTCGGCGACGCTCGCACAGAGTCCATTCATACCACCCCTGGTTGTACAGATGATCTCCGTGGGAGAGCAGAGCGGGGCACTGGAAGAGATGCTCTCGAAAATCGCCGAGGGATATGAACAGGAGGCTGAATCGAGCATTCTACAGATTATGTCCCTTCTGGAACCGGTCATGATCCTGGTGATGGGACTCTTCGTGGGATTCATAGTTATCTCCATACTGCTGCCGATTTTCGAAATGAACCAACTCATCCGCTGAGGGAGAAACGGCCGTTCCCGTGGCCCGGGATGCAGGTTCCCGGTACAAACATGCTGCCGCCACAACACAAAGGAGAAACGGGAAATGAAGAAAACGTACAATTCCTCAGGATTTACCCTCATTGAATTAATGGTGGTAATCGTCATTCTCGGTATTCTGGCGGGGCTCATCGTGCCCCGCATCATGAGTCGGCCCGAAGAGGCCCGGCAGACAAAGGCCCGTATTCAGATACAAAGCATCGAAACCGCCCTGCGTCTGTATAAGCTCGACAACGGCGATTATCCGTCAACCGAACAGGGACTCCAGGCCCTGGTGGAACCGCCCCAGGTCGGTGAACTGCCCCGGCGATGGCGGGAGGGAGGGTACCTGGAAGGAAGGCGTATGCCGACGGATCCCTGGGGCAACGATTATGTGTACCTCTACCCCGGCGTCATCGGAGAATTTGATGTCATATCGTACGGCGCCGACGGCGAACCCGGCGGCGAAGGAAGAAACAGGGATATTACCAACTGGGACCTTGAATAACCGAGGATTCACCCTTATAGAACTTTCACTGGTCCTCTTCGTGGTGGGGATGATGACCCTGTTCGCCGTACCCTCCCTCCGGGACGCCCTCGAATCGGACAGCCTGAAAACATCGGTAACCCGTATCGTTTCTACCGCATCACGCCTGGACCACGAGGCTGCTCGCGAAAGAACGGACATGATGCTGCACCTGGACGTGGACGAAGGACTTGTCTGGACGACCAGCGCGGACATGACACCCGAAGCGCGACGGGATCGCAGAAAGCAAGCCCTGCAATTTCCGAAAGACGTGCGAATAACTGGAATGAGCAGGTTCGACGGAACCGGCCTTCACGGCGACGAGGCGGTGATCCGTTTTCACGGACGCGGGTACAGGAACCCTTCGATTGTGTACCTCGCCCGGGGAGATGATTACTTCACGCTCATTTTCGAACCTTTTCTGCCCGGCGTCATCGTCCGTGAGGGTCGCGTCAGGCACGATGAAATCCGCTGAAACGACGGCCGCCTGCAAACCGGGTCCTTTCGGAAACGATGCCGGATTTTGCTTGTCTTCCGTTCGCAAGAAGACTACAAATCCGCCCATGCGCCCCTGAACCGGGGAAATACATCACGGGGACGGCACCTTGGTTACAGTCATTCCGGTTGCATGTCCACGAGTAAATCCGGGCAGACATGAACTCAGGATTCCTGTCCTTTTTCCAGCCGTCGGCAAACAGCGCCATAAAGTCGAAAGATTACGCGTTGGCGCAGTGATTGCTGGATACCCGCGGAATAAGGGATACCCGTAAATATGCCGGCGCAAGCCTCAATACACGAGGGAGAATGTTACATGACAAAACAGGAAACCCTGGAAATTGTGGGGGAGACTCCCGCACCGCATACAACGCCGGGCGCTTCACTCCGAACCGGGTCCGGCGACCCGTCGCCGAAGATCATCCGCGCCGTACCGAAGACAGGGACGGTTCCGGATTTTGTGGTAAGCGCACGGTCCGCGGCGTTTCGCAAACAATATTTTCCCGGCATGCCGGACACCCTGTGGAACGACTGGCACTGGCAGGTCCGCAGCGGTATCAGAAACTACGATGAACTATCGCGTATACTCCTTTTAAGCGACGACGAGAAAAACGCTCTTGCCCCCGCGAAGAAGCGGCTTCCCCTGCTGATCACGCCTTATTACGCGAGCCTTATGGACCCCGACGATTCCTTGCAGCCGATACGGAAAACTATGGTTCCCGTGACGGCCGAATTGTCCCGGTCGCCGGGAGAACAGGACGACCCGCTGTCGGAAGAGCCCTACACCCCTGTTCCCGGACTCGTTCACCGTTATCCAGACAGAGTCCTTTTTCTCGTGTCCGATATCTGCGCTGGATATTGCCGCTACTGCACCCGTTCCCGACTGGTCGGCCGACGTCCCGACGGCGCCGGACGAATCATGGACCGGTGGAACGCCGGAATCAAATACATCGCGTCAAACCCCCGTATTCGGGATATTCTCATCTCCGGGGGAGACCCCTTGATGTTGTCCGATGAGCGGCTCGAGTGGCTTCTGCAGCGATTGAGCGCCATCCCCCACGTGGAAATCCTCCGTATCGGAACAAAGATACCCGCCACGTTGCCCCAGCGTATAACCTTTCAACTTGTCCGTATGCTGAAGCGCTACCCGCCACTCTGGATGAATATTCACTGCACTCATCCCGACGAGCTGACGGAGGAAATGCGCGAGGCATGCCGCCGGCTGGCCGACGCGGGTATTCCCCTGCAAAGCCAGACCGTCCTGCTCGCCGGCGTCAACGACCGCACGGCTACGCTGATGGACCTGTTCCACGGACTGCTTCGCATGCGCGTGAGACCTTACTATCTCTTGCAGTGTGATCCCGTCTCCGGCTCAGAACACTTCAGGACGCCGCTTGCCGCCGGGCTCTCCATCATGCAGGAACTGCGCGGTTATACCACGGGATTCGCTGTTCCGCTCTACGTCATCGATACTCCCGGCGGGGGAGGCAAGATACCCGTCATGCCCGAGTGCGTCATGGGACAGGAGGGCGACACGGTGGTGCTGAAAAATTTCGAGGGAAAGCTGTATCGGTACAGGGACAACGCGGCCCTTTCCCACGCCCTGCTTGATCGGCAGGACAACGAATCGTAACAATCGAACCACCCGCTGACAGCATCGAGGAATGGCAGCTTCGACCGCGGGATAGTGGCAAGCTTTGACCGGGAAGAAATTGCGCATCCCGGCCTCACGGTAACCGGGCGCGTTACTCCCCGTATGTATCCAGCATCAGCTCGGAAAGCTCCCGGCGCTCCGACACCTGGCCGCGGCGAGCGGGACGGCCCAGGGCCACCACGGCGGCCAGTTTCATTTCCTTCGGAATCCTGAGCAAGTCCTTCACCGCGTCGGCCTGGTTCAGGATCTGTCCGAGCCACACCGCACCCAGGCCGAGCCCGTGGGCCGCCAGCAGCATGTTTTCCACGCATGCCCCCAGTGCCATGTAATCTTTTATTTCATCGTACATGGCGGCGGGATCGGCGCAAACGGCGATACAGACGCGGGACGATGCAACGATTTCTCCGTAGGTGGTGTACCGGGCGAGTTTCTGCAGCATATCGACGTCGTCGACAACGAGAAACCGCCAGGGCTGATTGTTCAACCCCGAAGGGGCCCACGAACCGGCCTTCAGGATTTCACGTATTTCCTCCCGTTTCACCGCTTCGTCGGTGAATTCCCGCACGCTTCTCCTGGAATAGATGCCTTCAAGTAGTTCCATAACACCTCACGTGTTCCGCTTTTTCTCCGGCTTGTTCCCGGCGTTTTTTTTCTTACGTTTGTCGTACCCATCGAGAATGCCGCGGATGATGGAATGTTCGTCTTTCAGGAGCTTCGATCCCCTGGTTATTTTACACAGGCTGATGTGATAATCGGCGGCGATGTTCCGCTGGGTCCTGCCGGCGTGAAGATCCTTCAGCAACCGCCACCGCAGGGTGAGAACCCGACGTTCCTTTTCGGTGAAGATTTCACGGAAAAACCGCCCCATGGTTTCAGTGTCATTGATGCCGGCAAATATTTCCACCAGTTCTTTTTCGGACATGACCGTTTCCTTCCCTGCCGTTGACAAAAAACGTTCTTCCGACAGCCGCAGTTCAGGTTCTGGTAACCCTGAATACTTCCTCAATGGTGGTGACGCCGTCCATGACTTTCCTGATACCGTCCTTCAGAAGCGTCATCATGCCCCTCTTCACGGCGGCTTCCCGTATCCTGTTCGCATCGGCGGTGGTAAGAACCAGTTTCTTCAGTTCGTCGTCGAATACCATCATTTCAAAAATGGCCGTCCGCCCCAGAAAACCCGTGTTCATACAGGCGGGACATCCCACGCTCCGGTAGACGGTGCGGCCGTTGAACAGGTCGGGGTCGGCGCCGATTTTCTCCAGTGCTTTCCCGTCGGGGGTATAGGGTTCCCGGCATTCGGTGCAGAGCACGCGCACGAGACGCTGCGCTATAACCGCGATTACCGAGGACGACACGAGAAACGGCTCGATGCCCATGTCGGTAATGCGGGTGATGGCGCCAGCGGCATCGTTCGTGTGCAGCGTCGAAAACACCAGGTGCCCCGTCAGGGATGACTGAATGGCGATTTCCGCCGTTTCCCGGTCGCGGATCTCTCCCACGAGAATCACGTCCGGGTCCTGCCGAACAATTGACCGAAGTCCGCGGGCGAAGGTCAAGCCTATTTTCGGGTTGACCTGGATCTGGCCGATACCGTTCATCTGGTATTCCACGGGATCCTCGATGGTAATGATATTGATCTCGGGATTGTTAATCGTCGAAAGCGCCCCGTACAGCGTGGTGGTTTTGCCGCTGCCCGTGGGACCGGTCACGAGTATTATGCCGTGGGGTGAATGTATGAGATCATCGAAAAGACGAAGCCGTTTTTCGTCGATACCCAGGTCGTCGAGCCTGAATATGACGCCCGTCTTGTCGAGCAGCCTGAGGACGACCCGCTCCCCGAACGCGGTGGGTATGACGGAGACGCGGATGTCCACTTCCTTGTCACCGATCCTGATGTCGATACGGCCATCCTGGGGAAGACGCTTCTCCGCTATATTGAGCTTCGCCATGACTTTGACGCGTGACACCAGGGCCGACTGAATACGTTTCGGCAGGTTCAGGCTGTTGTAGAGGACGCCGTCGATGCGGTACCGGACGGTGACCGTGTGCTGGTAGGGCTCAAGGTGAATATCACTGGCCCGTTCCTTGACGGCCCGGGACAGAATCAGATTGACCAGCTTGATAACGGGCGCGTCACTGGTGTCGTCGAGCAGGTCCGCCGTTTCCTCGATTTCCGATATGATGCTGTCCGGCGATTCCTCGTCCATGTCCTGGACGAATTCTTCGGCCGACCCCGTCTGCTCGTCGTAGGCCCGGTTGATGGCGGACAGTATGGCCGCCTGGGTGGAGAGCACGACCGGCGCGTCATTCCATTCGAGAAGATTGCGGAGATCATCAAGAGGCTGAAAATTCGTGGGATCGCGCAGGACGATCATCCGTCCGCCGGGAAGATCAAGAGGTATCATGAGGTGCTTTTTCAGGTACTGTATGGACACGGACCGGGTAAAGTCCAGCCGCGCCTCTTCCAGGGAAAGTTCGGTACGCAGGGGCAGAGAGAAACGCTTACTCATTTCCTCCAGGAATTCCGACTCGGTAACCACCTTTCGACTGATCAGATCGTCGGCCAGGCCCGCTCCCGTCGGCACATCCGTCCCGGCGCCGCCGAAGAAATCATCGTTCCGGGTGGAACGGCCTTCCGGAACGGCTTCGCCCGCCGCAGGAACAGGGTTGATCACCGGGTCAGGGGTTTTCGCCATGAACACTTTCACTCGTCATCTCCCATGAGTTTCCGCAGGCGCTTCGACCGTATTTCTCCCCCCTCCAGCGTATCCATGCGCTGCCTCTTCTCCTCATACAGGGCGCGGGCCTCCGCATGATTTTCCACGATGTGGGGCGTGATAAAAATATAAAGATTCCGCTTTTCCCGTTTTTCCGATTCGTGCCGGAACAGCCATCCCAGAAGTGGTATCCGGCCCAGGCAGGGCACCTGCCAGGTGGTATTCGACACGTCGTCGCCGATGAGCCCCCCTATGACGATGGTATTCTCATCCTTGATGGTGACGGTGGTTTTCGCCGTCCGTTTCAGTGTCGAGGGCAGGTAGTCTTTTTGCTCCTGGCCCGAAAGCTTGGTGATCTCCTGAAATATGTTGAGCCGCACGAAACGCTCGTAGTTGATCTGAGGCGTAATACGAAGGGTTACACCTACGTCGCGGTATTCGTAAGATGAATAATCACGGAGCGTGTCGGTGGTCTCCGCCTTCGTCTGGTAGGGAACATTCTCGCCCACGTAGATTTCCGCCTCTTCGTTGTCCAGCGTCAGTATCTGGGGCGTCGAGAGAATGTGCACGCCCTGTTCTTTCTGGTAGGCCTGGAAAACGGCTCCCAGGTTTGGAAAATAAAAGTCGCCGATCTTGATCGTCTCTCCCAGCACGCCCAGGGAAAACCCTTCGGGCAGGCTGATCAGGCCGGTGTCTTTGTCGGCGCCCGGCATGATGCCCGGTCCGCTGAATCCGCCGCCGTAGACCTTGACCCTGCCATCGGTGTCGCTGATGTACTCGCCGCCGGTCCACTCGACGCCCAGTCCCGCTCCCCGGTCCACGTTCACTTCCATGATGAGCGCTTCTATGTATACCATGGGGCGGGGAATGTCGAGCTCGCATAACACTTCCTCCACCGCCAGGTAATCATCCGTGTCAGCCGTGATGATCAGGGCGTTGGTCGCCTTGTCCGCTATGATCTGTACATCCTTCGAAAGCACGCCTCCCGAGGCGACAGCTCCCTCCCGCTGTTTCCCCTCGGCCCGGGGAATATCCATGAGTACCTTCGCCAGCGTTTCCGCCTCCGCGTGCTGCAGGCGGTACACACGGATACGGTCCACGCTGCGGGGCACTTCCCGATCCAGAAGATCAACAAGCTCTTTAATACGCTGAGTTTCATGATCACCGGCCAGAATAATGACCGCGTTGGTCCGTGCGTCGGGCACGATTCTCACGGGACCTTCCACCACGCCGGACTGCGTGCGTCGGGACCCCTGGAACACCTGGTTCAACGAGGCCGCCACGTCGTCCGCCCTGGCGAATGCAAGGGGTACCACGGTGATTCGCTCCTCGATGCCCGCCACGTCCAGCTCCTCGACTATCGCCATGAGCCGCTTGATATTGGACAGCACGTCGGTGACGATCAGGGTCCCTGTTGGCTGGTACGAAAGGACGATACTGGACCGTGAAACGAGCGGCGTCAGTACCTTCTGTATCTCGGCGGGATTCGCGAATTGCAGCGGAATGATCTGCGTAACCACCCGATCGTCGGGCCGTGTCGTTTCTTCCATCAGTCTCGTTTCGATACTCTTTTCACGGGCCGCCACGGCGGGCACGACCTTGACTATATCGCCGGCCGGCACCGTCGTAAACCCGTACACCTCCAGAACCGATTCGAACACCCGGTAGGCCTCGTCCATGGAAATTTTCCGGGGCGAAACGACGGTGACATTCGCCTTCACGTTGGGATCGATAATAAAATTTTTCCCCGTTACCTCGCTCATGAACTTGATAAAAACCCGAATATCCACGTTATCGAAATCGATGGTGATATATTGATCACCGTCACGGGGGAGTTCAGGCATCTCGCCGCCTCCGGCAGGTTCAGCGGACAGTGCAGGCTCCCGTGCCGGTACGGCGGGGCGGGGCGGCGCATCTTTTTCAAAGGCGGGAATACGCGCCGGCGGTGAAAAGGGGGAAACAGCCGGCTCCCGGCTCTTCGGGCTCGATGGTTTCATCGGCGCCGGCAGTGAGGAAGGCCGATCTTCCGCCTGTTCGGAAACGGGGGTCTCCACCGTGGTGATCAGGTCGTCGCCGCCGGTGACCCGTGCTCCTTCCGACAGTCCGTACGTCCCGACAACGAAACACAGCAAAACCCACAATGCCGCGTATAGTTTCTTCATCATTTCGTCCTTTCGAACCTGTTTCCCATTATATTTCTTTTCATCGTTCGCCATCACCCGCGCTTTCCATAACACGCCTGAACGCCGGGAGGGACCGCAGCGTGTCAAAATCTTTATCATGTTCCGCCCAGCTTTTCACCCGGCCGTCCCGCCGGACCGCCTCATCCAGGCACGCGAGAGCCCGTTCTTCTTCTCCCGAACCGGCGTGCAGGCAGGCAAGATTATACCAGGGATCGGCATAGGAGTCGTCACGTTCCGCGGCCTCGGCGAACCAGGACTCGGCTTCGCCCAGGTCGCCCCGGAGCAGGCAGAGCACGCCCAGGTTGTTGCTGGCGGGAGCGCAGAAGGCATCATCCGTAAGAACCTTCCGGTACAGTTCCTCCGCCTGTTTCACTTCACCCCGCCCCTGGTGTTCCAGTCCCAACCGGAAAAGCGCCGCCGCGGATTCGTCCCGCTCCCCGGCTCTCACGGCCGCAGGTTCCGTTGCCGGGACGGCTGCGACTCCCGGCGACCTGTCCGCCGTCGACGCGCGGAACGTCCCTGTAATTTGCACGACAAACACCGCAAGAGCAAGAACGGCAAGCACTCCCGCCGCAGCCGCGATGACACTTCGCCGTCTTCCGCGACGTTCCGGTTTGCCTATGACCGTCCCATAGCCGCCGTACCGGCCGTCCTTCTCGTCCTGGGCCCTCTTCAGGGCTTCGAGGATATAGCTCATGGCGCCGCCCCGCCTGCCAACGCCCTGATCCCCTCCACCAGCACGTCGCGTCCCCAGAAACCGAGAATCGCCAGCATCGCGGCCAGCACCAGCACCGTGGCGCCCATCCGGCGGAACATCGCCCGCCTGTTACTGCCCAGGTAGGCGGGCCCGATGTCCCGCACGGCCTTGCGAAGAATGCCTCCGTCGATAACATGGTGATCCAGCGCGAATGCAACGAGAAGCGCCCGGTCGCACAGCACGTTGATCTTGCGGGGATTGCCGCCCGACGCCCGGAAGATCCGCTTTTCGGCGGCCGTGGTAAACCTCACGGACGCCCCGTTCCCGTCGGCCACGGCCACGCGGTGCGCGATGTACCGGGCCGTCTGAATACGATCGAGCGGTTCCAGCGTGCACCGCACGGCGATCCGCTCGTTGAGCTGCCTGAGCGACGGGGATCCCAGGATACGTTCCAGTTCCGGCTGCCCCAGCAACACGATCTGGAGCAGTTTCTCACGCTCCGTTTCCAGGTTCGACAACATGCGAATCTGTTCCAGGACGGCCGGGGCCAGGTTCTGGGCCTCGTCGATGAGCAGCACGGCGTTGCGCCCGGCCGCGAAATTTTTCACAAGAAAGCCGTTGAGCGCGTCAATGTAGGCCCTCCGCGTGGGCCGTCCCCGGCCGAGCTTCACATCGAATTCCCGTACGATCATGGACAGCAGGTCCCTGTCGGAAATGCCCGAATTGAAGATCACCGCTGTGTCGACAGAACTATCCAGGTGAGCCAGAAGCGCCCTGCTGATCGTCGTCTTGCCCGTCCCGACGCTTCCCGTTACCACTATGAAGCCCTTGCGCTCCGTGATTCCATAGATGAGATGATTCAGAGCCTCCCGGTGCCGCGGGGAAAGAAACAGGTAACGGGAATCCGGCGTGAGATTAAAGGGATTTTCTTTCAGCCCGAAATAATGTGCGTACATACACAACCACCGATGCCCGCGCTTTCATTGAAGCGCGGAAACAGCCGCTCAATCCTCGAACCGGTACTGGAGCAATTCTTCCCGGCCCCGTCGCTTGATGTTGACGGCCACTTCCGAACCCGATTCGAGGTTCCGGTATACATTCAATATATCCTCCGGACTTCGCAGGGCGCGGCCATCTATCTCACGGATCACGTCTCCGTTCCGCAGGCCGAGTTTCTGGAATATGCTGCCCGGCACGATGCTGCTTATCGCCACCCCGTCCAGGTCGCCGCCCGAAAAAAAGGGCCGCAGGCGGGCGTCGGTCATGAGACGGCCCATATCCCGAACCGCCGCGTCCACTTCACTTCTCTTCAACACGACGGATTCTTCGGACGCGGACGCTCCGGTTCCGCTACGCCGTTGATCCCACGCCTTCCCCGCCGGCGCGGACCGCGCGCCGTCCATATCGTTTTCCATGGCCAGCACTTCATCCCGGTCCTCCACCCTGAGCACCACCTTGGTCCGCATGATCTTCACCAGCCGGGCGCCGGCGACCTCGTCACCTTCACGGTACAATTCCTGCGTCCTGCTGCCCCGTTCGCCGATGACGGCATACGAGGTTTCGCCGTTGCTTCCCGCCACAGTTCCCAGGAGCACCAGGTCCAGTTCAGTGTACTCCAGGGCGTCCACATCGATTTCCATCGTCTCCGAGATTTCTTCCGCCGTCGTGGATCCGAACAGGTTTCTTTCGACGATAACGCCGTAGTCGGCGTGCGTCTGTTTTCCCGCTTCAGCGACGGGCGGTTCCGCCTGATACGCGGACGCGATCAGCTTCTCCGGCGAGGGAACAGGCGTCACCGCCTTGTAGAAAGTGCCCACTGCCAGGTAGGCCGCGGCGGTTATGAAAGCCAGTATCGTGACGATGCGTACCAGTGACGACTGCATCTATGATGACCTTCCTATTCGGACCACGGGACCACCCACGGTGCCGCCCAGGTTCAGGGGAACGGCGCCGCCGAGAGAAGGAATGGAGACGACTCCCCTCAGGTTGATCACGCTCGCCGCGGGCCGGGAACGCAACCCGACCGTTCCGCTCAACGACCCTTCCAGTCCCGCTCCTTCAAACGTTATTGACCGGACGTTGACGACCGATGATTTCATGTCCGCCTTCATGGTCACACGATCAAATGTTATGCTGCTGAGTCCTCGCCAGGGTTCCGTGAAACGCCAGCCGCCGCCTTCGATAACAAGTTCAGCGTTTCCCGATCCGGCGAGCAGTTCCCGGGGCTCTCCCTCCACGGAGACAACACCGCTCAGGGCGCCTTCGATCCGGACTCCCAGCATTTGTTCCAGCCACGCGGCGCGTCCCAGCTCGACGCCATCGATCTCCATCTCGCAATCGACCGGCCCCGACAGGTCAAAAAGATCCGAAAAAACCACGCGGCCGTCGATGCGACCACCATATCCCTCACCGCGAGCTGTAAAGGCGAATCTTCCGCCGACCAGGGGACCGAGCGCGGGCCTTACCGTTACACGGTGGGCAGCCGCGGCCGTCCCTGGAACACCTTGCAGCGCGACGCTGCACGTCTCTACGCGCAGTCCCGGCGGGACGGTGAGCCGCGCCGACTCCGCCGTCATGTGCACGCCCCACCGGGCCGCGGCCTGTTCCAGCGATCGTTCAAGTATGGCGGAGGGCATGTTCCAGTACAGGAAAAAACCGGTCGCGGCGATGCCGTACAGCAGGTATCCCAACCATGGTTTGTTGTTCATAAACCGCCGATCCTTTTCGTTTTTCCCCGCGGTTCTGGTTCCAAAACGCCGTTTCCCGGCCTGCACAACCTGTGTATTCCAGACGTTTCGTCAGGCGTACGTCACAAACTGGATCAACACGGACAGTAATCCCGGGGGATTCTCCGTTCTCTTGATTGCAATCCGCCGCACCGATACAAGGTATTGCTCCGTCTCCACCCGCTTGAGGTAATCGACGAGCTGGGCCATCGTGATATTCTCGAGCCGCAATTCGACGGAAGATTCCCGGTAGGGCCCCCGTTCGATGGTCTCCGACGGCCGCATGTGGCTGATGTTCGGCTTTATGCCCGCGCGGCCCGCCTCCCGCTCGAGAAAAGAAAAAAGTGAAAAATCACCGGATCTTTTTTCTATCATGCGGCCCACGTCCCGCGCCTCGTCACGCAGTGACCGGTATTCGGCGCTGAGCACCGCCAGTTCGCGGAGCATCGACTCCTGGTACATGATGGCGTGTTTCGTCCGTTCCCTGGCGTCCATAAAAGGGAACAGGATGAACTGCACCAGGATAAACAGCACCACCGCGACCGCGCACAGGACCAGGTAATGTTTTTCCCTTCTGCTCAGTCTCACGGTTTTCAGCACCGCCATGTTCATATCCGTCTCCGCGGTTCTATTCTCATGTCGAACCCGACCCGGCCGCCGCTGCGCATCATATTCGCCGACGTGATGGTCACCGAACTGAAAAGCTCGCTATTCTCCAGCGCCGCTCGCACGGCGTCGACTGTGTTGAACGTGTCCGTCTCTCCCTGCACGCGGACGATCTGCTCGTCATAGGTGAAACTTGTTACGAGCAGATCGATGGATTGCGGGACGAGCGCCGACACCTCCCGGAGTACGGCCAGTACCGGCAACGGCCGTCCCGCGTGGTCTCCTCCCGCGGCCTGTCTGCGCAGGTCGTCCAGGGCCGTTTTCACCTGTTGCACGGGGTTTACGATCCGCGTCGTTTCCGGCAGGGTTTGGGTGAACAGTGTCCGTGTTTCCGCGCGCAGTGCCGTGAGATATCGGCTGTCCGTCCTGTAATCCAGATAGATATTCGCGCCGAGGAACAGCAGGACCGCCGCCGACAGCGGGGCCAGCCAGGGGAGCTCGTCCCGAAACCATTCCACCAGTCCCGCGGCCCCGTTCCTGTCGCGAACAAAATTAAACCCCGGCCCGCCTCCCGCGTCGCGCAGTGCCAGGGACAACGCCTGATTCATCAGGGCCGGGTCCCAGGCCGAGAGCGCTTCTTCCGAGAACTGAATGGCCTGCTCACGGGGCACGGTCGGTTCACGGGGCGCCAGATCAAACAGCCGGCCAAGCTCGTCCCGAAACCCTTCCGAACGACTGCCCCCGCCCGCAAGGTACAGGCTACCGGGCTTTTCATCCGTCACGCCCCTGAGGCTGAGCATCGTCATCGTGGCCGACACCTCGCGGTGCAGTGTTCGGCAGACATTATCCACGCCGCCCTCCGCCATGTGCGTTTCCCCCGCGGGCAGCGAACGAAGTTGCACGATCCTGCCGCCCGCGACGACAGCCAGGGAGGTCCGGACGGCGCCCACATCCAGCAGGAGCGACGGCGATGTCTCGTCCCGGTTTTCCGCGGCGACCCACCCCGCCAGGGCCGTCGCCTCGACGTCGACGACGGAAACGGACGAACAAAAGGGCGCCAGCAATGCGAGACGTTCCGCCATGTGATCCCGCCTCGCGGCGGCGGCCAGCAGTTCAGTGCCTTCGCCGCGGTCGAGCACGAGGTAATCCACGACGGCATCATCGGCGGAAAAGGGCAGGGTTGGTTCCAACTCGTAGGGAAGCGTCCGAAGAAGACGTTTCCGATCTCTGAAAGGCAGTCGGATGGTGCGGAAAGAACAGTGTTCCATCGGCAGGGCGGTAACGCAGCGGCTGTCCCGAAAGGTCTCTCTCCCGAACACTTGTTCCAGTGCCTGTTCGAGCCCCCCGGCCTCGGCCGGACGGACCAGCACTGTGTCGATCACCCGGCAGCCCCGCAGCCCCGCCGACATCGAAACGGCCTTGATACCGTCCCTGCCGATATCGAGTCCGGTTACGCGCTCAGGCATGGTGTTTCATCCCTCCTTTTCATCGCCTCGTTCACGGTCGGTTCAATCAACCGTCCAGGACAGGATGACCGGCATGTCGCCCGGTCGTTCCCGCTTTACCACCGCCGTGATCCGCCGTATCATGCTATCCATGCGGCCCGTCGACTCGATGGAAAAAAAGTCGCTTCGAATCCCGATGAGCTCCGCCGCTATTGTCACATCGCCCATGCCCGGCACCCGACGATACCAGGAGGATGCCGACAGGTCGTTATTCTCGTCTCTCCTGTAGCGGTTCATGTCGTCCGCCATGCCGGCGGTGATGGCCGGCGAAAGCGCCTGCAGCACAGGCTCCGGCGCCGTGTTGATGTTGATGCCGCCCGTCTCGTGAACGGTGAGAAAATTCCTGATGCCCGGGATATCGTCCCGGCCGTGGAAAAGATCCTCCGTTACACCTTTTACCAGCAGGAGTTCGTCGATCGTGTCCAGGGGTCCGTTTTTGCAGTCGCAGGGTGAAGCAAGGCCCCGGTAATAGCCCTGCTCCGCGCCGAAGCCGGTGATATCGTCGTCTTCGTCTATCCAGTCGGTAACGGCGTCAACGATATCACAGGCTTCCTGTTCGCTCAAGCCGAAGAGGGAAAGGGACAAAAACCGCACCAGCAGATCACGCCAGGCTTCTACGACACCGTTTTCGTCGACGAGCATGTTCAGCGGTATTTTACCCGATTCGTCCGTCACGCGCACCTCGCAGTGCCCGATGCCGAAGGCCGCAGCCGTCTGGAGACTCACCTCTTCGGCCCGGGCCCAGTCATCGCGCAGGGATACCACGTCGCCGTCCTCCTCCTTCAGCACATACCTGCCGACGGCGATGCAGGACTTGGAAACATGTTCCAGAATAATCCCGTCGCCCGTGTTGGCCGCCTCGTACACCCTGGTGCGGGACGACGCGTTGAACTGAATCGCTGCCGACACGATGAGCACCATTACCAGCACCACCAGCAGCAGCGCTATACCCCTGTCGTTCCGTGGGTCCTCCCTGCGCACGGGTTGTTTCATGATCCGCCTCCGGCGGCACGGGGAATGAATACCTTCGTCATAAAAACAAGCACCCCCTGAGGATCGCCCGGATCGTCAAACTCCAGCCGAATCGACACCACCGGCGGCGCCGTGCCGCGGCGGTTCCGGGTGTCGGATCGCGAGTCCCACTCCGGATGCGCCTCGCCCTTCCGCTCGAAGAACCGGCACGTGAAGGATCGCAGACCCTCGGCGACGATATGGGCATCCTTGTCACCGAAGGGGTCGTGACGTGTGTCCTCCTCGTTCACCCTGCACATGCGCTCCCGTCTCATCAGCGTCCAGCCGTCGCCGTCGGAATCCTCGACGCCGAACCAGGTGATGTCGGACAGCCCCCCGCAGGTCCCGGCGAGACCCAGGCGGCGGGACGAGACGAAACGCAGTTTCGTGAAGGAATCCTCCCAGGCGTCCTGCGGACCGCCCTGAAAAACGAATTCACCGTCCCGCGGCGCGAGCGATTCCAGGTCTTCCGAAAGATGGTTCATGACGACCCGCGCCATGGCGTAGGACTTGTCCAGATTGTCGCCTTCGCGGGCGACGCGAAGCGTTCCCGTCCATGCAGTGTACAGGGTGGCGAGGACGATGCCCAGGATCAGAACGGCCAGCATGATTTCCACGAGGGTGAATCCCCGCGCCGCCGTTTTTTCGTTACATGTGCTTCCCGTCACGGTTGCTCCCCCGTTCATTGCGACGATACGATCCTGTACAATTCGAGCCGGTAGGTGTTGTGCCGCTTCATCCGGTCGTTCGTGACCACCACCGTCATCTTGACCAGGCCGGAGAGCGGCGTGCCCTCAACGTTAACCTCCCAGGAATAATCGGGAAAATCGTCGCCGAACCCGCCGCGATCCGACCGCAGCAGGGACGAAATCGTCACTTCCAGTTCGGCCATGCGGCTTTTCGCCAGCAGCGACGCCGTGGTCTCGAAGCGAGACCGGTTCAGCATGGCGACGCTCTGTGACTGGGACTGGAAGACGGCGACCAGCGCCACGGCGAGCACCGCCATGGCGATTATGACCTCCAGGAGCGTAAAGCCCGCCGCGCGGCTCGTCACGGCGGCGTTGCCGTGCCGTTCCCCCGGGGTACTCGGAAGAATCGCCGGGTTCGGCTCCGCCGCGTTATCTCGCGTAACGCTTATCTCCTTGACCTGACTGATCATATTGGCTATACAGACACTCAACCTCGAAGTGGAATATTCCCGGAAAGGAAGGAACCATGTCACCTGCCGGCCTGTTGGCGAACATTCCCCTTTTCCAGGCCCTCGGGCTCGACGACCGGGAGCGGCTCAGCCGTTCCATCAAGCGCCGGGCCGTTCACAAAGGAACGGTCCTCTTTCAGAAGGGCGAGCCCGGTGCCACGCTCTACGTGATCATCACGGGAAAAATAAAAATTGTTCTTCCCTCGTCCCTGGGCGAAGAAATGGTCCTGGCCGTTTTCTCCGAGGGAGATTTTTTCGGAGAAATGGCCCTGCTGGACGGCATGCCCCGTTCCGCCGACGCCGTCGCGCTGGAGGATTCGGAGGTTTTCATGCTCGAGCAGCCCGACTTCGTGTCCTTCCTGCAGAACAGCCCGGCGGCCATTCAGGCCATTCTCCGGTCCCTTTCGCTCCGCCTCAGAAAAACCGACGATCTCCTGCAGGACACCTGCTTCCTCAATGTCTCGGGCCGCCTCGCAAAAAAACTGGTGGAACTCGTTGAGGAACACGGCACCCGGCAGGACAACGAGGCCGTCTTCGACCTGTCGCTCACCCAGGCGGATCTTGCCAGGATGGTAGGCGCCTCCCGGGAAAGTGTCAACAAGGAACTTCGCACTCTTCGTGAAAAGGGCCTGATCACCATCGAGGGCCGGTCGTTCACCATTCACAACATGGAGCGCCTGAGACGGCGCATCAAGTAAAACGCGGACGGGGGACGGGGGCGCGGCGGCGCCCCCGTCCCCCCGTGTACCGTGTACCGTGTTCCCCGGCGGCGTGCGGATCACCGCCGCGCCGTGAACGGTGTGCCGGGTTCAGCGGTGACCTCTCATTGCGGCATCTCCACCGGCTCCGGGTACCACGTTTCCGGCGGATTATACCCCTCGTCCTGCCAGCACTCACATATCCAGTAGTCCTCTGGATCATCATTTATGTAAGTGTCGTGGTACGGATCCTCGGGACGCGCCTCTGTCGTGAACCGGCACCCGAAATGCGGCGCCGCCACGGTCTCCTCGTCTAAAATATCGTCGCCCGCGGGCGCGATACCGTTCACGACCCAGTTCACGAGGTCGTCAAAGGCCCCGGTCGTCTCAGCGGCGTTCATGCCGCAATGGTTGACGCTCCGGATGACGCGCGTCCGAAGCAGATCGCTCTTGCCCGCCTGGTCGACCCTGTCCGCGTAGAGAATCTCGTGCGAGAAGGGCACGAAGAAATCCCCGATATCGTGCATGCTGAGCACGGGTATCGTGATATCCCCGGACACGGGATACATGATGGCTTCGGAGAAGGCCAGGTAGTCCGGGTTGGTCGCGATTCTCTGGATCGTATTGTTGAGATACGCCCGGCCCCCCTCATCGCTCAGGTAGTACTGGTACTCCGCATTGTCCACCACGTTGCCCATGCCGATACCGGCCGTGGGATCGACGATGAACTGGTACCCCTGTCCCGCGACCTGGAAGAAGGTCATGTTGGAGAACGCCTCGTACCACAGGGGGCGCCATCCGCCCGACCGGTACATACTGGCTTCCATGAAAAAGGAACCTGGCCCGTCGGGATGCGCCCCGCGGGCCGGGTCCTCGGGATCGTAGTAATACGGAGGAATCATGCTGGCCGGCGGCAGAGGCGGAATATAGCCGAGCGGACTCTCAAACTCCCCAATGCCGAACGTTAATGCCACGAGCAGATCGGCCTCCTCCTCGGTCATGGGCACCGCTGTGTCAAGACCGGTGAAGCAGTTCGCCAGGAGCGCCATGTCGGCGGAGAAGCTGAATTGCTCCATGGCGCCGCCGACCACGCCGCACATGGGCATGGCGCCGTCGTAGGCGTCGGGATACTCGGTGACGGAACGCGCCGTGATGTGCCCGCCCATGGAATGGCCGGTGATGTACACCCGTCCAGGCTCGCCGTGGACCGCCGCAAAGTAGTCGAGTAATGTTCTGGTTCCCACCACGCCCGTGGCGATCTCGTACCCGTTTTCCCCGTAACTGGAGGCGGCCCAGGCGTACCCGTTTTCCACGAGATGCTCTCTCAGAAAGCCGGTCATGCTCAGGCTCAGCTCGGGATCGTCTCCCTGGTAGCCGTGGCAGTAAAGCACCAGGTCGCCGTTCCAGTTGTCGGGCATCTCAATCCAGTAGCCGGCCACCTGGTAACCCGACCAGGGATTCACGTAATAGCCGTAGGTGCCGCCATACGTCTCGGCCCCCGCGAGGGCTTCCAGCTGCAAGTGGTTCCGTTCCACGAAGCGGAGCTGCTCGTAGGTGCAGGTCGCCGTCGACTGCGCCACAAACCACCAGGGATCGAGATAAGCCGGATCCCATGCCGCGAAAGCGGAAGCGATGATGGGGCGCGCATCGGGGAAGGCCATCTCCTCGGTGCTGTACAACTCCTCCATTCCCTCCACTTTTTCGACATAGGACAGTTCCTCCGTTTCGAAGCCCAGGACGACGTCTTCGGCATTCGCGTTGAAGGTGATGGCCTTGGGAACGCCGGTCACGTCCTCGTTCGACCAGGGCGCCCACTCGGCGCCGGCGACCGTTCCGGGATCGCCGGTTTCCATGAAATTGCGGAGAAATGCCCCCATGGCGTCCTGGAGGGCGATGCGGCCGGCCTCGTTTTCGGGAATGAAGGAATACCCGAAAAGACTGTCGGGACCGCCGAAGAAAAAGGGAATCTCCATCGAGTGGGCCGCGCCGAAAATCGTCGCGAACTCGTCCAGCTCCGGCACGCCGCCGCCCGCCCATTCAAAGATGTAGGCGTAGACGTCGTCCTGGTTTTCACGCAGTTCGCGGCAGAGCTCGTCGAGGTACTTGACGCGGTAGTTCAGCGTGGTGAACCGCGTCAGGTCCTGGAAAATGCGTTCCTCGTCCTCGTTCGGAAAAATTTCTTCATAGGTCCATTCGTGTTCCTCATCCAAATCGGGATCAAAAATATCGTAGACCATGCCCCAGTTTTTGCCCAATGCCGCCCAGGCGTCCCCGGCGGCCAGGAGCAGGTCGTTCCACTCGTTTCTGTTGTACCCGATGATGATGGGAACGCTGTTGTAGTTGCCCTGGTCCAGGGCGTTGATCACCGTGTCGGGGATCACATAGCCGTCGGCGAAGGCGTTGTAGGTCTGGAGCTCAACCTCGCCCAGCGCCGTTTCCATCGTCGCGAGCAGTTCGGCCGCCGGAATCGCCCGAAGGTCTTCGGCGCCGAGCTCCGCGTATCCCGCGGCTTCGGTTATCGCCTCGCCCATGTCGGCGGGAATGACCGGCATGACACCACTTTCGGCGACCGCGCGGTGGAAAAGACCCTCTGCCAGCGGGGATATGACCAGGTTCATCACGTTGTGGCCGCCGGCCGACTGCCCGGCGATGGTTACGCTGCCCGGGTCGCCGCCGAACGCCTCGATATTGCCCTGTACCCACTCCAGGGCCTTGATCTGGTCCAGCGTCCCGAAGTTGCCCGAATTGCCGTAGTCGAGCAAGTCGTCGTCGTTGCGCAGGGCGGCGTGGCGGAACCAGCCGAGCGGTCCCAGCCGGTACTGTACCAGGACCACCACGACGTTGCGTTTTTCCGCCATCGCCCGGGCGTTGTGGAAGTAGTCGACGGCGCTTCCGAACTTGTTGGAACCACCGTGTATCCAGACATAGACGGGCAGGGCGCCGTCGTCCGTGTCGGGACGGAAAACATCCAGGTAGAGACAATCCTCGCTGCCGGTGATGTTGCCCGTCGCCTGCCAGGTCCGGGTCATTTCGAACTGGAGCGAGCGCGGACCGCTGTTCGTGGCCAGGCGCGTACCCGTCCAGGGCTCGGGATCCTGCGGGGGTTCCCAGCGCAGCTCGCCCACGGGCGGCTTTGCGTAGGGAATGCCGCGCCACGCGGCGACCGTGCCGTCGGTAAACCCGGCCAGATCGCCGTACTGCGTCGAAACCACAACCTCCGGGCTCTTGGCCGCGTCAAGCTGGGCGCGCGCCGCGGCGGCTGAAACCAGCGTCCGCGGTCCGTCGAACACGTTGTCGGCGTTGAGCGCCGTCAGCAGGGCGTTCATCGAGGTTTCAAAGGCGTCGTCGTCACCCAGGTCGACCGGGTTCGCCTCCAGGTAAGCCGCGATATCAGGCAGGCCGATGCCGTTGTTGGTGTTGCCGTCGCCGTCGAGCGTCTGCAGAAGCTGGCCGATTCTCGTCGCCCTGGCGGTATCGGCGATATCGTCGGGCCGCACCACGCCCGCGGCGGGCGCTGTTCCCAGGAACAGGCCGTCCGCGCCGCCCAGGTAGAATTCAACTTCTTCACCGGGCTCGTAGGGAAATGTCCCGTCGGCGTCGGTCCAGCCCGCGTACGTGGGTGTCTTGTAATACAACCCCTCGACGGGGCTGTTGACGAAAGCCCCTGAACTGGGACCGGTGGGCGTCGCGTCGCCCCCGCCGGTACCGATGATGGAGACAAGCCCCAGCATGAGCACCGCCAGTATGCCCGCGTACCGCATCCAGCGGAGCAGGCCGACTCTACCTTCTCGATTCATCATGTTTTCCTCCTTGCAGTGCGATCGTTTTTCCGGCGGCGTTCCGTCCACGACCTGCGGGAACGCGGGCGAAAACCGCCATGAAAATGCGCGGCGGAACCGTTAAACGCAACGGCGCCGGCCGGTGGGTACAGGGAAGAGCCTTCCTGATACTCATAACGTAGCGTAAGGTGGACCCCATTGTCAAGACAAAAAATTAACTTTTTTAAGTTACACCTTGGTCCGTTTTTAAAGGTTATTTTTAATACGACCTGGCCGAATCAATGCCGATTTATCGGCATTGGAAAGGACAGGTAAAATTACCGCATTGTTCAGAGAAAAGACATCTTTTGTAATGCTCTAAAATAAATGTTCAGTTAAAATGTAGCTCCTCTGGTGTCTTATAGTTAAGGGCCTGATGAGGTCTTTCATGGTTATAGAATATCATATAATTACCTATACCTTCCTTTGCATCTGAAATATTTCTGTAATCCTTTATATAAACCTCTTCATATTTGACAGATCTCCACAGTCTCTCGGTAAATATATTATCCATGGCCCTGCCCCTT
>LQBH01000036.1 GCA_002030015.1 delta proteobacterium MLS_D
TGAACAGCGCCACCAGCACCGCGTACAGCGCGAAACTGCCGACCGCCTCGGTCATGTAAATCTTCGAGTATCGATGCTTGAGGGATGTGATGATCACTCCGCCCATCACCAGGCAGCCCAACTGAAAGTAGGGAAAGGTCCCGCCCGTCGCCGTGGTCGCCACGTACTCGGCGTAGGCGAAGGAACTGGTGACCAGCACCGCAAAAACCGTCATGATCATTGTCTGTATTGTCCGTTTCATTGTTCCGCCCTCCTTCGTGTCGGATTGTTGTTTCCTTTTGCTATTATATATAGAAAGTATCATGCCAGACCGGACCGAAGCCGAGAAATATTTCTATCATATTAAAATTATTATAAATATTACGCTTCGTATTTGATATTATACGTGAACGGATTGTGTCGAAAGGCGGTTTCCTTCAACGAAGTGTTACGAGGGATTGAACAGAATATGCAATCAGCTGTGAAACAACGGCGACGAACCGTCTTGCGGGGAAAATATGCCGGTGCTATGGTTAAAAAATCTTTTGATTGACGTTCGTATGTACTGAAAACGGGGAGGAAGCGTTGCGTGCAGCCGGGGGCGGAAGGCGTCGGGAATGTTCGGGATGAAACGACAGACCCGCGCCGGCGTGAAGAACGATGATGTTTCAGCGGGTTCAAGGAATGCGGTAAGCGACAGGGGGTAAACAAATGATCGATCCCGGAACATTTCTCAAGGCGCGGACCAGGAAAGCCGGACTGGCGCCGGGAACACTGGTGCAGGTGGGCGAACGAAAAGAAGAACGGGTTTACCTTACGCGTTTCGATTACGGGCCGGAATTCTTCGCCGAATCGACGCCATCCACGATAAATGAGTGTCTGGAACGGGAGGGTGAGGCGGCGGTGACCTGGATAAACATCGATGGCCTGCACGACATTTCGGTCATTGAAAAACTGGGCGCCCGTTTCGGCCTGGATTCCCTGAGCCAGGAAGATATTCTTACACCGGCCCAGCGGCCGAAGCTTGAGGATTACGGAAAGTATCTTCTCGTGATTGTCAGGATGCTGACGTTCGATGACAAAAGCGGCAGGATCAGGGCGGAACAGGTCAGTATTGTACTGGGGGAGGGGTTCGTCCTTTCAATTCAGGAGTCGCGGGGCGACGTGTTCGGTCCGCTGAGGGACCGTCTTCGCAGCGGCAGGGGACGAATTAGAAAAATGGGCGCCGATTATCTCGCCTATGCCCTGCTTGATTGCATCGTGGACAATTATTTTGTGCTGCTGGAACGTCTGGGCGAGCGGATTCAGGAACTGGACGAGGAACTGTCTCTGGACCCCCGCCGTGAAACACTTCAATCGGTTCACGAACTGCGACGGGAAATTATTTTTCTGAGAAAGTCAACCTGGCCGTTACGGGAAGTGGCAAACGGGTTTGAACGGAGCGAATCGACCCTGGTAAGCGAAGGACTGAGCCCGTACCTGCGGGATCTCTACGACCACACCATACAGATCATTGATGTTGTTGAAACCTATCAGGATCTGCTGCAGGGCATGCTGGATCTGTATCTTTCGAGCGTGAGCAACCGGATGAACGAAGTAATGAAAGTGCTCACTGTGTTTGCCTCCATATTTATTCCGCTGACTTTCATTGCCGGAATATACGGCATGAATTTCGAATACATGCCCGAACTTGCGTGGCCCTGGGCCTATCCTGTTCTGCTTGTCCTGATGTTCGGGGGAGCGGTCGGCATGTTCCTGTTTTTCAGGCGCAAGGGCTGGGTATTGTAGCGGCTTCAGAACGTATAGCCGATGGAAAAATGCCACCTTCCGGAAGATTCTCCCTCCCGGCGGTCGAGCTTCGCTCCGTAGAGGATTCCGAGAGGGCCGACGGGAGTGATGTAACGAAGTCCCCCGCCCGCGGATGAGCGGAATCCGCTGGAGCCGGCGTTGTCGAAAGTCCGGCTCACGCTTCCCGTATCGAAAAAAGTCGCAAGTTCCCAGTTTTTGCCGAGGTCGATGCGTGCCTCGAGACTGCCGGACAGCGCCAGCCGGCCGCCCAGGGGAGCGCCGGCGGCATCGAGGTGGAGCATGTTTTCCTTGAAACCGCGGACGTTCGTGGTGCCGCCGAGGAACAGCAGCTGGTCTTCCGGTATGGTTTCCGAAGGACCGTAGGTCTGAAGAACGGCGCCCCTTCCGGCCAGCGCGAAGGTAAGCCGGGCGACGGGGGTGTAAAAGTAACGGACATCAAGATCATACTGCAGAAAGTCGTCGAAGGAGTTTCGGATCCCCTTTGAGATGTCGACGGAAAAGACGCTGAAAACACCGCTTCGGGGACGCACGAAAAAATCGCGGGTGTCGTAAGTCAGTGAAGGGCCCGCCACGAGAATGCTTCGGGCGAGGTAAAGCTCTTCCGAGCCCGAAGGTATGAGACCTTCACGCTGGAACAATTTCTTCTGTTCAAAGCGCAGCCCCAGTCCGATTCCCAGGCCGGGGGCAAGTTTTCTGGCGAGCTTGAGGGATGCGCCATAGGTATCGGTGCCGAAGGTCTGGTTGAACTGTTCAACCCGTTCCTGGTAAAGACCCAGCGTCGCAGACAGCGAATAACCAAGAAAGTGGGGATCGGACGCGGCAATTTCGCTCCGGTAGCCCGTTTCACTCAGCGCGCTTCCGATCCAGCCGCTCCGGTTTGTTCCGAAAAGGTTGCGGTCCCCGGTTTTCACGTCGGCGTAGGCGCCCCGTTCCGATTCATAGCCGAAACCCGCTTCGACAAAATAAGGTTTTCGCTCCGCGACGTCGACGAGCAGAGTTACTTCCTGTGCCTGCTCGGCGAGTCCCGGTGCGCGGATGCGGGCCGATTCGAGGATGTCCAGGTTACGGAGGTTCCGTTCACTTTCAAGGAACCGGGTCGCCGAGAAGGGTTCTCCCGGTCCCAGTTTCATTCGCCGAAGCAGGATACGGTCCTTTGTCCTGAAATTACCTCGAAGATAAACATTGTCCACGATCACCGGGGGACCTTCGTCGGCTTGAAACTCGATTTCAACCGTGGATTTATCGTCGCTGAAGGCGAGACGCTCCTTGACGTCCGCGTGAGGGCGGCCCCGTTCGGAAACCGCCTCGACAAGCGCCCTTCGGTCCCGTTCAAGGGCTTGCAGCATCAGCGGGTCTCCCGTATTTATCTCGGTGACCCCGCTGGCCTCCGACTCCGTGAGAGATTCAAAACCATTAAAGCGCACGGCGGATATCCTGGTTCTCACTCCCTCGGCCACGGTGATCGTTATGTCGGCGATGCGCTGCCCTTCAGCGTCGTCCCAGGAGACGTCCGCTTCGGCGTTAGCGTCGAGAAAGCCGACGGACCGGAGCGCCGATTCGATTGTAAGGACGGCCCGGTCGATCTGCTCGGAGACAAAGGGCTTCCCGGGTCCGAGATTCAACCAGCTCTGAACGGTTCTTTCCGGGAAGGCGGTGACTCCTTCGACGGCGAAAGAACCGATGCGGTGACAAGGTCCTTCGGTGACGCGAAATTGTATAGTGCGAACGGTCATTCCCTCCATCGTACCGGTTTCGTCCTCGACGTCCAGTTTCATTTCGGAATATCCCGCCGTCCGGTACCGCTGTACGACGGCCCGGGAGCTTCGGTGAAGCGCCGCGTTGTTCCGGTTGCCCAGTGTCTGAAAGAGGAGTTCATCTTCAAGCTGATTGTCGCTGAAGGCCTCGTTGCCCCTGAAAGAAACCCGGTACCGCGGACCTTCTTCGACGGTGAGTGTTATGTCGACGACTCGCCTTCCGGAATCGCGGGACAGTTCTTTTTTAATGCTGCAGTCGGCAAATCCCGCCTCGCGGAAACGATGAAGCATGTTCTTTATATCTGCCTCCAGGCGCTGCTCAACGAAGCGTCCCGCGACGCCTGGAAGCAGATTTTTGCGGTGGACTGCGGACGCGTTTTGCAGGTGGGATTCGCTGTAATGTGACGCTCCCCTGACGGTGAATGAGCCGAGCCGGTAGTAGGGGCCGCGGTTGACGGTGAGCACGATCGAGAGAAAGCCTTCTCGCGGATCGCCCGCCGTCTCGAAAAGGGCCCGCGGATGAATAAAACCTTCCCCCCTGAAAAAATTCTCTACCAGCCGGCGCTGTTCTTCCAGGTCCTGCGGCGTCGCCATGTCGCCCGGGGAGAGGGTCATGACCGTGCGAATGTCACGTTCAAAAAAGGGATAGATGCCCTTCATGCGGATGTCCCTGACCAGGGGGGCCGGTTCAAGCCGGAAGACCAGGGCGAGACAATCACCTTCTTCTCGGGAGTCGACATGCACGTGAGAAAATCGCCTGCTCAGCCGGAGCGCCCTGATGGAATCTTCCAGGGCTGAAGGTGAAAACAGGTCTCCCTTTTTCAGCCGTACCAGATCGCGGGCCAGGCGTTCCAGCAGGGCGGATTCACTGAAATCACCGGGGATGCTGATTTCGATATCTGAAATAACCGGGCCTTCGGCGGCCCCCGTTTCACGGACGTTCGCGGGCAGCGCCGCCAGGAGCCAGCAGGCGAAGAGGCAAATCAGAATTTTTGCGGCGGCGAGCCGGAATAATCTTCCCGTCATGGCAATCAGTAAAACTCCAGTCTGAAGCGGATGCCGCCTCCAAAGACACCACGGTTGTCCTGAAAAATACCGGCGAGAATATTTTCAAGCAGTTTATATTCTGAGGAAACGCGTTGTACCAGTTCTCCCTGTTCCGTGTGAAACGAATATTTAAAGGCGAGGCGGCGCGACAGTTCTTTCCCCATGGTTACTCTGAACTGTTCAGTGAATACATCCGAGTCTTCTCCGGAGACCTCGAGCTCGAAAATGTCGAGACCGGTGGTGCGCCTTACGTCCTCAGCCATGGTGGCGTTGATGATGGCCGCGACGATATCAGCCGTGTTTTGCATGGCATTGCCGGAGTGTCCCGTCAGTTCTTCCGTGGTTTTCCCGGTGAGCAGGAGCGAGAGGATGGCTCCCTGTTCTTCGGGAGGATCGGAGGTGAGGTTGAAGACGAGCTGGTCAGGCGGACCCGTGATACGCAGGGTGACCACATGTTCGTTCACTGAAACGCGGCCTTCAATGTCCAGGGACGGTTCCGTTCGATAGGGGTTCAGAAAATCCACGACGCCTCGCGTTACGACAAACTCTCTCCGCTGGTAATAGACAGTTCCCGACTGCACCGAAACTCGACCGTTGACCACCGGCTGAGCCGCTGTGCCCAGGATACGCAGGTCGGGGACAAGGTCGAGGTCGGCCAGGTTGTTTGACAGCGACAGAGGCGCCCGGTGTCCCACGGACAGGTCTAACCGTATCGAGCCGGGAAAACCGCCGGTTGCGGCAGGTTCCCGGGGCGGTGCGGGAAGGGCCGCCGCGGTGACGGCGTCCACCAGGTGCCGAAGGCCGACATCGCGGTAGTACAGAGCTTCCAGGATGGTGATGCCGCCTTCGAGATCAAAAGTGCCGTCACGGCCCCTGAGTGTCAGGTCGGCGGCGAGACGGGCGTCCAGGGTGTCGGGAATCTCGAGAGGAAGGTGCCGGCCCGTTATGCGGATATCCGCGAAATGAGGCTTCATGTTCATCAGAGAAAGTGTTCCGGCGACCCTGAAATCTCCTCCGTCCATCGATCCCGTCAGCATATCGAGGGTGACCGTTGATCCCCGAAGCTGAATGGCGCCGTTGATAGTGTGGAACGTGGGGGAAGCGAGTTTAAAGAGCCTGAAACCGCCGTCGTTGATCTCGATATCGGCATGCATCTCGGGCTTGCCGAAAGTCCCGTCGGCCCGTCCGGAGACCTTCGCAGTTCCGGAAAAATCGCCGAGATCCCCTGTCAGGGCGGCGAACGGCGCAAGGGGAAATTCACCGTCGGCAGAGACCGCAACGGTTCCGTCCAGGCCGAACGTGCCCTCCACGTTCAGGGTCTGATCTAAGGGAAGATGGAGAACGGCGGGGGCGAGCCGGAAGGTTCGTCCAATGTAGGCAATTTCGAGATTTTCGGCCCGGGTCTCTCCCAGTTCTTCTGAAACGACCGTCAGGTGGTCGATGGCGGCGTGCGCCGTTCCGTCGATGAGATTTTGGACGAAGCCTTCGAAGGTGAGCGATCCATCCAGTTTTCCATCGAGGTTTGTAATGCCCGCCATGAAAAAGTAGGGATGCAGTGTCAGGGCGTCAGCATGCAGCATGATCGAAATGCTGCCGTCGTCGATATGATAGGACGCGTCCGCGTCGAATCCGGCATTGCCCTGAAGACGGACTATGCCGTCACGCACCGACAGTTCTCCTTCGAAATCGTCATGGCCGGCGCCCCTGACGGCAATGTCGCGAAGGGCTATATCGCCTGTAATTTCAGGTTTCTCAAGGGTTCCCGATCCCCGAAGGCTGAACGCAAGCGTTCCGCTGAACATATCCCGGTCTTTCAGCGCGTTGAACGACGCCAGGGAGATACCCCGCGACGAGACTTCCACTTCGAAGGTCCGGTCAAGACCGACGCTGCCTGATCCTTCGACGGACTCGCCCGCGGCTGTTTCGGCCCGAAAGGAGGTAATATTCAGAGACCGCCCGCCGATGACGGCCGCAAGGGAAAGGCGGTTCATGTCCTGGAAATCAGTCGCCAGGTTCCGCCCCTCCAGGACGACGGTTCCCGACGGTTCCCGAAGAGTGCCGTCCAGATCGCAGGAGAGGGTCAACCATCCGCGGCCCTGATCAATAAAGTCCTCCACCCGGAGTGAATCTGCCTCCGCGTGAAGCCTGAAAGCGGGATCTTCCTGAAGACCGGACAGATCCTCTTTAAAGAGGTCCGTTTCTCCCTTTACGGTGAGTAACGATTCGCCGCTGGAAATCCCGGCGTGTTCGAGCACAACGCGACCCCTTTCATCCAGCCGTGCCGCAACATCCAGGTCGACCTGGCGCGTGTCGCCACAGGCGATGCCGACCGCCTGTCCGGTGAAGGAAGCTTTCGGTCGAGGCCACGTCCCTTCCAGAAAGCCCTTCAGCTCGGCTGATCCCTTCAGCGGCAGGTCCGCCAGGAGCAGGGCCGGTTCATCCAGCCGCGGAACAGTAAGTTTGATGGAGCCCCCGATGTTTCCGTCGATATGATTGAAAAATCCGGCGATGTCGAGAAGGGAATCAAGGGTTCTGACCTGAAGCGATTCCGCCCTGAAAGTACCCGAATCGGCTGAAAATTGCGACTGGATAGTCACGAGAGGAATGACTCTGTCATTCGAAGCGGCATCCAGGTCTTCGATACGGGCGAGTAACGAGGCGTGTGCCCGGAGTCGTCCGGGCGACATGCCGCGACCCTGAATCTGTATTGAAGAAGATACCAGCGTTCCCTCGATACTGCCGAACGCCGGATGAAGGCGATTCAGAGGAATCTTGCGCTGGTCCATTTTCAGCGTATACGAAAGGATATCCTCGAAGGATGGTGCGGGCGGCGCCGTGAAACCGTCCGGAAAGGCTTTCCTCAAATCCACCGTCGCGGTGACGATGGTTTCCCCGTCGGCGCACGCAAGGACGACCGGGTCGAAAATAATTTTTTTGTCGGCCAGGCGGACGGAGGCGGAAAAGCAGTCTACGGGTACGTCATCCGCCGGCGCTGTTCGTTGTTCCAGATTCAACGTAATATCGGGGTTTCCGGGAGTGCCGATAATGCGGGCTTTCACCGAGGCGGTTCCCTTCAGGGGATAATCGAAAGGGGCCCAGCGATCCAGGTCTTCCTGTGACAGCGTTGCGTCCAGGTTCAGATCGAAGAGGGGCGCAGAAATAATATTTTTAATTGTTCCCCGAAGAAACGCCCTGGATTCTTCCAATTCGGCCTTGATAACGAGCGTCTCAAGCACGTCGCCTTTACGGCAGGTTTCCAGTTCAACAGAGTCGACTGTGTACCGGCCGTCGCCGAACAGTATTTCATCCAGGGCGAGGTGAAGGCAAGTTGTTTCATCGAGCAGGTTGAACCGGCCCGTTGCGTTGATGTTTTCGATTTTCAGCCGGTACGCGTTTTCTGCGCCGGTGAACCGGAAGGTTCCGCCGAGAAGACGGGCTTCCCGTATCACAATGTTGCGGAAAATAATTCCGGAAGCGGGGCGGGTATCATCCCTTCGTGGCGCCCGGTATTTTTCTTCAGGCAGAAGAGCTGAAACGATGTTGAGGCGGCCTGTCTCGTCTGTTTCCAGGGCCACCCGGGGATTCTCGAAATCGAGCCGCTCCAGCGTCAGCGTTCCTTTCAGAAGATCGGGAAGGGAAATGCGGACCGACAGGCGGTCAAGACCGGCTATATTGCGGTCGTTACCATCGCGAAGCGCGACTTCTTTCAATTCTATCGTACCCCGCAAAAGTGAAAAATCCGCCCCGGTCCAGAGAACCGAGCCGGGGATCGCGTCATTGATGCGGGACTTGACAAGTCGACAGCCGTTCTCGCTTTCCAGAAACAGCGACAGGGCGGTCAGGAACACAACGGGCAGGATGAGCGACAAAGCGGCCGCAGTGAGTATCAGCCGCCTGATTGGGCGTTTCATGACATTTCGGTTCCCGGGATTAAAAAATCGTTTCAGATCTCACGACTGTTCTTTGTCGAACGTCTCCGGTATATGATGGTGGGCTTCAATGTTCCCGTTGGTGCTCATTTCCATGAGGCGGGCTATTTCCTTCTGCTGTTTTCGAGATTTTTGCCACAGGGAAAACCGTTGACTGCCTCCCACGGCGAGACCGATCACAATGCCGAAGACGAAAAATCCGTACATGAGGACATAGAGCGGTGTTTCGTAGTCAATGAGAACCGAAAACCAGTTGATTTGTGCCGGTGAGCTGTTTTCGACGGCGAATGTCGCGAAGAACATGACCAGCGCAATCAAGAATACTGCTTTTAAAATTTTCCACATGGATCGATCAGCCTTTCCCCGGTCGGGCCGGCCGTTCGCGGCCGCGTTTTTCACCATGATGCGATGTGAAAAAGCGTTCCACAATACGGTAATAGTTCATTATTATTACACTGAAATAAAGAGGGGATCAAGAAGCAAGAAAGGCTTTTAAGAGACGGCCTTCGTTTGGGATCGGCACGCACGCCATGGTGACGAGTATTGACAGAACAAATCGATCTGTGTCACATATCAGCCGGTTACAAACCCGCGGGGGACGGCGGCTTTATGGAAACGGCGAAGGCAGGCAGTAAGCACGTAAGTAAAATAGGAAACTTGTACGAAGCCCTGGTTGAAAACGCCCGTGAAGCGATGGGCATTGTTCAGGATGGCTGCCTGCGTTTCGTGAACGAAAAATGTCTTGAAATATCAGGATATTCAAAGGACGAGCTGCTTACTATGTCCATTGAGGATATCATTCATCCCGACGACAGAGATTGGGTGATGAGGCGGCACCGCCTTCGTCTTGAAGGCAAAACGATGCAGAATGTTTATACACACCGTATACTCGATAAGCACGGAGGTGTCCGGTGGCTGGAGATCAAGGCCGTTCCCGTTCAGTTTGAAAGCCGGCCCGCGGTCATGGTATGCGCCTTCGATACAACCGAGAGGAAGCTTACCGAGGATCGTCTTCGCGAAAATGAAAGGCGATACCGATCTCTTTTTTATTCGGCTCCCTCGGGAGTTTTTTACTACGATACGGATCTGAAGATTATTGAAGCAAACGAAAGATTTATAAACGCGTTCGGGCGTGAAGGGAGGAACCTTATCGGGTTGAATTTAAGGAGGATATATGACCGCCGGATCCTTCCCTGTCTTGCAATGCCGCTGGAGGGAAAGGAGGGGGCCTATGAAGGCGGATTCCGTGAATCCCCGGACAGCGAGGAAATGTGGTTGTACATAAACACGGTACCCGTATATCGCTCAAACGGCGAGCAGGCGGGAGGCATCGGCATATTCAGTGATATGACGGTCAGGAGAAAGACAGAGTTGAAACTGGAAGAGCGGGAAGCCCAGTTGCGACTTAAATCACTGCATCTCGAGGAGGCGAATGCAACGTTGCAGGCCATTCTGAGAAGCAGCAGAGATGAGTTGATAAATCTTCAGCGGGACGTGATTGTGAATATCGAGGAAATGGTTTTTCCGCTCCTGAAAAAAATAAAATCGTATCGTTCTCCGGGAAGAATTGCCGGGTATGCCGAACTGGTCGAGATGAATCTCAGGGATATTACCTCGCCGTTTTTGAGAAATCTGACTCTCAGCCATTTTAATTTTACTCACCAGGAAAGACAGATTGCGCGACTCATTCGAGAAGGGTACAAAACAGAAGAGATCGCCGAGATGCTGTCGATGTCCCGCCGATCGATAGAGCATCACCGCTATAAGATACGGATAAAACTGGGATTACGTCATAAAAAAGCAAACCTGAGAACAAAGTTGATGTCCCTCACCGAGCAGCATTGACGGTTATTTTACTTTCCATCCAGTATAATAAATTCACTTACTACGGTAAAATCGTGACAATAATACAGAAAAAATTCTGAGTTGCCTTCTCGTATATTTGTGTTCATTATATCGCCGTAATGAATTTGGGGGTGGCGTCCGACGCCTGTGCAGCGTGACGCACTTCATTAGACACCAAGATGTCAATTCGAACAAGGAGAGGAACGCCATGAGAGATTTAATTACGACGGTGGTGCAGGCACTGGTTAACAATCCACGGATGGTGCATGTATCGGAAATGCAGGGGGAAAACATTTCTATTTACGAGTTGACGGTGGCAAAGGAAGATCGGGGCAGGATAATCGGAAAACAGGGGCAGACCGTCAAGTCACTCAGGACGATTCTAAACGCCGTTTCGTCGCGGGAAAACCGCAAGGCTGTACTGGAGATCGTCGAGTAAAAAGATTCCTTTCTTTAGACACGCAAGAGGCATCCCGAACCGGGATGCCTCTTGCGTGTCGTTGATCATCGGGGTATGCTCCACGCTTACAGGGAATTCGTGTAATTTTACAACATGCCGTGCCATTGTTGTTGCGGTGGTGTGAATATATCGCGTTCGTCCGGTTCCGACGCGAAGGGAGGCGCCCCAATGATCGTTCTGTCCGGCGACGATTTGTCGCTCCGGGAGGCATTATCGAAGGAATGGCTCGAAACGAACAGCCGCGGGGGTTACTCGTCGAGTACGGTTGTCAATTGTCACACCCGCCGGTACCACGGTCTTCTCGTGACGAATCTTCCCGAGAGGGGCGGACGCTTCGTCCTTCTTTCCAAGTTTGAAGATTCGATAAATTTCGGTGAATCTACGATACGCTTTTCAATGCATCGGTACCCGGAGGTGTTTGACCCGCCGGAACTCCCGGCCCTGGTACGATTTTCCCTTGGCTTGCACCCCAGCTTCACCTACCGGGCGGATGGTATTCAGATCGAAAAAAGTATTATGCTGTCAGGAGAAAATGACGTGCTCCTGGCGCGGTATGAATACCGGAAAGGCGAAAGGCCTGCCCGGTTGAGCGTGAGGCCCTTTTTCGCGTACCGCGGTATTCATGAACTTTCCCGGGAGAATAATGTTTTCAGGAATAGCGCTGATCCCCTGAATGGAGGGTTCTCAATTGCGCCCTACGATACAATGCCGCGCATGTTCGCGGCGTCAGGTCATGCAATGGAATTTATACCTGCGCCGCACTGGTATCGTTCTTTTGAATACGACGTGGAGCGGGAGCGGGGATTCGATTACCGCGAGGATCTGCCGACACCGGGTTTCCTGGAATGCCGACTTGAACCGGGAGACATAGTGACACTCTCCTTTTCGCTCGGTGAACCCCCCGATGAAGCGGAACAGTTATGGGAACGTGAACTGAACCGGCGCAGGCGGCGCCGAGCGTCCCGTCGCAAGAAAATCAGGGGGGAAAATCTATTACAGGAAAGTCTGGCTAAAGCGGGAGGAGACTTTATTGTCGGTGATTCCCGTCATGATCTGTCCATTGTCGCAGGCTATCACTGGTTTTATGTGTGGGGACGGGACACACTTATCAGCCTGCCGGGGCTGACCTTTTATCGGGGCAGAATGCGGGATGGGCTGGACGTCCTGAAAAGCCTGGGTTCGTTGCGTCGAAACGGCCTCATACCGAACTGCCTGTCCGACGGGAATGACGACGCGGCTTATAACTCGGTCGACGCGTCACTCTGGTATTTCTGGTGCCTGCAGGAATATGTCAGGCTATCCGGAGACATGGATACAATCAGGCGGCGGTTCTGGACGGTCATGAAAGATATTCTCGAACATTACCGCGAAGCGGGTAAGGACAATTCCGTCGTTCGACTGGAAAGCGGCCTGCTTGCCGTTGGGGACGGAACAACGCAATTGACCTGGATGGACGCAGCCGTGGATTCAGTACCCGTAACGCCGCGGAGCGGCTGCCCCGTGGAGATTAACGCTCTCTGGTACAACGCCCTTGCTTTCACGCGCGACATGGCCCGCAAGACGGGTGTTGATCCGGGTTTCGACGTGTCGGCGGAACTGGAACGAACAAAACAGGCCTTCAACGACCTTTTCTGGATTCCCGACGGCAAATACCTTGCCGATGTCTGGAACACCAACAATGGCTCACGCGATGAATCCGTGCGCCCCAACCAGATATTCGCGGTTTCGCTGCCTCATACACCGCTTGATGACCGCGAACGGGCCCGTCAAATTGTTAAGAAGGTGACCGATGAACTCCTTACGCCTCGAGGGTTGAGAACCTTGTCGCCGCTGGACCCCCGTTACTGCGGTCAATACAGCGGCGACGCCGCGACTCGCGACGCTGCGTATCATCAAGGTACGGTATGGCCATGGCTCCTGGGGCATTACGGTGAAGCGTTGCTGAAAACGGCGAGGGACAAGCGCGCGGCACGGCGAAAACTGGCGGTCCTCCTGGCGAATTTCGAGCCTCATCTCTACGAAGCGGGACTCGGGTTTGTTTCGGAAATATTCGACGGCGATGAACCGCACGCTCCTGGAGGATGCATAGCGCAAGCCTGGAGCGTGGCCGAGTTGTTCCGCCTGTCCCGGCTCATTGCACGTGGGAGGTGATTTTCACTCAGATCATTTCTGTTGGTCGCTGTTTCCTGGCAAGTATAAAAAGATGAGCGATACCGAAAAAAAGGCGTTGTGACCCTATGAGGTCGAACCCCCGTTTTCTCATGAATTTACGCAACAGGGACGGCGAGGAGAACTCGAGTACCGAGTCGGTCAGGTAACGGTAGGCGCCGTCGTCTCCTGACAGAAATCGTCCGACAAGGGGCAGGATACGTGTTAAATAAACCAGGTAGATATGTCGAATAAGCGGGTTGGAAGGAAGAGAAAATTCAAGAATCGCCGCACGACCGCCGACAGTGATGACCCGGTGCAGTTCATCAAGAAAAGCTTCGATATTATTCATATTCCTGATGCCGAAGGCCACCATCGCCCTGTCGAAAACTCCATCACGAAAGGGAAGGAGCAACGCGTCGCCGTTGACGAAGAATGAACGGTCCGAAAAGCCGCGGCGCCTGCTTTTACGCGAAGCAATGGCGAGCATTTCCTGCGAAAGATCGATTCCCACGACTCGACACATTTTTTCCGACTGTAGTGCCCGCAGGGCGAGATCGCCGGTGCCGGTGGCGATGTCGAGTACCCGATCGCCGGGCTTAACGGTGAGGTTTCGCACGGTGATGTGTCGCCATGTCTGATCGATCCACAGGGAGAGCACCCTGTTGACGAGGTCGTACCTGAGGGCAATCCTGTCGAACATGCGCCCGATTGTAGATGGTTTCTTGTCTAACATTGTGGACCCTTTCCGTGTGGGGAATGAGCGCAGGATATAAAGCCATGTGTCCTGAAGGTCAAAGAATTTTTTAAAGACCGGCTGCTGATTTTCGTTCGCGATGTTTTTCGCTGTTGACGGGATAGGTTCGGCATATTATTTTGCGCGGCGGGGTAGTATCTAAAAGTGTTTTTCTGCCGGCAACATGATCGAGACCGCGTTCCCGTCCGCAGAAAGCCCCGGGAACGGAGTACCGGAGATATTGTGTATTGGAAAACAGGA
>LQBH01000037.1 GCA_002030015.1 delta proteobacterium MLS_D
AGGGATTCGTCAGCGCCTCCCTTATCTACGTCACCGGCGCCATGACCATCGTGGGATCCATACAGGACGGCACTGTCGGGGATTCGTCCATTCTCTACATAAAATCGCTTCTCGACGGAACGATTTCCGTGGCACTCGCCTCAACGTACGGCATCGGCGTCGCCTTTTCCGCCCTTTCCGTCCTGGTCGTCCAGGGAAGCATCACCCTGCTGGCTTCCAGGCTGCTCTTTCTCCAGGAGCCGGCGGTTCTCACCATGATCACGGCCACAGGCGGTCTTCTCATACTGGGCATCGGGATCAACCTGCTTAACCTCGCCGTCATCAGGGTGGGAAATCTTATACCCGCTCTCGTCTTTGCGACGCTCTGGGGTCTTCGATAAGCGCCCGTAAACGGTCGAAGTCGATGCATTGAATGCCAGCGCCGGACATGTCGCGAATGTTCGCCTCCGCCACCTCGGCTGTTTCAGCGGACGTTGCATCCGTAAGAACAATTGTATGGTAATCGCGGGAAAGGGCGTCATAGGCCGTTGCCCGTATACAATGGGGATACTGTGTACCGCAGATCACCACCGTTTCGACGAGAAGCCTCCTCAGAATAAAATCCAGTTTCGTCCCCAAAAAAGCCGAAAACCTCGGCTTCACGATCCGGTATTCGCCATACAGCGGCGTCAGTTCCGGCACGATTTCGGCGCCTGTCGTGCCGGCGACCACGTAAGGAACCCCTGAAGTGAACTCCCGCATCCTGGTGATTTCCGCGTCGCTGCCATCACGGCGGTATTCGCGGATCACATGAAACACCGGCCACTTCCGGGCACGAAAATACTCCAGCACCCTGACGATCGCGGGAACCGTCGCGAGCGCGCCTGAAACGCATGCCGGAGCGCCGGGTCTTACAAAATCATTCTGCATATCGATAACAAGCAGGGCGGTCGCACCGCCGGCCTTCCGCGCCGCGTGTTCCGACTGTGTCATGAGAAACACTTCCTTCCCCCGTGCCGACGGACACCCGAAAAACGGGGTCACTCCGCGTCGTCGGAATACCGTTCCACGAGCTTATATTTCTGCACCTTGCCGCTGGCCGTCATGGGAATGTCCGTGGTAAACCGCCAGTACTTGGGAATCTTGTGACGGGAGATCCTGCCCCGGCAAAACTCGACCAATTCCTTTTCGTCGACGGATACGCCGTTTTCGGGCACGACGATGGCGAGAATCTGTTCACCGTACTTGGCGTCGGGTACACCGACAACATAAATATCCTGTACTTTCGTATGGGCGTGCAGAAATTCCTCTATTTCCCGGGGATAAATATTTTCTCCCCCCCGAATGATCATGTCCTTGATACGGCCCGTCACCCTGAAATAACCGTCTTCATCAACCGTTCCCAGGTCTCCCGTGTGAAGCCACCCGTCCCCGTCTATCGCGACGGCTGTTTCGTCGGGCATTTTGTAATACCCCTCCATGACGCACGGACTGCGGGTGATGATTTCACCATGGATGCCCGGAGGCACCTCGTCTCCCGTTTCAGGATCGATAATCCTGGCCTCGACTCCGTCGAAAAGACGCCCAACGGTTGAAACTCTCGCATCTAGGGGATCATCCCGCCGGGTCATCGTCATGACGGGCGAACTCTCGGTAAGACCGTAGGCGATGACGATTTCAGGGCAGTGCATGTCGCTTATGACCCGTTTCATGGCCTCCGTCGGACAGGGGGACCCGGCCATGATGCCCGTTCGAAGCGACGAAAGGTCGAATTTCCTGAATTCGGGCAGGCTCATGATGCCGATGAACATGGTCGGCACGCCGTTTACGGCGGTACAGCGTTCCTGTTCCGCGGTCTGAAGCGCCTTCAGGGGATCGAAGTATTCAAGAACAACCATGGTCGCCCCGTAATAAACGCAGTTCAGAGTACTCATAACGCAGCCGAAACAATGAAAAAATGGAACTTGTATCAGCAGCCGGTCCCGCTCGCTCATTCCCATGACTTCACCCACCATGCGGGCGTTATTGACAATATTATAATGCGTCAGCATGACGCCTTTCGGAAACCCCGTGGTTCCCGATGTGTACTGCATATTGACCACGTCCCGGCAATCCAGTGACTTTTCGCGTTCCGCCAGTTCGTCGTCGCCGATTCCTTCGGCCAGAGCGACAACGTCGTCGAAACGTTTCATGCCTGGGATATCCGGATAATCACCGATGTAGACCACATTGCGCAGAAACGGTAAGCTGCCGGAAAGGGCCCGCCCACTTTTGGCCTCGTCGATTCCCGGCAGAACCGATCGTGTAATTTCGCGAAAATTGCTGTCGCGGTATTGTTCCATGATAACCAGCGTCATCGAATCAGACTGCTGTAGTATATATTCAAGTTCGTGGGATTTGTAATTCGTGTTCACCGTCACGAGAACGGCGCCTATCATTCCGAGTCCGAACTGGAGATACACCCATTCCGGCAGGTTCGTCGTCCAGACGGACACCTTGTCCCCCGATTGAACGCCCAGGGCCATGAATCCCTTCGCCACTGCCGTGCAGGACGCGAGAAACTCCCCGTAAGTCTGCCGCACTCCGAACTCAGGATGCACCAACGCCTCGCGGTCCGGAAATCTGCCGGCCGTTTCCCTCAGCAGATCGCCCATTGTAATCTCTCGAAATTTCGGCATTATACCCCCCCTTGCGAATTCAGCATTCTGTTCCCGATAATTGACGGGCGGTTAAATACGGACGAAGGCTCGCCTTCGCGGTAAAAAGAGCATGCTCCCCGGCAAACCACAATATCTTGTACCGGGCTTTTTCTTCGCTACACTCTATAGTGTTTTCCCTTTACACGGGTGCCTTATTCTGATAAATTTCGGCGAAAGATTCAACAGGAATTCTGGCAGGTACCCGGCAATGAGACTCAAGAAGATCGAAATACTCGGCTTCAAATCATTTAAAGACAGGACCAGGATTCTCTTTTCGCCCGGCACCAGCGCCATCGTCGGCCCGAACGGCTGCGGGAAGAGTAACATAGTCGACGCCATGCGCTGGGTCATGGGCGAGCAGCGCGTCACCCTGCTTCGCGGGAAAAAAATGGAAGACGTCATTTTCAACGGAAGCGACGATACCCCGCCCGTCGGCATGGCCGAAGTTTCCATAACCCTGGAGAATAACGGTCAGCGATTCAACAGCGCCTACGCCGACTGCGCCGAAGTGACCGTTTCACGGAAACTCTACCGCGACGGTGAAAGCGAGTACGCTATCAACAACGTCCCCTGCCGTCTTCTTGACGTGAGAGAATTTTTCATGGACGCCGGCGTCGGGGCGCGCACCTACTCAATTGTAGAACAGGAAAAGGTTTTCCGGCTTATCGAAGCGAAACCCGAGGAACGCCGTCTCTTTATCGAGGAAGCGGCGGGAATCGCCAAGTACCGGTTGCGCAAAGAATCAGCCGTGCGAAAGATGGAAGCAACGAAACAGAACCTGTTGCGTCTGAACGATATTGTGAGCGAGGTCAAGAGCCAGCTCAACGCCGTTTCACGGCAGGCGAAAAAAGCCGAGCGATTCAAAACATTAAAACAAACCATACGGGAATCCCAGCTTCTCCTGTCGCTCGATCTTCTTCTGGAATTGAACAACAGGAAAGAAGAACTCGAGAAGGAACGCCGCTCGCTCGAAAAACGCCGCCTTGAAGCGGAAACATCGGTGGCGTCGCTTGAGTCTTCGATTGAGGAAATCCAGTCGCGCATCGCCGAAAACGAGACCGAAGCCGATACCGTCCAGGAAGCTTTTTTCAACGTCAAGAACGACATTACCCTTCACGAGCAGCAGATTGAATTTTCAAAGAAAACACTCGACGATCTTGCAAAACGGGAAACCGCCGGGAACAGAACCGTCGAAGACCTGCAGCAACGACGCGAAGAAGTGCTGGAAAACATCACGGCATTAAAAAAAGAACTGGAAACATCCGAAGCATCGCTTCGCGAACTGCGGGATCTTATCACCCGCCAAAAGGAAGCGGTTGATCTGCTCCGAAACGAAGAAGAAACAACGCGGGAAACACTGGACCGCGAAAAAAACCGGCACGTCGAAGCGGCGGCGGAGAACGCCCGCCTCAGGAACCTCGCGGCATCACTCGAAAAAGAACTGGATACCCTGCGACGCAAGCGGGAACAGGAACTCGTCGAGACAACGGCCAACCGCGAGCGGATAACCGCACTGAAACGGCAGGCGTCTGAACTGAAAGCGTCGCTGGACGCCGAAAGCCGCGAACAGAAAAAACTCAGGGAACGTGGAGAGACCTGCCGGATCGAACTGGAAAACGAACGGCACGACCTTGCCGCGGTCAACGACGACATTGAAGAAATCAAGGAAGAGATCGGCAAAAAATCATCACGCCTCGCCTCACTGAAAGAAATTCAGGAAAACATGGACTGGTGCACCGAGGGAACCCGTCATATCATGAAGGAAGCCCGAAAACCGTCCTGGACCGGAGGCGCCCTGCGGGGTCTCGCGGCCGACTACCTTGACGTCCCCCCCGAGTACGAGGCGGCCGTCGAAGCGGCCCTGGGCGATAAAATCCAGTCCGTTCTCGTGGAACATCCCGAAGACGGCATCCTCGCCATCGACCACCTGAAGAGCAACAGTGCCGGCAGAAGCAGCTTTCTTCCTCTCGAATACAGCCGCAAAGAGGGACTCGCTGCCGTACCGGCGAATATTCCCCCGCAGGCCGTGCCGCTTAGGCAGGTGGTGAACATCAACGACGACGAACAAAGGATTTTCGCAGAACGCCTGCTGGGCGACGTCCTGCTCGTACCGGATCTCCGCACCGCGTCGGAACTGCGAAAGCAAAACGGCTTCATCGGAACGTTCGTTACCCCCGAGGGAGATATTGTAAGTCCCAACGGCGTCATGACGGGAGGAAGCGGCAACAACGGCGGTTATTCGCTCCTGCGCAACAAACGTGAAATTAACGGCCTGCAGGAAGAAATCAGGACCTTCGATGAACGCCTCAAAGCGGCACGAAACCTGAAAACCGGAATATCTTCCCGGATCGAATCACGGGAAGAAGAACTGGAAGGACTGCGCACAACATTCCACGAGAAAGAATTGCTCATCAGCGAGAAAAAGAAGGACATAGAACGGATCGAAGGCGAAATATCGTGGATCGACCAGCGGATTACCGTGCTTGCCTTTAACACGGAGACCATGGAACGGGAAGAAACCGAGGCAGAAACCCGTATCGTCGAATGCCGCAATGACATGGCCCACGTCGAAACGAAAATCATCGAAGATCAAAACCGTATCACGGAACTTCAGGAACAGTGGAAAGACGTCGCCTTCCGGCTGAAGGCAGAAGAGCAGACGCTCGTAGAGAAAAAAATCGCCCTTTCGACGCTGGAAGAAAAAAGAGAATCGGGGGCACGGTCCCTGAAAAACCTCGAAGATTCCGTCGTGGATATCGAGTCCCGGATCGCGGACGGGTTCCGCGACATGGAAATGTGCAGAAAAAATATCGGAACGACCCGGGACGAGCTGAAATCGCTCGAAGAAAAACTCGTCCTGCTCTACGCCGATTACGAACGAGCCGGAGAAAATCTCTCGAAAAAGAAGGACCAGCAGGAATCACTGGAAGCAATCCGCAGGGAACGGGAATCGCTCCTGCAGAACGAGCGCAAAACGCTGGAAAGCCTGTCCCGTGACACTCACCGAGTAAGCCTGGACATCCAGGAAGTAACCCTGCAGATAACGGGGCTCAAAACAAACGTCCAGGAACGCTATCACCAGGACCTGCAGGAACTGATCCCGACGTTTGAACCCCTCGGCGAAGAACGCAAAAAGGAACTGGAACGGAAACTCGAGTCGGATCGGAAACGGCTGGAAGACTTTGGTGACGTTAATTTGCTCGCCCTCAACGAATACGAAGAACTGAAAGAGCGGCACGAGTTCCTGTCGTCCCAGACACAGGACCTGGAAACATCACTTGAAACACTGCAGAAAACGATATCACGGATCAACAGGATATCCCGCAAGCGATTCGCTGAAACCTTTGACGCGGTCAGCGACAACTTCAAACAGGTGTTCCCCCGGCTTTTCCCCGGCGGGAAAGGTAAACTAATGCTCACCGACGAATCGGACCTGCTTGAAACGGGCGTCGATATCGAAATTCAGATTCCCGGCAAGAAACCACAGAATCTTTCTCTCCTGTCGGGAGGAGAAAAATCTCTTGCCGCCGTTTCACTTATATTGTCCATTCTCATGTTCCGCCCCACGCCCTTTCTCATCCTCGATGAAGCCGATTCTCCTCTTGACGACAGCAACGTGTCTCTTTTCACCGGCCTTATCGGCGAAGTCGCCAGTGATTCCCAGATAATTTTCATAACGCACAACAAGCGCACCATGGAGACAGCCGATAACCTCATCGGCGTGACCATGCAGAAGAGCGGCGTTTCCACGATCGTCTCCGTAAACATGCACTAGCGACAACTTCTCCCGCGCCACCCGCTAAACATGAATCTTTACATACGGCGTCAAACACGATAAAAACCCGACCTGCACGGATAATCCAAGATAACAGGAAAAGGAACGGCAATGGCTGATAACGGCAATACGGGGTTTTTCTCGCGGTTGCGAGAAGGCCTCTCAAAAACGCGCAGGGGTTTCGTAAAAAACCTGGAAGAAATGGTCGTCGGAGAACGTGTTATTTCCCGTGAATTTTATGATGAACTCGAGGAAACGCTTATCGCGGCGGACATGGGTCCGGTTTTCGCGGCGAATGTCATAGAAGAAATGAAAAACCGGGCGAAACGGAATGAACTGGATCGCCACGACGCGCTCATGAACGTGTTGAATGAATACATGCTTTCCATACTTGAAGCAAGCGACAAACCCCTTCGAATACCGAAAGACGATCTGTTCACGGTCATGGTGGTCGGCGTCAACGGAACGGGAAAGACAACCACGGTCGGCAAGATAGCCTCCCGCCTGAAACAGGAAGGAAGAAGCGTCATGGCCGCGGCGGCTGATACGTTCCGCGCCGCCGCCGTCGAGCAACTCGATGTCTGGTGCCGGCGGGCCGATGTCCCGCTGATCAAGCATCCCACCGGCGGCGACCCTTCGGCGGTGGCTTACGACGCAATTCGGGCCGCCCGCTCCCGCGGGATCAATGTTCTCCTCGTCGATACGGCGGGGCGGCTTCACACAAAGACCAACCTTATGGACGAATTGAAAAAAATAAAGCGTATTATGGCACGGGAACTGCCCGGCGCGCCGCATGAAACGCTTCTGGTGCTGGACGCCGTAACCGGCCAGAACGCGCTCAACCAGGCACGGATGTTCAACAACGAAATCGGCGTTACGGGTCTCGTTCTCACGAAACTGGACGGCACCTCCAAGGGAGGAATCATCATCAGAATAGCTGATGAGCTGAAACTGCCCATCCGGTTCATCGGAATCGGGGAACAGGCGGATGATCTCCGTCCTTTCGACGGCAGAGAATTCGTCGAAGCGCTCATGTCTTCAGGCTAAGCCACGATCGCGAGTAATGGAACGAATATTCGCCATAGGAGACATCCACGGCTGTTTCGACAAGCTGGAAAAACTCATGGGACTACTTCCCCTGCAGCACGGAAACGACCGGCTTGTTTTTATCGGCGACTATATCGACCGGGGACCGCGATCACGAGACGTGGTTGATTTCGTCATCGATATCAGGAAACGCTTCGAAAAGGTCACCTGCCTGCTGGGCAACCATGAGAGCATGCTCCTTCAGTATCTCAACCACCCCTGCGAGGAAAGCAGGTCTCTTTTCTTTCTCAACGGCGGCGACGCCACCGCGGCCTCCTACGAATACCGTATACAGGAGGGAGAAAAAATGCTCGACATCCCCACGGAACATCTCGATTTTTTTCGAACCCTCCAACTCTTTTACGAAACGCCGGAGTATATTTTCGTCCACGCCGGGCTTCGCCCGGGCGTCCCCCTGCGCGAGCAGAGTCCCGACGATCTCGTCTGGATACGCCACGAATTTATTTATTCGGACTTCGACTTCGGAAAAACCGTCGTTTTCGGTCACACGCCCTTCAGCAATCCTCTCATAGAAGACAACAAGATCGGCATCGACACGGGTGCCGTTTACGGCGGCAGCCTGACCTGCGTCGAACTGCCGTCGAGAACAATCTACGAGGTGTGAAAATGCCCGTTATCGAGTGCGTACCCAACTTCAGCGAAGGCAGGAACAAAGAACATGTCATGGCGATTGTCGACGCCGCCGCCGCCGTGCAAGGCGTAAAAGTGGCCGATTTCAGCATGGACGGGGATCACAACCGGAGCGTCCTCACGCTCATGGGAACCCCCGAAGCAATCGTTGCGGCGGCGTTGGCCGCTTCCGAGCAAGCGGTCGCCCTTATCGATATGCGCCAACAGCGGGGCGCGCATCCCCGCATAGGATCCGTGGACGTCGTTCCTTTTATTCCACTGAAAAACGCCTCCATGCAGGATGCCGTCGACGCCGCACACCGTTTCGGCCGGGAATTCGCGGAACGAACAGGAGTTCCCGTTTATTTTTACGGCGAAGCGGCCCTCGTTCCCGAAAGGAAAGTACTCGCCGACATCAGGCGGGGAGAGTACGAAAGCCTGGCCGGCCGTCTTTCCGATCCCGCCGGGCGTCCCGACGCGGGTCCTGTCAATTTCAACTCCCGGACGGGCGCAACCTCGGTGGGCGCAAGAAAACCACTGGTGGCCTTCAACGTCAACCTCGACACGGACAGTGTCGAGACGGCTCGGGCCATCGCCCGGGCCATACGATACTCATCGGGAGGACTGGATCACGTCCAGGCAATCGGGATCAGGCTCGCCGACCGCGGCATCGTTCAGGTTTCCACGAACCTCACCGATTGCGAAGCGACACCGATCGTCGTTGTCTTCGAGGCCATACAGAAACAGGCGGAGGCCCTGGGCGTTGACATCCTCGAATCCGAACTGGTGGGACTCATGCCGAAAGCCGCCCTGGCGGGAACCACGGCGGAATACTGCCGCATCCGCGACTTCAGCGACGACCGCCTGATCGAATACCACCTTCGGGACGCGTAGAAGGATTCGCACCCCGACGGGCATCAGCTCTTCGAAAACACGGTCTCATCGAGGCCGTACAATCTCGGGCGTCACAACACGCGCAAAGGAGGAAACCGGCAATGACGAATGAACAACGCGAAAAAGGCGGTTCCGGCGGAACCGCCGGAGTTCCGACGCGGGAGGAAGCGCTTGAGCTGCTGAAACAGTATAACAAGAACGAAAGCCTGATCGCGCACGCCCTTTCAGTAGAGGCGGTGATGCGGCACTTCGCGCTCAGATACGGAGGCGACCCCGAAGAATGGGGTATTATCGGGCTGGTGCACGACCTTGACTATGAATTGTATCCGGAGCTTCACTGCGTCAAAACCCGTGAAATACTTGAAGAACATGGATGGCCCGAGAAATACATTCGGGCCGTCATGAGCCACGGCTGGGGAATCTGCACCGACGTTGAACCGGAATCGGATTTGGAAAAAGTGCTCTACGCCATTGACGAACTGACCGGCCTGATAACGGCGGCGGCCCTGGTTCGGCCATCCCGGAGCCTCGCGGACCTGACCGTCAAGTCCGTAAAGAAGAAGTGGAAGGACAAGCGTTTCGCCGCGGGTGTCGATCGAAACATCATCGAACGGGGCGCCGGTATGCTGAACATTGAAATCTCCGACCTTATCGCCGAAACCATCGAGGGCATGCGGAAGGTGGCCGGACAGATCGGCCTGGAACAGCACGGTGAATCGTAACCGGCCGTTACCCCGCAATCATGAAAAGACCAAGCAGTCCCATGACAATCAGCATAATCCTGCGGAAGGCCGCCTCGCCGATGCGGCCGTAGAGCAGCGATCCGGCCCAGGTTCCCAGCAACAGGACCGGAAGACCCGCCACGAAATAATACAGTACCGTTCCCGCAACCAGCCCCCCCACCGCCTGGCAGGTCACGACGATTATTCCCGAAGCGGCGAAAAACCCCTGGAGCGTGATCTTGATCTCGTCTTTCGTCCATGGTTGAAGCGACGTGTAGACGATAACAGGCGGACCAGCGGCGCTGACGGCCCCGCCCAGAAAACCGGCCGTAAAACCGAACGCGTAGGCCCAGGCCTTTCCCATGGTCACAACGACAGGCTTAAACAGGAGCCCGTACAAGGCGTAGACAATCAGAACAATCCCGATAATAAACTGCAGCAGCTGTCCGTCCGTTCGCGCCAGCAGCACCACGCCCACCGGAATACCGGGAATCGAACCGAGGAAAAGAGGATAAATTTTTTTCCAGTCCCAGTGCCGGCGCAACTGGACCAGCAAAAATATAGTCAGGGCCTCCCCGAAGAGAGCCACAAGGGGAATCACTGTCTTGATATCCAGAAAAAGCGCCAGCAGCGGCAGAGACAGCAGGACCGACCCGAATCCCGAGAGTCCCTGAATGAACCCCGCGCCGAAGGCTACGATACACAACAGAAGATATATTTCCATTTCAGCTCTGGGGGAAATCCCCCTCTCCCTGCCCGCGTCACGCGGGGCGGACTCCTTTTTCAGCGTGTTATGTCAAACGCTGTTTCACCCGACGGCGGCCTTCCATGGTTTTCCTCACCGTCATGACATGATGACGGGCCGGACGGAATCCGCGCAATTCCCGAACGTTATTACCGTGATATTCCGTCGCAAAATTCATCGATCGCGGGAACATAAAACAGGTTGACCGGCAGGTCAATGCACATTTCGGGAACGCCACGTTTTCTCTCGTTCCATGCGGACGAGCAGACACCGCAACGGCTGAAACAACCGGAGAAAAAATTTGACAAGGTCCATCCCTTCGAATAATCTACCGCAACCGAACCGTGGAGGACAAAAAGCCGCGTCACCGGAACGGCGGCGGATCAACGGTTCATCGCGATCGTACAGGAAAGCCCCCGTAGCTCAGCAGGATAGAGCAACGGATTCCTAATCCGTGTGTCGTGCGTTCGAATCGCACCGGGGGTACCAGTAACAGGGGGTTGCGAAAGCAACCCCTTTTTCCTGGTCTCTACAAGTCTCTACGTTTTTTGCCTAAGAGATCTAGTATATCGTACCTTTTTTTTGCCAATCGAACGCCCAATTTTTTCAAAAAATTATCGCTTCCCCCGACAGAGTCCGCCCTGGCCGTGAAATAAAATAGTAATTCCCGATAAATTGAGAAAGCAAACCGTGACATTATTCCCGGCAGGAGGTAAAATAATAAATTAAAGTCTTTTCAACTTTCCCTATTTCAAAAAAATATCGCGGGGTGATCTATGATCAAAACCAGGATTACAGAATTGTTCAACATTGAACGGCCCATTCTTCAGGGTGGATTAATGTGGATTTCCCGCGCCGAGCTGACCTCGGCCGTTGTCAATGCCGGCGGCATGGGTTTTATCACCGCGTTAACCTTTCCTGATCCCGAATCGCTGCGCACCGAGATACGGAGATGCCGCGAAATGACATCAAGGGATTTCGGCATCAACCTGACCTTTCTTCCCACGTTGCGGCCGCCCGATTATTCATCGTTCATCCAGGTCTGCATCGACGAGGGCATAAAATTCATTGAAACGGCGGGGTATAACCCGGAAGCGTACATTGATCACATCAAGTCGGGGAGTATCACGGTCATTCACAAGTGCACCTCAGTCCGCCACGCCCTTAAGGCCCAGGAGATAGGATGCGATGCCGTCACTATCGACGGATTTGAAGCCGCCGGTCACCCCGGAGAGGATGATGTCACGTCCCTTGTCCTTGTTCCGCTGGCCAGTGACGCCCTCCGCGTTCCCATAGTCGCTTCCGGAGGGTTTGCCGACGGCCGCGGTCTGGTGGCGGCTCTCGGACTGGGAGCCGACGGCATCAACATGGGAACCCGGTTCGCGGCCACGAAAGAAGCGCCGGTTCACGAGAACATCAAGAAAGCCATTGTCGAACACAGCGAGCTCGACACCAGCCTGATCATGCGTACGCTCGGCAACACCGAACGGGTTCTGCGGAATCCTTCGGTTGAAAAAGTACTGGAAATCGAAGGCAGGGGCAATGCCACCATCGAGGACATCATCCCCTATGTCTCAGGACTTGTGGGCAAGGCAATGCTGGAAGAGGGAAACGTCCACCGGGGGATCCTGTCCGCCGGGCAAAGCATGGGGCTGATTCATGATATTCCCTCGTGCCGGGAACTCATGGATCGTATCATGGCCCAGGCCGAAGCAGTCATCAGGGGAAATTTTCTCCAGGTTCTGACTTCCGAGCGCGCCCCCGGAACCGGCTGAAACGGTCGCCGGGCCCGTGTCTCGCCGGTCAAGGAGAAATCCGCTTAACCGGCGGATGACATTTCTTGTCGAAGAACTGCTATTACCGGAAAGGAGTGAAAATGGACTTTTTTTCTTTCAGCAACAGTGAACAA
>LQBH01000038.1 GCA_002030015.1 delta proteobacterium MLS_D
GAGTCTCCAATACCCTGGACAGTTCATTCTGTGTAGATGCCCTGGAAGAGGCCCTTGAACGATATGGTTGTCCCGCAATCTTCAACACCGACCAGGGCAGCCAGTTTACCTCGGAGGCCTTTACGGACCTTCTCAACAAGAAGAACATTGCAATCAGTGTGGATGGAAAGGGTCGCTGGATGGACAACATCTTTATCGAGCGGCTCTGGAGAAGCATCACGTACGAGGACATCTACCTCAAAGCATACCGCTCGGTACCGGAGGTGCGGAAGGGCCTTTCCGCCTACTTCCAATTCTACAACGAGAAGCGCTGGCATCAGAGCTTTGACAGGAAGACCCCGGCTATGGTTTACTTCAACACCCAACCGCAGGGGCAGGCTGCTGCATGACCATGAACCCGGAGCAGGTACCCACTTATGAATGCCTGTGGCCTGTCCAAAGAACCCGGACCACTTGTTTGTTCTCAGGCGGTAACAGGCGCGAGCACTATTCTCTTTCCTTCGTGTCGTGGTGTGACCCCGGCGTCTTTGAGGACCTTGGCTACGAGTACGTCCATTCTCGAAGGGAACTGGGGGAACTGCATCGCCTTTTTCAACCTGACCGACGGCGCTCTCGATGCGAGAAGTTCCTCCAGAATTTCCGCCACCGTGGCCTCTCCCGTGCGGGAATGGGCGGACAGGACTTCATTTTTTAATTCTTTATAATAATTTTCGAACATGGAAAAGAAGTCAACGCACCGGTCCCGCCCTTGTGCGATATCGGCAAGTTCAATGGGATGAAGGGCCTCCATTCCGTACCGATCAAAGAGCTCCGGAAAGAAGGTTTTTGAGCGATGGGAGTCTCCCGCGAGAACGACGTTGCCTTCTTCGGCCATCTGCCGGAACCAGCCGCACGCCTCTTGACATTTATCCACTGAACTGTAGAAGAACGCGGGGTTGATCTCGATCGTGACATCACCCGATATAAGCAGCTTGTTCTCCGGGTCGTAGAGTGATATGTGCCCGGGCGTGTGTGAGGCGTCATGTATCGCGAAGAAACGGCCAACCTCCCATCCCGTGAGTTCCACGGTACCGATGCGTTTTGTAACGCGGCTTTCCAGTGACAAAATTTCCGCCTTATCGGCAAGTGTCTGGATGCCGTTAAACAGGTGCCCGAAGGCAAACTTGACCGCCCGACGGGCGAGGCGCGGCGACAGGGTGTTTGCCATTCTGATCGGGGCGGTTTCTCCTCCCCAGGGAAACATGGTTGAATACACATCGTAGTATTCTTCGAGATTGTGAAAATCCTTCAGTGCGTCGTCAAAAAAGTTGATTGTCTGTACTTCCGGTTCAGGGAGAAGAAACCGCCATTCGAGGCCGGATTCGAGTACCACCGTGTTATTGGACGCGTGGTCGAAGTGCCCCTGCGTCAACATAAGCGTGATGCGCTTCACCCCCTCGGCCTTGTATCTTTTTATGATGTCGAGCATTCTCTGACGGTAGAGTTGATGCGTTCCCGTATCGAGGATGAGAAGGGAGTCTCCGTCACGAAAAATATAGATGTTGCTCGAAGGAGGTTCCCGAAAAAATTTGTCCCCGATAAAGCCCTCGAGCAGCCATACATCCTGTGCTATCTCCGTCACGGCGGATTTCTGCAATTCCTTTTCAAAGTTTTTGCCTGGCACGGTCATTCCTCCTTCGAGTAGTTCTACTTCTGAATTCCCCGTATGATGAGATCCAGGAGTGCTTTCGTTTCGTAGGATTCTCCCTTTTGGTGTGGCGGGATCGTTCTCGCGTAGGTAAAAGTTTGAAATAATTTAAGAATAGAGTACGCGGCGATGGTCGTATCGACCCTGCGGAAATTCCCCCGCTCGATGCCTTCCCGCAGTATATCTATAATAAGTTCCAGTAAGCTTTTTTCCGCGAGGACGACCTGTTCCCTGTTAAAAAAGGGCAGATAGAGACCCCGGTCGTCTTTCACGACTGTGCTCATGAAAGATTCCTCGTTAACGTACCTGATTCCCAGCATCAACAGGGTTTCCAGCTTTTTCCTCGGATCCGGGATAGGACCCAGCTGGCGTAAAATCGCTTCTCGTGCCGCCATGGCTTCACGAATAAACAGCACCGTAAACAGTTCTTCCTTGCTTTTAAAGTGACGATAGATCGTTTTTTTCGAGATGCGGGCATCGTTGCATATTTCGTCCATGGATGTTTTTTTGAAGCCGAAATGCTTGAATCGTTCCTTCGCGACGTCGAGAATAGCATCAATATTAGCGGTTTGTGATTTCATTTTTTCGTCTCCTATTAAACTTGGAAACTATTTTAGTTTACGAGTTTCCTTGTGTCAACTTTTTTCTCGGGATGAATGTGTGTTTTTTTGACATGGATGCGCTATAAAGACGTCGTATGGCCCGTTTCGTCAAGAAAGTGTGACCATGCCCCGTTCCGGATGTGTTGAACGGGGCGCAGATGGGGCTCGGCGCGTTTCGCCGGAATTGTCCATGTTTTACGGCCACGGGGACCGGCTCTATGGAGACAAGAAAAACATTGTCATATTCATCGGTGGTTTTCGCGGGGGGAGGGAGCAGGTGCCTGTGGCAGGTCGGTTTCTGGGAGGAGGTTTCGAAAGCGCTTGAGCTGACTCCCCGCCGGATCGCCGCCGTGAGCGCCGGCGCGGCCATGGCCTGTCTTATTTTTTCGGGCAAAACATCGGCGGTGCTGGAACGGTTCAAAGAGGCAACGGCGCGAAACCGTCGTAACGTTTATCTTTCGAATCTTTTCGGCGACACGCCCGTATTTCCTCACTACGCCATGTATCGCCGGGCGATTCTTGACGCCCTTGATGGTGAAGGGATGGACGCCCTTCACCGGGGTCCCGATATCAGGGTGCTGATAAGCCGCCCGCCGCGAATGCTGGGCCCTCGAGCGGCGACATTCGTCGGTATTCTCGCGTACCTCGTCGAAAAGAGCCTGAAGGGTTCGGTGCACCCGTCATTTGGAAGGCGTCTCGGTTTTATGCCGGAAATCGTTTCAGTCAGGCAATGCGCCGATGCTTCGGAAGTCGCCGATTTGGTTCTTGCGTCTTCCTGCACGCCGCCGTTTACACCGATCCTGGCATGGAAGGGGAAGCCCGTGCTGGACGGTGGACTTGTCGACAATGTTCCCGTGAGCGTCCTGGGCGGTATGGAAGATCAAACGCTTGTTCTCCTGACGAGGCGCTACGAGGAATCGAAAATACCCCGGACCCGACACCTGACGTATGTGCAGCCGTCGTCGCCGATTCCCGTATCGAAATGGGATTACACGAACCCCGAAGGGTTGCAGGACGCCTATGATCTCGGGCGCTCGGACGGAGAGGCGTTCGCGAGAAGGCGGACCGCGTCGACCGGCTGACCCGATATGCGGTGGGCGTCACTACAGGTACAGTTTCGAAGAACGCTTTTTCTCTCGTCTGCCCATGATCAGGCCGACCAGGAGTCCCGTGAAAAGCACCAGTGCCCCCAAAAGGAACCACTTGTAGCTGTGGGACGACCGAAGCAGTTCGCGCTCCTTCGTTCTTTCCGACAGGTCATTTTTCGTGTTTGCGAGTTCAGCCTGAGTCATTTCGAATTTCTTCTGTAATTCAAGGAAGGTTGAAGATTCTGTTTTCAAGACCTCATAGTCCCGCTCAAGTCTTTCAAGTTTATCCGTTTTGTCGTTCAGCTCTGTCGCGAGTTCGTCCCTGGCGGTTTTCAGCTCGCGCAGTTCTTTCGCCATGGGTGAGGCCGTTTCCCGAAGCCGCGCGTTTTCTTCTTCCATGGCCTTGACCTGCTTATCCCAGGGTTCCCTGTTCATGAGATAGCGACTCAATATCCATCCTTCTTTTCCGCGCGCGCCTTCAGCGAGACGAACATGACTCCATCCCGCCTTTTCGGACAGGACTTCCACCACCTGGCCCGATCGAAGCATGTCGACGATCCTGTATGTGGTCCCCGGGCCGTTGCGAAGGGGAACTTCCAGCTTATCGGAGACGTAAACATTTGCTGATACGGGAAGCGCGCAGAGGCATAATCCCGTGACCACGAGCACAATTATTGTTATTTTTTTCATGAGAGCTATCCTCGTCCGGCTGTGGTTTCGAAAATATGCTTAATGCAAGTCGGATGTGCTGATATAACATTCCACAGAAAAAAACAAAAGATTCGTCTTGCCGGGGGATGTAAAATAACCGGTGTGAAAGGTGATTTTTAATATTTTCCTGCTGATATTTTTGAATTATACCTGTCATACACGACTATGAATGAAATTCCGGGACGCGGAGCGATGCGATTATGAAATTGCTGGATGATATCGTGCTGAGGGATTCGGTGGAAATAGGTGTCCCCCCCGACAGGGTATTCGGGTTTTTTCTTCGAATTACCGATGATGCAAGTTATCGGGATTGGCATCCAGCCGACCACGTGGCCTTTCGCTGGTTAAAGGGAAATCCCTGGGAAGAAGGGTCCGTCGCCCGTGCCGAGGAGTACCTTCACGGTAAATTGCACAAGCTGAAGTTCCGCGTCTTCAAGGTGACCCCGGGAAGGGAGATTGTCTATGGTCCTCCCTGTCGATTGCTGAGATTTTATTTTCCCGGGGACCGCTTCCTGATGGAACCGGCAGGTAACGGATGCATATTTACGGCCGAATGCCGCCTTCGAATCGGCAGGATAGTTACATTACTTGCCGGCCGGAAAGTGGAAGAGGGACTTTCCTCCGTGCGACGGCACATGAAGGAAGAGGGCGAGAACCTGAAAAATATTCTCGAGCAAACAGATTAGCAGGGCCGCCCCGGCTGGTGATGACCCTGAAGTGACGGCCATTTTTTGCGAGGCCGGCTCTTCTGAAAAGCATGTACCTGTAGTGTGAGCGATTCCGGGTTGTTCGGTTCATTCCAGGCGACTAATTTTTGGTGCAATAAGTTCGCCTTTGTTGTATACGCCGCCGGATGATCGAAAAGGAGCCCGCAGTCATGACCGAAAAGAACGACCGTAAAGAACTGGAAGCAACGATTGAATTTCTCGAGAATTCCGGGCTTCGCGGAAGTGACCTGCCATACCGTTTCCTGGTCGATATGATGCCCGACACGGTCTGGGTTCTTGATCTCGATATGACCCCCCGTTTTGTAAGTCCTTCCTCGCTGAAGACGCTCGGCTACTCGCCGGAGGAACGGCTGCGGCAGCATCTTTCCGACATGGTGACGCCTGAAACCTACGCGAGAGTCATCTATGTGCTTCAGGAAGAATTGAAAAAAGAACAAAACAGGGAGGTCGATCCGGACCGCATCATCACGATAGACATGGAATACTACCACAAGGATGGCCATACGGTCTGGCTTGAAAACAGGATCCGGTCGATCCATGATCGGGACGGCCGGATTATAGGTCTTTTCGGGGTTTCGAGAGATATTACAGACCGCAGACGTCTGGAAGGTATGCTGCGGGAGCGTATCAAGGAACTGAGCCTCTTTCGTTCCGTGGCGAATTTCATCGAATCGACCGATTCTCTTGAGGAGGTGTTTCAAAAAACCGTGGATGAAATACCCCGGGCCTGGCGTTACCCGGACTGCGCATGCGCGAGAATTACACTGAACGGATATGTCTTTCAAACCGCGAATTTCCGGGAAACTGACTGGAGCATTCACGCGGATATCACGGTTCACGGGGACCGGCTCGGCACGCTGGAGGTGTGTTATCTCTCCGAAATGCCGGATGAGGAAGGAAATCCGTTCCTTGATGAGGAACGTGACCTGCTGAAAGCAATCGCGAAGTTCCTGGGCAGGGTCGTCCAGCGCAAGCAGGACGAGGATCGGCTTAAAGAAAGTGAGAGAAAATACCGAGAACTGAGTATCCTGGATGATTTGTCCGGGCTGTACAACTCACGGTATTTTTACAAACAGCTGGAAGAAGAAATCGACCGTGTCAACCGTTACGGCGGTCCGCTGAGTCTCATTCTGCTCGATATCGACAATTTTAAGTCGTTCAATGATACTTTCGGACACGTCGAGGGGGACGAAGTGTTGTCACGACTCGGAGAAGTCATACGACGGTGCATGCGAAAAACCGATTCCGCCTACCGTTACGGAGGGGAGGAGTTCACCGTTCTCCTGCCCGTCACTCGGTGCGGGGAAGGGCGCGTCATAGCGGAAAGAATCAGGACGACGTTCAAAAACGAAACCTTCCTGCCGGTACCGGGCGAATCAGTGCATTTGACGGTGAGCCTGGGAATCGCGGAATATCGGCCGAGTGAAAACATGAAAAAATTCGTGCATCGCGCCGACCAGCTCATGTACCAGGCGAAAGAGGGCGGTAAGGACAGAATCTGCGGAGAATTCCCTCCCGCGGGACGGTCCTGCTGACAGGCGGTCTGAGGTGAGGCGCCATGATCTTTCCGCAGTTCGGAAAGCGTTCGAACCCCGTATAGTTACATTTTTTCTGGTTTTTTCAGGAACGCCGCGGAGGCAACGGCCATCAATGTTCCGAGAAAACACATGATGATCGTGTAATTATACGAATTCGTAAGGTCGAAGATAAATCCCCCGAGGAACGAGCCCAGGGCGACGCCGAGCCCCGCCATGATGATCACGAAACCGAAAATGGCGCCCGTTGATTTCAATCCGAAATAGTCCGCCGGGAACGCCGGTATAACGCCCGCCCAGCCGCCGAAACTCATGCCGAAGAGCGGCGCGAAGACGAAAAACATCCACGTTTCCCGCGAGAAGAGGAGCCAGAACAGCATTATCGCCTGGAACAGCAAGGCGACAAGCAGGATACGCTTTCTTCCCAGCTTGTCCGAAACAAAACCCATGCTGATCCTGCCGACGATACTTCCGCCCCCGGCCAGTCCGGCCAGGAAGCCGGCCGTCGTGAGGTGAATGCCCCTGTCGGTCATGAGCGGTACTATATGAATCATGATCGTCCATAACGCGAGGGCCGCGAAAAACCAGCTGAAGCTCAGCGCCCACAGGCCTCTCGTTTTTAAGGCGTCGATGAAGGTAAAATGGATGGCCCGTACTGTTTCAACCGGTTGTTCAGAATCAACTTCACGATCAACCATGTTTGTTTGTCCGTAATGTTCCTCCGGCGACTTTCTGACGAACAGCACGATGGGAATAAATACGACAAAGGCGACAACGCCCACTGTTACATAGGCGAATCTCCATCCATGGGACGAAATCAGCCACGCCGCCAGCGGTGAAAAAACCAGCGAGCCCGTTCCCAGTCCCGCCGCCGACACGCTTATGGCCAGACCCCTCTTTTCGGTAAACCATCGCGAGACCGTCGCCATCATCGGTGTGTAAGCGGCGGCGACTCCCCATCCCACGAGAATCACATAATAAAAATAAAACTCGGTGATCGAGGAAATGGTGCTCATCAGGATCATTGAGCCGGCCAGGCACAGCCCGCCTGTCGCGGCCACGATCCGCGGTCCGATCCTGTCGGTCATCCAGCCGGAGAGCGGGGCGAAAAGATTGTGGCTGAGGGCGTAGGCGCTGAACGCGCCCGCCGTTGCCGCCCTGGTCCAGCCGAACTCTGAATAAAGCGCTTTTAAAAAAACGCTGAACGAATACGTTATTCCGTAAGCGATCATGGTCGCCGCGAAAGCCGATGCCACGACCAGCCAGCCGTAGTAGGAAGGGCTCGATTCTTCGAGAGTATACTTCATTATTGATAAAAACCTTTCTTGCCCGTTGTCACCTTGTGGCCGGGTATCGGCCTGTTTCGGCGGATGATGCTCACGCCTTCACGGGCGGGGTCGGAAGAGATCCCGCGAGACATTTACAGAACCTCACAAAGACGTCAAATTCGCCATGCCGGCGGAATACCCTTACCGGCACAGGAGCTGGCATTCAGTACGAGCAGGTACTTTCTGGATTCCCCTCAAGGGGATCGTGCCGGATCAGGTTTCGCTTGTCCGGAATGATGGGAAAAGGGTCGCGCAAAGGGTTTTCCGCTTTCATTCCGGTACATATATTCTGAACTGCTGGTCCGGCAGGATTATTGACATCTTTTCAGGATCGACGGCGTTGCCCTCGGAATCCCTGATATATTGAAGCGCTTCGGAATAAGAAAGATCATATCGTTCCATGAGCTGTTCCCGCAGGATTCTGAAAAAGTTATCGCCCACCTTGACCACATACACGAAGAAAGGTTCTCTCAGGCCTATCCGTTTCCGTGTTTCGGCAATCAATGCCGGGTTCCCCGTGGAGTAGGCGGATTTCATTTCAAGGGACCTCGTGAGGTCGGAGATGATATTCCGTGTATAATAAATAGTTTCCTCGATGAAGGGGAAACCTCCCCATGTTTTCACCCGCGACAGGCCCGCGTTATAGGCGGCGATGCCCCGCCATACATTCATTTCCACAGGTCCCCCGAAATATTTGCGGCACTCCGTTATATTCCTGACGAGATGTTTGACGCCAACCGGAATATGAATCGCCGGCACGAACCGGGCGTCCTTTTTTCCGCGTTCTTTTTCGGTCATGCCGCGTATCGTTTCCACGTACAAATCTTTTGCCGCCTGGAGATTGTGATACGCCGCCGTCCTTTTTATGTTGAGATCCTCAAGCGCGATCCTTGCCTCGTTGATGCGCTCAATAAGCATCGGCTTCATGCCGCCGACGCCTGATTCAGACAGGATGTACAACTGTTGCCGCCTGGCCGCGGCTTCGGCTTTCGATTCCCGGTACCGGACGATGGCCGCATCGAAATTCGCGAGCTCAGCGCTCTTTACCACGGGGAGGCCGTACTGGCGAGCTGTCGGAGCCATGAGCTGTTGCAATCCCGCCGCGCCGGCTGACGAGACGGAGTCCCATTCGAAACGTGATTCGCTCCAGATTTTAGCTACTTCCAGCTCGATCAGGAAGGGAACCCTGGAGAGATAGTCTTCCCGGGAATCGGAGCAGGCGTCGACGATCAGGCGAAAATAGCTTTTCATGTCCCTGGATTGAATCACGTCCGTGATGTGAGGATAGTCTTCTAGATTTCTGCTCGGGCTGGAATCGGTCGCGCGCGCGGTGGCCGCGGTCCTGAAAAGACCCATGCCGTCGAGCATTGACATGCCGGCCACGGCCGCGGTTCCCGCCATAAATTGTCGTCGTGTTTTGTTCATATTCGTTCGAACCGGGTGAACGGCGCGCCGTGTTTGACGACGTTGAGGGCCGCTGTGTTGTTATTCGAACAATATATATACACAAAATCACTACAAAGAGGAAGAGCGGCGTCGCCGGGCGCGGCGAACGCGTCGTTTCAGGCAGGCATGAAATTTTATAATAAAAAAGGGGAATTCCCGGGCGGAATGATCTGCCTCTTTTTAGGTGGGAACGGTGACACCACTCGCAAATTGCTGAAAGGAGTCTCCGCCGTGCTATCGGGGGAGGGGTGGCATCACTGCGCCCGGGAATGAATAATTCCCCAGGAACTATTTACTCACTTTTTTGAAAGAATTCGTCGATCATCGGGTTAATTCTGTCCGCCTCTTCGTGTTCTATCCAGTGAGAACAGTCTTCAAATTTTACCAGTTTACCGTCGGCGCAGAAGGCCATTGATTCATCGGCCTGTTCGGGAATGATAGCGGCGTCCCGGACTCCCCAGAGGACAAGAAGGGGGACACGTACCTTGTAATCGGAAAGGCGATCGGGAGGCGCCTGAATGGCCGCGCGATACCAGTTGACCATGGAAGTGAAGGCCTCGGGCTGCTTGAACGCCTCTCTGTATTTTTCGAGTTTTTCAGGCGTAAAGGTTCCCTCCCTGCTCGTAGAGACAAGGAGATCAAGAGGCCATTGATACTCGTTTGCGGCTGCGAATCTCTCGACGGCGCCGGGTATCTGGAAATAAAAGACGTACCAGCTGCGCTCCATCTGCTTCTGGTTGCCGAATAGATACTTTCCAAATACGACCGGATGAGGCACATTCATGATTACGAGGCGATTGAGCCTTTCGGGATATTTCATTGAGAACCACCAGGAGACTGAAGCCCCCCAGTCATGGCCGACCAGGAAAATACGGTCGCGCCCGTAATGGTCAATAAGACCAAGGGCGTCTTTCGCAGGCTCGTCTATTCTGTATGAAGCTATGCCTTGTGGTTTGTCGCTCAGGTTATATCCGCGTTGATCGGGAACCACTACCAGGTAGCCCCGCGCGGCGAAATACTCGATCTGTTTTTCCCAGGCGTACCAGAACTCGGGGAATCCGTGAAGAAACATCACCATGGGTCCGTCGGCCGGGCCCGCTTCCATTACATGCAGCGTTATGCCATTTGTTTCGATGTACCGTTCTCTCAGGTTATTCACGATTTACGCCCCCTTTCAGGAAGGTATTTCCCCCTGTGCCGAAAGACACGCCGGGTCGCCTTGGTTAAAATATCGCGGCAAGTCTCCGGTTTGCTTCCTCGGCTTCCGCCACCATTCGCCTGACAACTTCGGCGCAGGGAAGCACTGTGTCGATCAGGCCGACTCCCTGGCCCGCGGCCCAGAAGGGGAGATCGGTGTCCCCGTAGATTAACGCGGCCGCGGTTGCGCTGCCGCCTTTTTCGATCGGAATGGGTCCCTGGAATGTCATGAGGTCGTTGAAGTCGATGTGTCCTTCTTTTTTGATAAGAACTTCGCGAATTTTATCGCTGAGTATCATTCTCAAAGAGCCGCGGCGCTCGCCGGTAAATCCGGATTGGCCGGTGCCGGGCTGTGAAACCATACCGTGGCGGATGGCGATTGTATCGCCGTCTCTGCTTTCCAGAAGGGCCTGTTTGTACCGTTCGTGGGCCGGACATTCTTTCGTGGCGATGAACCGCGTACCCATGTAGACGCCTTCCGCGCCCAGCGCGAGAGCGGCCGCGAGCTGGCTGCCATGTGCGACACCTCCCCCCGCGATTACCGGAATTTTGACGGCCCTGACGACCTGGGGAACAAGACAGAACGTGGTGTTCTGGTCGAACCCGCTGTGACCTCCACCATCGGTGCCGGAAACCACGATAGCGTCCACACCGGCCCGTTCCGCGCTCAAGGCGTGAGCGACGGAAGCGCAGGCGTGCACCACTTTCATGCCGGCTTCCTGCAATTGTCTGGTATAAACGGCGGCGCTGCCCTGTGAGACGATCGCCACGGGGATCTTTTCCTCCATTCCCACGCGCATGCAACGCTCGCTGAATTCCTTATCCAGACCTCCCGCGCCGACGACAAAATTCACGGCGAAGGGTTTGTCGGTAACCTTTCTCACGTCCCGGATCTGCTGCCGAAGTCTTTCTCCCGTTTCTTCCACATCGTTGGTCACAACAAGGCTTCCCGCGTTGGGACCCAGTGTGCCGAGACCGCCGGCGGCTGAAACAGCCGCGACCATGTCCGCGTTGGTAACCCAGGCCATGGCAGCGAGAACAATTGGATACTCCACTCCCAGCAACTCGGTAATCCCCGTCTTCATAATCCCTCCTTCGAGTAAATAGAGTACATACGTTATAGCTGAATCGCTCCAGGCGGCTCGCGTCGACAAAGCTGAGCAGTATTCATAACACTCAGGCGAACCTCCCCGTTTCTCGGCAGCATACTCTCCCATGAACGGGAATATGTCAAGAAAAAATTTAATTAT
>LQBH01000039.1 GCA_002030015.1 delta proteobacterium MLS_D
TTCCCCCTCGTCCCTGGCCGCTTTCAGTTCCGCGAGGACTTCTTTTTGTTCGTTGATCTTTGATATTGTAGCAGCATAGGCCGCTTCGAGGTCATCTTGTGTCTGGGCACCTTCCCCCCAGTATGTAGCAAGCGCAGCCGCCGCCACCTTAGCGTCATAGGCTTTCTCGGCCATCTTCGTGAGCCATTCAACGCCGGGTTTAAGAAAATCCGTGATAGCCTGGCCGCCGAGCTCGGCGAGGTCACCGAAGGCGTTGCTGAGCTTCTCGACCGACTGGGTCCAGCCGCCGCCCATGGCTTCCGCCGTTCCGCCGAACTGCCGTTCCATTTCTCCGAGGATGATGTTCTGTGCGCCCATAACGTCGCCGGTTTCCGTCAGGGTTTTGATCATGTCTTTCTGATCTGTGGTAAACTGAACGCCGACCCGGGATAATGCACCGATACCGGCGATGGGATCATTCAGGGCTTTGCCGAGCTGGACGACTGAGGACTGGAGGTCCTGGCCGAACATGGCCGACATATCCGCCGCCGCTTCCATGGCCGACGGGAACACGTCCTCGCCGATCTGCGTGAAGGTTGCCATAACGGCCTGAGCTTCGATAATCGTCTCGTCCGCAATGCCGGTCATCCGTGAAAGCTCTGTAGCGAAGGATGTCATCTCGAACTTTGAAAGCCCGGCCGCTTTGCCGGTTGCTTTGATAGCCGCTTCAAGTTTCAGCTCGGCTTTTTCCTGGGTGCCGTATGCTCCGGTCATCTTCGAGACAACCCGCTGAACCGCTACCAGAGCAGCCACGAAAGCGAGAGCGCCTACCTTGAGCTTCTTTGTGGTTTCTCCGAGGTTTTTGGATTTCTTTTCAAGATCCTCGACACCTTTACCGGCTTTTCTCGCTTCCTTGGAAACGTATTCTTTGCCGTTGATCGTGATCGTTAGGTTTTCACTTGCTCCCATGCTTTCCCTTCTTCGGCATCAGGTCCTTCGACCGCAGTCGGTTCCACTCCGCCCGGACAACGTCCAGGATATCCATATCAATCGACGGCTCCTTGCTCAGGTCCACCCCGTGCCGGTATCGTGCGTATGCTCCGTCGGCATCGAGCAGCCGCAGGCAATCAATAACCCACGGCTGCCATGCCTCAATCAGCTCCCAGGGGTTTCGTCCGTCTGGGAGGTCTTCTCCGTCTGCCGGGAACTTTCGCCCTTTGTAGATCCATCCGGTAACGGTTCTGATATCCCGGACGGATTCCCTGCTAAAGGGCGGTTGTATTCCTCGATGATCGTTATCATTTCTCTGGCGATATCGGGATAGTCGACCATGTCCTTCGCCAGCGTCTCTATCTTTGCGCCGTCGAAGTTGTGTTCTCCCACCCCGCCATGAATCTTTGCAATGATGAGTTGTGCCCCGGGACCGGCTTTCCGGTTTTCCGAGACCTCATAGATTGCCTCAAACTCTTCGTCCGTCAGTTCACCCATGATCATCGCTGGAGCGATCGTTCCCGGGTCCTCGATGTTGCCGCTTTCGGACATCTTCTTCGCAATCCGTGCCAGGGCTTTCCGGTTAAACTCTCCCTGTTGTTTCCGCTCAATAGCGCGGATCTCGTCCATCGTCTCGATTGAATATTTCCGGGGCCTTATCCAGTACCCCGGAAACGTTTCAAGCATTACCTTCTCGCCGATGATTGTCCGGCGAGCTTCATCTTTCCATCCCATGGCTTAACTCGGTGTGTAGGTGCCGTCGTCGGTGGTCACCATGTACACGGTAAGGGCATCATCATAGTTGTATGATCCCGGAGGGTTCACGGCTTTGAAGTCAAAGCTCACGTCTATGATCCCGGAGTTGTCCGAATCGTCGGCATTGCTCAGGAGGACATAGGGCATTTCTACCAGGAGGAATTCTCTCACCGCATCGGCTATGACCTGACCGTAGAAGTAGAAGCTCAGTGCATACCGATCGTTGTCGATGACGCCGTCTTTCAGGGCATAGGTAGCGGAGTCCAGGGTTGCCGAGAGAGAGCCGGAAGCCTCAAACTTGCCCTTGTAAAGTTTCACCCGGTCGGTGGACCCCTGCCCGTATCCGTCGGCTCCGTGATTATTCGCTATCTCAAGGGAGAGGTCCTGAATCTTCGAGCTGAAATCCGTCGCCCCGAAGTAGCAGTCTCCGTTTGCGAAGATCATCGGATCGACGTCGGGAAGGGTCAGGGATGACGCAGCAGATATAGTGTCGTCGTTGAAGGTTGTCCCGAGCAGGTTGGCCGAACCTTCCGCCATTCCCTTCAGTGCGGCAGAAAGGCTCAGAGAGTCGACCTTGCATCCGGAAAAAAGCTGGTTCGTCTGCATACCGTCCACCTGGAAGGACCAGGAGTCTCTCTCGGTGGAGGTAAGCCCGGCGGTGAACTTGTGGAGATATGCGCCGGTATCGGCCGCTCCAAAAAAGATATAGACCCACTTATTTTTTGCCTGGCTGTGGGTAATTGCCACGGGTGTCGCAGTATCGACAGAATCTGCACCCCAGACCTTCTCACAGGTGTATCCGGTATCGTCATCGATGAGTGTTACCAGCTCGCCCACCGTGTCGGATGATGCGTTAGTGAGGTCATAACTTCCCTCCGTCCCGAAGTTGTCATCATCCTCTTCAGCTCCGAGGGTTCCGAACTCCGCGCTGATAGCTTCCGAGTCGTCGGTATCCACTACCGTGATGTCACAGGAATCCTCACCCCCGGTATACATGACACGGATACACGCGCCGATCTCCACCGGAGTCGCGAGGTCGTCGCCAAGCAGCCCGGCCATGATCTGACCGAATCCGCCGCAAGGACGCGGGGAAAGCGGCAGCTCACCCCCCACCGGGGAGGCCATTGTGAAATCCCCGGCGGCCATGTTTCGCCCGACGATAACCGGGTCCTCGGCTTTTTCAGCCGCCCTCTTGAGTGTAGGTAGGCCCGAGATCGGGACAACATACGCTCTGGATTCGGCAGTCCCTAGGGTGGTTTCAGGGCCGCCGATTGTCACCTTTACATTGTTCGTTGAAGACATGATCTTCCTCCATAAAAAAAGAGGCCATACGGCCTCTCGATATTGTTAGGGACTGCCCCCTAATTCCTTAATTCGCTCACCAGGGATACGACTACCTTTCCGGCAGCTATCCCCGCGTTATCAGGCCCGCCGGGCCAAAACTCAGCTTCCTGTGTCACCGCATCGATGACCTCCCCGCCGAGTGTGTTATTCTCGAATATGATTGTCCTCAGTGCGGCCGCGTATCTCATGAGCTTCTTGGTGAGGGTGTCGGTAACCTTGTGCGTCACCGCGTACCATATTTCAAAACGCATGGTTACCAGCTCGGCGCTCATGGCGCTGTTTTCATACCGGACATCCGCCGGGTAGATGAAACAGACCGGATACCGGCGCTGGTTAAATACATTGTTATACCCGACTTCGACATCAGCGAAGTTGTCCAGGGTTATACTGTCCGCCGCTTCCGTCTGTATCGCCGTCAGGGTTGCGGCAGAGTTGCTCGTGATCGTCGTCTTGAGCGCATAGGCATAATCTTCCAGCGGTTTCAAGCTCACCGTAGTCCCCCCTTGAATCTTGCAATCAGAGTCTTCTGTGCAATTCCCTCGGCAATCCGTATCGGTTCGCCGGATGAGAAATAAGCCGCCGCAGCATCACGGACAAAGTTTCCCTGTGGAAACGTCCGCCCCAGGGAGTCGTACCCCTGAACGTAGACATTCAGATAATTGAGCCGCCCGGGAACACCTGCGCCGGGTCGAACACCGAAGACACCATTCTTCATTTTGAAGAATTTCACCGAGTTGTAGGTTGTCCCTGTCCGCCTCGCAAGGTACTGCCCATTCAGATACCGCTCTTTTTCGTACTTCGCTAGTTGCTTTGAGACCTCCGCGATCATGTAGTTCTTGATCTTCGGGAAGTGCTTCGAGTATTCGTACAGCTTGTCACGGACCTCTCCCTCGGTCGTCACGGTCATATCTAGCATCGTTCGTCCCTGTATCCCATAATTACCGCATAGGCCGACGGTGGGATCGTCAGAGCAGGACGGATGTTGACGCCGCCTGCGCTCTGCATTTCCGTTCCGATGGATGATCCTTCGAAGCGCTTCATGTTCCAGTCGAGAGCCTCAAATACGGCCTGCTGGAGATCCTCGGGCGTCGTGGAGTACCCGGCGTTGTAGAGGACCTTCACCGTCTTCGCCCCTTCCGCCGTTGTCTTTGAATACAGCTCGATGATGCCGGTATCCTCGTTCAGGTAGTAATCCGTCGAGGCAAGGGCAGAGGCGTCGGCAAAGGCTCGGCCTCCATCAAGGTAGATGTTCGTCACCGAGTTGACCGGGTACTGTCTCAAGAGGATGATGTTGTCTCCGTGTCCATCGATGTACTCGGTATAGTCGGCCGCCGTGATAGTCCGCCTCGTCAATGCCTTTACCCTGTCGGATATGGCCGTGATGAGAAGACCGGCAAGGGTAGACTGTGAAGATGCGTACCCGAGATAGGTTTGCGCGTTGGCGAAGGTTACCAGGTCGCCGGTTGCCATTTATTTTACCGCCTTCTCGGCCTTCGGTTCTTTCACGGCCTTTTCTTTGACCGGAGCCGCGGGCTTCTCCGCTTTCGGCTCGATAACCTGTTCACCGGCTCCGACCTTCACCCAGGCTTTTCCGAGCTCATCGGGGACCTCTACAACGGCGTCTTTCGTGATGTTCCCGTATTTCTTCGTTATCAGATTTCGCAATGCTTTGATTTTCATTCGTTCCTCCAAAAAGCAGGGGAGCCCGAAGGCCCCCCTGTGTGATTAAAGTGCAGTCAGTGCCTGCGCCAGCTGCGTATGCGGTACGCCCCGCCGATCTCTGATAACGACAACGGAGTACACTCCATCGCCGGTACAGGTGATCTTCGGTGCCACATAAAGAAAGTCGTCGTCATAATCGATGTCGTCGACATTGATTTCCGAGATGACCATGTGCTGAGTCGTCGCCAGGGTGATGGTCCCACTGTTCTGGGTCTTCGACGTGGTGACGGTGTAGCCGTCCTTAGCAATCAGGGTTACCACATCGGATGACGCGGTTGCAGTCACCTGGTCGGCGATGCTCGATGCTTCGATGCAATCCACCAGACCATCATCGTCCAAGAATTCGGCCGCGTCCGTGTCGTTTGCGTCGGCCTTAGTAAAGACTACGCTGTTGATCGTCACGGTGTCGGTGTTCTCGGCGCTTGTCAGGGTGATGGTCGCGGCGGTGTCTTTCGTCCCGCTGGTTCCCTCAGCCGAGGAGCTTGCCACGTCCTTCACCGATTCACCGGCCAGGTTTTTCGCCTGGACCCACTCGATCTTGGTCTTCTTCGTTGCCGCCTGGGCGCCGCCGATTGCGACGGCGACGGCGTTTCTGTGACCGGCCATCGGTATATACCGACCGGTCACGTTGTTATTGTCTATCGCCTGACCAACGATGCCCAGATCAATGGTCAGGTCTTCGGTTAATCTGCTACCCATGACTAACCCCCTCAGTCTACGATAGCGCAGGTGATGACAGCTTCTTTTACGGGCAGATCGGAGTCGATCAGCCTGTATCCTACGAAGCGGACCTGGCCATAGTTGGCTACGGTATAGGGGTCACGGATAAGAGACGGTTTGCCAAACTCCACAATCTGGAATTCGGAGATGTCGCCGAATACGCCACAGGCGGAACCGGCAGCCAAGGAGCTGAACCCGTCGGAAGCGTAGATGGGTTTGCCCATCAGGGTGTCGGGAGTTGCGCCAAGGCCGGGCATCCAGACGTAGTTCAGAGCGCCGTGGGTTGTCACCGTGTTGGTGATCTTCCGGATCAGGGCAATCGTTGAATCGGCAAAGATCCAGGAGGCCCTTTTCCGGTACTGCGCTTTAAGGTCAAAATACCAGTTGACGACATCGTTTGCGGCAATAGCGTCGTCCTCGGCGCTGTTGGTTCCGGCGGTCGCTCTCGCGGCGAGGCCGTAGGGCATCGTGGTGCCTGTTCCTTCGGCGAAGTTGTCTTCCGCCACGGAGGCGTGAGACTTGGCCCACCATCCGGCGAGCTTCTCGTCGATGTTGAAAGCGCTTTTCCTGATGAGGGTCTCGGGAACGTCCACCATGTAGATGAACTGGAACCCGGTCAGATTGACCTGAGCGATGGTCGGGGTGACGCCCGTCTTTTCGGACCCTTCAGATACGATGGTTGTCTCACCAAAGGCGGAGACCACGGGGAACACGGCATCGGCGTCCCAGGTGCTCTTGGTGGCCAGATCGTAGATCGGGCAGAGGTCCTTCTGGTACTCTTTCAGCTCGTTGAAGAACTTTTCTGGGACCAGGTAACCGCCGGTGCCGCCGGAGGTGGTGGTCATTTCCCGCTGTTCGGCTATGCCGTCGCCGGAACGGAGAAACCGGAGGAAAGACTCGCGGTCTTCCTTTTCGCGGGTTTCCACGGGATTGACCACAGTCCGTTCGCCGATGACCATGTTCTGCAGGGCTTCGTCCATTTCCCGGACCTTTTCAGCCTGAGCGGTCTGAGCTTCCCGGATCTGTGCGTCCAGGGTATCGATTTCGGCGAGCATGTTGTCGACCTTCGAGCGGTCGTCAGCCCCGGGCGCTCTCTCGGCGTCCTGCATTTCTTTGATAAGATCGCGGTAAGCCTTCGCGGCTTTGTCCCGCTTTTCGAGTAAATCTTTCATGATTTACCTCCTGATTTAGTTGTTATTTGACCGCTACAGGGTCCACATACACTTCCGGCTTCCTCTCTTCCTCTGCCTCCGTTGAGGTGCCTTCCTCCTCCGTTGAGGGGTCCGGCCGGTTTCGGGTAGCTTCGTCGGCGCTGCGTGCCACGATTTCGGTCTGTTTGTATGCCGGGTATGTAACCGGCGAGTAATCGAATAGTTCTCCAAAGGATTCCACCGTGCGGGTGTTGTCTTCCCAGGAGTCTTTTTCACAGGTGAAAGCGAAGGACATCTTGTTGATGAGTCCGTTCTTGATGTCCTGGTAGACCTTCGGCCCGGCGGATGACTTGGAAAGGTCCGCCCGGATGAATACGCCCTTCTTATCCTCTTTGACTTCAAGGGTGCCGTTAGCCCGTCGGGCAAGGGGCATGTTGCTGTCATGATTGAACAGGACAAACTCGTCAGATCGTTTCAGGGCCTCGGTAGCAGCCCCCGGAGCGATCCGCTCTTTGAATCCGTAGAGCTCGGTTTCTTGGTCGTAGACTATCGGGTAGCCTTCGACGATACATTCCTCGTCTTCCCCGGCCGCCCTTATTTCTGTTTCAATGAATCGTCGTTCCATCTCTATACCTCCGCGACTATGTCGCAATCACAGCCCACATGCGCCGGAGCGTGTCCGATCGCAGAGCTGAACGTTAGTGGTGTTTTTCCTTCCGGCGCCAAGGATTCCCCCGGCCCGGCGAATACCTGTGTTATTCCGATAATCCGGCCGTCGAGCATGTCGCAGAATGGACAGCTCTTGCCGGTGGTGACCCAGCGGAGCTTCTCCACTCCGGCGGCCATGTAGGCGGCCTTGACGAAAGCCGACCGCTGCCGGGTGATCTCTTCCCGCTGCAGATCGTCCGCTCGGGTCTCTTCCCATGCCGACAGTTGCTCCTCGATGGCTTCCCGGGGATCTTCCGCGTCAAGCAGGGCTTTGACTTTCTTCTGTGTCCGTGCTCCGTACCGGGTGGAGAACGTCTTGATGTAGGCGTCGGTGAAAGCCTCGTATCGCTCGCTGTCTACCTCTCCGACCTCTTCACTGATCGCCGGGACCAGGGCCATCGCGTAGGCGGTGAACACGGGAGTTGAATCCTCTTTGACCGTCTTGGCGAATTCCTTCACGTACTCGGAGGCAAGCCAGCCACGGAAAGGCTCGTCTTCCAGTTCTTCCAGCTTCTGACGAATAAGTGCCGCGTCTTTCTCGACGATGTTCTTCGCCAGGGTCGAATATTTCCGCCGAAAGCTCTCGGCTACTTTCCGCCGATGATCCACAACCCGACGCTGTTCAGCCCGAAGCTCTCCCGGCTTTGCGCTTTTCGATTCCGGCTCCGGGACAGGATCGGGATCTGCTTCCGGCTCGGGTGCGGGCTCGCTATAGTCCGGGGGGTTCGCCTTGTCGATCATGTTCAGGGGCATGAAGTAGACTTTCCCCTGGCCGCCTTCCTGCGGGTTCATATTCAGCATCTGCCGGACCTCGTCGGCGTTGAGAACTCCGTCCTGTATGAGCGCGTGCCACGCCTGAGCCTGAGAGGGAAGATCGCCCCGCATGAGACCGTCAAGGTTGTGCTCGGCGTAGAGGTTCCGCTCGGTTATGAGCTGGGTATTGATAGCCTGTTCCCATCTCACGCATCGGGGCCGCCAGGTATACCGGACCGCCTCGATCCCCTGGTGCTCGATATTCGAGTAGGTGGCGTGTGACAGGTCGGCGATCATGTGCGGCTTCATGCCGAACCAGCGACACACCTCTTCCACCTGGAAGCGGCGGGTCTCAAGAAACTGGCTGTCGTTATTCGACAAGCCGACCTTCTGGTATTCCGCCCCCTCTTCCAGGATGATCAGGCCGTGGGAGTTCTTTAATCCCTGGTATTTCTGATTCATCTGCTTCCGGAGGCGCTCGAAGGCTTCGTCAGACAGGCTTTTACCGTCCGGCCGGCGGATAAACCCGCCGATATTCGTCCCCTCGGAGAAGTAGCGGCGGCCATATTCTTCCGCCGCCATGCCTACGGAAAGGGACTGCTTCGCCAGCGTTATCCTGCTAACAGGGCTTATTCCGTCCGTTCCGGGCCCGTAGAAATAAAAAACGTCATCCTGCGATAGGATGACGCCATCTTTTTGCTTAAAAAAAAGCCGACCCGTTTTCGGATCGGCATATACCTGCTCGATGATATCCGGGCTCATAGGCCAGAGTTCCCGGATCTTCCCATACCCCGTTTTCATCTTCCGTGCCAGGGCTATCCCCCGCAGCTCGCAGTTCCATTGCATGATTTCGCGGAATGTCTGGGCGCTCATCGACGCATTTGCCCTGTCGTGGAGAAGTCCATAGAGCGGGTGATCCGTTCTCGGCTTCCGGCCATCTTCGGTCTTCTCGTAGAGCCCTATCGGTAGGGTGGATATCGTTTCGGATGCCAGGGATACACACGCAAAGACCGGAGAGTAGTTTTTCGCGGTCCTTTCGTTGACCGTTACTCCGGCGTAGCTGTTGCCGGTTTTGCCGACAAACTGTTCCCAGTATTCGCCGTCACGGAAGGCTCGCCCCGCCGCCCGGATTCTGTCAAATATTTTCATATCGCGCGGACCCCCTGCGATTCGTATATTGAGATGCCGCCTGCTTCGTTATGGACGGCCCGATCAAGCGCCATGATCGACGCGATAACGCCGTCTATCCGTTTCCCTGTTTTCCCCCGGTCCGGCTTTACCGGCTTGATATTCCCAGCCGGATCTGTCTTCACCTCGGTGCAGGAAATCATCCAGGTCATCACCGGGTTATCTGAGTGCGCGATCTCCCCGGAAAGAATTCTTTTCTCGAAGTCTTTCGACGGCGCACTCATCGACGCGAAGCCTTGCCGGAAGGGAACCATCTCCACCTGCTGTGAAAGGTGGTTCACAATCTCGGTTGCGTTCCACGGGTCATAGGCGACCTCTCGGATCTTGAATTTCTCCGCGTCGCTTTTTATCTGCGCTTCGATGTAGTCGTAGTCGATCACGTTCCCGTCCGTGGCGATCACATAGCCCCGGTTTTTCCAGTGCAGGTACGGAACCTTGTCTTTCCGCTGTTTCTCCAGGATGTTGTCGTTCGGGATAAAAAACCGATAGACAAACTGGAATTCTTTTTCTCCCGGAAGAGGAGGAAAGCAGAGGACCCAGGCGGTGAGGTCGATGTTTGTCGATAAGTCCATCGCCGCATAACAGGGACGACCGGCGAGTTTTTCCTCGAACACTTTACCGCTACAGGCCGCCCAGGCTTCCGATCCGATCCACCGGCTGGTTGCTTGCGTCCATACGTTGAAGTGCTTCGTCATGACGTTGTTCTGTTTCGCCGGGGAGAGTAGGGCCTCGTTGACCTGCTTCCGTAGGTAGTCCCAGGATACAGACACACCGAGGTTCGGATTCGCTTTCACCCAGACATTCTCATTCGTCCAGTCGTCATCATCGTCCAGCGAAAAGATGATCCCGAAGATCGTCTCCGGAACCGGGTTAATATTTCGCTCAAGGATATCGACGACAAGCTGCCGCTCTTCCTGAAAACACGGCTTGTTTTTGTCGAAACCGGCGGTCGTGATGATGTAGGTCATCGGCTGCTGTCGGGCACCCATACCGGATTCCATCACGTTGATCAGTTCATTCGTCGGGTGTGCATGGTATTCGTCCACCAGCACAAAGTGAGGATTCAGGCCATCCTCGGTATCACTGTCCTGTCCCAGGGGCCGCATGAGCGTTGCTGTCCCGGGAATGACGACAGTCGAGTTCATCTTGTATGTCTTCGTCTTCGTTCGGAGGAAAGGGTGTTTCTGTATTTGCCGCTCAGCTTCGGACCAGGCTATCTTTGCCTGATCTTTCTTTGTGGCGATGAAGTAGACCTCCGCCCCGGCTTCTCCGTCGACGGTAAGGGCATAATTTGCCGCCGCAGCTCCCCGGGTTGTCTTCCCGTTCTTCCGGGCCTCTTCTTCGTAGACCTTGGTAAACCTCCGGAGACCGTTATCTTTCCGCTCCCAACCGTAGACAACCCAGTCAATAAACTGCTGCCATGGCTCAAGGGATAGCTTCTGTCGTCGTGCCGCCCACTCACCCTTGGTGTGCCTGAGCTCCTGGGTGAAGCGGATCTTCCTGATTGCTTTCTCCCGGTTAAACCGATACGGGAATTCGTCCGTCTTTGCCCGCTCAAGATCATTGACATGACGCTCGACCGCCAGGCGCACATATTTCCCGACAACCTCTTTTTCGGTGAGAACCTGATCCATGTACCATTCCGCCGTGTATGCTGTCTGTGCCATGATGATAAAAAAAACGGCAAGTAAATAATTACTTCGCCGCTTCATTCCACATATCCTCCATGGGGTCTTTTTTCTCTTTCTCTTTTTCTTTCAAGTCGATCCTGTTTCTCGACACCGGGTTAAGCCCGAGGACGTTCGAGTATTTCAGGAACGACTCGATAGCTTTGTGCATTGCCGTCAGCTCGGGAGACGTCTGCGAGTTCCTGCCGTCCAGGTATTCCGCCAGTCCCCTCTTCCGCCGCTTGCCGTCTTCGACAACGTGATAGATCGCGTCGTGCAATTCCCGGTATTGTCCGTAAGCCTCACAGCACAACTCGAAGGCCGACCAGTCGACGACCGTCAAGACCCCCACGTCGATCATTTCCTGACACACTTCCTTCCAGAGCTTCTTGGCGAAGCGGTTCAAGTGCGAGGGTGGCCGCTTTG
>LQBH01000040.1 GCA_002030015.1 delta proteobacterium MLS_D
CCTACGCGGCCGCCAAGGTTTACGCCTATTACGTGGCACGCAATTACCGCGACGCCTACGGCATTTTCGCCTGCAACGGCATCCTCTTCAACCACGAATCCCCTCGCCGGGGTGAAACCTTTGTGACTCGGAAGATCACCCGTGCGGCAACCCGTATCAAAATGGGCCTGCAGGACGCTCTGTACCTGGGCAATCTCGATGCCAAGCGCGACTGGGGCTATGCCGGTGACTACGTGGAAGCCATGTGGCGCATGCTGCAACAGGACAAACCCGATGATTACGTGGTCGCTACCGGCGAAACCCACTCAGTACGGGAATTCGCCGAAGAGGTGTTCAAACGGCTGGATCTGGATTTCAGCGACTACGTCAAGATCGACGAACGCTACTACAGGCCCACGGAAGTCGACGTGCTGCTGGGAGACGCCTCCAGGGCCCGTCGGGTGCTGGATTGGGAACCTCAGGTACGATTTTCGGACCTGATCGACATGATGGTCGCCGCCGACCTGGAACAGGCGAAAAAGGAACGCACCCTGGTGGACGCGGGGTATGAGTGCGGCGGCAGGGATGCACGGTGACGGGATGATACCACACAGTAACGGCAGCGCGCCGCGAGTTGTGGACTTGCAGAACCTTACGTTTTGTCATGACTGAGAAAACCGGTATTCTGTTTTTTTCGTAATACACCCCCCTTGTGTTCCCCCTTCAAGGGGGGAAAAGAAGGAAGGGTGTCATGCCGTCGGAGGCGCCGATTGGCGCACGGACCTCATTTCGTCATACCGGCGAAGGCCGGTATCCAGAAAGTACTTGATAAAACTGGATGCCGTATCGGGCCTGTCCCGGACCTGATCCGGGGTCCGGCATAACAGCATTGACGTAGACTTTTGCAGAATTTCACAAAACCAGCAATGTTGCCATATACCCTTACGGACGCTGCAGACAACGAAAACCGGTATTCATTTTCTTTCATGACACACCCCCCTTGTGTTCCCCCCTTCAAGGGGGGAAAGGAAGGAAAAGTGTCATAACGGCGGAGGCCGGTTGGCGCACGGACCTCATTTCGTCATACCGGCGAAGGCCGGTATCCAGAAAATACTTGATAAAACTGGATGCCGGATCGGGCCTGTCCCGGACCTGATCCGGGGTCCGGCATAACGGCATTGACGTAGACTTTTGCAGAATTTCACAAAACCAGCAATGTTGCCATATACCCTTACAGGCACTGCAGACGGCGAAGGCCGGTATCCAGTTTCTTTGTTGATACACCCTCCTTGTATTCCCCCTTTCAAAGGGGGAAAGGAAGGAAGAGTGTCATAACGGCTTGCCGGACCGCGCCCGGTGTGCGAAAAAAGGGTATTATTCAAAGGCCTCCTGCCAACGTCGGCGTAATCGGGAAATTGTTGAAAACGACATGACTGCTTCACAGAACAGGACAAAGGGACGTATCCTTCTGACCGGAGGATGGGGCATGGTGGGATCGAACATCCTCGAACACCCCAGGGCCCGTGAATGGGAGATCACCGCGCCGTCCAGCGCCGAGCTGGACCTGACGAATTACCAGGCGACCCGCCGCTACATGGATGGTTGCAGACCGGACATCGTTATTCACGCCGCCGGTCGTGTGGGGGGCATACAGGCCAACATCGCCCGCCCCGTTGATTTTCTGGTGACCAATACCGACATCGGGCGCAACGTCATAATGGCGGCCCGTGAAGCGGGCGTTTCGACGTTGCTGAACCTGGCAAGTTCATGCATGTATCCGCGAAACGCGCCCAATCCGCTGACGGAAGATTTGATCCTGACCGGCGAACTGGAGCCGACCAATGAAGGCTACGCCCTGGCCAAGATATTTGCCACGCGTCTCTGTCAATATATCGCGCGGGAAAACCCGGCGTTTCAATACAAAACGCTCGTCCCGTGTAACCTTTACGGAAGGTACGATTCGTTCGATCCGGAACGGTCACATCTGGTCCCCGCCGTTATAGAGAAGATACACCACGCGAAGGCAACCGGAAAGGACACCGTCGAAATCTGGGGCGACGGAGAGGCCCGGCGGGAATTCATGTACGCCGGCGATCTGGCCGACGCGGTGATGAAGGCATGTGACGATATTGATTCGCTGCCGGACGTAATGAATCTTGGCCCGGGATACGACTATACCATCAACGAGTACTACCGGGCCGTGGCGGAAGTTGTCGGCTGGGCGGGCTGTTTCGTGCACAACATTGACAAGCCTGTGGGAATGCGTCAAAAGCTTGTGAGTATCGAACGACAGAACAGATGGGGCTGGAAGCCTTCGACGGGATTGAAACAGGGAATCACCGAAACGTATCGGTTTTACCGCAAGGTGCTGAACAATGAGTTATAAATACAGGCTCGCCACCTCAAGCTGGGACAGGGCGGAATACGAGGCCGTTCAACAGGTGATCGAATCCGGCATGTTCACCATGGGCAAACGGGTGCGAACTTTCGAGGAGCATTTCGCTCACTATATCGGCAGACGTTACGCCGTTATGGTGAACTCCGGATCATCGGCAAACCTGCTCATGACGGCGGCACTCTTCTATACGGGCACCGACCCGCTCAGACCGGGCGACGAAGTGATCGTTCCCGCCGTCGCATGGAGCACGACCTATTTCCCGTTTCACCAGTACGGCCTCGCGCTGCGGTTCGTGGACATCGACGCGGAAACACTGAATTACGATCTTGACCAGCTCGAATCGGCGCTGAACGATCGAACGCGTCTTGTCATGGCGGTGAACCTGCTGGGCAATCCCAATGATTTCGACCGCATCTCACACGCGACGAAAGGTCTGAGTATTCGGCTGATCGAAGACAATTGCGAGGCCATGGGGGCCGAGTTCAACGGCAGTAAGACGGGAACATTCGGGGTAATGTCCAGTTTCAGTTCCTTCTTTTCTCACCACATGTCAACCATGGAAGGCGGCCTGGTTGTAACAGACGACGAAGAGCTGTATCACATCCTGCTTTCCCTTCGAGCCCACGGATGGACCAGGGATCTTCCCTCCGTCAACCGGGTGACCGGCACAAAAAGCGACGATCCCTTCGTGGAATCTTACCGGTTTGTGCTGCCGGGCTATAATGTGAGACCACTCGAGCTTTCCGGGGCAACAGGAATTGAACAATTAAAAAAATTACCCGCCATGATCGACCGCCGAAGAAGAAACGCGGCACTGATTCGTCAGGTTCTGGAAGATCATCCCGATATCATGATTCAGAAAGAAATCGGGCAAAGCAGCTGGTTCGGATTCAGCATGGTGATCCGTCAAGGATCGAAGCTGGAGCGCCGGGACTTAATGCGGCGTCTCGAACACCTCGGTTTTGAATGCCGGCCGATTGTCGCGGGCAACTTCACGCGCAACGACGTGATGAAATACCTGAATGCCGATATCCACGGAACTCTTGATAACGCCGATCACATACACACCCATGGGCTCTTCATAGGCAACAACCAGGACGCAATGGACGAGGCGATCGAGCAGTTAAAGCGGCTGTGAATCTTTCTTCGGGATTATGTAATGTTATATTTACGAATGTTATGTCAGGAGACGAACCATGCCGGATAATCTGAAAGTAGTCATTCTGTGCGGAGGCGCCGGAACGCGTCTGCGGGAGGAAACGGAATTCCGCCCGAAGCCGATGGTCAATATCGGGGAGCGCCCCATTCTCTGGCACATCATGAAATATTACGCGCAGTTCGGTTTCCACGAGTTTGTTCTTGCTCTTGGATACCGGGGCGAGATGATCAAAAATTATTTCTGCCATTATGAACTGATGAATAATGACGTCACCATCGAGCTGGGCCAGCCCGAGAAAACAACCATTCATCATGCGCACGATGAAGCCGGATGGAAAATAACCCTGGCCGACACGGGAGAGAAAACCCTGAAGGGCGGGCGGCTGAAACGGGTGGAACGGTACATTCCCGACGACACCTTCATGTTGACCTACGGAGACGGCATCGCCGACGTCGATATCAACGCCCTGCTTGCTTTTCACCGTTCCCATGGAAAAATGGCGACTGTCACGGCCGTCAATATCGCGTCACGTTTCGGAGAGATGAAAGCCGAGGACGACCGCGTGATTTCATTCAGCGAGAAACCCCGTGAAGGGGGCGCGCTCATCAACGGCGGTTTTTTTGTATTCAATAAAGCAGTATTTAATTACTTGACCCCTTCCGAATCCTGTGACCTGGAAATCGGACCCCTCGAGGAAATCGCCCGGCAGGGGGAACTGATGGCGTACAAGCACCCCGGTTTCTGGGCGTGTATGGATACAATGAGAGACATGGAATATCTCAACAGAATCTGGGATTCCGGCACGGCCCGCTGGAAGGTCTGGTGAACAATTATGCTCGATAATTATTTTCATGACAAACGAGTGTTTGTGACAGGACACACAGGCTTCAAAGGATCGTGGCTCTCTCTCTGGCTGCATCGACTCGGCGCGCAGGTTACCGGGTACTCACTTACTCCGCCGACCGAACCGAGCCTGTACCGGCTTACGGGATTACATGAGCTGGTCCGATCCATTACGGGAGATGTGCGGAATCTGGAATTGCTGGAAGCAACTCTTCGGGACACCGCTCCTGAAATTGTTATACATCTGGCCGCCCAGGCAATAGTACTCGACTCTTATGCCGACCCGGTATCGACCTATTCGACCAACGTGATGGGCACGGTGAATTTACTGGAGGCGGTTCGTCGGATGACCGGCATCAAAGCGGTTATAGTTGTAACTACTGACAAGTGTTATGAAAACCGTGAATGGGTGTGGGGATACCGGGAAGATGAACCTCTGGGGGGCCACGATCCCTATTCGTCCAGCAAGGCTTCGGCTGAACTTGTATCCGCCGCGTACCGCCGTTCGTTTTTCACGGACAACCCCGAAGGTCCTTCGCTCGCAACGGTTCGCGCGGGCAATGTCATCGGGGGCGGTGACTGGGCGAAAGACCGACTTATCCCGGACTGTGTGCGCGCTCTTACATCGGGAGAAAACATTCTTGTCCGTAATCCTTCGGCCGTCCGTCCCTGGCAACATGTTCTGGATCCCCTGTCGGGTTACTTGAATCTTGCAAAGCGTTTATCGACGGACGGTTCGGCCTTCGCGGAAGCCTGGAACTTCGGACCGGACACCGATGAAGCTCGACCTGTAAGCTGGATAGTCGACCGCATAGCGGAAAATATTTCTGATTTCGAGTGGAAGCAGGATACGAACTTTCACCCGCACGAGACCCTTTACCTGAAGCTCGACAGCAGTAAGGCACGGGCCCGCCTCGGATGGAAGCCCCGCTGGAACCTGGACACCGCGCTGGATAAGACGCTTGAATGGTACGAGGCGTGGCGGCGGGGTCAGGATATGCGTGATGTTTCACTAAAGCAGATTGCCGAATACGAACATATCGGAAGCACTCGCTAGGAATTCCATGATGGAAAAACGGTTTACCATCAAAGCAACACCTCTCCAAGGCCTGACGGTTATCCAGAGAACGTCTGTCTCCGACGAACGCGGTTTTCTTAGCCGCCTGTATTGCGCCGATGAGTTCAGCCAAGCGGGTCTTGGCAAACCAGTCGTCCAGATCAATCACACGCTCACCAGAAAAAAAGGAACGGCGCGGGGATTGCATTTTCAGCATCCGCCCAACGCCGAGTGGAAAATAATAACCTGCCTTCGGGGAGCAATATTCGACGTGGCTGTTGACATCAGGAAGGAATCCCCGTCGTTTTTGCAGTGGCATGGAGAAATTCTCACCGCGGATAATCTAAAAAGCCTGTCCATCCCTGAAGGATTCGCTCACGGGTTTCAGGCGCTGGCCGATGACTGCGAATTACTCTATTTTCATACGGCGTCTTTTGAGCCACGTGCTGAAGGCGCGCTCAATGTGAACGATCCTCTTATAGGCATCGAATGGCCTCTGCCGATTACCGAACTATCCGATCGAGATAAATCCCACCCTTTTCTTCAACCCGACTTTCAGGGAATTTCATCATGAAGTGTCGTCACTGCAAAAACTCCCTGCAACACGTGTTTATCGATCTCGGGTTCGCGCCGCCGTCGAATGCTTACCTTAGCTCAGATGATCTTCATAAACCCGAATTTTATTTTCCGCTGAAAGTGTTTGCCTGTGAAAACTGCGGCCTGGTTCAGACTGAGGATTATACCCCGGCCGACGAGCTTTTCCGCGACGACTACGCCTATTTTTCTTCCACATCGACAAGCTGGCTTGATCACGCGGCCCGTTACAGTTCCATGATCAGAAAACGTCTGAATCTTGACGCACAGAGCTTCGTTATTGAAATAGCCTCCAACGACGGCTACCTGCTTAAGAACTTTGTTGCCGCCGGTATTCCGTGCCTCGGTATCGAGCCCACGGGAGGAACTGCGGACGCGGCGGAAAAGTTGGGCATCCCCGTGATGCGGGAATTTTTCGGAACCGCTTTGGGAAAAGAACTTGCCCGGCAGGGCAGGCAGGCCGATCTGATCATCGGCAACAATGTCTACGCCCATGTACCTGATATCAATGATTTTACCGGCGGTCTCAAGGCTGCTCTCAAGGACGGCGGGACTGTCACCCTCGAATTTCCGCACGTCATGCGTCTTATCGAGAGGACTCAGTTCGATACGATTTATCACGAGCATTACTCATACCTGTCGCTTTTTACGGTAACTCGAATCTTTAAATCTGAAGGGTTAAGGGTTTTTGATGTAGAAGAACTGTCCACTCATGGGGGCAGCCTTCGCGTATACGGCTGTCACACGGGAGATCCCCGACCGACCACGGAAGCGGTTTCGGCAATTATCGCAGAAGAAGAACGGCACGGTCTTCGGAAACCTGAGACCGTGCGAGCTTTTCAAAAGAGAGCGGCGCATATAAAGGATGACCTGGTTTTGTTTCTTATCGAACAGAAACGCCTGGGGAAAAAGGTGGCGGCATACGGCGCGGCGGCGAAAGGAAACACGCTTCTAAATTATGCCGGGATCAAGCCCGATCTCATATCGTATGTCTGTGATGCGGCCCCCTCGAAGCAGGGCAAATTCCTCCCGGGGAGCCATATTCCAATCGTTTCACCCGAGGTTCTGAAAGAACAAAAACCGGACACCATTTTGATTTTACCCTGGAATATAGCCGGTGAAATCGTTGAACAGCATGACTACGTGAAGGAATGGGGAGGAGGCTTCGCCGTAGCCGTGCCGGAGATGGAGATGTTGCGATGAATATTATTGTTACAGGAGCCGCAGGATTTGTGGGACATCATCTTGTTTCGGCATTGCTTTCGCGTGGCCACAGCATAACCGCGGTGGATCGTGATGAAAACAGGATTAAAACCATGCCGTGGTACGACAAATGCCGATTCGTATCCTGTGACATTCACAATCTTACATCCTCTCCCCGGGAAATTTTCGGCGACGCAGATATTGTAGCCCATCTTGCATGGCCCGGCTTGCCCAATTACAAGGAACTCTTTCACTACGAGGTCAATCTTCCCGCTGATTACCGCTTTCTTAAATCTCTTGTCGCGGATGGATACGGCCATATACTGGTTACGGGAACCTGTCTCGAATACGGCATGCGGTCGGGCATTCTGAAAGAAACAATGGCGACCCGGCCCGAAATACCCTACGCCCTGGCAAAGGATACGCTGCGCAAATTTCTGCAAATGCTGCAAACGGAAACACCTTTCAACCTGAAGTGGGCGCGGTTGTTTTACCTCTACGGTGAAGGACAGAATCCGAACAGCCTGCTTGCTCAGTTGGATCGGGCGATTGAAGAGGGCGACTCCGTATTTGATATGTCCGGTGGCGAGCAACTGCGCGATTATCTGTCCATAGATCAGGCAGCTGATTATCTCGCCGCTATTCTAGAACACCGCACGTTCGACGGAATCGTTAATATCTGCAACGGTTGTCCCCGCTCCGTGAGAAGTCTCGTCGAGGACCATCTGGAGCGGCGGGGGAAAAACCTGCGGCTGAATCTCGGCCATTATCCTTACCCGGATTATGAACCCATGGCCTTTTGGGGAGACGTTTCACGGTTGCGCACCTTGACGGATAATTTACCCTGACTAAATCCCGTTGTTGCTCGAGTACTCTGACAGCTTTACATTTTGGGGCCAAAAGGACTTTGTATGGCAATGTAAGCTTCCCTGAAAAGTAGACAATTGGAAAATTAATTTTGCAAAGTCCTGTGTTCTCTCTTTTTATAACACCAGATAACACATACTTTACTCTATCAAAAAGATACGGTCTCTGAGGAAAACCATGTCTCAAAAAATATCCACACCCTTTAACAAACCGTTCATAGTCGGCAAGGAACTATCTTACATCGCCCAGGCGGTTCTGGTTGAATCGCGTACGGCCGGTGATGGTGTGTTTACGAGAAAATGCCACGACTGGCTTGAAAAGCACCTGGGATGCAAAAAGGCGCTGCTCACCCACTCGGGCACTGCGGCCTTGGAAATGGCGGCCATTCTCTGCGACATCGGTCCAGGCGACGAGGTTATCATGCCTTCGTTCACCTTTGTGTCCACGGCCAACGCCTTTGTGCTGCGCGGGGGAGTTCCGGTATTTGTCGATATCCGCCCTGATACATTGAACATGGATGAAAAACTTATCGAGGGGACCATTACGTCAAAGACAAAAGCGATCGTCCCCGTGCATTACGCCGGAAAGTCCTGCGAAATGGACGAAATTATGGCGGTTGCAAAAAAACACGGCCTCATGGTTATTGAAGATGCAGCCCAGGCGTTGCTTTCTTCCTGGAAAGACAGATATCTCGGGACGGTGGGTCATTTCGGCTGCTTTTCCTTTCACGAAACGAAGAACATCATATCAGGTGAAGGCGGTGCGTTATTGGTAAACGATGATCGATTCATTCAGCGTGCAGAGATCATCAGGGAAAAAGGAACGGACCGCAGCCGTTTTTTCCGTGGCGAAGTGGACAAATATACCTGGCAGGACATAGGGTCATCCTATCTGCCAAGTGAACTTACGGCGGCATTTCTTTTTGCACAACTGGAAGAAGCAGAAAAAATCATCGCCAAGCGTCGTCATATTTATGCCTGTTACCTGGAACGTTTCTGGCCGTTGGTTCAGGCAGGGCGGATTCAAATTCCGTCTATATCTGAAGACTCCACGGGAAACGGTCATTTGTGCTACATTCTGACGGGCGGACTGAAAGAACGCAATGCGCTGATGGGACATCTTCAGAGTGATGGCATAAAGGCAATATTTCATTATGTACCGCTTCATTCGTCGCCTGCAGGCAGGCGCTTGTGTCGAACCAGTGGTGACATGATCGTTACAGATGATATAAGCGACCGCCTGCTGCGTCTTCCCCTGTATTACGATATGACGGAAGATGATGTGAGTCACGTGGTCGAATCGGTGTACGAATTCTATAGGCAGTCTTGAGCAGCACGAGGCGAAGAATGAAAAAAATTGCTATTCTCCAGTCAAATTATATTCCGTGGAAAGGCTATTTTGATCTCATCAATAAAGTAGATGAGTTCATTCTGTATGATGATATGCAGTATACGAAGAATGACTGGCGGAATCGTAACACGATTAAAACCAGAGCGGGTGTCGAATGGTTGACCATTCCGGTTGGACAAAATATCAACCGTCGAATCCGTGAAGTAGCAATACCGAATGCAAAATGGCAGATTAAGCATTGGAAAACACTGTACCAAAATTACAGCCGGACCCCTTATTTTGAGGAGATTGCCGCACTTTTCGAGCCATTGTATACGAGAACAATTCACGAGAACCTTTCAGAACTTAACCGGACTTTTATCGAAGCCGTGTGTTCCTATCTAGGTATTACGACAAAAATCAGCAATTCCTGGGATTATCGTTTAGGCGCGGGGAAAACAGAGCGCCTGGTCGACCTCTGTATGCAAGCTGGCGCAGGAGGATACATATCAGGTCCGGCGGCAAAGAACTACATTCAAGCGGACCTTTTTGATAAAGCGGGGATTGAATTGTCGTGGATGGATTACAGTGGGTATCCTGAATATGAACAACAGTACCCTCCTTTTGTCCACGGGGTAACGGTCCTCGATCTGCTTTTTCATGTCGGGCCGGAAGCTCCGTGGTATATCTGGGGATGGCGGAACAGTGAAGGGGATCGGGAAAAGCGCTGAAATGAATAATAACGTTCTTCCAGGATTGTTCATTACCGGTATGCTGAGATCCGGAACGACGTTACTGGGGAATCTCATTAATACAAGCAGTTCGGTCCGCATACTCTATCAACCCTGTATGACGATTTTCACTGAAGTGAAGAACGCCTTCCTGACATCCCTGGAACAGAATCCGGAGCGGTATCCCCTGGAACCCCTCTTTGGTGAAACCAGATATACTCCTGATGATTTTATGGCGTTTCTCGAATCCTATCGACCGACCTTGCCGGATAAGGCGGGTGGCAACAAACACTACTCTGGCTACTTAAAGGACATATTGCCTGATATCTGGTTTGATATCGGGGGTGAAAGTGAATCTCCAATATTGGGCGCCAAAGAAGTCCTGTGTGAAGAATTTACCCCGTATCTTGCACAACAGGGATTCAAAATAATTATAGTAGTGCGCGACCCCCGGGATGTTATCACTTCCATGAATTACGGCCGGGGCAACCACTATGCGGGCAATGTCCGTCCGACCCTGTACAATGTTCGCAACTGGCGAAAAAGCGTGGCTTTCGCATTACACCTCAGTAATCTGGGGCTGGCCCGATTTGTACGTTACGAAG
>LQBH01000041.1 GCA_002030015.1 delta proteobacterium MLS_D
CCAGGGACGGCGTGGAACACGATGCGCTATGTTCTCTTTGACACCTATATAAGCATGCTGTTTCAGCCGTTCTTTTCCGACATCGCCGCGAAAGCAGCAAGTATGTGGACAAGCGTCGCAACCCCACCGGGTTCGATATGGCAGTCGCTCAACACACTGCTGTATAACCAATTGATGAATAACTATTTCATTCAATTTTTTAACGAAGTCATTTCCGGGGCTAACAACATGTGGAAATCAATTTACGGCTCCGGAAAAGGCGTTTCTACTAAAATCAACGGCGTGAATTACAATATGCCGGGAGGCGGGCCGACATCACCGCCGATTACAAACCCGACGCCAACCCCGAGCGGTCCGCCGGGGTCAACGTATTTGCCGGGGTACCCAAAATACGAAAGCGACACTGATATGCTCAAATGGAAAATTGACAAAATATGGGACACCCTAAAAGATGAGTACAATTTGAGCGCCGTAGAACTGGGAACGTTACAGGAAATGCATGACAACTATTTATATACGTATGGCAATACAGACTCCGGCCCAATCTCTTTCAACGTTAACGATATCCCCGGGAAAAGCGATCAGCAGAAATTAATAGACTGGCTTGTTACAAAAGGGTATTGGGACTATCTCAACACCAATCCCGGCGCGGCTTATCATACCGGCGGCATGATCAGCAACGAAGGTTTATTCCTGGGGCTTTCAGGCGAAGGCGTATTGAACCGCATGGCGATGAGCAACATCGGTTCGGAAGGGCTTCGGAGACTGAACGCGGGCGGCAGCGTTGGAAATACGATGTATATCACGATACAGGCATGGGACGGCGAGGATGTAGAGCGGGTGTTCGAGAACCGTATCATCCCGATGCTCAAGCGAACGAGCGAAGCGGGCGTCGAGGTCATACATGAATCGGGCATCAGATACGCGATGAGATGATGTTGTTGCGCCCCTGCGGGGAAACGATCGCCGGTGTTGAGAGAAAAGAAGACCCCCCCTCCGGCTAAAGCCGGTATCCCCCCTTTTAGGGGGGAATGAAAGGAAGGGATTTATAGATGAGCAATGTACGGATACTTTATGACTTTCTGTTCGACAGCGGGACGATAACCTCCTCGAGCGAGGTGACCGGGCTTCCGGACGATAACGCCGTACACGATTTCATAGCGAAAAAGTGGCGGACAACGGGCGACAGCGCGGAGTGGATCACGTTTGATTTGGGGGCCGCGACGAAGATCACGATGCTTGCGATATTCGGGCACAATCTGACCGGCGACGCTACGGTTTTGCTGCAAGGACATACCGCCGATTCGTGGGGCGATCCGGACTACAGCCAGGCGCTTACTATCGATGATCATGTCATCATTCTTTTCCTGGACAAAACATACCGGTACTGGCATATCACAATCGCCGACGGCTCGAATCCTGACGGATATATCGAGGCCGGCAGAATATGCGCCGGAGAATACTACGAGCCTGGGGTCAATGTGACACAGGAAGTTCAAAAACAGCTTATCGACCCGTCAATACTTCAGGAATCAGAGGGACGCCAGGGGTACGCCATCGAGCGTGATGTTTACCGGGTGTTCGATGTGACATTCGCCGACATCGACCGTGACCAGCAGGAAGAACTCATCGATATATTCAGAGATGTCAAGAACATACACCCTCTTGTTTTCGCCCTTGACCCGGACGACTATCCGAACGAAGATACGCTTTATTGCAAAATAACCACGCCGCTTACTCAGACGCTTCGGGCATTGGAATACGGCGATGTGCCGATCACATTCGAGGAGAAGGTCGCATGACGCTGACGCCGACACCGGTCATGGACGCGCATGTCCTCATACAGATCGAACTGGACGGCCTGACACTGTATTACGCCGACCAGCACCTCTCGATGAGCAACGGGCAGTTTTATGAGGGGCGGCTTCTGATATCGACTCTACAGCGGGCGTTCTCCTCGTTCACGGCGCCGAAGCAGCGGGCGTCGACGCTGACTATCACGTTAGAGGACGCCGATTTGACCATCCGGGGGCTTCTGCAGGACTATACGTGGGGAAACCGGAATGTTTTTGTCTATGTGGGCGTCGGGCGGGACATCGCGGACTATACGATTGACTTTCACGGGGTAATCAAATTTCCCGGCGGCATCGGATTTGACCGGACCGAGGTCCGCATAGAACTCCGGGACGCGCGGAACAAGGACAAGGTTGACCTGCCCGAAAACAAATACTGGGTGACAAACTATCCGAATTTAGAGGACGGCGCGGAAGGGACTCCAATCCCCATCGTATACGGGGACTGGTCTTTCCTTGTCCATGTGCCTATACCTGTCACCTGCATCGATACGACCACAAACCAGTTCAAAATCGCCGACCATGCCATACAGGATATAGTACAAGTCTATAAGAACGATGAGGAAGTCAGCCATTCGAATGAAGACCTCGATGAGGCGACCTTTACGATAAGCTCGTACGATCCGCAAAACGATGAGGTCACGGCTGTTGTGAAGGGCAAGGTGTCCGGCGGGCTGATAGAGAACCCTTCGCTGGTATTGCGGGACATACAGTTGAATTACATCGGGATATCAACCGACAATATTGATGGCGACTCGTATGATCAACTGGCGATGGACCTCGCTGATTTTAAGTGCCGACGATATATCGCCGATGAAATATCGACCGACACGCTGATTGAGGAGCTGGCGATAGAGAATCTCTTTGACCTTTATATACATGATGACAAGTATACAGTCAAAAACAGAATACCGCAAGTAAACATCGACCGGACATTCGACGATACGACTATCATATCCGGATCTCTTCAAGTCGAATCTGACCCGGAGGGCCTCTACGCGAACCGCATCAAATGCAACTACGCCTATGACCCTGTCGCGGATACGTGGCAGTCATTCGCCCAGGAGGACAATGAGGCAATACAGGACGATGTCCTACAGGTGATATCGAGGACGATAGATTTTAACTGGCTGTATGAGGAGAGCAATGTCCGGGCACTGGCGGCGCACCTGATCATTCTGTACAGCAGGGCAATCGATGTGATCAAGTTTACGGCGCTTGGAGACGGCATACTGACGCAGCTCTCCGACCGAATAGGACTGACGTACGCCCATTACACGAACAGGCCACTGTTAGTCCGTGAGATATCGAAACACTTCCGGGACATGAGCTGCACGATATACGGGTATGATTCCATTCAGCACATCTTGCCGGGTTATTGGGTTGATGACGACGCGCCTGACTATTCGAGCGCGACCGCCGATGAGCGTGCGAAGCAGGGGTTTTGGACGGACGATGACGGGCTGGCAGACCCGGAAGACGAAACGTCGAAACAGAGCGTATGGTGGTGAGACCCCCCTCCGGCTGACGCCGGTATTGAGAGAAAAGATGACCCCCCTCCGGCTGACGCCGGTATCCCCCCTGTTAGGGGGGAACAATAAGGAAGGTATATAGATGAGTAAAGATTATAGTTTTACTTCAGACTTGTCGGCTACTATCGGGCACGGCACGAAGAAGAGCGATTACGACAGTCTGACGGAGAACACCAATGAGATCGATCAGCGGCTTGAGGCATTACCGTATTTCGGCGGGTTTCTGCCGCTGGCTGGCTCCTATACAGTCTCCCGCGATGGAAGCAACCGGATCAGTACAGTCACTTATAAAAACAGTTCTGATACTACTATCGCTACGATGACAGTCTCGTATGACGACGGGAACGGCGGCAGGGTCGAGTATGTTGAAGTCGAAATTACCGATCCGGTAGCAACAACTATTAGGGAAACATTCAGCTATGACGGCTCGAATAATGTAACGGGCAGCACAAGGACGGTATCATGAGCAGTATCACCATACCATTTATAGAAGGCCTAAAACAGAAATGGCGAACACTGCTATCGAGCACCGTAACCCTTGACAGCGAAGTCTCTGACGGGTCGATTCTGGGCCAGATTCTGGCAGTGTCGGATGTGAGCGATTTCGACCGGACGAACCATTCGCTGGAAGCTCTTGCCACGATGGGCCGCGATGACACGTCCTATCTCGAAGAGGGAACGACCGGGACTCCGACCATGACCAACATCACCAGCTCAGGCACGTGGACGCAAATCGATGCCAGCCTGTCGGCAGACCGGTCGCTCTGTTTGGTATGCGTCGGCGTCACTGATCCGAACAATTCCTGCGAAATTGTTATAGAAATAGGAACCGGGGCGGCATCAAGCGAAACGGCAATATTCAGGGCCAGTTTCATAGTATCTGACGACAGAAGCACATATCTGTTCCCTGTTCTACCACAGATTCCCCTCCCGTCAGACACACGCATAAGCGGACGGTTTTCGAAATCATATCCAAATGAAACCGTTTGGGTAGGTTTGGTTTTTACGGAGCTTTGACATGTTAGAAATCGCTAACATCGAATCGATCTTACAATATTGGCGAAAATCGTTTTCCAATACGGTGACGCTCGACAGCGTGGTTGCCGACGGGTCGATTCTGGGCCAAACGCTGGCAGTGTCTGACGTGAGTGATTTCGGCAGGGGGAATCATTCCCTCGAGGCGCTTGCCACATTGGGGCACAGCAACGCTGAATTCGTTGAGGACGGCTCAATTACAAGTATTAATTTCTATGGTTCACTTTCCTTCTGTCCATGGACGCAACTGATCGCGAGCTTGTCAGCAGATTTGTACCTGGCGCATATTGTAATTACGAATCCGCAACCGACTTCAGATCAGCGCGCGGTCATAGAATTAGGCACTGGCGCCGCGTCGAGCGAGACGACTTTTTTCCGAACAAGCTACTTTCAGTTATTTGGTGTCATCGAATGTATGATTATACCAGTGCTTCCAAGACGAAAGATCGCAAGCGGAACGCGTTTGTCGGCACGTGGATCACGGTCTGGAAGTGCAGGAAACCATGATATAAGTTTACAATTCGCAGCTTTCTAAGGAGGTTATCGATGGACTATGCTACAACCATATCGCTCACCGAAGACGAAGCGGCAGTGCTGGCAGAGATTGCGGTAGAGGCGGGCAAGACGCCGCAGCAGGTGATCGATGAACTCGGCGGACGGATTGTTGATCAGATACAACAGTGGATCAAAGACCGTTATACGACAGAAATCAGCAAACAGCCGATTGCGAGCGCATATCTGCGGCTGAAGGAGCAGCAAAAGTGAGCGAAGACGATCTGAGGGAACAGATTTGCCAGGCAAAAACCCGTGAGGACCGGTACAGGTGGATGATTTCCATCATACTGGTGATCACGTCGATATGCGGCGGATTCATGGGCGGCATGCTGTTTCAAACGGAGCGGACGCGGGATCAGATTGTCACGAATACGGTTGAAATTCGAATTTTGAAAGAAAGTCTGGAAGCGATAAATGAGAAATTGGATATCGTTCTTGCTGCCAAAAAAGCAAGCAATTGAGCCGGTGGAAATACCGTTCATAAACAAGACCCCCCTCCGGCTAAAGCCGGTATCCCCCCTGTTAGGGGGGGGCGATATTGAAGGGGATGTTATAGCAAATCGCCATGTCACCGAACATTTCCGTTTAGAGGAACTTGTCTGCCCGTGCTGTGAACGGATCCGTATTACGCCGGGCTTCTATATCCATATGGAACTACTGGAACGGCTCAGGCGGGACTATGGAGAGCCTATAATGGTTAATTCGGGGTACCGGTGCCCCGATCACAACAAAGAGATCGGCGGGACTGAAAACTCATGGCACATGCGCTTCGCAACTGATCTGGGAGAGACAGATGAGGATAAACGGCGTGAGCTTTACAAGATAGCACTCTCGCTGAATTTCGGAGGAATAGGGCTTTATACCTGGGGCATTCACCTTGACATGCGTCCGGAGCCATACCGGTGGCGGGCGTAAACCTTAACAAAAAGGAGGCCATTATGCGCCTTGTACTTTTCATTATCATGCTGATGTTGGCGGCTGTCGCGCTGTTCGACATCGCGGTGTTTTTCGGGCCGCCTGATGCCGGACAGATGACGGCGGAGATTGGGCGCGATGCGTTGCGCCCCTATGATTTGATGGCCGCGAGCAATCAGACCGCAGAGACCCCCCTCGGCTACGCCGTGTCCCCCCTGTTAGGGGGGAATTATATGGATGGGCCGGTATACGAGGCCGGGATATTCGGGACCGTAAAGAACTGGTTATCGACTGAAGTAATCGCGATGATAATCACGGTCATTGTGGGTATCATCGCCGGGGCGCTGGGAGCACTATCCGGAAAACTAAAGAAGACGTTTGTGGAGGCAGGCCAATTTATGACTGTGCTGGGCGCCGCCTTAGAGGATAACAAGATATCCAGGGAAGAGCTTGGCCATATTGTCAAAGAGGGCAAGGACGTGTTCCGTATTTGGGTAGGCTCGTAAGGGTCCGTACCGATAAGGCAAAATGTGGGGCATAAAATAGGGACATAATATTTTATGCCCCTACAATAAAACAAGACCCCCCTCCGGCTAACGCCGGCGTCCCCCCTTTTAAGGGGGAATAATACGGATTAGGGATATTATAACGGGCACAAGGCATTGTGCCCCTACAAACGAACGAGGTATACTATGGCAGCAGGAAGCGCACAGGCGCTTATCGAGGGCATGCAGGAAATGATGGACGCCGTATTCAAGGATGACGCGACGCCGGAGAATAAGGAAATATTTTTGTTTTCTACCGATGTCACTATCGCCGATGATACGGTCAATGCCGATCTGACCGAGATCACCACAAACGGTTTGGCCAAGCAGACGCTCACAAAGGCGAATTTCGCGGCGGCGACCGAAGCCGATCCGATCGTGTCTGTCTACAACACCGGCACCGGTATCGAGTGGACGGCCACCGGCGGCCCAAACACTGTCTACGGTTGGGCGGTTCGCGGCGTGACATCATTGAAGCTGTATTTCGCCCGGAACTGGGGACTGAAGACAGTCCAGGACGAGGAAACGGTCACCATCAATCCGGCCGAATTCAAATTGGACATCCCGGAGGCATAGTAGAACAATGAGAACAACGATAGCTTTATTTATCGCGGCGGCGGCGATATTCGCCGGGCTGTTTGGATGGAAGAGGGGGAAACGAAATGGCTGATATCACATCACCACAGGCAGTCAGGTTCAGCAACGAGAAGATTCGCCCTGCCGCCGAGCGCATGGCGCAACTATACACCATTGCAAAACAGGTAGTTGATGAGTGGTACGCTACAAACATGGGGACAGAGATTCCCGTATCGGCAGACCTTATCATTGATGGCTCCGCAAATGATGGTCGTACGCCGATCAATGGCAATGACGCCACACTGGTAATTTCACGGTTGCAGGAGTTCGTCACCGACATGGAAGCGAACAATAACGCCAAACTGAATACCGTCCTGAAACCGGCAGTCAACGCATTGAGGTAAGGTATGGCAACATATTATACAAGCTCCTCCGCTACCGGAGGAGGGGACGGCTCAATCAACGATGAGTTTACGTTACAGGAAGCCGCCGATACTGCCGTTGCCGGGGACGTGGTATTAATCAAAGCGGATGGGACATACAGTCCGACTGCCACAATCGACTTTGACACGAATGCAGGTTCAGGCAATTCCCAAATTGAATTTAAGGGGTGCGCTTCGGACGGTACAGACGACGACACGCGAGCAACTATCGACGGAGCGTCTATTTCATCGGCGCCAATATTTAAGACAATAACTGGCGGTTTGCAGTTTAAGAACCTTGTTTTACAAAACGGCACATCTCACAATGTCGATCATTCTAACGGTAGTCCTGAAATATGGGAAAATTGTCGGTTTACCGGAGCGACGTACGAAGGCTTTTATGACTCTCATTCAATAGACCATACTCTTAAATTTATAGAATGTGAGGTTGATAATAACGGACGTAAGGGGTATGGAAACAACGCCACTGACAGAGGCGGCACATGGTGGATTAGATGTTCGATACACGATAATGTTTCCCACGGCATAGCAGAAGCAGATAGAAGCGGAAACAGAATATTGATTATTGACTGCCTCATATATGACAACGGTGGCGACGGAATTTGTGATGATGGGTATAGGGCAACCCTAAATGTAATGATCAAAGGATGTACGATTTTCGGAAACGGAGGGGACGGCATCGACTACGGAGCTGGTTCGGCAGCATACAGTATTAACATTGAAAGCTGTATTATACGGTCGAATGGTGGGTATGGTATTAATACTAATACTGGCAATACAAATTTTGCCTTGTTAAAAAATTGTTGTTTCAGTAACAACACTTCAGGCGCAGTCGATATAAATTCCGGTACTCCGTGGGGTTCCGACAATATCACATCAGACCCGAAGTTCGTTTCAGAAACAGACGGTTCCGAGGATTTCTCATTGCAGTCCGACTCGCCTTGTCTCGCCGCAGGCACTGACGGAGGGATTTGGTAAATGTCGAGTTACCGTGACATAGGAGCCGTACAGTACGGCGGTTATGACATCGGGGCGGTGCAGAGAGAGACGAGTGCGGGAGGGGACGGCATATCGGAAAGCATTGATGTGTCTCTCATGTCTGACGCCAGTTTGACAGGGGAACTCCTGTCTGCACTCACGGCCACATGTGAAGCGGAGCTTTCTTTCCCTGTTGATATCTTGGTGAGTATGGGGCCGTCTATCGAAATCGAAACGGCATATTCTACGAAACATACATCGCCGTTATCGATAATGACAGAAGCCGAAACCAATTTTCCAGCGGAAATCAAATCACCGTTATCAACGGCTGTCGGGGCCGAAATAGATTGTACAGGAATATGCTCGAGCATATTAGATTCGGTGATATCAGCAGAGACCGGATTAACGGGCGGAATAAAAAGTGCGGGCGAAATGAACGCGGGGGCGAATGCCGATATGACGGTAATGATCACTATCGGTATCGCTCCGACTATCACGGCGGAAGTGGAGCTCACCTATTCCAGCGAAACAGGCATTGTTGAGTCGATATCGGTGTCGATCAGGCCAATGGCCGGGGACGGTGCCAGTATCGAGACGCCGCTTGATGTCAGTGTGATTACCGGAAGCGAGTTCCAGGGACGGCTTACGGCGGCGCTGGAGGCAGTGTTAGAAGCTGATATTACTACAGGACAGAGTGTAAAGTCGCCGCTTGACATATCGGCGCTTCCGGGAACGGTTTTGACAGGGGCTATTCAGCATCCATTAGCGGTAACCGTTGAACCGTTGGCATCACTTCTCTGGCGGGCGCAGTATCAGCTTACGGAAATCCTCTCGCTGTCATCACGAATAACGACTACTCTCTCGCTGTCATCACGAATAACGACTACTCTTGAATTGGAGTCGCGGATATGAGCACTATATTTGCCGGTCAGACGGCGTTACGAATACAGCTTACGACGTACCAGGACATCACGGACGCTGAGGCAACCAAAATCAAATATGAGAAGCCTGACGGGACAACGGGCGAATGGAGCGCGTCTGTAAGCGATGAAACAAACGGTGTGATTTATAAAGACATGGCCAGCGCGGACGATCTGAACGCTGCGGGCTGGTGGAAATTCTGGGCATATGTCACGTTCTCGGACGGCAGGAGCGCGGCTGGAGAAGCAGTCAGGGTGAAGGTCGAAACAGCAGGATAACAGTGAAAGGAGCCTGTCATGGAACGGGTAGATGTAGTATCGAGTAATATTAATGGAATCGGGTATGACGCGGGAAGCGGGACGCTGGAGGTTGAGTTCCGGACGGGAACGGTATATCAATACCATGACGTACCTGCGGAGGTCAACCA